>JBBDRK010000081.1:29028-66326 GCA_040905465.1 Trueperaceae bacterium | reverse complement strand
AACCGACGACCTCTCGCTTGCAAAGCGAATGCTCTCCCAGCTGAGCTAAGGCCCCATGCTGCGGGCAAGCATTGCCATCCTACCCGGCGTCGAGGCAGCGAATACGATACTAGGCGACCTGAAGAGGTGTCAACCTGCCGCTTCGGGACGATTTGCTCGTGAGTCGCTACGCCTGTCAGCCGTCGCCGCCATCCGCCGGCTTGGCGAAGATCATCCGACCCATGTTCGTCTGCAGGCTGCTGGTAACCACGGTGTCCACCGTTCGGCCCACCAACTCGGAAGCGTCCTCTACTACCACCATGGTGCCGTCCTCCAGGTAGGCCAGTCCCTGACCGGGCTCCCGCCCCTCCCGAACGATCGACAGCGACAACCTCTCGCCGGGCAGAAACGACGCCTTCACGGCGTTGGCGAGCTGATTGACATTGAGCACCCGGATGCCCTGGAGGGCGGCTACCCGGTCGAGGTTGTAGTCGGTCGTTATCAGGTCCGCGCCACGGGAGATACAGACCGCCATCAGCTTCTCGTCCACCCCTTCGGCGTCACCCGGATCGTCTGAGATGACCTGTGTCGGCGCCGCCTTCTGCTGGGCCAGCCGATCGAGCATCTCCAGGCCGCGCCTGCCTCGCCGCCGGCGCAACGGGTCGCCGGAGTCCGCGATCCGCTGCAATTCCAGCAGCACGAAGCGGGGGATCAGGATGGGGCTCGCCAGGAAGTTCGCCTCGAGCACGTCTACGATCCGGCCGTCGATGATCGCGGACGTATCTATTACCTTCTCTGTCCCGGTACGGGGCGTCCGGACGCCCGGTTCCGGCGGCGCCCGCAACGACCCGAACAATCGCCGGTTGGCTACGAAGAACGTTGTCGACGCCGCTACCAGCACAATCGCGATCAGCAGCGACCAGTACCAGGTGAATCCCGGTACCGGCGCGAGCACGTTGTTGACCAGCACGGCGATCAGCAGTGCCACAGTGGCTCCGGTACCGGCGGCCAGCACCGCTTCCGGAGGAATGGTGCTCGCCCGACTTGCCAGATACCGCCACAGCCTGGCCCACAGCGTGGCAACCGGGGCGCTTATCAGGTACCCGAGAAGCAGGCCAACCAGCGTGAGGTAGAGCAGGTTGTTGGGGCCGGTGAGAACGTCCCGTTCCAGCAGCACATTCGCCGCGCTCATGCCGGCGGTCGCGCCCAGCAGTGTCATCGCTGCCCTGGCGAGCAGATACGCGGTCGAGCCGGATCTCATTCGTTGCTCCAGGCCCGCTCGATGGCCTCACGCACCGAGCGACAGCCGCGGGCATCGGGGGAGTCCGACGAAGGCTCGAGCACGTTGTCGAATCCGGCACGGGCCGCCTCGGTGCGTCTCCTGGCAAGTTGCGGCACGGTGCGCAACTCCCCCGCCAGGCCGACCTCTCCGACGACGGCGGTGCCCTCGGGCATGGTGCGGTTGGTGACGGCCGAGTAAACAGCAAGGGCAACGGCCAGATCGGTTCCCGGATCGGTGAGCCGCAGGCCGCCGGCGACGTTCACGAACACATCGAGTCCGGTGAGCGGCAGCTCCAGGCGACGCTCGAGAACGGCCAGGACCACGTCGACGCGGCGTGAGTCGAGACCCTGGACCACCCGCCGGGGCGAGGCATACGGAGACTTGGCCGCCAGGGCCTGCACCTCGAGCAGCAGCGGCCTCTGGCCTTCCAGGGCGGCGGTGACCACCGATCCCGGTACCCCCAGCGGGCGTTCAGACAGGAACGCTTGTGACGGGTTGGGAACCTGGCGCATGCCGTCGGCGGCCATCTCGAACACACCCATCTCGCCTGCCGGACCGAATCGGTTCTTGATGGCCCGCAAGACCCGGAACCCGGCCGCCGATTCGAGGGCCAAGGTGGCGTCTACCATGTGCTCCACCACCTTCGGTCCGGCGATCGACCCCTGCTTGGTCACATGGCCGATCAGCACCAGTGTCGTACCCGACTCTTTGGCGGCCGCCACCAGCAGAGCGGTGGAGTCGCGGACCTGGGTGAGCGTTCCCGGAGTTGCGCCGTCCTCGGAGAGAAGCGTCTGGATCGAGTCGACGATGGCCAGCTGCGGCGGCTCGGCGCGCAGATAGGCGGCCAGCGCGCGGGCATCGGTCTCACGCGTGACCTTCACGCCCTGGCCCACCCCCAGACGCTCGGCGCGCAACCGAACCTGGGCCGGTGACTCCTCGCCGGCGACGTAGAGCGTCGACCGTTCGGCAGCGGCAGCGGCAGCGTGGTGAGCGAGCTGAAGCAGCAGAGTCGACTTGCCGATGCCCGGTTCGCCCGCCAGCAGCAGCACCGAGCCACTGACCCAGCCGCCTCCCAGCACGCGATCGACCTCCTCGTCTCCGGAGGAGTTGCGACTCAGTTCCGCCTCGCTGACCTCGGCGAGCGCCTGTACCGCAGCGGTCGCTGCTCGGCCGTTGCCCGAAGCGCGCCGGGCCGGGGCATGGGCGCGTGGCTCCATCGAGCCCCACGATCCGCAACGGGGGCAGCGGCCGAGCGACATCGGCGAAGACGTGCCGCACTCCGAACAGATGTAGTCGACGTTACCCTTCGGCACGGCACTCGACAGGGGCTGGCGGTGATGGCATTGCCCGCATCATACAGTGCCGTTCTCCGGTGTCACGACGGCCGGTCGGCAGCGGGCCGGGTTCCCCGCAAACGGGGCGACGGCCGGTCGCGGCACCAAATAGCAACGGGGCCCGGTTGCGAACGGGCCCCGCCTGCTACACGTTGTGCTGAATGCTCAGACTATCGGTACCGGCCGTGCGAATACCACCTTGTCCTCGTCGACGGTCACGATCAGCGGTTCGTCGGAACCGTGGTTGAGGAGCTCGACCGAGAGCGGGTCCTCGATGTACTCGCGGAGAACCGCGCGCAGCGGACGGGCGCTTTCACCCTTCGGCATCTTCTCGACCAGGAAGTCGGATACTTCGTCCGCGAAGGTTACGTCGATGTCTCGGTTGGTGAGGTCGCGGCGCATCTCCTCGAGCATCCCGCGGGTGATCTGCAGGATTCCCTGCCGGTCGAAGGTCTCGAAGGCGATGACCTCGTCGAGCCGGTCCAGGAACTCCGGCGAGAAGATCCCTCGCAGCGGAGCCTGCACGTCCAGCTGCGTCTCGGCCTGGAAACCGACTCCGGGCCCACGGTTGAATCCGGTGTTCGAGGTCATGATCAGGATCACCCGCCGAAAATCTACGGTACGTCCCAGTCCGTCGGTTAGCCGGCCATCGTCGAGGACCTGAAGGAAGGTGTTGTAGATGTCCGGGTGAGCCTTCTCGATCTCGTCGAGCAGCACCACCGAGAACGGCTGGCGCCGAACGGCTTCGGTGAGTCGGCCGCCCTGTTCGTGTCCCACGTACCCGGGAGGGGCGCCGATGAGCTTGGAGATGGCATGCGACTCCTGGTACTCCGACATGTCGAGCCGTACCAGCGCCCGCTCGGAACCGAACAACTCTATCGCCAGCTGCTTGGCCAGGAACGTCTTGCCGACCCCGGACGGGCCCACGAACAGGAAAGAGGTGGACACCCGGGTGCGACCGCCGAGCCCTACCCGCGCTCGTCTGAGGGCGCCGGAGAGTGCGCTGATCGCCTTGTCCTGTCCGATGACTGCTTGCTTGAGGGAGAGTTCGATGTGGGTGAGCTTGTCTGCGTCGTGATCGTCGACGTAGATGCCGCCCCAGGAGTTCACCACCGCTTCGACGTCTTCTCGAGTCACGACAGGTGTGCCGTCGTCCTCCTCGACAACCGGGAACCCGAGCGACTTGTTGAGCCGGGTGCGGGCCGCTGCCTCGTCGATGAGGTCGATCGCCTTGTCGGGAAAGTTCCGGCCCGGCAGGCTGCGTTCGCCGAACCTGACCGACAGCTCCAGGATGTTGTTGGGGATTATCACCCCGTGGTGCGTCTCGTACTTCTCGCGCAGGCCACGGAGGATCTCCAGCGACTCCTCCGGCGAGGGCTCCAGCACGATTACCGGCTGGAAGCGGCGCTCGAGCGCGGCGTCCTTCTCGATGTAGCGGTGGTACTCGCCGGTAGTGGTGGCGCCGATCACCTGGACCTCGCCCCGCGACAACGGTGGCTTCAGTATGTTTGCCGCGTCCAGCGTTCCCTCGGCGCCGCCGGCTCCCACCAGCGTGTGCAGCTCATCTATGAACGCCACCACCTTGGCGCTGCGCAGCTCCTCGATCACCTGCCGCAGGCGCTCCTCGAACTCGCCACGGTACTTGGTGCCGGCCACGATGTTCGACAGGTCTATCGACAGGACCCGAACCGACATCAGATTGGGCGGTACCCGGCCCTCGGTGATCGCCTGAGCGAGTCCCTCGACGATGGCGGTCTTGCCGACCCCCGGTTCGCCGATGAGTACCGGGTTGTTCTTGGTCCGGCGCGAGAGGATCTGAATTACCCGGCGGATCTCTTCGGTGCGACCGATTACAGGGTCAAGCTTGCCCTCGCGCGCTTCCTTGGTGAGGTCACGGGCATACTCGTCGAGAAACGGTGTGTTGACGGCCTCGGCCTGATTCTTGGGATCGGCCGCCGCCAGTATGCGCCAGCGGACGGTGTCCACGTCGCGCGTGAGCTGTTGGAGGATACGGTAGGCGACTCCGTCGCCTTCACGGATTATCCCGAGCAGGATGTGCTCGGTAGCTATTACGTTTGATCCCAGGCTGCGCGCTTCGGAGCCGGCAAGCTCCATGACGCGGCGAGCACGGGGCGTGATGGCGGCGGTTTCATTGCGGGGAAGGCCGTCTCCGCGGCCGACCATTTCCTCGACCTGCCGGCGAAATCCTTCGAGCGTCGCGCCGAACTCGCTCAACACTCGGCTCGCCGTGCCCCCCTCGCGCATGAGACCCAGCAGGAGGTGCTCGGGACCGATCATCGCATGCCCGAGTTTCGATCCCTCCTCCCGCGCGAAGTGGAAGACCAGTCGTGCCCTGTCGTCGTACCTGTTCACGGCCTTCCTCCAAACCCGTCGCTGCATCGCGCTCCGAGCCCGATGCGGGTCATGCTTCGACGTTGACTCATGGTGCTATACTACGCGCTCGAAATAAAGCCTGAAAGGGTATTCGTTACGATTGCGCCTTTTCGGGCCCCACCAAATCTTAATTGTCCCCTCTACCAGGGAAGTCCTCGTTCTGCCGCCAGGAGCCACCATGCGATTCCAGGACATCATCCTCACACTCGACCGCTACTGGGCGGAGCAGGGCTGCGTGATCGCCACGCCGCAAGATACCGAGGTCGGAGCAGGCACTTTCTACCCGACCACCTTCCTGCGTTCGCTGGGCCCCGAACCGTGGCGGGTTGCCGGGATCGCGCCCAGCCGCCGTCCGTCAGACGGACGCTACGGTGACAACCCCTACCGCTTCCAGTACTTCTTCCAGTACCAGGTGGTGCTAAAGCCGTCGCCCGCCGACGTCCAGGACGTCTACCTGCAGTCGCTCTATCAGTTGGGAATAGACCCGAGCCGGCACGACATCCGCTTCGTCGAGGACAACTGGGAGTCGCCGACGCTGGGCGCCTGGGGCCTGGGTTGGGAGGTCTGGATGGACGGCATGGAGATCACCCAGTTCACCTACTTCCAGCAAGTAGGGAGCATCGACTGTCGACCGGTGCCGGTCGAGTTGACGTATGGGCTCGAGCGCATCGCCATGTACCTGCAGGGGGTCGGCCACGGCTTCGACATAGAGGTCGCGCCCGGAGTGAGCATGGGCGACTTGCGCCGCCGGTTCGAGGTCGAACACTCCGCCTACAACTTCGAGCACAGCGATCCCGAGCTTCAGCGCAAGCTGTTCGACGCGTTCGAGGGTGAGGCGCAACGGCTCCTCGAGCTCGAGCTGCTATACCCCGGCTACGAGTTCGTGATGAAGGCGTCGCACGCGTTCAACCTGCTGGACGCCCGTGGTGTGCTGTCACAGACCGAACGGCAGAACTACGTGCAGCGGCTGCGCCGGCTGAGCGAGGCGAGCGCACGGCGCTACCTGGACTCGCAACAGCCCAAGCGAGAAGTGGCCTGATGCCGGACCTGCTATTCGAGATCGGGACCGAAGAGCTGCCGAGCTGGTATGTGAGCCAGGGGCGTATTGCGCTGGTCTCCGGAATCGAGAAGGCACTCGAGGACGCCCGGTTGCCGCACGGGCAGATCCATGGCTTCGCGACCCCGAGGCGTCTGGCAGTGCTGGTGGAGGGCCTGGCAGACGCCAGCGAGCGGCGCAGCGAAAAGCGGCGCGGCCCACCGGAGAGCGCCGCCTTCAAGGCGGGCGAACCGACCAAAGCGGCGCTCGGTTTCGCCGAGACGAACGGTGTCGATCCGAGCGAGCTCACTGTCGAAGAGACCGACAAGGGCCGCTACGTCTTCGTAACCAAGGAAGTCGGCGGTACTCCGGCCGCGGAAGTGCTCCCCGAGCTCCTGAGCTCGCTGCTCGAGAACCTGCCGGCGCCCCGGAAGATGCGCTGGGGCGAGGTGGAGACCGCCTTCGTGCGCCCGGTGTCCTGGCTGGTGGCGTTGCTCGGAGGCGAGGTGATCGACCTTGAAGCCGGCGGCCAGCGCTCCGGACGGACCAGTCGCGGCCACCGCTTTTTGGCGCCCGGCGCCATCGAGCTGGCCGAGCCGGCTTCCTATCTGGCCGCCCTGCGCGAGGCGCACGTGCTGGCCGACGCCGACGAGCGGGCGCGGGCAACCCGAGACGCCGTTGCGGCGGCAGCGAACGCCGAGGGCCTTACGCCGCTCGATGACGACGCGCTGCTCGTCGAGGTCACCAACCTGGTCGAGGAGCCGTTCGCGGTGCTCGGCAGCTTCGACGACGGATATCTGGAGTTGCCGGACGAAGTGCTGGCGACGGTGATGATCCACCACCAGCGCTACTTCCCGGTGCGGAGCGAGAGGGGCCCGTTGGCTGCTCGTTTCGTCAGCGTTTCGAACAACCGGGTTCCCGAGGTGTCGGTAATCCGAGCGGGCTACGAGAAGGTGCTGGCCGGGCGGCTCTACGACGCTCGCTTCTTCTGGGACGCCGACCGCGCCAAGAGTCTCTCCCAGCACGCCTGGGATCTCTCGGGGATCCAGTTCCACGGCAGTCTCGGTTCGATGGCAGACAAGGTTGCGCGGGTGGACGACACCGCCCGCCGTCTTGCCGATGAAACCGTGCTGACGGCCGCCGAACGCGAGGTGCTCGAGCAGGCGCTGCCCATTTACCGGTCGGACCTGGGAACCGGCATGGTGTTCGAGCTCCCGGAGCTCGAAGGCGTCATGGCACGCGCCTACGCCGTGGCCGAGGGCCTCGGTCCTGACGTCGGCCGTGCCCTGGAAGACGGAGTGCGCCCCAAGGGCCCGGACGACAGGCTTCCCGGCACCCGGGTCGGCGCGCTGCTATCGGTCGCGGACCGGCTAGACAAGCTACTCGGCTTCTTCGCCGCCGGCAAGAGAGGGAGCGGTTCGGCGGATCCGTTCGGCCTCCGGCGAGACGCGCTCGGGTTGGTGAGGACCTTGAACGCCCAGGGCTGGGAGCACTCGCCGAAAACCTTCCTGGAAGCCGCAGCCGCAGCCTACGGGAACACCAAGGTGACCGTCGACGACAAGGTGGTGCGCGACGTAGAGCGGTTCGTGTGGGATCGTGTCGCGTCGCTGCTGGCCGAGGAGGGCTTGAGCGTTCACATCGTGCGTGCCGCCTGCGCCGACGCTCCGCCGGTCATAACCGCCGCCCGCCGCGCCCACCTGCTGGCTGCGTTGAGCGCCGAACCGGAGTTCCCGGCGCTGATGACCCTCTACAAGCGTGCAGCGAAGCTCGGCGAGCGAGCACCGGAAGATCTGGAGATCGAGACGAGGCTGTTCCAGGTTGCGGAGGAAGCTCCGCTGAACCACGCGCTCCCGCTCGCCCGTAAGGGAATCGCCGAGCTGCTCGAAACCGCGCGGCTCGGCTTGGAGCCGTGGGACCTGGGACGGTCGCCTCACTCTCGGCTCGATCGGCTCGACGCTGCCATCGCCAACGTGCTCCTCCTCAAGGAGCCACTGGACGCATTCCTGGATAACGTCCTGGTGATGGTCGACGAAGACGTCATCCGCCGCAACCGGCTGGCGCTGCTGCGCCAAGTGCGTGACACCTTTCGGCCGCTGGGGACGTTGGAGGAGTTGGAGGGGATCTGAGGCAGATCGAGTGAGCCAGAAGGCTAGCGCCAGTCGACGCGTGGAGTAGTGCAGTGATGAAGGGTGGTACACGCAGGCAGGTAACGCGATTGAGCAGCTCCGCGCTCGAGCGGCGGGTGAAACGGTGGCTGCTGCAGGCGCCGTTCGATGTCTTCGTTCAGGTAACGCCTGGCCTCGAGGGCGTGCTCCTTGGCGAGCTCGCCGACCTCGGACTCGCCGGGTCCGGCGGAGGGGCCACTGCCGAGCGGGGTGGCGAAGCGCTCGCCCTCGACCTGGACGGCGTGATGCGCGTGAACCTCGAGCTGCGCACCGCCGGTCGGGTCATGCTGCGGTTGGGGTCCTTTCCGGCGGCGACTCCGGAGATGCTTGTAGGCCGTGCCCGGAAGTTGCCGTGGGAGGTCCACCTCGGTTTCTACGAGAGCTACGCGCTGAGGATGAGCTCACGGCGCTCCAAGTTGCAGGGGGGCGGCTACCTGGCGAAGACCGTCGGCGCCGCGATAGGTCGCCGCATGGGCGAGGTGGGTCTCGCGCCCCGTCTGGCTGACGATGCGCCACTTGCCTTCCATGTGCGCTTGCAGGATGACCGCTGCACGTTGAGCCTGGATACCAGTGGTGAGCACCTGCACAGACGAAACGTCCGCAGGCACGTCCACGCCGCCCCGCTGCGCGAGACGCTGGCGGCGGCCGTGGTTCTCGAGGGGCTGGCCGGCATGGAAGGCCGGCCCGACGTGGTGGTCGATCCCTTCTGTGGCAGCGGCACGCTGCTCCTCGAGGCGGTCGACCTCCTGTCCGGATTGCCGCCGGGTAGGAGGCGGAGTTTCGCTTTCGAGGAGGCGGCTTGGCACAGGCCTGGCCGCTGGCGGGAGGTGAGGCGGCGGGCGGGCCTCGATGTGGGAGATGGGGGCGTGAGCTCCGGAGGCGACGGTGCGGCGAGGGTGGCGAGTGGCTCTGCGGCGACCGGACCACGGGCTCCGGCAGCACCACTGCCGGCGGTCCTCGGCCTCGATAGCGACGGTGACGCCCTCGACGCGTCGCGTCTCAATCTCTCGCATCCAGAGTATCGATCGGTCGAGTTGCGCCAGCGGGACAGCCTCAGCTTCGACTTCGACACCCTCGGGGCGAGTCGCGGGCTGATCGTCGCCAACCTTCCCTACGGGGTGCGGCTGGGCGAGCGGCAGGAGGCGGATGAGATCGTTTCGTCGTTTCTCCGCCGGCTGGCCGGGGGTAGGACGCGCTGGCGTGTTGCGCTGCTGAGCGCGAACCCTGGCGTCGTCGAGACGCGGTTGCGCCACGCCCGAACTCTGGCGACGAGCAACGGCGGACTTCGAGTATGGCTCACTACGGGCGAAATCGGTGGGGCTTAACAAGGCAACCCCGAATGTTCTACTTTCGACCTGGCAATTAATATGGTGTTTCGTTCGCACAGAGTGCTCGGGCGCCCACCCCGGCACCGAAAACCTGCTACGATGGTGGAAGGTGGCAGATGTTCTACCTTGGAGAATCCAGATGGCTCTGAACATCAAAAACGACGAGGCACACCGCCTCGCCCAAGAGCTGGCGAAGTCAACCGGTCGTTCGATCACTCAAGTGGTCACCGACGCCCTGCGTGAGGCGCACAGCAAGAACCAGCGCAAGCGCACCGCAGAGATCGAATCTGTCGTGTCCCAACTCGATGCCATTGCAGAGCATTACACAAAGTTGCCGACACTGGATGACCGGCCGGCTGACGAAATACTCGGCTACAACGAGAACGGACTCCCCGGCTAGTGGTGATCGACACCTCGGCGATCCTTGCCGTACTCGAGAACGAAGCGGAGGCCTCCACCTTCAAACTGGAGATCGCATCAGCGGCGGTAAGACTCATGTCAGCCGGTACTTACCTGGAGACCGCCATGGTGGTGGAGAGCAGAAAGGGCGCCGACGGCATAGGGGAACTGAGACTCCTGCTCGGCTCGGCCGGGATACGACTCGTGCCGTTCGACGCCGAACAGGCTATGACCGCCCAACAAGCATTCTCCCGATACGGTAAGGGACGACACAGGGCGGCCCTCAACTTTGGAGACTGTTTCTCCTATGCCCTCGCCAAGTCGACCGGCGAACCCCTGCTGTTCAAGGGCAACGACTTTTCAGAAACGGATATCCCGCTCGCGTTTAACAGCTGACCCGCTGGGCCTCGTTGGTACCTAACATCAATCTGCACGATCATACGCACCGCTGTTGAAGTGCGTCGCGCTGTTACTGACAGCACTGCCCCGGTTCCCTTAAGCCGGCAACCTCGAAGTTCGACCGATAAGAGCCGACGGATAGGAGAGGGGAGGAGGAGAATCAGTGAGCTTCCCAATGTTCCAGGTACCAGATGCCGTGAGGCATTCCGGACTGCAGCACCTCTCGGCGTAACGCTTCGAACCGATAGGGAACCGTGTGGAACTGAACCTGAAGATTGCCGTCGCTGCACTGTACGAGGGCGAATGAAGCGCGCAGTGGGCGGCGCGTGGTGGCGCGAGGCCTGCCGGGGTGAGGCACGCCGGAGCCAGGTTCTGGCCACCCGACACTTCCGGGGTGCAGTACCAGGAGTTCGCCGATCCAGCGCAGCATCGACTGGTGAAGGTGGCCGACTGCAAGAATGCCGGTCTGCCAGTCACCGGTGGCGGCGAGTACGTCGGCGGCAGGTGAGTCGGGAGCTATTACCTCGTCTACCGATCGCGGGGACCCGTGACAGGCCAGCAACGTGATGTCGCCTTTCAGCTCGAGTTCGAAGGTGAGCGGCCGGGAGGCAAGCCACTGACGCTGCCTCGCGGACAGCTGCGCCGAGCACCAGCGGTCGATCGCCTCGAACGGCTCGGAGCTCGTCTCCGCCTCGGCAGCCGGCGCGGACGGTGCGGCGATCACCTCGTCCATGTTGCCCCGGACGCAGTAGGCACCGACCGATTGCAACCCCGCGATGACCGCCGACGGACTGGGTCCGCAAGCAACGTCGCCGAGGCAGACAACGGCGTCCGCCTGCTGCGCATCTCGGTGGGACAGAACGGCCTCCAGCGCGCTCTCATTTCCCTGGATGTCGCTGAGCAGCAACAACTTCATGGCGAGTGAGGCGGTACGTCCGGCACCAGTTCGTAGTCCGTCGGTGTTCGCCCCTCTGTCAGCGCCCTGACCAGCCGCCGACTCATCTCACCCAGCGCATCGCGAACTTCTCGCCAGCGCTCTGGCCCGCGATCCGCTTGGCCGGGAGGTAGCTCGCTGGGATCGGCAAAAGAAACGTGTAGTCTCGTGGTCTTCGCCGGGTACGTCGGACATGCCTCGTTGGCGCTGTCGCAGACGGTGAGCACCAGATCGAACTTCCAGGGATCGGGCAGTTCGAACAGCGTCTTGGAGGTGTGCCCGGAGATGTCGATCCCCACCTCCCGCATCGCCTCGACGGCCTCGGCTTTGACCCGCGTCTTCTCGGTACCGGCCGAGAGCACCTCGGCGTCGAGACCGCTTTCCAGGGCGTAACGGCGAAGCCACCCTTCCGCCATCTGGCTGCGGGCCGAGTTGTGTGTGCACAGCACCAGGACTCTCATCACTGTCCTCTCATCGTATCCGGACCGAGATGCCTCCGCTGGCAATCAACGGGGTCAGGATCGTAGCGGGGCCCGAGGAAGGGCTTCTACGAGACGGAAGTCTTCAGCTTAGGGCAGCTGGCAGGGGCACTGATGTCCGCGGAAGATCGCCGTGGCCAAGGCAAAGTTATCGGTCCCGCTCCGAGGGGCCCGATTCGATCGACCTGGCTTGGTGCCTTTCGCTAGCCGCCGGACTCAGGCCTCGTCGCCGCGGTAGGCCGCCTCGAGCTGGGCGATGTCGAGCTTCTTCATCGGCATGAATGCGTTGGTCACCCGATCCACCTTGTTGCGGTCCTCGTCGACCATCATCCGGCCGAGGATCTTCGGGGTGATCTGCCAGGAGACCCCGAAGTGGTCCTTGAGCCATCCGCACTGCCGGGCAGCGGGGTCGCCGCCCTCGCCGAGCCTCTCCCAGTAGTGGTCGATCTCTGCCTGGTCCTCGCACTCCACCAGCAGGGAGATCGCCTCGTTGAACGTGAAATGGTGATCGGGACCGCCGTCCATGGCCGCAAAGATCTCGCCGTCGAGCCTGAACTGGGCGTGCGCGACCATTCCCTCCAGCGGACCCCCGGCCGGATGCGGGCTCACAATGTCCACGCCCGAGTTCGGGAACACCGAAGTGTAGAGGTCCATGGCGGCTTGGGCCCGGGGCTCAGCACCGGTGAACAGCAGACAGGGCACGACCTTCTGACCGGCCTCTTGGCGGTCACCCAGGAAGAGCTGCCAACTGAGGCCAAAGCGGTCCTGAACCCAGCCGTAGCGCTCGCTCCAGTCGTAGCTGCCCAGCTCCATCAGGGCGGTGCCCCCGTCCACGAGCCTTTCCCACAGGCGATCTACCTCTTCGGCGGAGTCACACAACACGAAGAAGGAGGTCGCCGGCGTGAACTTGAAGTGGGGGCCCCCGTTGAGAGCCAGGAAGCGGGTCCCGGCCAGCCGGAAGTCCACCGTCATAACGGTGCCGGGTTCCTGGCCGTGGATCTCCTGGCCCGCGGCGCTGTAGCGGGCCACATCACCGGTGACCGAGTCGGGGAAGAGGGAGGTATAGAAAGCCACTGCTTCCTCGGCCTCCTTGCCGAACCAGAGGTGCGGCACTATCTTCTGCCGGTTCGACGCCCCTGTCGTCTGCTCGCTTGCACTATCGGCCGGAATCGTCATGATCGTCACCTCGCTGCCCCTTCGAGTAAAGCTCGGGTCTTTCGCGTCACCACCTTCGCCGATAACTGTATGTGCACTCAACTCGCTCGTCAAGCAGTGCCAGGCCAATCGTGCCGGACGCCCTAACTGGCCGCGTACCGGATAGCGGGACGACGTCAGTGGGCGGCGGTGCCGGCGCGGACGGTGGGGCGATCACCTCGTCCATGTTGCCTCGGACGCAGTAGGCACCGACCGATTGCAGCCCCGCGATGACCGCCGACGGACTGGGTTCGCAAGCAACGTCGCCAAGGCATCAGTGCCCGTGTGCATGCTCCAGCTCCCCGGGCACCAGCTTGAGCCGATCTCCGCGAAACAGCAGCGCTGCGATCAGCGTGGTCAGCGGCACCGCCAGTATCAGACCGATCGAACCGACCAAGGTGTGCACCACCTCGGCCGCCACGAGCTCGATGTTGAGGGCGCGGCCAAGGGAGAAGTCGTTGAGGGTCAGGAGCACCAACAGCGGCAGTGAGGCACCCACGTAGGCCAGGACCAAGGTATTTACCAGTGAGCCGATATGGTCCAGCCCCACGTTCATTCCGCGGCGATAGAGCTGCGGCCAGTCCAGTTCCGGATTGACGTGCGACAGCTCACGCACTACGCTCGCCTGCACGATCGTTATGTCGGTGAGGGCGCCCAACGCGCCCACCAGCAAGCCCGCCAGGAGCAGCCCCTTGAGGCTGACCTGGTTGGCGCCGAAACTGATCAGTAACGCCTCCTCGGAGCCATAGCCGGTGAGGTGGGCGAGTTCGGTGAACAGCACCCCCAGCGCCATGGTGAGGATCACCGCCACCAGGGTCCCAGTCAGCGCGGCGGTAGTCGACCAGTTGACGCCGTGAACGAAGTAGATGGCGAGCAGGAGGATTCCGCCGACTCCGAGCAGGCTCACCAGCATCGGATTCCAGCCCTCGAGGATGCGTGGCACGATGAACATTACGACGATAGCGAGGCTCACCGCGGTGGCGGTGAACGCCCGCAAGCCCTTTAGTCGGGCAACTACCACCGATGCGAACAGAAACAGCGCCACCAGCCAGTACAGTGCAGGCCGTCTCACCCAGTCGACCACCACGTACTCGGTTCGCCCTTCACGGCCGGGGGCAGGGGAGAAGTAGAGCTCTACTCGCTGACCGCCGCGATACTCGGGCAGCCCGGACGGAGCGTAGGCATCCTGGGCTGGAACCGTCGCGTTTACCGTGCGTCCGTCCCGCAGGCGCACTATCGCTCGCGACTGGCCGGCCTCATCCTGGCTGAGTTCGAGGATCCGGCCTTCGACATAACCCGTGTCGGCGGCCTGGCCGAAACCGAGGGATGCGAGCGCGAGTAGCGCAAGCGTGATGACCTGGCGCACCAGGCGCGCTCCGGTGGTCCACGATTTCGTCGACCGTGGCGTCGACTGTGGCTTCGAACGTGGTGTCGACTGTGAGGAGAGTGTCCCGTTGTCGCTCCTGTCGTCACCGGTTCGCTCGCTGTCGGAACGAGAGCCTTTGGCGGATGTAGTCACAGCTGCTCTCCCCTGATATGGCCGGTATACGGAGGCGCGGCCCGACGGACCGCGCCTCTTCTGCTTATGGTGCCGAAGGGGGGACTTGAACCCCCACCCCCGTAAAGGGACACGACCCTGAATCGTGCGCGTCTACCAATTCCGCCACTTCGGCATAGCATCGGCGCCAGCCGGCGCCATCTTCGGTCGCTTCCAGGCTACCGCAGCCGCGACCGAGAAAGAAGTTTATCACCGTGTCCCGGGGGCCTGCAAGCTCCGGTGGACTCGCTCCGTGAGCCGAGCCGCCAGTCAGAACCGTGCAATCAGTCCTTCTGGAGGAGGTACTGGTCACCAGGCCCGTCGATGGCAGTTTCGGACGTGGCCTGGCTGCGCAACTGTTGAGCCAGCGCCTGAAGTCGATCGGCGGCCATCTCCAGGTTGGTGGTCAACCGCAGCCGGTTCTGGGCGCTGCTCGACTCGGTATCGTACAGGTCGGTGATGAGGCTGGCGACGAACGAGGCAAGCCTGCTCGCGTCCGAACCGTTCGCGGAAGATCCGCCGGCGTTCGCCTCCACCGACTCGAAGATCTCGTGGCCGAGACGAGTGTGCGTCAACTCTGCCCGCAACTCGTCGAGACTCGCTGATTGGATTGCCATCTTTGCCATCGCCGGGTTCCCTGCTGCCCCCGCCGATCGAGGTAAAGGCGCTTTGCCACGTGCAACTGTCCGGTCACGGTCGTCTCCGATCGCGCTCCGGCTCGACCCACCCCATGCGCCGAGATTGGGAGGGCTTGCTCCGACTGACTTCCACTGCCGACCGGATGGTCGCACTCGCGGCAGTGGCATCGCTATGCGGTTGTTCACAGCTGTTCCCGGGAGCCCGCCGGTGATTGCAGGTCGACGAGCTCCGCCGTGGCCCTATCTCCGTCGATGCGCAACAGTCCAAGCGTGACCGGCAGGCTGAACCTGCGAGGCCCGGCACTTCCCGGATTGATGTACAACCGTCCCTCGCGCCTCTGCAACGATGGCTTGTGACTGTGGCCCTGGACCACGACCTGGCAATCGGAGAGTCGCTCATCGGAAAGCGGGCGGTGACCGTGGTGCAACAACAGGGTGAGCCCCTCCAGTGGAAGTGTCAGTGAAGTCGGAAGCTCGGCAGCGTATCCGCCCTCATCGGTATTCCCACGCACCGCGTGGACCGGCGCGATTTCGCTCAGACGCTTGAGGATCTCCGAGTCGCCCACGTCGCCGGCGTGTAGAACGAGGTCGCATCCGGCGAGCGCGGTCAGCGCCTGCGGCCGCAGCAGCCCGTGGGTATCGGATATCAGGCCCACCAGAAGCACTCCTCGAGGATAGGACGTGGGCGGTATAGTGCCGGTCACATGACACGAGTGGCACTCATTACGGGAGGCGCGAGCGGAATCGGCCGGGCCTGTACCGAAACGCTCGCAGCGGCCGGCTACGAGGTGGCGGTCGTCGACCGAGACGAGCAGAACGGCCGGCGGGTGGCGGCCGCTGCCGGCGGGGAGTTCATCGAAGCCGACCTGAGCCGGCGCAGCGGATGCGCGTTGGCGGTCCGGGAGACGGTCGCGCGGCTGGGTGCCCTCGACGTTCTCGTGAACAATGCCGGGTTCCAGCACATCGACCCGCTCCCCGATTTTCCCGAGGACACCTGGGACGAGATGATCGCCCTCATGCTCACCGCGCCATTCCTGCTCGTCAAGTACGCCTGGGAGCACCTCGCTGGAAGCGGCAACGGGCGCATCGTGAACATCGGCAGCGCCCACAGCCTCACCGCCAGTCCCTACAAGGCCGCTTACGTGACCGCCAAGCACGGCTTGCTGGGGTTGATGCGGGTAGCCTGCCTGGAGGGCGGAGAAGTCGGCATTACCTGCAACACGGTGTGTCCCGCCTATGTGCGAACGCCTCTGGTGAAGAGGCAGATCGCCGACCAGGCCCGCACCCGGGGAATCCCTGCCGAGCAGGTCGAGAGCAAGGTGTTGCTGGAGAATGTCGCGGTCAAGCGGTTGCTCGAACCGCACGACGTGGCGCGCTACGTGTTGTTCCTGGCCTCGGAGGAGTCCTGGGGCGTTACCGGCGGAGTGCAGACCATAGACCTCGGTTGGACAGCCAGGTAGTTGCCAAGGCCAAGGCAGTTGGGGACTGACCAGACGAGCTTCGCCACTGCCTATTCCTCTATCAGACCAGGAACTTGCCGTTCTCCTGGAACAGCTCCCCGTCGAGGTAGATTGCGCCGCCCTGACGAAGGTCGCAGACCATGTCCCAATGAATGGCGCTCTTGTTCACGCCCCCGGTTTCGCTGTACGAGCTTCCGACAGCCAAGTGAACGGTGCCGCCTATCTTCTCGTCGAAGAGTATCTGCTTGGTCGGCTGCTGGATTCGGTAGTTGGTGCCGATTCCGAGTTCGCCGAGGTAGCGGGCGCCGTCGTCGCTGGCGAGCTGAGCCTGCAGCAGGTCGTCGCCACGATCCGCTTTCGCCTCGACCACCTTGCCCTCCTGGAATCGCAGGCGGATGTTCTCGACCTCGACCCCGTTGACCGACGAAGGCACCTGGTACTTGATGACGCCGCTGGCGCTCGATTCGACCGGGCCGGTGAATACCTCGCCGCAAGGCATGTTGTGCCGGCCAGCCGAGTTGACCCATGTCCGCGCCTGCGTCAGCAGGGTGAGATCGGTCTCGTCGCCGGTTATCCGCACCTCACGCGCCTGCGTCAGGCGGTCGACCAACTTCCGTTGGTAGTCCTCCTGCTCCTGCCAGCGCGCGACCGGGTCGTCGTCGAGCAGGAACATCGCGTCGTAGAGGAAGTTCTGATACTCGTCGAGACTCATCCCGGCGTCCTGGGCGAGAGCGTCGGTGGGGAAGAGGGTGCCGACCCAGCGGGTGTGGTCGAGCCGGTAATCCTGGACCGGCCGGTTGCGCTTGAGCCAACGCGAGTAGCGGCTCTTCTCCAGATTCTGCAATGCGCGCGTGTTCTGCGGCGCGCGCACCCGGATCCAGGCCTGAATCTGGCGGATCTCGTTCAGCTCGAACTCCGGGCTGCTGTCGAGATAGCTGTCGGGGGCGGTTCCGAGGAGATCCTCCTCGTATTCCGGGTACGTCATCTTCAGGATCGGAAATGCTTCGGCTGCCAGTACCTCACGCACCAGCGCACGCGCCAACGGGCTGGCGGCGGAGTGGAGGTTAAGTGAGACCTTGTCGCCGGGCTCGACCTGGCACGAGTAGTGGACGAGTAGACGGGCAAACTTCTCGTGGATAGGGTTGACCATGCGAGCAAGCGTATCAGGACCGGGTGCCGGAGGGTGTTCCTTCCCGCCCGCGGTGTTTCGGCGACGAGACGAGGCGGGTAGACTCGCCGGAGCGAGGAGGTGCAGCGGGTGAGTCTCCCCGGCGAGCGCTTGCAAAAGGTGTTGGCAAGGTTGGGCGTGGCGAGCCGTCGCGGCGTCGAAGACCTGATCCGCCATGGCCGTGTAACCGTGAACGGTCAGCGGGCCGTGCTCGGCATGCGAGTGGAGCCGGGCGACGCGATGATGGTGGACGGCAAGGAGGTAGTGGGCGAGACGCGCGCAGTCACCTTGATGCTGAACAAGCCGACCGGGGTCGTCACTACCGCCCGCGACGAGCGGGGACGGAAGACCGTCATGGACCTGGTACCGGCGATACCGGGCCTGCATCCGGTCGGCCGCCTGGACATGGAGTCGGAGGGGTTGCTTCTGCTGACCACGGACGGGGAGTTGACGCTCCGTTTGAGCCACCCGCGCTACCGTCACCGCAAGAGCTACCGCATCTGGTGCCGTCAGGGAACCGTTTCCAGCGAGGCGCTGCGACGGCTGCTACGCGGCGTAGAGCTCGACGACGGACCGGCAAGGGCCCTGCAGGCGAGTAATCGCCCCGGCGGCTGTCTGCTGGTCCTGGCGGAGGGTCGCAAGCGGCAGGTACGCCGGATGCTCGAGGTCCTGGACTACGACGTGACGCGACTAGTGCGAACCGGCATCGGCCGACTCGAGTTGGGCGACCTGGCGCCGGGCTCATGGCGCGAGCTGTCGCCAGACGACATCGACGAGGCTGTCATCGACGGAGCCTGAGGCGGGTCAACGGTACGGGCGCGCAGTCGCGGCCGGTATACTCGCTTGCGTGGCCGCCGAGGGCGGTAGGAGAACCGGCGCAGCAGGCGCTGGGCAGGGAACGAGGGAACATGGCTGATACGATCTTCCAGCCCGGAAGTGGGCGCGTGCAGCTCGACGAGGAGCAGATCCGAACGCGGGTGAAGGAACTCGGCGAGCGAATACGCTGCGACTATCAGAACAAACCGCTGCACCTGGTGTGCGTGCTCAACGGGGCGTTCATATTCATGGCGGACCTCGTGCGGGCGATCGACTTGCCATTGACTGTCGATTTCCTCTCCGTCTCGAGCTACGGTTCGCGCACCGAATCGAGCGGCGAGGTGAGACTCGTGAAGGACCTCGATCTCAGTCTCAAGGGTCGCAACGTGCTGCTTGTCGAAGACATCATCGACACCGGGCTCACTATGCAATATCTGCGCCACTATCTCGAGGGTCGGGGACCGCTTTCGGTGGGCGTGGCCACGCTCCTGTCCAAGCCGTCGCGGCGGTTGGTCGAGGTCGAAATCGATTACCTCGGATTCGAGATCGAGGACGCGTTCGTCTACGGCTACGGCCTCGACGTGGCGCACGAGTACCGCAACGTGCCCTTCATCACCAGCGCAGCGACCAGCCCCGAGTGAAGCTGACGCCCGTGCGAGCAGGGCTGCTGGTGGCGGCGCTACTGCTAACCCTGGCGCTGTCGAGCGCGCGGCGCGACGTCACGCCGCCGGAGGTGTACAGCGAGGTGGAGGCGCGTGTGCCCGCGGCTGCGCCGTTCGAGCTGTTCCTGAGCGCCAACGAACCGGTGACCTACCGGCTGAGTTACGGCGAACTGGAGCTGGAGCAGGTGTCACAGGACCTTACCGTGTCGCTGTTGGCCCTGGCCGGCAGCCACGAGATTAGCGTCGTGGCCAGCGACGCCGCCGGAAACGCGACCAGCTTGACTCACGAGGTGCAGGGCGTGCCGGCCGCCGTACCGGTGCTCGAGGTGCCGGCCGCGGTCGGTGCAGGCGAACCTTTCACGGTCGTGACCCGCTGGAACGACAGCGGTGCCGCCCTGACCGAGTCGGTGCTGAGCGTCCCTTCCGCGCACGGAACCAGCCTGCATGGTCGGAACAGCATCACCTTCCTTTCGGTGGCCCCCCTGGGCAGCGCCGACTCCCTGTGGCCTGTCGAGGCCAGGCTGGTCGACGAGTTCGGCCGGGTTACCGCGGCGACAGCCGAGCTGCGAATCGTGGCCAGCCGTAACCCGGTGGAGGAGCTGAACGTAGCCGCCTCCACGCTCAGCGTGATTACGCCCGCCGGCCGCGAGCTCGAGCGGGAGGCGTTCGAACTGGCTTTCGCCGAGAGTCTGCCGATTCCCCAGTGGAGCAAAGAGTTCGTGCTGCCGATCGAGGGCCGTTCCACCAGCGGATTCGGCTTCCCCCGCAGGTACGCACCGGGTGGACCGGTGTCGTATCACGAGGGCAGCGACATCGGCGCTCCCACGGGGACGCCTATACTGGCCACCAACGCCGGCCTCGTGAGGATCGCAGAGTTCTTTCCGATAAAGGGCGGGCTCACGATAATCGACCATGGCGCCGGCGTAAGCAGCCTCTACTTCCACCAGAGCACGATCCTGGTCGAGGCGGGCGAGGCGGTGGCAGCCGGCCAGGTGATCGGCGAGGTGGGCTCTACCGGACTTTCTACCGGACCTCACCTGCACTGGGAGATGCGCGTCGCCGGTGTCCCGAGCAACCCCATGGCTTGGGTCGGCAGGCTGTGGCCGTAGACAGGGCGGCTTACTGCTTCGGCTGCACCGAACCGACCGGCCGCGCGCTCGTGGCGGCGTGCCCGCCGGGTGAGCCGGCAGGCTGCTGGTTGTCGGCGGCCCCGGCGGCAAGCAGGTCCAGTCCGGCGGCTATCACCTGATCCTCCGGCACGTCCGCTACGAACGAGGCATCGTGTGAGCAGACCGAGCGGGTGCAGTCGATGCCGCAAACGGGGCAATCGAGCCGCCAGGAGACTTGCGGCCGGTGCCGGCGACGATAGGCGGGGCCCGCGTTGATCAGGTTCCCGCACCAGTAGATCCCCACCGTGGGCGCGCCGACGGCGGCGCCCAGATGAAGCGGCCCGGTATCGTTGGATACCAGCAGGCGGCTGCGGCTCAGCAGGCCTGCCAACCCTCCCAGTCCGATTCGACCCGTCAGATCGCAAGCCGGCCCGCGCATGGCACTCGCCACCGCACGGCCCAACTCCCGGTCGTTCGGTCCACCGACTATCGCGACGGTGGCGCCCGCCGTTCGCAGTGCGTCGCCGACCGCGGCGAACTTCTCGGGGGGCCAGCGGCGACGCGGATCGCTGGCACCAGGGTTGAGAACCGCCAGTGGCGCGCCGTCGGACGGGAGAACGGCGTTCGCCTCCGCCAGGTCGCTCTCGGTCACGGCCAGCCGCGGCTCCAACGTCACCGGCTCGGCGCCGACCAGGGCGGCCACCTCCAGCAGCCGGAGCACTTCCGACTGGTAGTACACGTAAGGCACGTTCAGGTCCAGGCCCGGAACGCCTGCGGCCTGCAGACCGGCCGTCGACCTCGCGCCGAGTCGAGAGACGAAGGGGTTCGAGTAGCGGCCCCCTCCGTGCATCTGCAAGGCGAGGTCGAAGCGTCGTGCCCGCATGCGCGACAAGAAGCGTGCCGATGCCTCATCGTCTTCATCCTCGCCCGGACCCTTGCGAATTCCCGCCGCGGCAGGAACCACCAGCACGTCATCTGCCGGCTCCTCCCGTCCGGCCAGGAGCTCCTTGTGCCACGGTGCGGCGAGCAGCGTGATGTGTGCGGACGGATAGGCGCTGCGCAACGCAGCCAGTGCCGGCAGCGCAAAGATCAGGTCGCCGATGCCGTTGGCCCGGAGCACCGCGATGCGGCGTACTTCAGGCAGGAGTGGCATGGTCCCTCTTCTCACGCGCCATGCCGAGTCCGGCGCCGATCACCTCGTCGACGGGAATCTCCAGGCAAGGGTGACCCGGCACGGGACAGTCGAAGGCGTAGCACGGGTGGCAGGCGGTCGGCCTGCGGAGCAGCCGCGCCGGGCCGAAGCGAGGTTTCCACTGCGACTCGAGATCGGTGCCGGCGTAGAGAACCACCGAGGGCGTACCCGTGGCTTCCGCCAGGTGAAGCGGCCCGCTGTTGTTGGTCAGTAACAGCACTGCGCGCTCGACCAGAGCGGCGAACTCCGCGAAGTCGAGCCGGCCGACGAGGTCCACCAGTCCTTCCCGCAACCGTCCGGGAACCCGTTCGAGCTCGGCTCGGTGGCGGGGAGTCCCGGTCAGCGCCACCCGGTACCCGCTCGCCTCGCCGATTCCACGGGCGGCGGCGACCATGTCTTCCGACCGATACGTGCGAGCCGGGCACGAGGCCCAGGGACAGGCGACTATCAGCGGCGACCCTGCGCCCACTCCTGTGTCATCGAGGATCCGGTCGAGACTCCTACGCGCCGGCCACGGCACGTCCACGGCCAGCCGGCGGTCGCTTACGTCGAAACCGAGCGGCTCGAGAAGGGCCATGTTCCTGTCCACCTGATGCAGGCCGTCGGCTTCCGGTCCGATGCGCAGCTCATGACTCAGCACGCCGCCGGCAAACTCCTTGGACGTGCCGGTCCGCAGCGGGATGCCGGCGAGGTAACAGGCGTAGGCGGCGGCGTGCGGCGTCTGGCTGAACGAGGTGAAGATGATTGCGGCGTCGAAGCCGGCCCGTGCCAACCGTTCGACCAGGTCGTACTCTCGTCGAGGCGCGAACGGCAGCGATCCCAGGTCCTGCCACAGTGCCCGGTGCTCGATCACCCGGTCGACCCACGGCAGGAGTGCGGCTGCCTGCGCGCCGCCCGGGCTGGCGAGCAGGGTTATTCGCGAATCGGGCAGACCGGCCTTGAGTGAGCGGAGTGCAGGTCCGGTCATGAGTACGTCGCCCAGGTTGTCGAGGCGGACGACCAGCACCTCACGAACGTTGCACCACTCCGCGGCGATCACTCGCTTGCCACCTCGGGAGCGGAGCCGTTGCCATGGTCCCGATCGACCCGCTGGACAGACAGGTTCACGGCAGCCCCGTAAGGCCAGGGAGCCGGAGGGAGGAGTAGCGGTCGGATGCGGCGGCCACCCCGGATCCGGTCTCGCCGAAGAGGTCGAGGACGGCTGCCGCCACCTCGCCGGGCGCCACGCCTCTCAGGCACTCGTGGTGCCCTTCCGGACAGCGCGAGCTGTAGCAGAAGCGGCACGGCACGTCGCGGAAAAGGACCCGAGAGGGGACCCGCCAGGGGGTGTGTTGCGGGTTGGTCAGGGCGTACAGGTCGACCACCGGCGTTCCCACTCCTGCCGCCAGGTGCACCGGCCCGGTGTTGTTCGCAAGCAGCAGCGGCGCCCGCTCGAGCAGGGCGACCAACTCGTGCAGGTCGAGCTCGCCCGCCAGGTCGGTGGCCGGAACGCCGGCCAGCCGCCGGACTTCCGACACCAGGTGCCGCTCTTCTTCGCTGCCGGTGAGTACCAGCCCCAACCCGTGCTCGCGATGGAGTAAGTGCAGCGCCTGGGCGAACTGCTCGACCGGGTAACGCCGGGAAGGAGCGCTGGCGCCCGGATGAACCACCAACCAGTCGTGCCGGCCGCGCAGGCGGAGGTGCTGCAGCAGTGATTCGACACGTGCGTGAGCCGCCCCACGCGCCGTCACCCGCAGGCTTCGGTCGCTGGTTGTCGCTCCAATCGTGCCCACCAGTCGGAGATGGCGCTCGACCTCGTGCCTCACTCCCTCATCCGGCTCCGGCTCGCGGATCCAGCGGTCGAGGAGGTGGTAAGGGTTCTCCCGGCAATAAGCAAGCGCGCGCGGTATCTCGGCCAGGTGCAGCAGCAACGCGGCCGGAAGCGGGCTCTGGCTGTAGACGGTGAAGATGACGGCTGCGTCGTAGGCACCGGCCCGGAGACGGTCGGCCAACTCGTTCGTTGGCGCGGGGCCGGGACCTGCCGGTGACGGCTTCATCCAGGGCGCCTGGAAGACGATCGACTCGTCCACCTCCGGCAGCAGAGAGGCCGCCTCCGCCCCGGCCGGCGATGTCAGCAGGGTCACGTGACGACCGGGTAGCTGGTCCTTGAGCGCCCGCAGGGCCGGCCCGGTCATGACCACGTCGCCCATTGCGTCGAGTCGTACCGCCAGCAGCCTGCGAGCCGACTGCCAGCCGGCGATGCCGTTCTCCTGTCTCACGAGCCGCCCCCGGCGGCGGCGCGCCTGTCGACGGGCGTTGCGGCTCCCCGGACCCGCTCGATGATCCCACTGGTGGAGCGGCCGTCGAGATACGGAAGGAGCTCGATCCGTCCACCCAGCCGCCGTACCAGCGCGGCTTCGGGCAGTGTCGCCTCGCTGTAGTCCCCTCCTTTGACGAACACTTCGGGCCGAATGATGCTCAGCAGGTCGGCCGGCGTCGGTTCGTCGAACGACGCGATGTGGTCGACGCAGGAGAGCGCCGACAGAACCTGCAGCCGGTCCTCGAGCGGATTGATGGGCCGTTCCGGGCCCTTCAGCTCCCGGACTCCGTCGTCGCTGTTGATTCCGACGATCAATACGTCGCCCAGCGCCTTCGCCCGACTCAGGTAGGTGACGTGACCACGGTGGAGGATGTCGAAGCAGCCGTTGGTGAACACCACGCGCTTGCCGCTGCGCCGCAGGTGCTCCACGCGCGCCGCCAGGCGCTCGCGGTTGGAGAGCACTTTCTCGCCCGCGCACAGTGAACCCAGCAGATCCTCATGGGTGCAGACGGTAGTACCGCCCTTGCAGACCACGATCCTGGCCGCGGCGGAGGCGCATTCGGCCGCCTCGGGCGTCTCGGCGCCCGCGGCCAAGGCAAGGGCGAGAGCCGCCGTGAAGGTGTCGCCCGCGCCGGTTGCGTGGGTGTGAGGCATCGGCTGGGCATAGGTCCGGTAAGGCGGCGCGTCCCGTTCGAAGATGAGCGCACCCTCGTCGTCGAGCGTGGCCGCCACGATTCGGGCGCCGGTGCGTTCCAGGAGCAACTCTTCCAGGCGTTCGATTTGCTCGACTCGGTCGCGTCGGCGTTGCGCCAGCCCCAGCAGCCGCGCCACCTCTCCGTAGTTCGGCTTGACCGCCGTGGCCTGCAGTTGACGATAGCGCTCCGGATACTTGGAGTCGACGACCAGCGGGCGCGGGCACCTCTGCTGCAGCTCGACGAGCGCCTCGATCACCCCGGGCGTAATGGTGCCGTACCCGTAGTCGGATACGACCAGCAGGTCGCAGCGGTCGTGTGCGTCTCGCAGCCTCTCCACCACGCGCGCTTCCAACGTGGCCGAAAGGGGTTCCGAGGTGCCTTTGTCGAGCCGCATCACCATCTGTTCGCCGGCGAAGATCCGACACTTGCTTAGTGTCTGCCTGTCGTCGGAAACGAGCACGTCGGTCGGATCGAGACCGCCCGCTTCGATGGCCGAGCGCAGGCGCCGGCCCTCGTCGTCGTCGCCTACCGCCGCCAGGTAAGTGGTGTGGGCGCCGAGCGCAACGAGGTTCATCGCCGCGTTCGCCGCCCCACCGGGCTGGTCGTGGCGATGCTCCAGGCCCACCACCGGTACCGGCGCCTCCCGGCAGAGCCTGTCGGCCTGGCCGTGGAGGTAGGCGTCGAGCATCGCTTCACCGATCACCAACACCTCGAGTTCGGCGAAGGCGCGGATCAGGTCGAGAGGATCGCGTCGCATCTCTCCTCCTCTTGCTTGCGGTCGGCCGCGAGAATAAGGCCGGCGGCCTCGTCCAGCTCGGCGGCGAGCGCTACCGGCCGGCGACACGTGCCCGGCCGCCACTCGGTCTCGCCACCGCTCGTTGCAACGCCGCCGTCTTCGCCGCCGCCGCTCTTGCGGCTGTGCAGCAGGATCGTTCGGCAACCGGCTCGGCAGCCGGCCTCGACGTCATCGAGAATGTCCCCTACCAGCCAGGAGCGGTCCAGCTCGACACTGTGCTCTTCGGCACCGCGCAACAACAGCCCCGGACGGGGCTTGCGGCAGCCGCACCGAACCGCGTACGGCTCGACACAGCCCTGGGGATGGTGAGGGCAGTAGTAGTAGTCGTCCAACTGCACGCCGTCCGGCTCGAGAAGCTCGGCGATCCGCCGCTCCACCGCCGCCAGCGCGTCCAGGGGAAACAGGCCACGGGCGACGCCCGACTGATTGCTCACCACTATCAGTCGGAAGCCGGCCTCCGCCAACTTTCGAAGGGCCGGTCCCGCCCCGGGAGTGAGCCTGACCAGGGCAGGGTCGACGTTGTACGGCACGTTTTCCACCAGCGTGCCGTCCTTGTCCAGGAACACCGCCCTGTGCCTGCGCCGGCTCACGGCCATGACGTCTCCCGCATCGGCAGGACCATGAGCTCGGGGATCACGGTCCCCGGCGGTTGCGTCAGCACGAATCGGATCGCTTCCGCGACGTTGTGCGGCTCCTGGAGCAGGCCCGGATCGGTGTCGGGAAACCGGTCCATGATGAACGGGGTACGCATTCCCCCGGCGATGAGGGCGGTAACGCCCACCCCGACCTCGCGCCCCTCGACGTGCAGGGAGTGGCTGAGGCCCAGGAGCCCCCACTTCGATGCGTGATAGGCGGCGGCGTTCGCCCAGGCGCGGCGGGCGGCGGTCGAGACGATGTTGACGATGTGGCCGCTTCCGCGCTCCTTCATCCTCGGAAACGCCGACCGTGACATCACGAATGCCCCACGCAGATTCACGTCCAGCACCAGGTCCCAGTCGTCGACCGACAGTTCGTCGAACGGCACCGTCCTGTCGACACCGGCGTTGTTGATGAGCATGTCGAGCGATCCGAAGCGTTCCTCGGTCGCCGTGACCGCCGCTTCAGCCGACGCGGCGTCGCGCACGTCGAGCTCGGTGGCTTCCGCCTTGCCGGGGCAGTCGGCCAGAGTCGCTGCCAGCCGTGCCGCCGATTCGCGGTCGATGTCGGCCACCACTACATTGGCGCCGGCCGCCGCCAGGACTCGGCACGTCTCCGCGCCCAGGCCGCTGCCGCCACCGGTTACGAGTGCGTTCTTCCCCTGAAGTGACGTCACCGGTCACCGTCCCCCTTCGGCGTCGTTCGGCTCCCGGCTGTCGTGGGACGCCTTCGATCCCGCCCTGAAAATTAGACTCGCGCCGTGCAGGCCCGAGTGGAGCAGTGAGCGCCCGAGAGCTGCCGTCGGCGTTTCGGTCCGCCGGCGTTTCGAGGTCTCCCTGGGCTTGGAGGGGGTGGCCGCAACGGCCTCCGCGTAGATCGATTCGAGGCGGTCGGTGACTCGCGACCAGGTGAACCCGGCTGCTCGTTCCAGCGCCCGTTCTCCCATCCTCCGCAGCATTCGCCTGTCGCCCAGCATCGCCGCCAGGCGCTCGGCCACCGCGTCGGGATCGTCGGCTGGAACCAGGAACCCGGTTTCGCCATCGACGACCGTGGACTTGATCCCACCCACCGCCGATCCGAGCACCGGCAGGCCGCAGGCCATCGCTTCCACCGGAGTGATGCCGAACGGCTCGTACCAGGGTGTGCTGATGAAGATATCGGCTGCGCCGTAGTAGTCGCGCAACTGGGCTCGGTCACGGCGCCCTTCGAAGCGCACGCTGTTTGCGACGCCCTCCTTCTCGGCCACCGCGAGCAATCGACCGATCTCGGGAGTTGCGCGTGGATCTGCCGTGGCGCTGTTGCCGCCCACCACCAGCAGCTGGGCGAGAACGCCGTGCCGGCGCCTCAGCCGAGCCAGACCTTCGATCGCGGTGGCGACACCCTTGCGCGGTACCATCCGGCCGAGTTGCAAGATCACCGGCTCCGACTCCGCCAGCCCCAGCCGTCTTCGGGCCTCCGGCTTCGAGGTGGGTCCGAGCTCCTCGGGCGAGTAGCCGCACGGTGCCACCCGGATCTGCTCGGGGCCGGCGCCGTAGAGCTCGATCAGGTCGTCGCGGTCCTGCGGACATTCTGCGATCACGAGGCGCGCTTCCGCCACCGCACGCTCCTCGATGGCGAACCGCTCGACCGGAAACCTGTCGGCGACGCCCTGGTGACGGCGTCTTATCCGTCCGAGGGCGTGAAAGGTGACGACAAACGGAAGGCCACGGACGCGCTGCAGCTCGGCCGCGACCTGTGCCGACATGAAGAAGTGAGCATGCACCAGGTCGAGCGGTCGTTGCATCTGCCCCAGGTAGGCGAGGACCCCCTCGGTGAACCGCGGCATCAGCGGCAGCATCTCCTCCTTGGGGACAGGTCGCGCGGGACCGGCGGCGATGTGCACCAATGAAACGTTGGGCGCGCACCTCATTTCGCCCGGTAGTTCGGGGTCGTCCCTCCTGGTGAAGACCGTTACCCGGTGGCCGCGGCGGCCCAGTTCTGAGGCCACCTGGGCTACGTAGACGTTCTGGCCGCCGCTGTCGACGCCGCCCAGGGCGGCCAGCGGAGAAGCGTGTTCGCTTATCATCGCGATGTTCATTCGTACCCCCATCAGATAGAGACCGATCTCGCTCGCGCCCGATTACGACGTGGCGCGAGCCAGTGGACTCGTTTCGCGACCGGCAACCTCCCGCAAGGTCGCGATCCAGTCGCGAGTGAACCGCTCGATTCCGAAGCGTTCCCGAGCGGTTCGTCGAGCTCCCTCGCCCAGCCGTCGGGCCAGCTCGGGATCGTTCAGCAGCTCGTGCATTCGTGCCGTGAGATTGTCGATGTCGTTGTCGACGTACCCGTTTCGTCCGTTTTCTATCGTCGTCGCCATCTCGGTCGTGGCGAGGCCGATCACGGGTACGCCTGCGGCCATCGCCTCGCACACCGCCAGGCCCAGGCTGGTGTAGCGGATCGGGTTGAACAGGAACCGGTAGCGGGCAGCGAATGGGGCCATATCAGCATGGGGTACCTCGCCGAGCCCGCCCGAGCGCTCCGATTCCATCCCGACCAAGTCGAGCGGCACTCGCTCGCGGACGCTCCTGAAGATGTCCGCGCCCAGGCGCCGGCCGCGCCGTTCGAGTCCGTTCACCACCACCAGTCCCCGCTCGAGCACGCCGCTGTAACGGGTGCCTGGCGGTACCGTGACCCCGTGTTCGATTACCTTGGTGGGCGTTCGACCGCTGTCCCACATGAGGTCGTTGAAACGCGTGACGTGTACCAGCAGCACATCGCGATCATCGACCGGATGCCGGGTGTCGGTTGGACTCTGGCGTGGCGGGTCGTGCTCGAGGAAAACGGTCGGCAGCTGCAACTGCTCGCCCGTCAGGAGTTCGAAGCGGTCTGTTTCCCAGTTCCTCCGGGACTGGCACAGCACGACGTCGATCTCCTCGTTGCGCACCTGCTCGGCCGGCACCTCGCGCACATTGACTCCCCAGGGAAAGCTGCCCGCTCGGCCGCCGTAGCCCTCGGGCCTGCCCTCCTTGACCGGCAGCAAGAAGTCGCACTCTGTCTGGCTAAGGTAGTAGAGATACGAGCCGTGCACGTGCCAGGTGAGGACGCGCAAGCGAGTCAACTTGGTACCCACGCCGGCCGGTTCTTCTCCACCGCCGAACGAATCGTGCCGGCGGCTGTCTCTCCGCCGGCCACGAACCTTTCCTTCTTCTCGATCACCGTTGGCGATGTCGTTTCTCTCATCAGCCCCCGCTCCTTCTTGGAGGATAGGGGCGTGAGGAGCGTCCTTCATCGTGCAGGTGCACAACTTCGAGAAGCACGTCGGGGCGACGAGTTGGGCAGATGCTCAGTAAACGCCAGTTTCGCCGCTGGGATGCGGAGAAACTGGAATCTGAACAAAACCTTAAGCAGTAATGAGCGGAGGCCCTATCCGGTTCATGATCGACGCTCTGGAGAGGTTTTTTCGATGCTCAGGCCCCTTCGTCGGCCGCCGGCTCCAGGGACCGGAGCACCAGCGCCAAGCGGATCTGTATCGCCTGGTCGAAGATGCGCGGATCGAGTCCGGTGATCATCGCCACCTTCTCCAGTCGATAGTTCAGGGTGTTGCGGTGGACCGCCAGCTTTTCGGCTGCCCGGCTGGGATGACAGTTTTCCCGGAAGTACACCTTCAGGCTGGTCAGCAGCTCGGGATCGGCGTCGAGAGGACTCAGCAGATGGGTCGCCAGCTCTACCTTGGTACGCTCGTCCGCCACGCCGACGAACGCCGCAACACCCAACTTGTCCAGTGAATGGACACGGTCGGCGCCGTTGAGGCGCTGTCCCAGGTTGAGTGCCGCCCTGGCGTCCGAGTACGATCGCGCCAACCCGCCGGGCCCGCGGTGATAGCGACCGATGCCGATACTGAGCGGTACGCCGGTTTCCGACTGCAGCCGCGTGAGGAGCGCGCGCCCGGCGCGTTTCATCGCCGCCAGGTTGGCCCATGACGACGAAGTCGCGGTGTCCTCCTCGGCGGCCCAATGGCGCAGGTTGCGAGTATCGCTGGCTTTCAGCACCGCGACCTCGCCATCTCCGATGTAGGCGCAGATGGTGTCGTTCGGCAGCTGGAAGAAGCTCACGACCCCGTCGATCACCTTCTGCGCGCGTCGTGCGATCTCCGCTTGCGCGCTCTCCTCTACGCCGGAGTCGAGTACGAAGCGGCCGGCGTCGATGAGTATCACCGCTCGCGGGGGACCGACGTCCATGCCCAGCAGGCGCGCCTGTCGTACCAGCGTCGACTCGTTTTCGCCGGGACCGTGCAGCAGGTCGTGAATGATCTTGTTCTTCAGTTCGGCTCCGTGGGGGAGCGTGCCGACAATCGCGGCCTGGTCGACGAGCAGGTTCACCAAGGCTCGAGCGAGGTGCGTCGGCACGCTCCCGCCATCGAGAGGCTTGCCGAGGACCATGAATCCGTGCTCGCCACCGATATCGACCGGCACCTCGATGATCTGGTCTCGCTCGCTCGCCCGCATGTGGCGGCCGAGCCAGCCCGAGCGACTCGCGGCCACTACCCGGTGCTCGGCATCGACGACATAGGCGGGCGCCCCCAGCAGTTGCGACGCCTGGCTGCTCAGTGCCTCGGCCACGTCCTTGAGCCGCAGCTCGGCTGCTATCATCCGGCCACCTCGCTGTCGACGCGCGGTACCGATTCGCTGGTCACTGCTCGAACTGCCGGTCGCCACGTGACTTTCACCGTGACGCGCCCCTTGCCACGGGACGGCAGAGGTCGTCTACTGTCGCCTCGGCCAGGTCGGCGAAGACCGTGTGAGCAGCCCCCACACGCTCCCCGGGGCCGACCCCGACCACGAGGAAGCCGCCTGTCAGCGCAGCTTGCACGCCGGCTTCGGAATCCTCCACCACCGTGCAGCAGCCGGGGTCCAGGCCGAGTCGCCCGGCGGCCCACAGGAACATGTCAGGAGCAGGCTTGGGGCGCAGGGTCGAGCATCCGTCCACGAAGGCGGTAAAGCGTTCGAGGATGCCCAGACGCCGGCAGACCAGCCGGGCATTGCGGCTCGACGAGGCCAGGCCGAGCGGAATCTCCCGGCACTCTGCCTGGTCGAACAGCCTGGCGATGCCTGGCGCGAGATCCTCTGGCCCCAGCGACTCGATCTGCTCCAGGAAGTAGCGATTCTTGCGCTCCAGCAACTCCTCTCGTCCGGTACCGGGTCGACGTCCGGCCAGGAACAGCTCCAGCGCGTCCGGACGTGAGCGCCCCCGTAGAGCCTGACTCGTGGCCCTGGTAAATGGCACACCTAACTCCTCGGCCAGCTTCCGCCATGAGCGGAAGTGGTACTCCTCGGTATCGGTGAGCACTCCGTCGAGGTCGAATATCAGTCCCGCTCGCAACGCCACTCCATTCCGGGCGTGTTACTGCTCCGCCCGTCCGGGTCTGGGGCCCCGTCCCGCTGTTACGCCGGCAGGCGTTGTCTCCCGGCATGTCCGAAGGGCGTCGAGGGAGCCGCGCTGCCGGAGGCGGCAATCTGGATGGTAACGGGCCCGGAGGTTGCAGAACATGGTCCCACACACGCTGAGGCGGCTCACCGTCGGTCTTCGGGGCTATACTCGTGGGAATGAACCAGACCGAAACCGTCACGCCGACACCGGCAACGAGCACCCGCCCGAAGGTGTTCTCGGGAATGCAACCCACCGGCAACCTCCACCTGGGCAACTACGTCGGAGCGTTGCGGCAGTGGGTCGAGAAACAGGATGAGCGAGAGAGCATCTTCTGCGTGGTGGACCTGCACGCGCTGACCATGCCCGAAACCGTCGACCCGCGAACGCTGAAAGCGAACTCGCGCAGGGCGGCCGCCTTGTACATGGCGGCCGGCATCGATCCCGAGAAGAGCCTGCTGTTCGTGCAGTCGCACCTGCACGAACACTCGGAGCTGACCTGGATCCTCAACTGCACCACGCCTCTCGGCTGGCTGCAGCGAATGACCCAGTTCAAGTCAAAGGGCGAGAACACCAGGAGCGTGGGCACCGGGTTGCTCGACTATCCGGTGCTGCAGGCGGCCGACATCCTTCTATACGACACCGAGCTGGTACCGGTGGGGGAGGACCAGGTGCAGCATGTGGAGCTCACCCGGGACATCGCGACGCGCTTCAATCATCTCTTCGGAGACGTGTTCGTGTTGCCCAGGGCTACCGTGCCGAAGCTCGGCGCCAGAGTGATGGGTTTCGACGATCCCGAGGTGAAGATGAGCAAGTCGCTGGCCGCTGGGCGCAGCGGGCATGCCGTGCATCTGCTCGACGACGACGCCACCATCAGGAAGACGGTGATGTCGGCCGTGACCGATTCGGGCAAGGAAACGAGGTTCGAACACGCCTCGCCGGGTGTGAGGAACCTGCTGGTCGTCTATCAGAGCCTGCGCGGCGGCAGCCTCGCCGAGCTGGAAGCGATGTTTGCCGGTCGCGGCTACGGGGAACTCAAGAAGGCCGTGCTGGAGGCGATCATGGATACGCTCCTGCCCATCCGCCAGCGCTACCGGGCGATCATGGACGAGCCGGAGCGGCTCGAGGCCGTTCTCGAACGGAGCGCCGAGCGGGCCAGGGCGCTGGCCCGACCCACGCTGGCGCGTGTCAAGGAAGCCGTCGGAGTCGGCTGAGACGCTCCGTGGTGCGCGTCGGCCGGTGAACCGGCTCCTGTTCCTGTTCCTCGACGGGGTCGGTCTCGGCGAGCCCGATCCGGCGCTCAACCCGTTCGTCGCCGGCGCTACGCCGTTCCTCGATGACCTGTTGGCGGGCCGGTTGACCTCGGAGCTGGCGGAGCGCGATGACCGAGCGGTGGTGCGCCGTCTCGACGCCACGCTGGGATTCCCGGGTCTGCCGCAGTCCGCCACCGGCCAGGCGTCGCTGCTGACGGGCCGCAACTGCGCCGAGGTTATGGGCGGGCACTACGGCCCGTGGCCGGGCCCGACCTTGAGGCGACTGCTGGAGGAAGGATCCCTGTTCAGCGACGCGCTGGCCGGGGGCGGCTCCGTTCGACTGGCAAACGCCTATCCGCCCGGCTACTTCACCGCCCTCGAAGGCAGGCGCGCACGCACCAACGTGCCCGTGCACGCCGCGCGGGCCGCCGGCCTGATGCTGCCGGACCTGGAAGCGTACCGACAGGGGCAGGGGATAGCGGCCGACCTGACCGGAGCCCACTTCGCTTCGGTCGATCCGGTCCTGCCGGTCTACACCCCGGAGGCGTCGGGAGACCGACTGGCCGTGCTGGCCTCGTCGGCGAACCTCACGTTCTTCGACTTCTGGCTCAGCGACCGCGTCGGGCACCGCGGCACGCTGGCCGACGCGGTCGAGTTGGTGGAAGGCCTGGACCGGTTCATCGCCGGAGCGGTGGGTGCGCTCGACGGCGTGACCATGGTGGTCACCTCCGACCACGGCAACCTCGAGGACAAATCGACGAGGGGTCACACGCGGTCGCCGGTACCGCTGGTGGTGCTGGGCCCCGGCCGGGACGCGTTTGCCGAGTGCACGACGCTGCTCGACGTGGCACCCGCGGTCCGGCGGTTGCTGGCTGAGACCTCTGCTCGCTAGCCGGCTACGGCCCCGACCGCCAGCTGGGCCCTCTCGGCGGCTACGGGCCGGCCAGCAACAGTATCGCCGCTTCGTACCAGGCGCCAACCAGGAGCAGCAGCATGGCTATCGGCAGCATCAGGGCAAGCCGGCCGACGGCCAGGGACAGCGAACCGAAACCGTTGCGTATCAGCGTTCGCAGCAGGATGCCGCCGCCCGCCACCACCAGGAAGTAAGCGGTGAGCTCGAGCAGGATCAGCACCAGCACGAAGATGGCCTCCGGCCCGCTGAACGTGCCCACCAGCCCGAAGGGTATCGCCTGCACGAAGAACGACACGACCGAGAGCAGGTAAGCGGGCACGCCGAACAGCAGCGCCAGGCTGAAGGTCACCGACAGCGTAACGACGATGAAGTTCTGGTAGAAGGTGACCGCCGCTGCCCGCGCCACGTTGCCGCTGCCGTACGCCTCGGCCGCCCCAACAGCGGTGATCGCTTCGTTCACTACGGTGAGTGCCGCGTCGGTACACTCCGCCGGCAACTGGCTGCCGGTATAGACGCCCAAGGCGAAGACGCCGTAGAGCAGGACCATCGTGAACAGGACGACCCCGCGGTTCTCACGCAGCACCGCCATGCCGCGTGCCAACCAAGTGCGCAGGAACGAAGGCGTGACTATCAGGTAGAGCACCAGCAGACTGAATAGTCCGAAAATCCATGTGACCGCCGGCTGCTGAAGCCAGTCCCGTCCCCCCGAGGAGGCCATCCGGTACTCCACTCGCCGGGCGACCCACTCGTCCTCCCGCTGCTCCAGCGTCACCTGTACGACCTCGAGCTGACCGCCGGGTCTGACGGCGCTATAGGAGTATTGGCGCACGCCTTCCTCGTCGGAGGTCAGCTCGCGCCGGTCGTCGATGTTGACCCTGGTTCCCGGTTCCGGCGCCGGATTGGTCACCAGCCCCGGAAGCTCCTGGCACAGCTCTGTCGGCGACATCCGGCTCAGCTGTGCGAGTTGAGGCGGTTCCTGCTCGAGCCAGGCGTCAACGGCACGATCGGCGGTAGCGGCGGGATCGACGCCGCTGGCGAGCTGTGCACCGCCCCACGGGAGCAGCGCCGCGGCGAACGTCAGCAGCATGGCGAGGGGGAATACGCGTGAGACGAACCTCGATGCAATCACGGCCCAAGCATACCGTAGCTCTCGTAACGCGGCCGGCCTGCTGGCGCCGTACCGGACGCCCTCGGCGACCGGCCGGCGACGGTAGACTGCGTTCGTGAAGCGCCCCGCCATCTGGTTCGTGAATGCGGCCGTTCGAACCATCAAAGCGTGGGTCCCGTGGCTGGCCAGGCCGGACGACGAGTTCGCGCGAACCCGCCTCGAACCAGCAGAGTACCGTCTCTACCTGAGCATGGACGTCCGCGATCGCCAGCATGCCTGCCAGGTCGCCAGTCGGCTGCTCGACCGTCGCCCAGATGCCGGCGGTGCGCTGGTAAGGGCCGCTCTCCTGCACGACGTCGGCAAGGCGGGCGCGCCCTACAATCCGCTCTACCGCATGCTCAGCCACCTCTACGCGCCGAGGGACGTGCCGTCAGGGCCTCTCTACCGCGGCTTGCGTGGAGCCTGGCAGATTCGCCGGCATCACCACCGCTACGGGGCGGCCATGATCCGCGATGCTGGCGGGGATCGCGACGTCGCGGACCTGGTGGAGCGCCACCATCAGCCGAACGGCGACCCGGACGCCGAACTGCTAAAGGGCCTCGATGACGAGACCTGACGACCCGCTGGAATGGCTGTACGGTCGTCAGCGGTTGGGCATGACGCTCGGCCTGCGGCGCGTGCAACTGCTGCTGGCAGCGGCGGGGGATCCACAGGGGAAGTTCCGGTCGATCCTGGTGGGTGGAACCAACGGCAAGGGCAGCACCGCGCGGGCTCTCGCCGAATGCCTTCGTGCGGCGGGCGAAAGGGTCGGCCTTTACGGCTCACCGCACCTGAGCCGGATCGGAGAGCGCTTCATCGTCGACGGCCAGGAACTGGCCAGGAGCGCGGTAGCGGAGGCAGTGGCGGAGGTGCGGCCGGCGGCCGAGCGGCTGGAGGCGAGCTTCTTCGAGATCCTCACAGTCGCCGGGTGCCTGCTGTTCGCGGAACGGCGGGTGAGCAGCGCGGTGATGGAGGTGGGCCTGGGCGGCCGCTTCGATGCCACCAACGCGCTCGAGCCCGATCTGTCGCTGGTGACAGGCATCTCGCTCGACCACGTAGACCTGCTCGGCGACAACGCCGCCGCCATAGCCCGGGAGAAGGCCGGCATCTTCCGGAGCCGCCGGCCGGCCATGACCGCTGCGCAGGGCGAGGCCCTGGCCGTCTTGCGTGACGAGGCGGAGCGGCTGGGTGCGCCGCTGTGGGAGCTCGGCAGGGAGATCGAGGTGGAGGGGCACAGCCTCGGCTGGCAGGGGGTGCGGCTGTGGGTCCGTTGTCCGGCGGGCGAGGCCGGAGGTGCGAGCCCACTGGTAGGCGCACATCAGGTCCGCAACCTGGCGCTGGCCACTGCCGCCGCACTGCAGCGGGGCGTTTCGGCCGATGCGGTGGGCCGGGGGCTGGCTGTCACGCGCTCGCCGGGTCGCCTGGAGAGGGTGCGCCATCAGGGGCGCTGGCTGCTGTTCGACGGGGCGCACAATGCCGAGGCCGCCTCGGCTTTGGCAGGGGCCATGGGTGAGCTGCTGGACGCTCCCTGTACTTTGGTGGTGGGCCTGGGGCGGGACAAGGACCTGGCGGCGTTCTCTGCCGCTCTGGGCCCACACGCCGACCGCGTCTTCGCCACTCGGGCGCTCCACAGCCCCCGGGCGCGGCCGCCGGAGGAGGTCGCGGCGGCATTCGGCAGCGGCGCCGAGAGCGTGGCAGACCCACGGTCGGCGCTCGCTGCCGCGCTGGAGGCGACCGCTCCAGGCGAGACGGTAGTGGTCGCAGGCAGCCTCTATCTGGTCGGCGAGCTGCGGCCGGCCGTCGTGGGTGAAGAGTTCGAGGCGGAGGAGCGCTGGCAGTAGCGCTCTAGCCGGCCGCCGCCTCATGGGCGGAGCCAAGGTGCTTGTAGACCACGATCGCCGCGATCAGCAGCACGCTGGTGAGTATCGCGAAGATGCGGTCCTGGTCCACGCCGCCGCGGCTGAGCACGGCCAGGACCACGAACGGATAGAGCCCCATGGTCAGTAGCGATGACAGCGTTACCCGGCGGGTCAGCAGTACCAGCGCGACGAGCAGCAGCAGCGTGTACAGACCGCCGAGCGGATAGACCGGCAGAGCCACGCCCAGCGTGGTGGCGAGCGCCTTGCCGCCACGGAACCCGGCGAAAACGGACCAGGCGTGTCCGGCTACCGCGCTCACCCCCGCTGCCATCGGCATGGCTGCGCGGCTCGCCGACTCCCAGCCGGTAGCCGCGACCAGGGCGATCGTCAGCGACACCGCGAGAGCTCCTTTGGCGACGTCGAGCAGCAGCACCACGGCGCCGGGAAGCCAGCCGACGTTCCGGGCCGTGTTCATGGCGCCCATGTTGCCCGAGCCGACTCCGAAGATGTCGCGGCCGGCCAGCCGCGCAATTATCGCAGCGCTGGGAAACGAGCCTATGAGGTAGCCCAGGGCGAGACCGGCGAGGAGGTCAAACACGGGCGGCAGGTTCCCGGCCCAGCCGGCCGCTGAGGCTGCGCAGCTCGGCGACATGATAGGAGAGGTAGCGCGCCAGGGCAAGCCAATGTACGCCTCGGTCGCCGAGGGGCGCATGCAGCGCCTCTCCCATCGGGTTGGTGAGCAGGGAGAGGAGTTCGGCGGCACGGTCCGGCCCCAGCCGCACCGTGCCGCCG
>JBBDRK010000081.1:0-29018 GCA_040905465.1 Trueperaceae bacterium | reverse complement strand
CCCCCCCCCCCCCCCCCCCCCCCCCCCCGCAGCCGCCGCACATGAGTGCGCCGGCGGCCACGTCGAGGGCCTCGGCCGGTGCATCGCTACCGCAACCGCCGCAGTCTCTGGTTCGCGGCGCCAGGCCGGCCTGCTGAAGCAGGCGCCAGGCGTAGAGTAGCGCCACCCGCTCCGGGTCGGGATGGCGGTCGAGTCCCCGCAGGCCTGAGGCGAGGTACTCGTAGAGCGGCTCGCCGATGTGCACGTCGACCGTGAGCGCGTCGGCCAGCTCGGCGAGGATGTGGGCGTACGGGTAGACCGACGGATCGGCCAGCCTGGGCAGAGCGCCGTTGAGCTTGATCTGGGTCAGCAGCGCCAGATCGTCCTCACGTCTTCGGTAGAACTGCACGGTGACGTCGTGGAACAGGCTGAGCCGGCCCAGATTGCCGCCGGGAAGCTTGCCCTTGCGGGCGATGCCCTTCCACTTGCCGTGCTCCGCCAGCAGCGTGACCACCACGTCGCCCGACGGCAGCGACTGGCGCCTGATGACGATGCCGTGGCCCAGGTGGTAGCGCGCGCTCACTCGGTCATTGTACGGCTACGCCTGGCGTGCGGCGTTCGCCAGCCTCATTGAGCGGCGTAATCCGCCGGCCTCATCGCCAGCCTCGTTCGCCGGCGTCAATTCGCCGGTGACGGCCTCAGGCCGGTTCGGCAGCCTTCCGCGCCTTGCCGTAGGCCATCCGCAGCTTGAACATGCCGCGCTTGTGCAGTGCCTTGACCTCTTCTTCGGCCAGTCCCAGGGAGTCGGCGACATCCGCGACAGGGCGCTTCTCGCCGTCGAGCCCCTCGATCCGGCGCACCACCTCGGCAGTCGTCTCCTCGAGCTCGCCCAGGAACGCGCGGAGATCCTTCGGCGTGGCCTTGGGACCGGCCGGCTTCTTGGGCTTGGCCTTCTTTCCCTTTGCCTTGCTGCCTTTGGTCGCGGCGACTTTGCTCTTCGCGGCAGTCTTCTTGCGGCCGCCCTTGCCCTTGCCGCCCTTGGCTTCGCGCGCGGCCAGCAGCTCGAGCGCCTCCTCGAGGGTGACGGTTTCCGGGCTCTGATCCCTCGACAGCGAAGCGTTGGTCTTCTCGTGTTTCACGTAAGGACCGTAGCGCCCCTCGTGCAACTCGACGTCCTCGCCCGACACGGGATGCTTGCCCAGCACCTTGAGCGGCTCGCTGCGGCCGCGCTTCTTGGCCAGCAACTCCAGGCCCCGCTCGAGCGTCACCTCGAGGACGTCGTCTTCCTTGCCCAGCGAGGCGAAGGTGCGGCCGTGTTTCACGTATGGGCCGTAGCGGCCGATGCTCGCCTCGACCGGCTGGCCGCTCTCGGGGTGGGTGCCGAGCGGACGGGGCAGCGACAGCAGCGCCGTGGCCAGCTCGGGGCCGACCTCCCCGGGATCGGTCCCCGCGGGGATCGACATTCGCTTTGGTTTCGCGCCGTTGTCGGTGGCCTCGCCCAACTGCAGGTAGGGGCCGTAGCGGCCGCGCTTGAGGAGCATCGACTGGTCGGTTCCCGGGAACTCACCGAGCACCAGGTCGCCCTTGTTTCCTTCGACCAGCATCTCCTCGAGGCGCTCGCGAGTGAGGTCGGCGGGAGCGGCGTCCTCGGGGATAGAGGTGGTCGCCCGCTCGCCCTCCAGCGTCCCCTCCACGTACGGTCCGAAGCGGCCGACTCGCACCAGGTACGGATCCCACTTGGGCGAGCGGATGGTGGAGATCTCCCGGGCGTCGATCTCCTCGAGCCCGATTTTGACCCGCGATTCGAGGCCTTGCTCGCCCAGGTAGAACCTCTTCAGGTAGGGAGTGGCGTCGAGCGCCCCGGCGGCGATGTCGTCGAGCGCCTGCTCCATGTTGGCGGTGAACTCGGTATCCACCAGTTGGCGGAACTGGTGCTCGAGCAGGTTGTTGACGGCGAAGGCGGTAAAGGTCGGCACCAGTTGGGAGGCGTTCTTGCGGGCGTAACCGCGGTTGATGACTGTGTCGATGATGGAGGCGTAGGTGGAGGGACGACCTATCCCCTCGCTCTCGAGCAGCTTCACCAGCGACGCCTCGGTGTAACGCGCCGGCGGTTTGGTCTCGTGGCCGGCCGCTTCCACGCCATGGGAGTCGAGGGCGTCGCCCTCGGTCAGGTCGGGGAGCGGCTGCTCGCGTTCCTCGAGGGCGGCTTCGGGATCGTCGCTGCCCTCGACGTAGGCGCGGAAGAAGCCGGGGAAGATGGTGGTGCGCCCAGTCGCCCGAAAGGTGGCGATGTCGTCTTCGCCCAGGTCCGCATCTATTGTCGCGGTCACGAACTTCAGGCGCGCCTCGGCCATCTGGCTGGCGACCGTGCGCTTCCAGATGAGATCGTACAGCTGCTTCTCACGCGCGGCCAACCCGATCGCGTCGGCGGTGCGCATATCGCGACCGGCCGGGCGTATCGCCTCGTGCGCTTCCTGGGCACTCTTCGACTTGGTGGCGTACTGGCGCGCCGCCGGACTCAGGTACTCCTTGCCGTACAGCGCCTCGATGGCTTGCCGGCTGCCGTCTATCGCCTCCTGCGCCAGATTGGTGGAGTCGGTACGCATGTAGGTGATGTGACCGTTCTCGTAGAGGCCCTGGGCCACGCGCATGGTATCGCGCGCCGACATCCCCAGCTTTCGGCTGGCTTCCTGCTGCAGAGTCGACGTTGTGAACGGCGGCGCCGGCGAGCGCTTGGCCTGTCGTTCCTCGACCGAGCGCACGGTGAACGGCGCATGCTCGGCCTTGGCGGCGATGTCCTCGGCCCGGCTCTCCTGCAGGAGGAGCACGTTGTTGCCGGCATCGAGGCCCACTTTCAACTGCCCGCTATCGGGGTCGAAGTCCCGGCCGCTGGCCAGCCGTATCCCTTTGAGATGGGTGAGGACGGCCTCGAAGGCGGCGCCCGGACCGCTGTCCGACGCTGGCCGTGCCGCTCGCGCCAGTCGGGCTTTCAGGTCCCAGTATCCGGCCGGCACGAAGCGCAGGCGCTCATGTTCGCGCAGTACCATCAGCCGCACCGCCACGCTCTGCACGCGCCCGGCGGAAAGCTTGGGCGCGATCTTCTTCCACAGCAACGGGGAGATCGTGTAGCCCACCAGCCGGTCGAGGACGCGCCTGGTCTCCTGCGCGTCGACCAGATGACGGTCGATCGCCCGGGTTTCGTCCAGTGCGCGGAGGATCGCGTCTGCGGTGATCTCGTGGAACACCATACGGCGCACCGGAACCGTGGGCTCCAGCAGTTCCACGAGATGCCAGCCGATCGACTCGCCCTCGCGGTCCTCATCCGTCGCGATAAAGAGCTCGGTCGCTCCCTTGAGCGCCTTCTTGAGCTGCGTCACCACCTGCTTCTTGCGAGGCGACACTATATAGAGCGGCTCGAAACCGTCCTCCACCCGGACACCGAGGCGGGCCCAGGCCTTGCTCTTGAACTCCTCGGGTATCTCGGCCGCGGACGCCGGCAGGTCACGGACGTGACCCATGCTGGCCTCCACCTGGTACTCCCCTGGGAGGAAACGCCTGATGGTGCGCGCCTTTGTCGGCGATTCCACGATAACGAGCTTTGTCGGTGCTGCCTTGCTCACAAATAGTCACCTCGGAAAACGCCGGTCATTATACGGAGGACTTGTTTTTTGTCAAGGCGCGGTTCCCGGCGGCTGACCGTGGGTACGAGGACCCCGACCAGCCGGTCGAACCGACGCCTTCGTCTAAACGGTTCAGCGGATCTCGGGATGTTACGGGAGGAGCCTAGCTGCCCGGTGAAGTACGTTCACAGCTGACGGCGGTGGCTTATCGCCCGACCCAGCGTCACCTCGTCGGCGTATTCGAGGTCTCCGCCCATCGGCAGGCCGTAAGCGATGCGCGAGACGCGCAGGCCCTTTTCGGCGAGAGCTCGAGCGAGGTACATGGCTGTGGCCTCGCCCTCTACCGTCGTGGAGGTAGCGAGAATTACCTCCGGAGTCGGTTCCAATCGTTCGAACAGCTTGCCGATGGTGAGCTGGTCGGGGCCCACGCCGTTCATCGGCGAGAGGGCGCCGTGCAGGACGTGGTAGAGCCCGCTGTACTCTCCACTTCGTTCGATGGCCAGCAGGTCGGCGGGTTGCTCGACCACGCACAGCAGCGTTTGATCGCGTGCCGCGTCGGCACAAACCGAACAGCGTTCGTCTCCCCGGGTCATCACGTTGAAGCACTCCGGGCAACGAGCCAGCGTCTCCTTGGCCTCGGCGATCGCGCGAGCGAGGCCGAGTACCTCGTCGTCGGGCCTGTTGAAGAGGTGGAATGCGAGACGCTGGGCGCTTTTGGGTCCTATGCCTGGTAACCTGCCGAGCTCACGGATCAGATTGATCAGGGTCGGCGGGTACTTCAGAACATTCCCCCGAGGCCGCCCATTCCGCCCATGCCGCCCATCGCTTCGCCCATTTCGCTCTCCTGGAGCTCCTTGGCCTTGCGCTGGGCGTCGCCCACCGCGGCGGAAACCAGATCCTCGAGCATGTCTACGTCCGCCGGATCGACCACCCCTGGATCGATCTTCACGCCCGTGATCGTACCCTCACCGTTGGCGGTTGCCGTGACCATGCCGCCCCCGGCGCTGCCTTCGACATGCATCGACGCCAGGCGCTCCTGCGCTTCCTGCATCTTCTGCTGCGCCTTTTGTGCTTCTTTCATGAGTTTCTGGATGTTCATAGTTCGGCAAGTGTACCCCGGAGCGCACAGCGGTCCGGTTCCTCAGGGTTCCAACTGGTCGCCCGCCTCGTCGGCAATCCCTTCTCCGGACTGCGGCGCCTCGGGCGCCTCCAGTGATCCCGGCTCAGCCGGGTCGTCTTCGCTCGCCAGTGAGTCCTCCGCCAGCGACTCTACGGCGATCACGCGACCGGGGAAGAGCTGCTGGAGTGTCGCGAAGGCGGTGTCCTCGGGGGTCGCGGCCTCAGCCTCAGCCTCAGGGACCGTGTCCTCGTGGGTCATGTAGTCCGCGGGCGCGTATTCGGGGGCCGGCGCCTCCTCGTCCGCGGTTGCAGCCCGGGACGCCGGCTTCGGTCGGGAGGCGCCCCGTGGCTTCGGCGCAGGGTCCTGCTCCCAGAAGCCGGGCGGCAACTCCTCTTCCACATAGCGCTCGCCCTCCGCGAGCATCGTGTCTTCTTCAGGGGTGGGCCCCGGCGTTTCCGCTGCAGGTTCGCGAGCCGGGGAACCCCTCGCCGCTCGTGCACGGTTCGAAGTGGCCGGCGCTACAGGCGCGCGGCCGCGAGCCGGCTCGGAGTCCGTCGCCGGCTCGCGGACCTGGGGAGCATTCGAGTCCGCCGCCGGCTCGTGCGGCTGGGCAGCTTCCGAATCCGCCGCCGGCTCGCGCGCCGGCAAGGCGTCCGGGCCCACCGCCGACTCCTGCTCGGGGGTGGAGGAGACCGCCGGGGCTTCTTGCGGGACGGCCGGCTGGGCGCGCCCCGTCAGGACTTTTTTGCGGTGTCTTCGCCAGGCCCTTCGATGCGTAGCCGGTACCCGGGTCCGCCGATCTCCTCGATCAGCCTTGCCAGTTCGCTCTCGCGCTTCTTCAGCTCCGTGAAGTGGAACTTGTGCATTTCGGCGTAGCGGATGGTGACGTCGGTTCCTTCCACGCTCTCGCGGGCCGGCATCAGGAAGGCCTTGAGCTGCGGGCCGGCTGCGCTGCGTACCTTGTGCCAGTCGAGCCGTTTCCGTGGCGCGTCTCCGGAGGCTTCGCCGCCGCTGGCGCCCTTGGTGTCTGCTGCCTGCTCACTCGCCGACGGGCGCGCGGCAGGTTTGGCAGCGGGTTTGGCAGCGGGGTTGGGAGCGCGTCCGGTGGGATCGAAAGACGGCAGCTCGCCCGGTTGCGCGCTCGCGTCCGCCGTAGGTTGCTGTGGCACCTTTTGCGCTTTGTGCCGTGCCGGTTGCGCTTTGTGCCGTGCCGGCTCGGGCGTCGCCGGCTGCCGGACGGCACCAGCCTCCCGCGCCGGCACCGGCTCCGCATCTGCCTTCCGTGCCTGCGCCGACCCTTCCGCTGCCTGCTTCGCCTCTGCCGGCCCTACCGCTGCCTGCCCTACCGCTGCCTGACGCGGCTCTGCCTGCCTCGCCCCAGTCTGCCTGGCCGGCGCCGACTGTCCAGGTGCCTGACGCGTTGCCGCCTGTTCCGCGTGTCCCGCCGATTGCGCAGCCTCCGTCGTTGTCCCGCCGCCGGCAGAAGTGGTGAGCGAGTTCACGCCCTTTATCAGCGCGACCTCGAGGCTGTAGAGGTCGTCGCGGCGAATGAACCGATCCTGCTCGTCGTCCAGGGCGTGAATCAGGCGCATCAGGGCGGCGCGCTCGAGCGGAAGCCGAAATGCCGCCGGCGCGCCGGCAACATCTGCCCCGACCACATCTGCCCGGATCACGTCTGCCCGGATCACGTCTGCCCCTATCACGTCGGTGCGCAGGGCGTCACGCAGGACCGTCCCAAGGTTCTCGGCCAGGCTCCGGGGCGCGAATCCGTCCCGGTAGAGCGCCTCGGCCTCGCTCAGCAGCGAGGCCAGATCTGCTTCGGCGAGCGCCGTCGCCAGTCGCTGCATGCGGTGCACCGGTGGCAGGCCGAGCGCCTCCTCGGCGGAGGCCAGCGTGATGGTCGAACCCGGGGTCAGCAGCCGCTCGAGCAGCGATTCGGCGTCGCGCATCGCTCCGTCTGCCGCCCTGGCCACCAACGCCAGCGCTTCCGTCTCCGCTTCGACCACCGCCTCGCGGCACAGCCGCTCGAGCTTCCCGAGGATCTCCGCCTCGGCCAGGCGCCGGAACCTGAAGTGCTGGCAGCGCGACAGCACCGTAGGCGGCAGCTTCTCCGGCTCGGTCGTCGCCAGGATGAACACCAACCCCGGCGGTGGCTCCTCCAGCGTCTTGAGCAGGGCATTGGCGGCGGGGCGACTGAGCATGTGAGCCTCGTCGAGGATCCACACCCGGCTGCCGCCGCGCATCGAGGCAAGGTTGGTCTTCTCACGCAACTCTCGCACGTCGTCGACCGAGTTGTTGGAGGCGGCGTCGAGCTCGATGACATCGGGATGGTGGCCCTCGCGTACCATCCGGCACCCGTCACAGCTGCCGCAGGGCCGGACCGAAGCAGCGTCCGCCTCGCAGTTCAGCGCCATGGCCAGCAGCCGTGCCGTGGTGGTCTTGCCCACCCCGCGCGGACCCGAGAAGAGGTAGGCGTGGCTGGCGCGGCCGCGCTGCAGTGCGGCCAAAAGCACGTCCTTGACGTGATCCTGACCAACGACTTCGGCAAATGTCGCCGGCCGGGCGCTCTGATAGATGGCTGCCATCGCGGACAATGCTAACACTCGCGCATTGGCCCCGGCAGTCGTTGAGCCCTGCCTTGCGAGACCGTTCCGGGGTTCGCTGGGGTACCATGCGCCATGACGGCAGATGGCCCTGCTGCGTCCCGGTTGGGGGTGGCGCTCGGGGGCGGAACCGCTCGCGGACTCGCCCATATCGGTGCCTTGAAGGTGCTGGAGTCGCGGGACATGGCTCCGCGCGTCCTCTCCGGTACCTCCTACGGCGCCATAATCGCTGCGCTCTACGCCATGGGGACGCCGGCGGTCGAGCTCGAGCAGCTGGTGAGACGGCAGAACATCCTGGAGCTCTGGTCGACGAGCCTCGATTTCGGGCTTCATCGGGCGAGCCTCATCCACGGCCGGCGCCTGGAACGGTGGCTCGACCGCAAAGTATTCTTCGGCGCTACCTTCGCCGACTGCCTGCTGCCGTTGGCCGTGGCTTGCACCGATGTGGCCGACGGCAGCCTGGTGGTCCTGCGCGAGGGTTCGCTCGCCAGGGCGGTAGTCGCCTCCTCGGCGCTGCCGGCTCTGTTCGCGCCGGTTCGCCTGAACGGGCGGGTGCTGATAGACGGAGGGTTCGTCGAGGCGGTCCCTTTCAGGGCGCTGGAGTCGCTCCGGCCCGACGCGATAATCGGTATCCATGCCGGGGTCGACGCCGAGAGTTCTGCCATGATCGCGGCGTTGAGGAAGCTGGCGGCCTCGCGGATAGGAGCGGCCTGGGCGCGCGCTACCAGGCGGACGGTTCCGTCGACATCGATGCGCAGCCTTGCCCGTGGGATCTCGTGCGCCCTGGCGTCGTACCTTTGTGATCAGACGGTTCCGGCCGGGGCCATGCTGGTACGCGCCGATCCGCCGCTGAGCTGGTGGGACTTCCACCGTTCTCCCGAGGCGATAGCCGCCGGGGAAGCGGCCATGCGAGCGGCCCTCGACCGGCACCGGCTCGGCCTCGGCCGGGCCACGGGAAGGATAGAGACTTGATAGGTTGCTACGTGTTCGAAGGGATGGCCGAGTGCGCCTGGTGGCGGACGTTGGACGAGCTGGAGAGAGCGCTCGACGAGGGTGAGTCGCGGGCTGTCGCCAACGCCTACTCGTCGCTGGTGGCGGAGCTGGTAAGGGCCGGTCACGCGTCGCTCGCTGTCGCGGCGGCCGAGGCGTTGTGCAGCGGGGAAGAGGTGCTGGCCCGCCGCGACGGCTCGTTACCCTCCGGCCTGCGGCGAGCGGCGCTGCTCGACCTCGGGCTCCTGCGCACGCGGCTCGACCGGGACTGGCAGGCGCTGGCCCAGGCGGCCACCGGCCGGGAGCTGGCGCCACTGCAAGAGTTGGCGCCGCCGGGCGATCTTGAGTCGTGGGCGTCGGGCGTCCTCGGCGAGGAGCCGGAGGCGCTGCTGGACGCATTGCTCGGTCGCTACCGAGCCTGCGGGACGGGGCTGCTGGCGCGTCACGGCGCGTTTCGCTGGCGCGGGGGGAGACTCGAGGGGCTCGAGCGGCCGGCGCGTGACCGGCTAGAGGAGCTCGTGGGACTCGAGCGCCAGCTCGAGCGCCTGACCGGCAACGTGGAGCGGTTCCTCGCGGGTGCGCCGGTGCTGCACACGCTGCTCTACGGTCCCCGGGGCAGCGGCAAGTCCACCGCGGTCCGCTCGCTGCTCGCCCGCTACCGCGGCGACGGGCTGCGGCTGGTCGAGGTCGGCCCGGAGTCGCTCGGCGAACTGCCCGAGCTTGCTGAAGCGCTGCGCGGTTCCCCGCACCGGTTCCTGGCGTTCATCGACGACCTCGCCTTCGAATCCGGCGACAGCGGCTACCGGCCGCTCAAGACGCTCCTCGAAGGAAGCCTGGTGGAGCGGCCAGGCAACGTGCTGTTGGTGGCCACCAGCAACCGCCGGCACCTGGTTCGGGAGAGCCTTGCCGATCGGCCGATGCCGGAGAACGATGACGTCCACGCCTGGGACACGACCAACGAACGGCTGGCGCTGTCGGACCGTTTCGGCCTGCTCGTCACTTTTCCGCCCGCCGACCAGCGCCACTACCTGGTAATGGTGCGCGAGCTGGCCCGGTTCCGGGGGATCGAGGCGGCCGACGGTCGGCTCGACGGCGAAGCCATCCGCTTCGCCGAGTGGGGGAACGGTTACTCGGGACGCACCGCCCGCCAGTTCGTGGACACCCTCTCCTGAACCGCGCCTCCCCGCAAAGCGGCGACTGCAACATCGGTTGTCAACGGGTGTCGGCCAGCTCGTTCGCCAGCACCAGGTCTGCCGCCAGGGCGTAGGCCTGACCGCGGGTCAGTTCCAGTTCACGGGGACCGGCGACCGAGCCCGCCAGGGCGTCCGATCCCGCCACGATGCAGCGCCCGATACGGCAGCCGACCAAGCGGGTAAGCTCGACCGCCATGCCCAGAGTGAGAGGACCCTCGGGCGTGCCGACACTGGCGACCAGCTCACGCCCGACGTCGGGCTCCGCGAAGAAGCGGGTCAGAACGTTGCTCAACAAGTAGACGTAACTAAGCGCCGAAACGGGCGCGTCGAGTCCCGGGTCGTTGCCGTAACCGCCCACGGCCAGCCCGCGGCTCAGCATCAGCCGGTACGCCCGGTAATGCGGGTGATCGGCCGGACCCGCCGGCTCGCGCTCGGCGACGGCCGGCAAGTAAGCGCCGCGCTCCATAAGTTGCGAGCGCAGCTCGCGAACAGCCCGGGGGTCGGCCACCAGTTCGGCCGGCAGGCGGTCCTGCCTGGCCGCCGAGGCGGCCGCCAACCCCGCCGCTTCCGCCACGTTCATCCCGAACGGCACTACCCGGGCGCTGGAGGCAGCGATCGGGTCGTATCCCGCCGCCTTGCCCACCACCCACAGGCCGTCGAGGGCAAGCGGGACGGTGACGCACAGGCGCACCCCATAGATCTCCGGTGCCCCGAACACGTACCCGGAATCGAATGGCGTGAGCACCTGCACGTCGAGCGGGTAGCCGCCCGCCGCGACGTCGAGATCGCTTACGCGGTGGTCGAGTACGTCGTCGGCGGTGAGGGTGCAGCGCGCCTCGAGGTGCCTGCTCTCCCGGATGTAGAGGCGCTCCGCTGCGCCGGCATAGCTCGCCGACGCGAAGCCGGGGAGCTCCCGGGCAAGGTAGGCCACCACCCGCGGCGCCTCGCGCTCGGCCCTGGCGCGACCGTCGGCAACGCTCTCAGGGTCGAAAGGGTCGATGCCGTGTATGAGCAGGGCGTTCACCAGGACGCTGCCGTCGTCCTGCAGGCCGAGATTGAGGCCGCGTAGCCTGAGACCGTCCTCGTGAGGCTGGTACCGCGCGGGGTAGCCGCCGAAGTGTCCCCATGCGACCCGGTCGTCTACCGTCGCATAGGAACGGCCGCGCTCGATGATTCCGCTGCGCAGCGCCTGCCAGTCGACGCCGTCGATTCGGAACACCAGGGTATCGACCATCCGTTCGGCCAGCCCCAGCGAAGAGAAGCCGATGCTGTAGCCGGCTCCGGCCGCCGCCCCGAAATCCATCTCCGCGGTACCGTCTATCACCTGGTGCGCCGCCACTGCTACGCCGCCGGAGCGTACCCCGATGACTCGCCCGTTCTCGACTACCGGGGAGATCGGAGCGGCGCCCAGGCGAACCTCCACGCCGGCACGCTCGAGCATCTCCCGAAACGCGCTCTCGGCACGCACCACGTCGAACGAGTGGCTACCGCCAACCGTCCGCCACCAGCGCGCGAACAACCCCTGCTGCAGGTTGACGGGCTGAGTTCGCAGGTCCAGGACGTTGAGTTGGCCGAGCACGAAGAGTCCGCCCAGCCGCGAGTCCTCGCTCACCAGCAGGGTGACGGCGCCCGCTTCGGCGGCGGCTACCGCCGCGGCGATGGCCTCCGGTTCGGAGCCCACCACCACGACGTCGTAGCCGCCGATGTCCCTGAGCGTGTTCTGTGCGCTAACCGTCGCCAGGCAGAGTGCCAGCAGGAGCGCCAGCCGCGGAAGACCGCTCACTGCTTCGGCCGCCGAGACAAGGGCTTGTCGTCGGTCAGGTCCCGGGCGATGCGCTCGGCCGCATCCGGCCGTCCCAACCGGCGCGCCGCCTCGCTCATCGCCGCCCGTCGCTGCGGATCTCCGAAGAACCGGTTCAGCTTGAGCTCGAGGGTGCTGAGCGGGTCGATGCGCATCCCCGCCCCGTGCTCGAGCAGGTAGTTGGCGTTGGCCTCCTCCTGCAGGGGGTAGGGATCCACCACCGCGAACGGGAGTCCCGCGGCCAATGCCTCGCTGGTGGTGAGGCCGCCGGGCTTGCCGAGTACCAGGTCGGCGGCCGTCATCAGGCCGGGGATATCGTCGGTGAACCCGCGCACGTCGAAAGTAACCAGCCCGTTGGAGTCTGCCACGCTCACTCGAGCCAGCTGCTGCAACTCCGGCGTTCGGCCGCAAATCACTACCGCGTGCAGGTGGCAGCGCAGACCGCGCAATCGGGCCAGCATCGCCCCCAGTACCTGGGCGCTCATTCCTCCGGCCATCACCAGCAACATGTCGCGATCGGGCAACAGCCGCAGCCTCTTCCTCGCCTCCAGCTTCGATCCCAGGCGGCCGAACCGGTGGTCAATGGGAATACCGGTCACCCGGACCCGTCCCGAGTCGGTTCCCAGCGAGACCAGGTGAGCCTTGACCTCCTCGGCTGCCACGAAGTACCGGCTCACCTCCGGTTGCAACCACAGCCGGTGGGCGGCAAAGTCGGTCACGACCACGGCCTGCGGCGCCGGCAGCCGATGACCGACGGTGCTCAGTATCTCGCCCGGCAGGAAGTGAGTGTGCACCATGAGATCGGGACGGTAGGAGCCGATGGTTCGCGGCAGGTGGTAGGAGATTAGCCGGGTCAGTCTGGATCGCAGTCGCAGGTGGCGCATCCGGGTGCGTACCGGCCCGCGGTCGAGCCGCTTGCCCAGCCAGTCGACGAGGTCCGGTGCATTGCGCACCAGATCGAAGTACGCCTGACGATAGAGCCGGCGAAATGGCACGGTCGTGAAGTCGAGCAGGTCGACGTGGAGCGTTTCCGCCCCCAGCTCGCCGAACGCCGACTCCAGGGCCCTCCCCGCTGCCACGTGACCGGCGCCGATCGACGCCGAGGTGATTAGCACGCGATTCGGCGGGTCAGACACGGTGGAAGTCTACCAGGAAGGCCCGGAGCGCCCCAAAGCGGAAACGCCTCACCTTCAGGCAACTCATGGCGGCTCCACCGACCGGTGGTAGCATGTCGCGACGAAGGAGGTACCGATGCGCGTCCTGCTGGCGCTCGCTCCCTTACTGCTCCTGGCCGCCTGCGTGCCCGAGGGGCAACCCCGGCTGCACGAGATCGTTTTGTACGGTTCCGAGAACGTCCGGTTGAGCTACCTGTACGGTTCCCCGACCACTCTGATGCTGGGTGACGACGAAGTGACGCTGGTACGCGGGAGGACGGTCGAGGGCGACCCGCTCGCGCTGGCCGAAGCGTTGTCGGTGGAGGACCGGCCCTATCTGCGGGAACGCGTACGGCCGCTGAGCGAACCACCCAACGAGGTACGGACGATCTCCCGGAGCAGCGACCTGCGAGTAGCGGTTCGTGAGGACAGCGGTCCGATCCTGTACTTCGATGGACGACGCTGGTTCACGCTGCTGGGCGACGCCCGGAGCGGTATGGACACGAGTGTCGTGCCGCGTCCTCGGATAGGCGACCTGCGCGGCATCGGCTCGCTCACCGGGGCCGAGGCGGACGCGCTCGCGCGCTACCTCGAGGCCGAGGGGCCGGTGGTCGTTACCGTTCTCGATGAAGTGCCGGCAACAGCACGCGTCGCGGACGGAGTTTCGGAGTATCTTCGCACCGGCCTGCACCTGCAGCGGAAGTTCTCGAGCAGCGCCGCCGCGACGCAACCCTCGGGCGAGGAGCTGGTCTGGGAGGTCATGGCGCGCGGCGCTCAGGCCACCGGCTTCGAGGAACAGGCCTTCCAACTGGTGAACGATCCGGATTCGCTCCGAAACCTGTGGAACCGTGCTCACGGCTCCCAGTTGCAGGTGCCGCCGGTACCGGAGGTCGAGTTCGGCAGAGAGACGATCGTGGCGTTGTTCATGGGTCGCAAGCCCACCGGTGGTTACGCGATCGAGGTGGAGGGAGTCAACCTTCGACAGGGGGAGCTGTTCGTCGACGTAAGGCTGGTCGAGCCGGGCGAGGGAGCGATAACCACCCAGGCCATCACCAGCCCCTGGACGATGATCAGGATTCTGCGTGGCGGGATCGACGCGGCCTGGGTACGGCAGGCCGGCAGCGATCGACTTCTGGGTGCGGCTACGCCCGCCTCACGCTGAGCAGCGCGCTCAGGTGAGCGAGTGCGGGTCGAAGAGCCTGCGATACTCTTCGCCCGCGTAGCGATCGGTCATGCCCGCCAGGTAGTCGGTGACGGACCGCACCAGTCCACGGTCCTCTACCGCGCGCCGCACGTCGAACGGCAGCATGTCGGGTGCCTCGAGGTAGGCGGCGAAGACGCTGGCCAGGATGTGGTCGGCCTTGCGGGTCATCCGGATGAGCCGGTAGTGGAAGTAGAAGTTCTGGTAGAGGAACGCCTTCAGGTCGGCCAGCTCCTGATGTAGCCCGGGGCTGTTGGAGACCAGCTTCTCGGGCGCGTCGCGCACGTCTTCGATGTCTCCTACGCCCTCATCGTCCAGCCGCCGGCCGGTACAGACTATCGCGTCCTCGATCATCAGCCCCAGCAGTTCACGGATCAGCACGTAGCGCTCGCGGCGCCCGAAAGTTTCTGCTCGCAGTCCCAGTTTCTCCATCAGCCGTCCGACCACCGGAACCTCGGCGATCTGTACGGGGCTGAGGTGACCGGAGCGCAGCCCGTCGTCGAGGTCGTGCGCGTTGTAGGCGAGCTCGTCTGCGATGTTCACCACCTGGGCCTCCAGGCCGGGCCGCTTGTCCGGCTCCCAGTCGCTGTCGGGCAGGTCGTACTCGGACTCGTGCTTCATGATCCCTTCGAGCGCCTCCCAGGTGAGGTTGAGACCGGGGAAGTCCGGGTAACGCTGCTCGAGCTGGGTTACGATCCGCAGGCTCTGCTTGTTGTGGTCGAAGCCGCCCGCCTCTTGCGCCAACCTGTCGAGGCTGCTCTCGCCGGCGTGGCCGAATGGCGGATGACCCAGGTCGTGGGCGAGCGCGATCGTCTCCGCCAGGTCCTCGTTGAGGCCCAGGGCCCGGGTGACCGCCTTGGCCACCTGTGCGACCTCGAGTGTGTGGGTGAGCCGAGTTCGGTAGTAATCGCCCTCGTAGTTGACGAATACCTGCGTCTTGTACTCGAGGCGGCGGAACGCGCTGGTGTGCACCACCCGGTCGCGGTCTTTTTGGAACGCCGTGCGGTAGGTGCTCTCCGACTCCGGGTGAACCCGCCCCCGCGAGCTGTCGGCGAAGCAGGCGTAAGGAGCCAGTGTCTTGCGCTCACTCTGTTCGAGCTTCTCCCGGGTAAAGAGCATAGGAGCGCCATGCTAACACTTACCCTTCGCTCCGCTCCCAGCTAAACTGGCCTGCCGTACCGGAGGATCATACGATGTCAGAACTACGCCGACAACTCGATTTCGCCATCGCCACGGCTCAGGAGGCCGGTCGGATCACGCTGGCACACTTCCAGTCGGACACCACCGTCGAACTGAAGGCCGACCAGTCGCCGGTAACCGTGGCCGACCGGTCGGCAGAGCAGCGGATCCGGGAACGTATCGAAGCGGCCTATCCGTCGCACGCCGTGCTGGGCGAGGAGTTCGGTGGGCCCGACGATCAGCGAGGCTCCTCGCACCGCTGGCTGGTCGATCCGATAGACGGAACCAGGGCCTTCGTGCGGGGAGTACCTCTCTACGCGGTGCTGGTGGCGCTGGAGGTGGACGGCAAGATCGAGGTCGGGGTGGCGGACTTTCCGGCTCTGGGTGAGACGGTGTGGGCAGCCCGTGGAGAAGGGTGCTACTGGAACGGTCGACGCTGTTTCGTGCGTGAAACGGCGACGTTGGCGGAGTCTGTAGTCGCCTTCACCGGAGCTTCCTCGTTCGCCAGGCATGGTCGCGAGGCGGCCTGGCAGCGCTTCCAGGCCGCCACCTCGTACCAGGCAGGCTGGTCTGATGCCTACGGCCACGCGCTGGTGGCGACGGGGCGCCTCGAGCTGATGCTCGATCCGGCGATGAACGTCTGGGATTGCGGGCCGTTCCCGGTCATTCTGGCCGAGGCGGGAGGCTTCTTCGGCAACTGGTCGGGCGAGCACACGATCTACGGAGGCGAGGCGCTCTCCACCACCTCGGTTCTCCTGGAGCAGGTGCTCGAACTCGTAGCAGGCGACACCGACGGCTGAGCTTTACCAGCCCGTGCCGACTGCACCACGAACGTGTCGAATCGCCTCCTATACTTCGGCACGACATCACTGAGCCCCAGTGCGGAATTCGGTCCGTTGCACCCCGATGTCGTCGCGCCGTTCCTTCCGCTCTGAGTCATGCCGGGAGGTACTGTTCTTGACGCACCGACTTGGAATTCTCCTACCTATCCTGACCAGCGCCTGGTTGCTCTTCGGGCTGCTCGCCGCCCATGCGGCCCTGGCCCAGGAGCAGAGCTGGACGGTCGAGCGGTCGATCGGTTCGGCCAACGACGATGCCGAGGAGTTCCTCGATGGGTCGGCCGACGATGCCGAGCGTTGGCCGGCGGGCTTCAGCTATACGGTGAGCAGCGACCTGGAGTTGGCTCACGATCCCTTGCACGGAGGGCAGATCGTCGGCCTGCGCTTCACCGATCTGGACATCCCGGCGCTCACCCGGATCGACGAAGCCGTACTCGCCTTCGTGGCCGACTCCGATCAGTCGGCGCCGCTCGAGGTGACTATCGTCGCCGAGTCCGTTCCGGCCCCCGATGCGTTCAACCAGGATGCCGACAGCGAGGCAAGCCATGACCTCAGCTCTCGGCCGCTCACGGCGGCGGCGGTCGCGTGGTCCCCGCAACCGTGGACCACCGGGCAGGAGTACAGAAGCCCCAATATCGCGCCCCTGATCCAGGAGTTGGTGAACCATCCGGACTGGCAGAGCGGAGCGGGGATCGTGATCATGATTCGGCCGACGAGAACCGGAGGCAGCGCGCTCCGATCGGCCTACTCCTTCGACGGCAATCGGGAACGTTCGCCCCGGCTGCTGATCGGGTTCGACGAGTCGGCGGCCCGTCAACAAGAGCAACCGGCTGAAGCCGAGAATCGGAATGACGGCTCGCCGTGGACAGCGGTGGCGCCGGAACAGGCCGCGCAGCAGACGCCCGTCGAACCGGACGATTCGCCCGCAGCGGTCGAGCAGGTGGAGGCGGCGGCTCCGCTGGGGCAGGTCGCCGAGCAGCCCGGGGAGCCGCGGCGCGTGCGCTTTCCCCTGGCCGCCAACTTCGACCGAGGGGTACGCGGGAGTGTCCTGCTCTCGGATTACGGCGCCGGTGGCACCATCGTCACGGTGTTTCTCGAGAACGTGAGCGCCGACATCTCCTATCCGGCTTCTATCCACTCCGGCGCCTGTGGTTCGGGCAATCGGGCAGTCGTCACGCTCGAGCCGGTCGCGGGAAGCCGGGCATACAGCACCAGCCTGGTGCAGACCGAATTCGACGAGCTTTCGGCCGGCCGTTACCACCTGAACGTCTTTCGGATCGGCGACGGTTTCACCCGTGTCGCCGGCTGCGCCCCCCTGGGAGGCTGAAACCGCTCTTGCCTCCCGGTTGCCGGGCAATCCGTGCCGACTCGGGTGAGCGGATAGACTGAAGCCGATGAGCGAGATCGGTCGGCGACGCAGCGTGATGGCAAGAGTGGGTGGCGTGCCGGTGGGCGGGCAGCACCCGGTGGTGGTGCAGTCGATGACCAACACCGACACGGCGGACGCCGCCGCAACCGCCGAACAGAGCGCACGACTGGCGGCGGCCGGCAGCGAGCTCGTTCGCATCACCGTCAACACGCCGGAGGCGGCTCGAGCCGTGCCGGACATCAGGGCGCGACTCGAGGACTTCGGTTGTCGGGTACCGCTGATAGGAGACTTCCATTACAACGGCCACCAGTTGCTCACGCGCTTTCCGGAGATGGCGGCGGCGCTGGATAAGTACCGGATAAACCCGGGCAATGTGGGTGTGGGGAAACGGCACGACGAAAACTTCCTCACCATCATCGATGTGGCGCGTGACCTAGACCGGCCGGTACGCATCGGGGTCAACTGGGGCTCGCTCGATAGCGCGCTGCTCACTCGCTTGATGGATGAGAACGCGCGGCTTGCCAACCCTCGCGCGGCGGGTGACGTGATGGCGGAGGCGATGGTGCAGTCCGCGCTCCTCTCGGCCGAGCTCGCAGAGGAGCGGGGCTTGCGGCACGACGCGATCCTCCTGTCGGCCAAGGTGAGCAGGGTGCCGGAGTTGTGGCGGGTCTACCGGGAACTGGCCGCCCGCTGCGACTACCCGCTCCACCTCGGGCTGACCGAAGCGGGCATGGGAGTCAAGGGCGCGGTTGCCAGCGCGGCGGCGCTGTCACCGCTGCTGGCCGACGGGATCGGTGACACCATCCGCGTCTCGCTCACGCCCGACCCGGGAGCGCCGCGCGAGCGCGAGGTCGAGATCGCCCAGGAGATCCTGCAGGCCCTGGAGCTGCGCTCCTTCGCGCCGACCGTCACCGCCTGCCCGGGCTGCGGACGCACAACCTCGACCCTGTTTCAGGAGATGGCCCGCGATATCCAGGCCTATCTGAAGACCCATATGCCGCAGTGGCGCGATCGCTATCCGGGAGTCGAGGAGATGAGGGTGGCCGTCATGGGATGCGTGGTCAATGGGCCGGGCGAGTCGCGCCACGCCGACATCGGCATCTCGCTGCCCGGAACCGGCGAGTCTCCCAGGGCGCCCGTCTACCGCGACGGCAAGCTGGTGGCGACGCTCCAGGGCGACGATATCGCCGGCGAGTTCAACGCGATGGTGGAGGAGTACGTGAGCGAGCGGTACGGTCCGGAACTCAGCCCTCCAGAGCGGTCCGTTCCCCGTCGGACGACCTGATCAGGAGCGTCTCTGTCGGGAACGCGAACTCTATCCCGAGCTCCATGAAGCGCTCGTAGATCGTCAGGTTCAACTCCTGCTGGATGTCCATGTACCGGTTGTAGTCGGCGCTCAGCACGTAGTAGACGTTCTCGAAGTCCAGCGAGTAGGCCCCGAACCCCCTGAAGTGGGAGCGGTCGAAGCGGGTGTCGGCCAGAGCATTTGTCGCGGATTGCACTATCTCGGGAATCCGTTCGAGCAGCTCCTTAGGCGTGCCGTACTCGACGCCCAGCTCGAACACCACGCGCCTCTCGGCCATCCGTTTGTAGTTGCGGATCCGGCTCTCCAACAGGTCGGTATTGGCGAACACCAGCTGTTCTCCGGAAAGGCTGCGAATCCTTGTCGTGCGCAGGCCGATATGCTCGACATTGCCCATATGGTCGCCGACGAGGATGAAGTCACCGATCTCGAACGGCTTGTCGAAGACGATCGACAGCGACGCGAACAGGTCGCCGAGAATCCCCTGCAGCGCCAGGGCGACGGCCAGCGAACCGATACCCAGGCCGGCGACCAGCGCGGTGATGTCGAGCCCCAGATTGTCGAGCATCATCAACAGGAGCAGTGAAAAGAGCACTAGCCGGCCAACGAAGGTAAGAGCAGCGAGCGAAGTTCGCCGGCCGCCGTCGAGACTCTCGTTGCTGCGGTACAGCTCGGCGAAGTAGCCTATCGCCCGGTTGCCCCAGAGCGCGACCTGGAACAGCAGGATGATGGCGAAGAGTTGGAGCAGTCGCAGAGTAGTGACCGGCTCGAGCGCCAGCAGCAGCACCGCCAGATAGGCTCCTGCGGCGAGCAGCGCCCAGTTGCGGGTTGCGCCGAGCAGGGTCAACAACAGATCGTCGGGTCGGAATCCACGTCGTTCCGACACCCTGTCGAGCCGGAGCCGCAGAAGTCGGCGGATGAGCTGCAGGGCTAGGACCAGGATCAGGCCCGCGCCCAGTGCCAACGACCAGCGCAGCAGGCTGTTGTCCACGGACGTAGCGGTTGTCAGGTACTCGAGGGGGGACATTGGACCTCCGGGACGGAACTACTCGAGATAAGGGCCGAGCGTGGCCAGGGCCGCGGATCGCGTCCGGGCCGGCAGGCCCATAGTAACCGCCGCGCCGCCTTCCGGCGTCTCGGCTATGCTGGCAGGATGAAGATCTACACGCGGACCGGGGATCAGGGTGAAACCGGCCTGTACGGTGGCGAGAGGGTGTCCAAGAACGACCTGCGGGTTAGGGCCTACGGCACGATCGACGAGGCCAACAGCTCGATAGGCCTAGCGCGGTCGCTCCTGCGCGAACCGGACCTCGACGAAGCGCTCGCCGAGATACAGAATGCGCTGTTCGATGTCGGGGCCGACCTCGCCACGCCGGCGGGTGCCCGCCAGCGGGAGCAGCTCGATCCCGTGAGCGCGGAGGACGTGGCCTGGCTGGAGGAGGTGATCGACCACTTCTCGGCCGAGCTCGAGGCGCTGTCCTCGTTCATCCTCCCGGGTGGCGATGCCGCTGGTGCCGCGCTGCATCTCTCCCGCACGGTGGTCAGGCGTGCCGAACGCGAGGTCATCGATCTGGCCGAGAGGGTGGAGGTTGGCACGGACGTACGGTCGTACCTCAACAGGCTCTCCGATCTGCTGTTCACCCTCGCCCGGGTGGCGAACATGAGGGCCGGCATAAGCGAGACCCGGCTCAAGGTGAAAGGTAGAACGCGCAAGCGGCGCAGTCCGCGCCGGGGTCAGTGACCGGCCGACCGAAAGCGGTCGATCCCGATCAGCGCCTGTACGTTCGGCACTCCTGCCAGATCCAGGTGGCGAAGCAGCCCGCGCAATATCGCCCGTACCGTGCCGGGCCCGCCGTAGACGAATCCGGTGTACAGCTCGACCAGTGAGGCGCCCGCCCGAAGTCGTGCTATCGCGTCTGTCGCATCGAATATCCCGCCCACCGATACGATGGGCAGGTCGGTCCGGCTCGCCAGGAACCGCAGCACCGACAGCGCCCGCGGTGCCAGCGGCCTGCCCGAAAGACCCCCTGCCTCATCCGAATCGCGGCTCAGCCCGGTTCGCGCGATGGTCGTGTTCACAGCCACCAGGCCGGCTACCCGGTGGCTACCGGCCAACTCCACTATCTTCTCCAGTTGGCCGTCTTCCAGATCGGGCGCAAGCTTCAGCAGCACCGGCATCTCCCGACCGGTTTGCAGCTCGTCACACACCTCGAGGAGTGCGGCCAAGGCGGACGGTTCCTGCAAGCTGCGCAGTCCAGGGGTGTTGGGCGAGCTGACGTTGATCACGGCTCCGTCGGCGACGGGCCAGATGAGACCGAGACATCTCCGATAGTCGGCTGCTGCCGCCGCCAGCGGCGCCGATCGCGACTTCCCCACGTTCACCAGCAGTGGAGTGCGCAAGACCTGTTCGTCCCGCAACGCCTGCACGCGCTCGGCCAGCGCCTCGGCTCCCTGATTGTTGAAGCCCATTCGGTTGATTATCGCTTCGTCGGCCGGAATGCGGAAGAGGCGCGGCGGCGGGTTCCCCTCCTGAGCGGTGGCGGTCACGCTGCCGACCTCGGTGAAGCCGAAGCCGAGCGACTGCCAGGCAGGCAGCGCGCGACCGTCCTTGTCCATCCCGGCGGCCAGGCCGACCGGGTTGGGAAAACTGAGTCCGAATGCTTCGACGGCCAGCCTCGGATCGCGCAGCTCGAACAGGGCCGACAAGGCGTTCCGGGTCGTCCGGTTCCGGCCGACCCGCTCGAGCAGGCCTATCGTCGCGTGATGTACGAACTCGGGATCGGACGCGAACAGGAGGGGGCGTATCAGCGAGTACATGGCCCCCAGAGTCTAGCCCCGCTCGGGCCAGGGCGTTCCGATCGGCGCTGCTCAGGACGACGGTGGACGGCTGGGCCTGACCTCGATCTTCGAGGGGAGCGTACGCTCCGGCGCGGTCAGAAGGTACATCACCATCTCGCCGATGTCCTCGGGCTGGATCTTCCAACTCTCACTGGGAGCCGGAGCGCTTCCGCTGAAATGGGTCGCTACCGACCCGGGCATGATGGTCGATACCTTCACCCCGTGGCGACGCAGGTCCAGCATCGCCGCCTGACTGAAGCCGGCGAGACCGAACTTGCTGGCGTTGTAGGCGCTTCCGCCAGCGAAGAAGTTGGTGCCAGCCAGCGAGCCGATGGTGATCAGGTAGCCTTTTCGCTTCTTCAACTGCGCCACCGACGCCTTGACGGTATAAAACACGCCGGTGAGGTTGGTGTCGATGACCGAGTGCCAGTCTTCGACCGACATCTCGTCGACGGCCGCGAACCGGCCCACTCCGGCGTTGGCAATCACCACATCGAGCCCGCCGTAGGCGGCAACCACCCGGTCTACCGCCGAGCGTTGCTGTTCGAAGTCCCGCACGTCGCAGACGATTCCCACAGACTTGCCGGGGCCGGTTTCCTCGAGCCGGGCGGCGGCGGCTTCCACTTCTGCGCGATTGCGGGCGGTGATGGCGACGTTCATGCCCGCTCGCACAATCGCATCCGCGACCGCCAGACCGATCCCCTTGGAGCCGCCGGTAACCAGTGCAACCTTATTCTCCAGAGCATTCATGGCGGCAGGCTAGCACGCGGCGCGCGCGGGAGTCGGGTCGTGGCGAAGCTGTCTCGTGGCGCCCATGTACTGGTAGACTCACAGGCGGCCTATGCGACGGCTTACCCTCATACGTCACGCTCTCACCGACTGGAACGCCGACGGGCGCCTCCAGGGACACCTCGATTGCCAGCTCTCCAGCGAGGGCACGTCGCAGGCGCGCGCCCTGGCAGGGCGAGTCGGCTCGAGCGAGGTCGATCTGCTCTATTCAAGCCCGCTCAAGCGTGCTTACGACACCGCGCGCCTGGCCTTCCCCGAATCTGCCATCGTCTCCGACCCGCGTCTGATGGAGTTGGACTTCGGCGTGTTCCAGGGCAAGACGCCCGAGGAGAACCGGGACCACGAGGCATGGGACTGGTGGCACCAGGACCCGTTCTCTCGGAGGGTTCCGGAGGGGGAGAGCTACCGCGATCTGATGGAGCGCGCTGTCTCCTGGTTGGAGGACCTGCCCGAGGCGCCCCACATCGTCGCCTTGTCTCATTCGGGGCCGATCCAGATGATAATCGCGCACGTCATGGGTGTGGAGCACCCGCTCTGGCGCAAGCGCATCTTCCTTCGGCACACCTCGCTCACCAGGCTTCTCTTTCGAGACGACCACGTGCTGATCGAGCGGGTGAACGATACGCGTCACCTGCGGACCGAATTCGATCCATTCCTCGACTGAGAGTGGCCGCTCCGGACGCCGGGACCGGGGCGACCGCCATGGTAGACTCCGGCGGTGAGCGACTGTGACCGGCGACACTGAGCCGCAGGCCTTCGTCGTCCAGCAGCAAGGCTTCGAGGGCACGCTGGGAGAGCTCGCATACGCGCTCCGGCGCGGTGCGGTAGCCCCGTCTTCGATCGACCTGCTCGCACTCGTCCAGTCTTTTCTGCAACACTTCAATTCCGTGGCCAGTCACAGCCTCGAGCTGGCGAGCGTGGCGCTGCCCAACGTCGCCCAGGTGATCGAGCTGAAGCTGCGCCTCCTGTTACCGAGGCCGCCGACGACCGACGACGACGAGGAGGGTGAGGCGCTCGAAGAGACGCTGGAGGCCGTTGCGATGCTCGAGGAGCTCGAGGACGCCATAGACTTCCTTCGCCGGCGCCGCGACGAGCGCCGCATCGTCCTGCCCGCCCGGACGCCGCGACCCGACTACCCCCGCCCGGTTCGACCGTTCACGACGGGAATAGAACACCTGGCGCGACTGGCGACCCGTTACCGGGGCGGCGGATACTTCGAGCTGGCGGTCAACCGGTTGACCATGAACGGGGCCATCCAGCAGCTCCTGGGAACCATGCGACGATGGCGCAAGGCACTGCTCCACGAGGCCTGCGAAAGCCCGGAGTGGCCGCAACTGACGGTGTTCTTCGCGGGTATGCTCGAGCTTGTGCGCGAAGGCAAGATCGCCGCGTCCCAGGCCGAGCCGTACGGTGAAATCGAACTGCAGCTCACCGAGGTCGAAGCAGCCGAGGTTGCCTGAGACAGGCCGCTCAAAACGGCCCGCTGGCTGAGGTGATTAATCTGCAGAGGACACCCGTGAGCGGGTGGCCTCTGCTCGGTAATTGGTCAGGCAAAAGTAATGCTTTCCTGCCAGTTAATTGAGGAAATCCCGACGGGACTGGTCTCCCGTCGTCAGCGAACTACCTTTGCGCATAGGTGGCCTATCCGCAACTATTCTGTTCCATTCGTTAGGTCAAGATGGCGTATAGGCTTGATTCTTGCGCATATTTCTGCTTTGCTTGCGTTTAGCGTTTATGCGCAAGTAAGGAGTGCCGGTGCCGAGGCCCGTTCCCGCCGAAGAGCTAACAATGATCGTCGAGATCGTGAACCGCCACCCCGATGGGGCGCGCTTGCAGGATTTCGTCGCGGCGCTACCTGACGTGCCGGAGCGCACCTTGCAATACCGCTTGCGGCGCCTCGTAGCAGAGGGACGCCTTGTCAGGACAGGTGAGCGCCGCTGGACGCGATACTGGCTTCCACCGACCGGAGAACGTGAAGCGCCCGCTTCAGCAGTCCAGATCCCAGAAGAAGAGAGCGAGCCTGTTATTCCGATCTCCCCCGCCGGCGAGGATATCCGCGCCTATCTGCGTCAGCCGGTCTCGGCTCGCGGGCCCGTAGGTTACAACCGCGCCTTTCTCGATTCCTACCGCCCAAACGAGAGCTTCTATCTTTCCTCCGACCAGCGCGCCCATCTCGCAAAGGTGGGCAAGCCCGACTTCCATGCGCAGCCGGCAGGTACTTACGCGAAGCAAATTCTGAACCGCCTTCTGATCGACCTATCCTGGAATTCGAGCCGCCTTGAAGGCAACACCTACTCTCTGCTGGATACACGACGCCTGATCGAGTTCGGCGAAGAGGCCGAAGACGGCGACCGTCTCGAAGCGCAGATGATCCTAAACCACAAGGACGCGATTGAGTTCCTGGTCGGTGCGGCCGAAGATATCGGTTTCAACCGTTACACGATACTCAATCTCCATGCGATTCTTGCGAATAACCTGCTGCAGGACGAGTCAGCGGCGGGTCGCCTGCGGCGCATTCCGGTCGGAATCGAGAGGTCCGCATTCCATCCGCTCGAAGTCCCGCAGGTCATCGAGGAGTGCTTCGACCAGTTGCTTATGAGCGCGGCCGCTATCAAAGATCCGTTCGAGCAGGCGTTCTTCGTCATGGTGCAGTTGCCCTACCTCCAGCCCTTCGACGATGTGAACAAGAGGGTTTCGCGGCTTTCCGCGAATATTCCCCTCATCAAGGGCAATTTCTCGCCGCTCTCCTTCACCGACGTTCCGCGTGGCGCTTACACAGAGGCCATCCTCGGCATATACGAACGAAACAGGGCCGATCTTCTCAAAGATGTCTTCATTTGGGCCTACGAGCGCTCCGCCGCTCGCTACGCCGCGGTCCGTCAGTCACTCGGCGAGCCAGATCCGTTTCGACTGAAGTACCGAGACGCCCTCCACGCCCTCGTCGCGGAAATCGTCCGCTTCGGCATGGATCGGAAGGCCGCGGCCTCGCAAATCGCGTCCTGGACAAATGATCACATCAACGCGGCAGACCGTGATCGGTTTCGCGAGATCGCTGAGAGCGAGCTTCTCGGTCTGCATGAGGGTAACTTTGCACGCTACCGCATTCGGCCCGCGGAGTTCGCGCAGTGGTGCGCCACCTGGGCGGATAGCCGCGCTCGATAACTGGGCAAATCCGATATGGTCGATGTGAAGCCGGTCTGTAACCGGACCTAGATCCGATTAATCCGCACGAGGCAGACACACATCTACGTGGCAAAGCTCCATTTTCGCGCCCGATATTGGGACTTGCGCAACCGGCGCTATCTGGCGCGAAAGTAGAGGTTCAACTGATTGATTGCGTCGCCCATTTTGACCCTTGTGCCGGCTGCCCGCTACTGCCACTCCAATCTGGGAGCTGTTGAACCTGAACCGCAATCGTTCACTATGCCTCGAGAATGGAGTAGATCTGGCGCCGCAGGTCCGGGATTCGGCTGTGGACTACGTCCCATACGATTTCGTAGTCGACCCCGAAGTAGTCGTGGACTAGGCGGTCCCGCATGCCGGCCATTGCTCTCCACTCGATGTCGGAATACTGGGACCGGAAATCTAGGGGAACCTTCTTGGTCGCCTCGTCGATGATTTCGAGACTCCGGACGAATGCACGCTGCAATGTTTCGTTGGCCATGAAAGTCTCGAACGACAAGCCGGACTGGTTGGCTAGCAGATAGTCCGCCTCAACGAGGATGTGGCGGAGGTAGTCACGCGGCTCGAAAGACATCCTGCGCCTCGGCGAGGATTCGTGGCCCCAAGAATGGCGAGAGGGCCTCGATCGTGACGACCTCTACGCGCTGCCCCAGCCGCTCCTCGAGGAGGTCGAAGAGGGTGAGCAGATGAGCGAATGATTTTGTCCCTGGAGCAAACTCGACCAGGATGTCTACGTCACTGTCTGGATTCGCCTGATCGCGCAGTACCGAACCGAACAGTGCAAGGCGCGCGACACCGAGGGAGCGAATCTCGGGCTCGGCTTGCTGGAGGCGACGTATGGCCTCGTCTCGGGACAGCGCCGCACGTGTCATACGGAGAATATACCGGAGTGCGGCGGTCGAGCAAAGGTTGGTTCAAAACATAGGGCCACATCAGTACCGCCAGAGAGGGACTGAGCTCCCAAAACCCCCTCATCCTCGGCAATGAGGCGTGGCACCGCCAAGAACCTGTTCTTCTGCACCTGCCGGACTAGGGAATGAGCATCGCTGCACTGCAAAAGCCATTTGGGGCACTCGAAGCCAGAGACGCCGCTTCGCTATGCGACGCTCTCCGGTGCTGCCAGACAGCGAAACGGCGAAGAATCACGCGAGCGATGGGCGTGAATGGATGCCCGCAGAGCAAAACTGCGTTGACCGCTGTCAGCTGGATAAAGCAGCTCACATGCGAGGGGACGCCTCGCTCGCCACTTCCTACGATCCCGCCACTCACTGGTGGGCAAGACGAGCCAATCGAGCTTCCCCCAGGGCCGTAGGGCTCCTCGTTGAGATCCTGGATGCAATGGCTGCCGGCCGCGGTGTGACCCTCATACCGGAGAACGCCGAACTGACAACGCTCCACGGCCTCAGCGCCTCCGGTCGCTCCCGAGGTCCCTCGCCCACCTGCGGCCGAACCCGGGAAGGGGAGGGCTCCGATAGGGCTTACCGCTCCGGGAGCCCGAGATGAGGGGGCTCAGCCCGCGACCTTGCTCTCCCGCTTGCGCATGCTCGGTTCCAGGACCCGCTTGCGCAGGCGGACGCTCTTGGGGGTGACCTCCACCAGTTCGTCGTCGGCGATGTACTCGAGCGCCTCCTCGAGTGTGAGCCGCTTCGGCGGCACCAGCGTGATGTTGTCGTCGCTGCCGGAGGCGCGCACGTTCGTCATCTTCTTGTTCTTCGACACGTTGATGTTGAGATCGCCGTGGCGTGCGTGGGCACCGACGATCATGCCGACGTACACCTCGGTGCCGGGTTCGACGAAGAAGGTTCCGCGGTCCTGCAGCTTGAACATGCTGTAGGCGAACACCTCGCCCGGCTCCATCGCCACCATCGAACCGCCCTGGCGCGTGCGGATCTCGCCTGCGACCGGTTCGTAGCCGTCGAAGACGTGCGACAGCAGTCCCTCGCCCTGCGTCATCGACAGGAAGATGGTGCGGTAGCCGAAGAGGGCACGGCTGGGCATGCTGAACTCGAGGCGCGCCCGGTCCTCACTCTGTTCCATGTTGAGCAGGCTGCCACGGCGGCTGGAAAGCGACTCCATTACCGAGCCCATCGCCTCTACGGGAACGTCTGCGACCACGTGCTCGAACGGCTCGTGCTTCACGCCGCCCTCCTCCTTGAGGATCACCTCGGGCCGCGAGACGCTGAACTCGTAACCTTCCCGGCGCATCTGTTCGATCAGGATCGACAGGTGCAGCTCACCGCGGCCGGCGACGCGGTAGAGCTCGCCGCCGAGTTCCTCCACCCGCAGCGCAACGTTGGTAAGCAGTTCGCGCTTGAGCCGGTCTCCGATGTGGCGGCTGGTGACGAAACGCCCCTCGCGGCCTGCGAACGGGCTGGTGTTGGGGCTGAAGGTCACCGCCATGGTCGGCTGGTCGACCTCCATCACCGGCAGGGCCTCGATGTGATCCGGATGGCACAGCGTGTCACCGATCTGCACACGTTCCATTCCCGAGATCGCAATGATGTCGCCGGCATACGCTTCGTCCACTTCGACACGTTGCAGGCCGAGGTGACCGTAGACCTTCGTCAGCCGGGCACGATCGACGCTGCCGTCGGTCGCCACCCGCGCTACCGGGTCGCCGGTCTTGGCACGGCCCCGCAGGACACGGCCGACGGCGATCCGGCCGAGGTAATCGGAGTAGTCCAGGTTGGCTACCTGCAGCAGGAATGGCCCGTCCGGATCGGTATTCGGCTCGGGTGTGTGCTCCAGGATCGCGTCGAACAGCGCCGCGAGATCGTCGGCTGGGGCGTCCAGGTCGGTCCACGCCTTGCCGTCACGAGCGATCGCGTAGAGCACCGGAAAGTCGAGCTGTTCGTCGCTTGCGCCAAGCGCCACCATCAGGTCGAAGGTGAGGTCGACGACTCCGTCGGGTCGGGCGTCCTTGCGGTCGATCTTGTTGATCACGACGATCGGCTTGAGACCGCGGGCGAGCGCTTTCCTGAGGACGAAGCGGGTCTGTGGCATAGGCCCCTCCGCCGCGTCGACTAGAAGCAGCACCCCGTCGACCATCCCGAGCGCGCGTTCGACCTCGCCCCCGAAGTCGGCGTGGCCGGGCGTGTCGACTATGTTGATCTTCACGCCGTGCCATTCCACGGCGGTGTTCTTGGCAAGAATTGTGATCCCGCGCTCGCGCTCGAGCGCGTTCGAGTCCATCACCCGCTCCTCGACGACCTGGTTGTCACGGAAGATGTGGGACTGCCGCAGCATCCCGTCCACGAGGGTGGTCTTCCCGTGGTCGACGTGGGCGATGATGGCTATGTTGCGATATGTCATTCGGTTTCCTCGCTGAACGGCCGTAGCTGGTCGGCCTACCTTCTTGGTTGCGCAGGCGGGCACATGTCCTGTGGACGGATGGTGCACCTGTTGCTGTCGAGCCAGAACACGACCTTGAGCCGTCGCGCCCTGTTGCGGCGCTTTGCTGGCTCGTCACGACACGACCTGACAGTATACTCGCGCGGACGATTCAGAACACGTTCCGGACAACGATTTCGCAGTCCGGCAGGTGACCGGCGCACGGCGCTGGGCCGCCTGCCGCTCCGCGCTCGACCCCCACGCTCGGCATAAGTGCCAGGCACCCGCGCTCGACACCGGCGCTCGACTCCCGCGCTCCACACCCGGCGCGCTCGAAATTGGCGCTCCGCCGACTGCCGCCACGGCCGCCCGGCGGATGTGAGATCTGCCCGATCGACGATGTGAAACACACACGACCGGATCCTGCGGAGTCCGTGGTAGCCTCTTTTACCGGGGCAGCACTGCGGAGGTGTGATGCAGATCAAGGTCTACACGACCCGGTGGTGCGGTGACTGCCAGATCACCAA
>JBBDRK010000080.1:36766-69915 GCA_040905465.1 Trueperaceae bacterium | reverse complement strand
AACCCGCTGATTAAGAGTCAGCTGCTCTGCCGGTTGAGCTAACGACCCAGGCGACGGACCAATATACGTGGTGCGTCACGCGGCATCAAGGCCTGGTGATGCACGAGACGCGGCCATGGCGGCGCAGCACAGGGGCCGACACCGGGCGTCGCTTGCGGGCTAGGTATCTCCTCGCTTTACGGCATCGACCCAGGGCCGCAGTTCCTCGGGCTCGAGCCGTCCCCACGGACGCAATCGGGCGTCGCAGTAGCCCAACTCCTCGACGTCGACCTGATACTGGGTGTTGGAGATGAGCGTTCCACGGCATACCGGTTCGTCGTCACGGCCCGGCTGCGGATGATCGCTCAGCAGGTGAAGCGACAGCTCCGCCAGGAGGGGTTTGGGGACGAGGGTCATCAGGTCCGGATAGACGTAGCCGAACAGGGTGAGGTGGGCCAGCAGCAAGCGCCAGTCCGGTCCTGCCAGATAGCGCAGATGCTCCCAGTCCAGCTCCGAGGCATTGGCCTGAAGCAGGTGCAGAATGTCGTTGCCGTCGTAGCGCTCGCGGTCCATGAGCGCTGCCTTGGTCCAGATCAGCTCTTCAACGGCGCTAACCAGCACATTCACGCCCCACAGGTCGATCGTGGAGGCGTTCGCGAGCCACTCCTCCTCCACCTCCCAGAGACCGCTGGCGGCGCGCGAAATCAGGTCTACGAAGTCGTCGCCCCGATGGGCCTTGGCGAGCCAGAAGGGAAACGGTCGCTCGGTTTCGAAACCGGCGCACGCCAGCGACGTGAGCGCCCCGTCGACCTGGGACGGCGGCAGGAAGATGTCCAGGTCCTTGGTGTGCGGTGGACGGCCGGTGTAGTGCGAGGCGGCATGAGAACCGCCGACCATGAACCGGATGTCATGGTGATTCAGTACCCCGAGCACCTTGCAGTAGAACTGCTCGGACCGGTTATCGGGCGCCAGTCCTGCAGAACCGTGGGATTCAATCATGCGACCTCCACACGCGCACAATGGGCAGCTTTCCGGCTCTTGGCCGGTGGAGGCATTGCGTCACTGTAAGGCCGCGAATCCCCGCGAGAGTGTCGGATAATCTACAAGTCGGGTTCTACGGGTAGCCGACACGTTCGGTCCCGGCGTTGCTGCCGCTCTAGCGAACCTCGTCGATCAGCACCGCGTTCTTGCCGGACCGCTTGACCCGGTACATTCGTTCGTCGGCCTCACTGATCATCGCCTCCGTCGACTCCAACGGACGATAGAAGGTGCAGGCGCCGATGCTCAGCGATATCTCGGTTCCACGAGGTATCGGAATGTCCTGGAGGCCGGCGTTGATTCGTTCCAGGACCGGCTGCGCGTCGGCCGGCACCGCCTCGGGCAGCAGGATCACGAACTCGTCGCCCCCGACCCGCGCCACCGTGTCGGTATCCCGTGTGCTGTCTACGAGGAGCCGTCCGATGCGTTTCAACAGAACATCGCCGGCGTGGTGCCCGTGCTGGTCGTTGAGGCGCTTGAAGTTGTCGACATCGAGATAGGCGAGGGTTAGCGGCTTCTGGTAGCGCTCCAGTCGGGCCCTGGCGGCGCCCATCATGATCTCGAGGTACTGCCGGTTTGGCAGCCCCGTGAGCGGGTCGCTCAGCGCCCGTATCTCGGCAGCCGCCAGTTTCTCCTGAAAGCTGCGGATCGCGAAGAGCGACAGGCCGAAGAACGCGAAGCGTGTCAGGCTGTTCCACAACGGCGCCAGGAAGGTGCTGTAGGGCGGGCCGCTCAGGATGTCGATGACCATCCAGGCCACGGCCGCCAACACGGCGGTGAACCAGGCGCTCGTCCAGTCACCCAGGCGGGCGACGGCGATGATAGGGATCAGGTACATCAGCGAAAAGCCGAACTCGGGACCCGCCAGGTAGTCGAGAAGCGCCACCAGCGGCACCAACAGGACGCCCAGCAGCACCAGTACTGGATGGCCCCGCTGTCCCCAGGGCAGTGTGGGACGTTGCGCCATTAGGACCCCTGACCCGCCTTCTAGAGCTTGGAACGGTACCTCGACTACGATTATCGCAAGAAATACCGTGACCGACGGTGCGCCCTGCACATCGACTGCCTTGCCGCGGACCATGGACGCCGGTTTCGCTCAGTATCGGGCCCCACGGCCGTCTATCATGGGTCCATGGCCAGCGAGGTACGAGCAACAGGCACCAAGGTGCGCGAGTCGACCCTTCCGGGGGTCGGCAAGAAGTACGTGATGCAACTCGATTCCGGCGGGCACGTGGCGCTGGTGGTTCGTCCGGACGGCGAGCGCAGGCTGTTCCACTTCCTGCCGGGTGAAGACCGACCGGTCGACATGGCCCGATTCAGTCGCGACGAGGCGCAGCAACTCGCCAATCTACTGGGAAATGCCCTGGTCGCGCCTCCCGACCTGGGCAAGCTCGAGTTGGCGCTCGGCGGACTGGAGATCGAGTGGGTCGAGTTGCGCGACGGCTCGATGGCGGTGGGCCGTACCCTCGAAGCGACCGGTCTCCGAAATCGTACGGGAGCATCGGTGATAGCCGTCATGCGCTCCGGATCCGCCGTACCCAACCCGGGGCCCGACTTCATGTTCAGGGCAGGCGACACCGCGGTGCTGATGGGTTCGCCGGAACAGTGCGAAGCGGCACGTTCGGTCCTGGCCGGTTGAGCGGCCCGAGACAGGCATAACGAACAGTCCGTGTCCCCTCTGTTGCAGTTAGGCACGATTGCGTTGGGCCTCTACGGCGCGGGCTGGCTCGCCCGAAAGCTCGGCCTTTCGAGCGTGGTGGGCTACATTCTCCTTGGCGTGGTCTTCGGGCCGACGGGACCGCTGCCGTTCTACGAGGTTACCGAGATCACCGAGATGCTGGGCGAGCTGGGTATCGTCCTGCTGCTTTTCTTCATGGGCCTGGAGTTCTCCTTGCGGCGCTTTTCGGAGGGAGGCAGGTCGATCGTGGTGGCGGGCGCCATCGACCTGGTCAACTTCCTGGTTGGCGTGGCGATAGGGCTGTTCCTTGGCTTCGGGCTCCTCGCCGGCCTCTTCCTGGGCGGAATCGTCTACATCTCGTCTTCTGGCGTCATCGCAAAGCTCATGGGAGACGGCGGCCTGGTCGGTTACCCGGAAGCGGAACGAACGCTCGGGGTGCTGGTGTTCGAAGACCTTGCGATGGTCGTAGTGCTGGGCGGGCTCGGGCTGGCGACCGCCGGCGGGAGCCCGCTTCAGATCGCCGGCGCGGCTGTGTTCCTGGTCGCTTACCTGCTCTTCCTCCGTTACGGCCGCCGGCCCCTCGAACGGTTGCTGCGTCGTGAAGACGAGATGCTCATCCTGCTGCTGCTGGCGCTGGTCACCCTCTTTTCGGTGGGCGCGCAGGGGCTCAATTTTCCCGAAGCCGTAGCCGCCTTCCTGCTGGGCCTGGTAGTGTCCGAGTCGCAGTATCGGGAGCGGGTGGAGCATACGCTGATGTCCTGGCACGACGTAGCGGCGGCCGCCTTCTTCCTGAATTTCGGCCTGCATGTCGATCTCGTCTCTGCCCTCGGCCAGTGGCGGCTTGCAACGATCATGGTGGTGGCGACGCTCGTTACTCAGCTCGCTAGCGGTGTCCTGGCCGGACGGTTCACCGGGCTCAGCCGTCGCGGCAGCGTCGGTCACGCCCTGATGTTGATCCCGCGCGGGGAGTTTTCCTTGGTGATAGTCGCACTCGCCGCATCCGTCGAGGCGTTGCCGATGGAGGTTCGCGAATCGTTGCTGGGCGCTACGTCGCTCTATGTGTTGGCCATGGTGCTGATAGGTAGCCAGGTCTTCCGTCACTACCCGTCTATCAGCGCCTGGTTGCGACTGCGCCTTCGGTCACGCACGCAACGTGCAGCCGAGGAGGATCGTCAGCGGGAGCTCGACGCCATGACGCTCGAATAGCGGGTTTCTGACGGCGTATCGTTTCGGTCTCGTGCTATCCTCGCACCGGCAGGGGATTCGGGGCTGGCGATTTCGCCAGTTCCCACCGCAGTTGAGATTACGTACTGGGCCGGGTGTGACTGTTAGAATTCTTTTTTAGCCCCCCGTCACAGCCAAACTGGCCGTAGAGGAGTATTCATGGACGCGGTAGCGCCGCCCATCAGCCTAATCGAAGATAACCGACCGAGAACACCGGCCGGTATGCTGTCCGAGCAGTACAAGGACCGGCTCATCGAGCGGGCGATACTCGGATTGTACCGCTGGTACACTTCGCGCAGTCAGGAAACGCGTAACTGGAATCCCGACAAGTCGTTCGAGTGGCGAACAATGAGGCGAGACTTTTCGCCCAGCCTGATCCAGGTGATTCAGGGCTTCTTCGCTGTCGAGTACTACGCGCCGGACTACGTCAATGAGATCCTGGCGCTAGTGAGGCGTTCCCACGGCCGCTCGCACTTCCAAATGAGGTGGGGCTCGGAAGAGGAGAAGCACGCGGACACCTGGGAGAACACGCTGCTGTTCGGCAGGCTGCGCACCCCACAGTTCCTCGAGGAGTACAAATACAACCTGCGTTCCAAGGTCCACCGCAGCCTGTGGGAAGACAAGCCGCTCCACAGCATCATCTACACCGTCTTCCAGGAGCGCGCCACCCAGCTCAACTACCTGAACCTGCTCAAGATCGCGCGAGGCAAGTCTGACAAGCCGCAACACCGGGATGACGCCGATCCGGTTCTGGCGCAGGTCGCCCAGACTATCGCGGTGGATGAGGCCGCTCACTACAACTTCTTCCTCGAAGGTGTGAGGCTGTTCCTCTACTACTACCCGCAGCGCACGCTCGAAGCGCTTCGCGAGGTACTGGAGCACTTCACCATGCCTGCAGCGGAACTCGTTCCCGACTGGGACAAGTTCTTCGAGGCGGTCTACCGTGCCGGAATCTACGGTCCGCGCGAGTACGCGCGCGATGTCGTTCAGATCGTCTTCAAGAACCTCGGTGTCTCCTCGCGCAAGGCTCTCGAGGAAGGACTGCAGCGCTCTCGACTGGTGCCGACCGAGGACGGCAGTGCTATGCAGCAGACGGCGATATTCGATGCCTTCGACTACGGGCTGATCGAAGGGGACGTCAAGCGCTTGCATCAGAAGGTCGGCGTATACGAGGCCGAGATCGGTTTCGATGAAGTCGACCCGCTAGCGTTCGTGCCAAATCCCGAGGTACCCGGAAATCGGGAAGCAACTGGAAACGAGGGGGCTGGAGTTCGCGAGAACGTCGGCGACAGTGGCGACGACGGTGCCGACGCCAGCGCTAAGGACAGCACCGACGAAAACGCCGCCAAAAACGCCGACGAAAACGCCGACGACTGACGCCTCGAACAGTCTCGTATGCCGACCGGCGCCATGGCCGGTCGGCATACGTTTTTTGGAGCAGGAAAAGGCCGACTTGGCGAAGGTCGAGAGGGGAAAGTAACAGCGATTGCACTTGTCGTCTGTCATTCTTTTGCCCAGGACTGAGGAGGTTTCACTTCCTCGGCGTGGAGGATGATAGGTGGCAAGACCTCAGCACCCCAAATGGCAGGCGCAGACCGGCGGGCAGCGTTCCCAACTTCTTGACGACGGGCGGGCCACGAGTGCCGGTCTGGCGCTGGTTTCGCTCCCCGTAGTCGGCCTCGCCCTGCTCGGTGCGCAGGGTGCGATTCCCGAGCAACTCCTCCAGCACGGGATGTACCTGCCGCTGGTGCTTGCAGCCTACTTCTTCGGTGTCTCCGGGTCGCTGGTAGTTGCGTTCGCTGCCGCTGTGGCGGTCGGTCCGCTGAGGAGCGCGTTCGGCGTGCCCTTCGCTCTCGACGGATGGCTCCTGACGTTAGCGATGTACCTGGCGGTCGCCGTTCTGGCCGGGCGTCTTCTCGGACTGCTGGACGAGCGGCGCAGGAAGGTGATTCGGACTCAGATCGCCACGCTCAAGAGCTTCGCGGTAGCGGTCGAAACCGAGGACGAGCCGGCCGGTGAACACTGTGAAAGAGTCGCCGCCAACGCGCGCACACTGGGGGAGGCTATCGGACTCGGCGGATACGAGCGCGAGGAGCTGTACTGGGCGGGATTGCTGCACGACATAGGCAAGGTGACGGTTCCGCGCGAAATTCTGCGCAAGCCCGGCGGTCTGACCCTCGAGGAGTACCTGGTCATGCGCCGCCATGCCAGGCTGGGCGCGAATCTGCTGAGCTCGATCGAGAGCTTCAAGAGAGTGGCCGATGGCGTCGGTTCGCACCACGAACGCTTCGACGGCAGCGGCTATCCCGGCGGCCTGCGAGGTGAAGACATCCCGCTCTACGGTAGGATCCTCGCGGTCGTGGACGTGTTCGAGGCGCTGTCCAGCGACCGGCCGTATCGCAAGGCGCTGACGCGCGAAGATGCGATAGAGGAGTTGCGCCGAAGTGCCGGTAGCCAATTCGATCCGAAGCTGGTCGCGACGTACGAGCGGCTCTATCGCGAAGGCAGGGTTCAGGTAGCCAGCCAACCGCAGGCGGTGGCCGAGCAGCAACCCCGTCTCGAACTGCTCGTCACGCAGCAGCCGGCGAGCGGCCCGGGCTGAGCAGCGACGCCGTCGCGCCCGCGGCCGGGTTCGGCTCGTATTCGGTTCACCAACGCATCAGAAGCGGCCTGTTTCGACAAAACGGGCCGCTCGAATCAAGCTTCGCACTTCCGTCTTCAGCCGGGAATGCCAGCTTCCACGATCGGTTGCGCCAGGATCCACAGGCTTATCGCGGTATAGCCGACCATCAGTGCGAGCATCGGGTACTGGCTGCGCAGGGCAGCCCGCTCGTTGCCGAAGACGCGCAGGGCGGTAAGGTGCGCCAGCCATACAGCCACCATGTGGCCAACGACGATGGCCGTCACCGCCGTGTACCAGGCGAACCTCGCTCCCACAATGTTCAGGTCGATGGAGTAGTCCGCCGTTCCGAAGAGGTCCCAGCCGAAACCGAACGGATCCGAGATCAGTGGCACCAGCAGTTGCCCCTGCGTCAGCAGGTACGTCAGATAGTGTGCCAGATGGTAGGCCAAGGCGATCGGAACCAGGCTCAGCACGAACGGCTTTGCCGTTTCCAGCAGCGGCAGCCGACGGCCGGTGGCAAGTGGCATCATTGCGCTGGTGACCAGGTAGAGCGCCATGAACAGCAGCGGAAATGCCAGCAGGCCGAGGGTGGCGATGCCGGTAAGCTGCCCGAACGTGCTGTAGTACCCGACGACGATCGAAGCCCAGGTAGGCGTGTCGGTGAAGCCGTCGAAGGTGACGGTTGCCAGGAGCAGCACGACGAACGCCATCATCGACAAGGAGACGGCGTCCGTCCGCTGGAGTCCAACCGCGAAGGGGCGCAGGTTTATCTGACGACGCTCTGGAGGCGCCTTCTCGAAGCAGCTGTAGCAGTTGACGCAGTCGGATGGACCGGCGCCGGCGGGCCGGCTCGAGGCGAGGCCGCTGTCTGCCGGTGTGCTCCCGCAACTCGGGCAATCCGAACAGGCGTCGCCGATAGTGCGCGCTTCGGTGGGCGCGAACCGCGCCAGCAGTCCGAACACCAGCGTGAAGACCTCTCCCCGGTACAGCCAACGGTCCTTGCCGAAGACGATCATTCCGGACCAGGTGATCACCGAATACACGAGGGCCATCGTCGCGATGTTCGAGGGCCGGGCAGGATCGTGAAAAGCGATCTCCAACCAGGCGAAGGCGAAGAAGAGGATTACCCCGGGCCAAACTCCGAGGCGGCGTGGATAGGGGAGATCCATGGACAGGCTGGCCTCCGGATCGAAGCGCCGGGCCAGCGCTTCGGCCCAGGAGAAGAGGATCCGCCAGGGGTTCGTAAGGTGCCAGATGTTCCCTGCCAGTGCACTGAAGTAGGCGATTCCCACCCACCAGATCACCCAGACCAGGACGGGAGCGATGTTGCGGACCTGGTTGGTCGTGCCGATGAGTCCCGCCACCAGTACCAGCAGGAACACGCTCACGGACAGCAGTTCCAGCGTGATACCGACCTGCCGGCTGAAAAGTGCGCGACCGGCGCGCCAGCGCAGCAGGTTAAGTCGTGGGTAGCTCCCCTCGGCCGACCCCGTCCGCAGGAAGACGGCGGCAACCACGAACGACAGAACCACGGCCGCGCCGGCGCCTATCAGGTAAAGCGACAAGGGCACCGGCAGATCGTAGCGCTGGCCGAAGCCGTGGGCGTTCGCCGTCGCCACCAGCAACGCCCATAATGAGGCGGCGGAGAATATGGCAAGGCGACAGGGGCTCCATGGCCGCCTCGAGGAGAGATTCCGTTGCGCCACCTAGGGACGGACTTCCAGGTAGCCGACCGCTATGCCCGAACCGCCGCCCTCGGGATGAAACTCCAGCGGGTAGCGGCCGGTGGAGGTCGCCTCGAATACGCTCGTGACCTCTGCGCCGGCTTCGAGATCCCATTCCAGGTCGTAGCCGTGAAGGTGGAGTTCGCCCGTGGCGGCCGTACCGACGGTAATCGCAACAGTTTCGCCTCGCCTCACGACGTGTGTTGCCGCGCCACCGGTGGCGCCGCCACGCTCGCTGAGCTCGAGGACCACCCTGGTAGCGCCCTCCGGAATCTCGGTCCCTCCGCCGGCGTGCCCGTTCGCCAGGGACGTGATGATGTTGTGGCTCAGTTCGTGCTGCCGGTCGTGGACCACCGCGGCTGCCTCTGCCGCTGCGGTTGCATCCTCGGCCTCCAGCGCGCCCGCCAGGTCGTTGGCGGCTGCCAGGAAGCCTTCGGTAATGGCCTGCAGTTCGGTGGGCCAGTGCAGCGCGCTCACCACAGCCGCCGTTTCGCGCACCGTCGTGAGGTAGCGTGGATTTATCTCGCCCTGATGCAAGGCTTCGTCCATTGCATGAAAGTCGGCTGCGACCAGGTAGCGGTTGGCGATCAGTACCCCCACGGATGCCAGTTGGGAACGAAGGTCGGCCACCTCCTGCTCGAGCGCCTCGACCCGGTCCCCGGCGTCCTGGGCATGAGCCGCTCCGCCGAGCAGAAGTCCGCCCAGAAACAGTGCCGGCAGCAGTGCCGGCAAGAGTGCCGGCAAGCGTGCCGAAGTCGGTGACGGTGAAAACAAGGTTCTATTCATCTGTCGTCTCGCTAACTCCCAGCCCGGCTGTAGGGCCGGCGACTGGGGATCGTCCAGAAGTTGAAAGGGCTGCCCATTCGTCTCTGAGCGATTCAACGATCCGGTGGCCCGCGGATCGGGTTGGCGCCGGTTGCCGACCTAGTGTCGCGGGCGTCGTCGGCCGGCGAAGTGGGAGCGTATCCGGCATCCGGAGCGAGGAGCGCCAGGCTCACGCGGTCAGTCAGTATCGGAGTTCGCAGGGTGACGTCGATTTCGTGGACATGCTCCGGCTCGTGGTCGCCATGCTGGTGTCCGAAGTCATACAGGCCCGCCACATACGGAGCTGCGAACAGTCCGGACGCGAGGAGCAGCGCCGATGCGACAACGGGCAAGAGACGGCGCCGGGCGGGAGCACGGTAGCGGTGCATCACTGATTCACAGTCTCGCTGCCCTACATGTGCCGGGTAGGCCCCCGGAATACATGCCGGTGGCGTACGGCTGGTGGTCTCAAGACGAGAAATGCGTGAATGGGCCGGGCTGACTTGGCGCAGCGTCTGTGCTATGGGTCGCTCAGTCGCGTCGTTGACACCGAAAGGGGATGGGGATCATTCACTGAGGAAACTGCGGAAGCGTTCCATCGCCTCGTTGTTGCCTATCAGCACCAGGTTGTCACCACGAACTATCTCGAAGTCTGCACTCGGGCTCACCACCACATTGCCGTCACGGTTCACGGCAATGACCTGCACGGAGAACCGGTTGGGAAGACGAAGCTCCGAAAGGCTTCCGGTCAGCCGGCCGTTCGCCTCTACCTCGATAACCGAGTGGTCCTCACCGAGGTTGAATGCGTCCACGAGCTCGGGGGTCGTGAGCTGCTGGGCCAGACGCAGCCCCATGTCGTGCTCCGGGCGCACGACCAGATCAGCGCCGATCCTCCTGAGCACGGCAGCGGCAGTCTCACTCGTCGCCTTCGCTACCAGGTGCCTAGCTCCGAGATTCTTGGACGCTACGGTCGTCATGATGCTGGCTTCGAAGTCTGCGCCGATCGAGACGACGACAGTGTCGAAGTTGCCGACTCCGATTTCCCGCAGTACGTCTTCATCCGTCGAGTCCGCGATGAGAGCATGAGTTACTTCGTCCATGATCCGCTCGACCTTTTCATCATTCTGGTCGATTACCACTACCTCATGGCCCTGGCGGTAGAGGGATCTGGCGAGAGCACCGCCGAAACGACCGACGCCGATTACCAGAAATTGCTTCGAGCGCACATCTTCTCCTTACCCGACGACCAGCTCTTCGCCTGGGTAGCGAACGGCCGCTTGCGCGCGGCGCTCGGCCACCGCCAAGGCGAAAGTCACCAGTCCGACTCTGCCCAGGAACATCAACGTGATGATGATAAGCCTGCCGAGGGTGCTGAGTTCCGAGGTGGCGCCGAGCGAGAGGCCAACCGTGCCGAACGCGCTAACTGTTTCGAACAGCAGCGGCAGCATGTCCAGGCGCGGCTCGGTAAAGCTGAGGAATGTGAGCGCGCCGCCCAGGATCAGCACGCCGAGTGTGCTCAGTACCGCCGCCTTGGTGACCAGGACGGCATCGATGTGACGCTTGAACAGCACCGGCCGGCCGTGCCCACGCGCAACCGACCACATCGCCGTGAGGAGCACGGCGGCAGTTGTGGTCTTCACGCCGCCAGCCGTGGAACCGGGATTCCCCCCGATGAACATCAGCAGCATGACGAAGACCAGGGTGCCTGTATGCATTCCGGCGAAATCCAGGCTATTGAAGCCAGCGGTCCGTGGCGTGACGGCCTGAAAGAAGCCGGCGAGCACTTTCTGGGCGACCGGCAGCGGTCCGAGAGTGTCGGGGTTCGACCATTCGGCGACGAGCATGAACACGAAAGCCACGAAGATCAGGATGAGCATCATCGACAACGCGACTCGAGAGTGCAGCGTGAAAGGCCTGCGCGTGTCGTCGCGATACCTGTCGACGAGCTCGAACGCCACCACCACTCCCAACCCTCCCAAGATGAATAGGGCCGCAACGGTCAGGCTCACCAGCGGATCGGCCGCGTACCGTGCAAGGCTGTCCTGGTACAGGGAGAATCCCGCGTTGTTGAAGGCGCTCACGCTGTGGAAGAGGGAGTGGAACAGGGCCTCGCCCGCAGGCAGCTCGGCTCCGAAGCGCACGAAGAGGACCAGAGCGCCGACGAGCTCGATGGTTGTAGTGAACAACAGGAGGTTGCGCATGAATCGCACGATTCCGCCAACGCCGAGACGGCTCGTTTGCGCCTGGAGTTCCATTCGCTGCCGGAACCCCAACCGCCTGCCGGTCACCAGGGCCAGGAGTGCCCCAAGACTCAGAATTCCGAGTCCACCACTCTTTATCAGGAGCATGATAACCGTCTCCCCGAAGCGACTAAATGCCCCTCCGGTGTCAACCACGACCAGACCGGTAACGCAGACAGCGCTGGTCGCTGTAAAGAACGCGTCCAGAAAGGTCACCGGCTGGGAGTGCGAGATAGGCAGCGCCAGGAGGACGGTGCCGACCGAGATGGCTGCGGCAAAGCCCATGATGATGGCTTGTGTGGGACTGATTCGGCGCCGCCTCGGCTTCACTCTAGCCATTCTGAACAGGACTCACCCGCACGTCACGACAAAGAACGCGAGTCTGACAGCCTCAGTCTCGCGTTCTTGCTTTTCCGACTTGGTGGAGCCGAGGGGATTCGAACCCCTGACCTCTTGAGTGCGATTCAAGCGCGCTCCCAACTGCGCCACGGCCCCGTGGTCTCTGATTCGCTCGCTGGCTCGTCAGCCGCTGCCAGCAAAGCGTGCCTAGTATAACAGACGGTCGAGGCGAGGCAAGTCGAGCCGAACGCCCGGCAGACAGTTAATTCCAGCTTTAGGCAGGACTCAACAGATTGTCATTCGTCCCTGGTATGTTGAGCCGATGAAACGTCTTGCTATCGCCGTGCTGCTGTCGCTGGGACTCGGGTACGCCTTCGCCCAGGACGCGGCCGATACGCCCGTAGAGGTTCGACTGGAGATCTTCCTGGTCAGCGAGGTTCAGGGTACCGAGCAGTTTCGCCCGGCAACCACCGCCCGCCCGGGACAGACGGTAGAGTATCGCCTCACCGCCGTCAACATCAGTGACGAAACGCTTCCGAGCGGCACCGTGGAGATCGTCGGTCCGATTCCGCCCCAGACTACGTTCGTGCCCAACTCGGCCACCGCTTCTTCCGAGCGACTGCTCACCGAGTTCTCCGCCGACGACGGCCGGAACTTCTCGGAAGAGCCGGTCCTGGTGGGCGAGGAACCCGACCGCAGCGTGGCCGAGCCGGAAAGCTACGACTCGGTGCGCTGGACGCTGCTGGTGCCGATGGAGCCGGGTCAGGAAGAGGCCTTCTTCTACCGCGTGGTCGTCGACTGAGGGTGCGCGAACCCCGGCGGGTGAGCTCACCATGACACACCGGAAATCGCCGGCGGGCGGCAGCGCCCGCCTCAGGCTACGTCCAGGTCAGGCCTCATCCAACTGCTGGCCCTGGTACTGGAGCTCGTAGAGCCGCCGATAGTAGCCGGCCTGTTCCAGCAACTCGAAGTGATCGCCCTGCTCGATGAGCTTCCCTTTGCGCATCACCATGATCCGGTCGACATCCTGGATCGTCGACAGCCGGTGAGCGATGATGATGCTGGTGCGCCCCTGCATCAACTTGGCCAAGGCGTCCTGGATCAGTTCCTCGGTCTCGGTGTCGATGTTGGCGGTGGCTTCATCGAGCACCAGCAGGATGTCGGGGTTCTGCACGAGCGCCCGCGCGAACGCGATCAGTTGCTTCTGGCCGGTTGAGAATCCGGCGCCTCGCTCGCGCACCACGGTGTCGTAGCTGCGCGGCAGGCGTTCGATGAACGAGTGGGCGTTCACGAACTTCGCCGCCTCGATCACCTGTTCAAATGGGATCGTGTCGTCGCCCAGCGTGATGTTGCTGCGAACGGTGCCGGTGAACAGGAACGGATCCTGCAGGACGATTCCCACGTGTCGGCGCAGTTCGACCTGGTCGTAGTCACGAACGTCCTTGCCGTCGATCTTCACGGCGCCGCGTTGCACGTCGTAGAACCTCGATACCAGGCTGATGATGGTCGTCTTGCCGGCACCGGTGTGACCGACGAAAGCTACCGACTCGCCGTGGGCGATTCGGTAAGACAGGTCGCGAAGCACCCACTCGTCGTTCTGATAGGCGAACCAGACGTTCTCGAACTCGACTTCGCCCCTGAACCCGGCGTCGAAGCGCAGCGAATCGGCCTTGTCGGTAATCGCCTCGGGGGTGTCGAGCAGGCCGAAGATCCGCTCGCTCGAGGCCATGGCGGCTTGCATGATGTTGTACTTGTCGGAGAGATCCTGGAGCGGACGGAAGAACATGGTGCTGTACTGGTTGAAAGCGATGAACACCCCGATCGTCACGACCTCGCCGACGCCGGGCCCGAGGACCTGCCAGGCGGTGTAGTAGAGGATCAGTGCGGTGGAGAGGCCGCCGATCACCTGCACGGTGGGGAAGAACAGGCTGAACCAGCGGATCTGTTCCACGTGCGCGTCCAGCAGCCCGAGGTTGATCTTGTCGAACGCCTGCTGGTTGCGTCCCTCGCGGTTGAAGAGCTGCACCGTCTTCATGCCCTCGAGATTCTCGGCCAGGAATGCGTTGGAGCGGCTTATGCGAATGCGAACCGTGCGGTAGGCGTCGCGTATCCGGGCCCGCAGGAAGTTCAGGGAGACGAACAGGATCGGCATTACCGCCAGGGTGATGAGCGCCAGTTGCCAGTTGATGGTGAACATGTAGACCATCAGTCCGACGATCAGGCCGATGTCGGCGATCAGGCCGACCACTCCGTTGGTCATCATCTGCTGGATCGCGTCGACATCGCTGGTGATGCGGGTGATGAGACGACCCACCGGCGTGCGGTCGAAGAACCCCAGGTGCAGATGCTGTACTTTCGTGAAGATCTCCTTGCGGATGTCGTAGATCACGTGCTGACCGAGCCAGGAAACCAGGTAGGTGTAGCCGTAGCGAAGCCCGAAGTTAAGCACTCGCAAGCCCAGATAGATCAGGACCAGTGTGGTGAGGCCCTGCAGGCGCTGGTCGATGCTCCAGCCGTCGAACGGCGGCCGGTTGGCCACTATGTAGTTGTCGACAGCCATGGCGATCAGCGTCGGGAACGCCGGCACGATCGCGCTATAGACCAGCAGCAGCGCGACGCCGCTCACCAGCTGCCAGCGGTACGGCTCGAGGTATCGCAGCAGCCGCCGCATGATCTGAGCGTCGAAGGCTTTCTTGAAGGCCTGGCCGTCCTCGTCGTAGTCGCCTTCGCGGCGCAGGGCCTTGCGCCGTCTGCCCCGGTTCGCGCGATGTTCCGCCTTCGCCTGCTCGACCGAGTAGCGGCGGTCGCTCATGTCTGTCAGCGGTACGTTTGCCGCGTCCACCTCGGCCATCAGGCTGCCTCCAGGTCCGCTTCGAGCTGCTGCCGGCGCTGCATGTCGGCATACCAGCCGTCCTGCTCCACGAGTTCTCGGTGGCTGCCCTGCTCCGCGATGCGGCCTTCCGCCAGGACGAAGATCTTGTCGCAGTTCTGGAAGGCGCTCAGTCTGTGCGCCACGATCAGGTTGGTCCGTCCTTGCTGCACCTTGGTCAGACCCTTGAGGATCTCCGACTCCGTGTGCGTGTCGACCGCCGAGAGCGAATCATCGAAGATGAGCACCGCCGGATCGCGAATGATGGCGCGGGCGATGGCCGTGCGTTGGCGCTGACCGCCGGAGAGAGTTATGCCGCGCTCGCCCAGGCTCGTCTCGAAGCCTTCCGGGAACTCCTCGACGTCTTCGGCCAACTGCGCCAGTTCGGCCACTTCGCGAATGCGCCGGGCTCGCTCCGGGCTGTCGTCTTCGGGTATACCGAAGGCGATGTTCTCGGCGATGGTGTCCGAGAACAGGAAGGGTTCCTGGGGCACCAGTCCGATGTGGCGGCGGAGTACCTCCAACGGGAACCGGCGAATGTCGATTCCGTCGACCAGGATCTGCCCTTCGTCGGGTTCGATCGTCCTGGCGATCAGGTTGACGATGAGGGTCTTGCCGGTGCCGGTTCGCCCGGTAATGCCGATCGACTCGCCGGCGTCGATCTTGAAGGACACCCGGTCCAGGGCGGTAGTGTCGTCGAAGCGGAGGGTCACGTCGCGGAACTCGATCTGGCCCCGGACGGTCCGGAGCGTGTAGTCGGTTTGCGGACCGTCCGCGATCCGGGGTGAACTGTTGAGCAGCACCGCCAGCCGGCCCCACGAGGTAATGCCCCGTTGCACGATGTTGGCGATCCAGCCCAGGGCGATGAGCGGCCACTGGATTCCCTCGAAGAGGAACACGAACGCGGAGAACTCGCCGATCGACATCGAACCGCCCGCTCCCAGGACCGCCCGTCCGCCGATGAGCAGCAGCAACGAGATCGTGGCGCCGAACAGCAGCTCCATAAGGGGGAACATCGGTCCTTCGACCTTGGTAAGGGTCAGGTTGCGGCGGATGAAGTCGTCGTTGAGGCGGCGGAAGCTGGCGATCTCGCGATCCTCGATGCCGAAGCCCTTGACCACCCGGATCCCGTTGAAGTTCTCCTGTGCCATGGCGGAGACGTCCGAGAACTGCTGCTGGACCTGTTCGTAGCGGCGATGGACCGAACGCAGGAGCAGGAAGAACGAGGCCACGATCACAGGCACCACCAGCAGCGTGAACAGGGTGAGCTGAGCGCTCAGACCGAACATTCGCCAGAGGGTGAAACCGAGCAGGAACAGGGTATTTGCGCCCTGGAAGATCGCCACGCCGACGAACATCCGTACCGCATTGAGGTCGGCCGTCAGCCTCGCCATGAGGTCGCCGATCCGGTTGGAATCGAAGAAGGCCGGATCGAGCCGGGTGAAATGCTCGAACAGGTCGCGCCTGATGTCGAACTGGATCTCCCAGGATGCGTTGAGCATCGTCCGCCGCACGATGATCGTGGCGCCGGCCGCGATCATCGTGGCAGCCAGCAGGGCGGCGATGTAGCCCCAGCTTCCGCGCAGGGTCATCACGTCTCGGGTGAAAGCGTCTACGGCGCTGCCGAGGATGACGGGGACGAGGGTGGCGAAGTAACCGGAAACCACCAGGGTAACGAGACCTATCAGGTAGCGTCCCGGGTAGCGTATGACGTAGTGGGAGAGGTCGCTGAACGTCTGCCGCACCATGGATTTCCTTCCGGGAAGCGCGGGCGGCGTACCGTCGTCCGCGCCGGGAGTCGACGCTAAGGGCCAAATCGGTGGCCGGCTCGCTGCGCGCCGGCCTCTCGGGTCATCGATGACCGGCCGACACTATACCTCAGCGTCGCGAGAAGGGAACTTTTCAGGACACGGGCAACCGGCCCGACCGCGATCGGGCCGGATCGAACGTCGGAGACATGGCGTTGCTGCCCGGGCAGCGACCCGGACGAGCGATCCGCCGTCGTCAATTAGCGAGTTGTTCCCCGCCGTAAGGCTGATCGTTGAGGGTGAGTCCGAATCGAACCGGGCCGGGATATCTGGTCCGCCAAGTGCCGGTCACCACGTCTCCTCCACGTACATTCACGACCCTCAGCAAGATCCTGTCGCCTTCCAGCGTGGTCGCGTAGATCCGCGCAACCTGCTCGGGAATTCCCGGTTCGACAAACCAACGGTACTGCAGGTCGCGGGGTTCGGGCTCGCGCACTCGGGCGCTGACGTCCGGCCGCGGCACCGGGACTGGATGCACGTTCACGACCAGAGTCACCTGCTCGGCGCCGGCGGTGGCCGCCGACGGAATCTGGTCAACCACGCCCTCGGGCAGCGCTCGATCGGAGATCTCTTCGATCTCGAGCGTGAGGTCGCCCGCCAGTTCGCGAGCCTCGTCGGGAGTGAGACCCACGAACGAGGGAAGTCCCGCGGTGACGGCGCCGAGGACCCGGTCGGCCCGGGCGACGATCAGCCTGAGTACTGCGTCTTCGCGGGCGATAGGCTGGTTCGGTCGCAGTGACTGGGCAACGACGGTCCCGGCCGTCCCCCGACCCGCGGGCACGGCGTCCTCGATGATCCGTTCCGGGCGCAGCCCGGCAAGGCGGGCGAGGTAGCGTGCTTCCTCCAGCGGCATGCCCGTGAGGTCGGGAACGAACGTCATCAACTCGCTCGGCCCGGCGCTTACCAGCAGGTCAATTTCGGTTCTCTCTCCGACCACCGTGCCGGCGGCCGGAGATTGCGATATCACCAGGCCCTCCGCCTGCTCGGCGGGGATCCGTGCGACCTGGCCCAAGGCGAGGCCGGTCTCGGCGAGGCTCTGCTCCGCCTCCTCGGGGTACCTCCGGGCGACTACCCTAGGTACCTCAGTGGGCGTGACCCTGCCGGGCGGCAGGGCGTAGGACAGCCGCACCGGCCGGCCGGGACGCAGCTGGCTTCCTGCCGCCGGCTCGCTTTTCAGCACGGTGCCGGCCGCGCGTTCCGAGGCCAGGGGCACTGCGTCCACGACCAGCCCCAAGCCATGAAGCCGCCGGGCAGCCTCGTTTATGTCGTTTCCAGTCAGGGCCGGTACTACCACGAGCCGATCGTTGCTGCGGACGGCCATCCCGCCTCGCAGCATGACGATCGAGGCGACGGCCAGGAGGACCGTGACCAGCACCGTCACCAGCCAGGCCGGCGGTTCCAGGGTTCGCACGGGAGCCGGACGAACAGGTTTTCCGCTCGTCGCCGTCAGCGCTCCGGGCAGCGCGGAACCATCGAAGGCCAGGCCGTAGACCATCGGACGCCGCTGATCGCGCCTGATGTCTGCGTTCTCGGGCCGAAAGCCGGCCGCGACCAGCATCGACTCCAGCTCGCGGTCGGGTGTAGTAGTCCGCGCTTCGAGCGGCGGCCGCCAAGCAACGTAGTGAGCGCCGGGACGAGAGACCACGTCGTATACGGCGGCCCGTTCAGAGCGCTTGAGTCGTTTGAGCGTACGGCGGTAGTGCTCGAAACGTGCTTCCTGCTCCGGCGTGACTTCGTACCACACGATACGAACGGCGGCACCATCGGGGGCCGTCGCTTCGAACAACGTCTGCTCGGAGCCGAGCAGACGTTCGCTGATGATTTCGTACTTTCCGTCCAAAAGGGGCATCGAAGTCCTGGCCAGACCAATGATAACGCGGGGGCGGGTTAATCAGACGGAACGGGCGCGGACCTGGCGGTCGCGCCCGGCTCCCTTACGGCTCGGCTCAGCCTCGCGTGCCTTCGGGCGCCGGGTGGCGCTCCACCGGCGGAGCGTGCCGTTCCCGGTCGGCACGCTTGCGCTCCTCGGCCGCCTGCTCGCGTTCGGAAGCCTCGGCCTCGAGGCGCTCACGTTCAGCCGACTCGGCGAGGATCCACTCCTTGATCTCCTCCGAGCTCATTCCCTGCGCGGCCTTGGCGACCGCCTCATGCACGATTGCACCGTCGAGCGTCTCGTGGACAAGCAGCGCCTGTGCCACGGCCTCGAGTGTCGTCCAGTTTTCGTCCACCACGCGCTGGCACTCCTCGTAGGAGTCGCTCAGGATCGTCGTGACCTGCTGCTCGAGCAGCCGGGCGGTCTCCTCGCTGAAGTCCTTGCGACGGCTTATCTCGCCGCCCAGGAACACCGGTCCGCTGTCGGAACCCCAGGCGACATACTCCTCACCGCCCATGCCGAGATCGAGCACCATCTGCTTGGCCATGTCGGTCGCCTGCTTGAGGTCGTTCGAGGCACCGGAGGAGATGGTTCCGGTAACTCGTTTCTCCGCCACGCGCCCGGCAAACGCAACGATGAGCTGCTGCCGGAAGCGGCGGACGTTGTAGAACATGTGTTCCTTGGAGAGCGGGGCCATGAAGCCGCCGGCACCGCCGCGCGGCATGATGGTGACTTTGCGGATGTGACCGAGGTCCGGTTGCGCCGTGTAGGTGACCGCGTGGCCGGCCTCGTGATAAGCGAGGATCTTCCGTTCCTCCTCGCTGGGCACCAGGCTCCCGCGGCGCAACCCGAGCGTGATCCGGTCGAGCGCCTCGTTGAAGTCGTTCCAACCGATTATCTGCTTGCCCGTCCGCGCCGCGACCAGGGCGGCCTCGTTGGTAAGGTTCTCCAGGTCGGCGCCGGAGAACATCGGCGTTGCCCCGGACAACCGCTTCAGGTCCACGTCCTCGGCGATCGGCTTGTTGCGGACGTGAACCCGCAGGATCTCTTCGCGCTCGCGCTGCGTCGGCAGGCCGATCGTCACCTGACGATCGAAGCGGCCGGGCCGTAGCAGGGCCGAATCGAGGACGTCCGGCCGGTTGGTCGCCGCCACAACGATGACCGAGGTGTCCTTCTCGAAGCCGTCCATCTCGGAGAGTATCTGATTCAGGGTTTGCTCGCGCTCGTCGTGACCGCCGCCGATTCCGGCGCCGCGGCGACGTCCGATGGAGTCGAGCTCGTCTATGAAGATAATGGCGGGGCTCGACTTGCGTGCCTCCTCGAACAGGTTGCGCACGCGGCTCGCGCCGACGCCCACGAACATCTCCATGAACTCCGAAGCCGAAACGGTGAGGAAGGGGACGCCTGCTTCGCCTGCGACGGCGCGAGCGAGCAGAGTCTTACCGGTGCCCGGCGGGCCAACCAGGAGCACGCCCCTGGGGATCTCGGCGCCGATTCGGAGGTACTTCTGCGGATTCTTCAGGAAGTCGACGACCTCCTTGAGCTCCTGCTTCGCCTCCTGGTGTCCGGCGACATCCTCGAACGACGTCTTCACCTTGTTCTCGCGGCCGTACGTCTTGGCTTTCGATTGGCCGAACTGCATCACCTGATTCGGGCCGCCCTGGGCCCGCATGAAGATGAACCAGAAGAAGCCGATGAGGATCACGATCGGCAGTATAGAGATGGCGAAACCGATCCACTGCGGCGGGTTGCGGATCGTTACGTCGGCTACCTGATCCTCGAGCCTCTGCAGCAGCGAATCGGTGATGACGGCGGTGGTGGTGAATGACCTGATTGTCTGCGGTTCGCCGTCGATCGTCACCTGCGTCTCGCTGCGCAACTCGCCCTGGATTGCGCCGTTGCTTCGCTCGACTACGACCGATGCGACCCTGCCTTCGTCCACCAGTTGGGTGAAGGTGGAGAAGTTTATGTCCCGGCTGGAACCGCCAGCATTGAACTGGTTGAACACGAAAATGCCCAGTATGATGAGCATCACGAGCAGCCAGGGATTGAACGATCGTTTCAACGGAGCCTCCCTGCGGAGTCGGACCTGGGCCGACGACCGGACCTGTGCCGACGATTGTCGCCGGGCACAGGTCCGACTCCTGGTGACCTTAGGGTATCACTCGGGCATGAGCAGGTCTTGTAAGCTGTCGGACGGCTTGAAACTGCCGATTCCGGCGGCGCCGTCGCGCCTCCGCCGGCCCCGGGCACACGTGTTCGGCTAGTCGAAGACATAGCTCTTCGGCACGGTTACGACACCTTTCTCGGTGACATCGAATCCGCGCGCCCGGTCCTCCTGGTGGTCGACTCCGATGTGAACGCCGTCGGGAACGTCGACGTTTTTGTCGATGATCGCGTTGCGGATCTGGCAATGCCTGCCGATCGTGCTGTTGTCGAAGATCACCGACCTTTCCACCGACGAATAGGAGTTGATACGGACACGGCGCGCGAGCAGCGACTCACGCACGGTTCCTCCCGAGATGATCACGCCCCCGGCGACCAGGCTGTTGAGGGCCTGGCCACGGCGGTCGGGGCTTTCGTGGACGAACTTCGCCGGCGGAGAGAACTCCGCAGAGGTGCGAAGAGGCCACGCCTCGTTGTAGAGATCGAACTCGGGCCGCACGGCCACGAGATCCATGCTCGCTTCGTGGTAGGAGTCGATCGTGCCTACGTCGCGCCAATAGGTGTTCGGCTCCTGCTGACCCGGTATCGGATTGCGGGCGAAGTCGTACGCCATGATCTTGTATCCGTCGCCCAGGGCCTTGGGGAGCAGATTCTTGCCGAAGTCGTGTTCACTCCCGCGGTCATCGGCATCGCTGTGGAGCATCTCGAGCAGGCAGTCGGTGGTGAAGACGTAGTTGCCCATCGACGCGAGCGCGTGTGACGGGCGGCCCGGAATCGGATTCGGCTGCGCCGGCTTCTCCTGGAACTCGGTGATCCGGAAGTTCTCGTCGATCTGAAGGACTCCGAAGCGAGTTGCTTCCTCCAGGAGCGTAGGGTAGGCGGCGACGCTGACGTTCGCCCCCTTCTCCAGGTGATAGTCGATCATGTGGGAGATGTCCATCTTGTAGATGTGATCCCCCGAGAAGATCGCCACCAGATCGGGGGAGACGTTGTCTATGAGGTGAATGTTCTGGTAGATCGCGTCGGCGGTCCCGCGGTACCATTCGGTGCCCAACTCCTCATACAGGTACATCTGGGCCGGCGCCAGGGTGATGAAGTAGTCGGCCAGGAACGAGCCGAAGCGCCAGTTGCGTTGGATGTGCTCGGTAAGGCTCTGCGCCTTGAACTGGGTCAGCACGTACATCCCGTAGATGCCGGAGTTGATCATGTTGTTCAGGGCGAAGTCGATGATTCGGTACTTGCTGCCGAACGGCACCGCCGGTTTGGTCCGTTTGAGCGTGAGAGGATTCAGGCGGGTGCCCTTGCCGCCGGCGAGAACCATCCCCAGAACCTTGACGTCGCGTCTCGTCCTCATCCTGTCGCCTCCCGCCGGCATCGGCCCGGCGTGACCACGTGGCCTCTGGCTCGCAATCGTGCGTGCCCCGACTATAGCCGAAGCAGTGCCGGCGCGAACGTGGCAGAGACGAGAGTCTGGCGGAACCCGCGGCACCCGCGCCGCGGGCGGATGCGCCATCTGGTCCCATCGAGTGACCGGATTGTTTCCGCCGCTTCCCGCCGGCAGGCGAGCGGGTGCTAGCCTTGGCTCGACTTGGCTACTCAGACTTCCAACCAGAACACTCAGGTGCCCAACCTGCTCGACCTGCCGCCGGCGCGCCTGCCGGTGCCGTCGGAGCAGGAGGAGTACCGTCGCCGCCAGTTGGCCGACTGGGTCTACCGGCTCGGTGCAACGAGCTTCGAGCAGATGACCAACCTTCCGCTCGCCTGGCGGGAAAGCCTCGCCGGCGCCTGGCGGGTCGACCCCTTCGCCGGCACCGAGCGCTTCCCGTCGCGCGACGGTTCGGTCCGCTACCTGTTCACGCTCTTCGACGGCCGGCAAACCGAGGCGGTCTACATGCCGTACGCCAACCGGCGCACGGTGTGCGTCTCGTCGATGGTGGGGTGCCCGGCAGGATGCGCCTTCTGTGCGACCGGAGCGATGGGCTTCGGCCGCAACCTGCGCCCTGGCGAAATCGTCGGCCAACTGCTGGCGGTTGCGTGGTTCGAGGGGTTTCCCCCGCGAGAGATTCGCAACGCCGTATTGATGGGGATGGGCGAGGCGTTGCTCAACTACGATTCGGCGCTTGCAGCGATCAGGACAATGATCGATCCGGTGGCGCTCGACATGTCGCCGCGCCGGATCACCCTCTCGACTGTCGGGTTGCCCTCGAAGATAGTGCGGCTCTCCCAGGAGGGCATGCCGCTGACGCTAGCGGTGAGCCTGCACGCGCCCGACGAGGAAACCCGGAAGAGGATAATCCCCACCGCGCACGCCCACTCGATCGATTCGATCATCGGCTCTCTGGCAACATGGCAGGAACGGGTGGGCCGTCGCGTAACCATCGAGTACACCATGCTCGACGGCGTGAACGATCATCCCTGGCAGGCGCGTGAGCTGGTGCGGCTGCTCTCCGACCTGCGCTGCCACGTCAACCTCATTCCGTTCAACCCGTGGCCCGGATCGGGCTTCCAGTCGTCCTCGCGAGCGGCGGTGAATCGCTTCCAGGAAGTGCTCGAGAGGGCAGGCCTGTCGGTCTCGGTGCGCTTCAGCAGGGGCCGCGATGCAGGCGGCGCCTGCGGCCAACTGGCCCTCAACAAGGGGCGCGACGAGACCGGTACAGCACCCGTCTGAAGTTTGAGAAATGCCGTCCCCAGCGCTTCTCGTGGGGGATTTCACACGGCTGCCGAACCCCTCCATACTAGACTGGCCGCATCGCAATACCGGCTCGTTCCACACGAGTCGGCGAGGTCGGGAGACACTCATGGGTATCGGTAAACTCGAGCGACGTGCGCACCTCCTGCCGGTCGCAATGATCGTCGCGCTGTTCACTGTCGCGCTGGCCCAGCCCTCGCTCGCCGAATTGCGGGCGCAGGTAGAGCAGGAACCCGAGAACGTCGAGGCCTGGATAAATCTCGGCAACGCATATCTTGCCGAGGATCGCTTCGAACCAGCCAAAGATTCATTCCTGGAGGCGATAGCCCTCGAATACCGTAGCGGCGACGCTCACTTCGGCCTCGGGTTGGCCGAGTTCGGGCGTGGCGACTACCAGGCGGCACTGTTCGCATTCAACGAAGTAACCAGGCTATATCCGGACCGTTTCGACGGCCACTACAACCGGGCGGTAACTCTGACGCGGCTCCGGCGGCCCGACGACGCGGCCGCGGCATTCCGTGAGGCGGTGGACCAGGCGCAGCCGGAGGCCGCCCCACCGGAGATCGCCGACGCCTACATCGGGCTCGCCGGCCAGCTCACCCGGTCCGCCAGGTTCGGGGAGGCCGCCGAGGCATACGAGAACGCGCTTGCCAACGAGCCGGAAACCGATCCCAACGAGCTCCGGTACCTGCGAGCCGACGCCCTCTACCGGGCCGGCAGGGGCCTCGAGGCGCTTCCCGATCTCACCGACCTGGAAGGAATCTCGAGCGATTACCGCGTGAGTTCGCTCATCGCCGACATCTACGTGGACCAGGGACAGGTCGACTACGCTCTGCGGTCACTCGAGCGCGCACTGCGCAAGGCTCGGACCGCCGAAAACGCCTCCGTTCAGGCCAATGTGCTGGTGAAGCTGGGCCTGCTGCAACGTCAGATCGGCCGTGACGCCGAGGCTGCGGCGTCGTTCCAGCAGGCGGCCGAGGTAGACGCCTCCTCCTGGGAGGCGCTATACAACTTGGGCGTTTCATATCTCGAGAGCGACCAGGCGGCCAGCGCAGTGCAGGTGCTGGAGGAGGCGCTCGACGTTCCCGGAGCGGGGGGCGAGGTCGAACTGGCACTGGCTTCGGCTTACGACCGCACGGGCCGGGTAGCCGAGGCTGCCAACAGCGCTCGCGGGGCGATAGCCTCGCTCGACGCCCCGGAGCTCCAGGCCCAGGCGCGCTTGATCCTGGGCAGAGCGCTCTACCGTGAGGGACAATTTACCGAGGCGGCCATCCTGTTCGCCCTGGTGGTGCAGGAGCGTCCGGGAGACCCGCAGGCGCAGTTGTGGGCCGGCCTGGCCGAGTACCGGCAAGGGAACTACCGGACTGCGGCTCAATACTACGAGCGAGCCGTGCAGCTGGCGCCGAACAGCGCCGAGGCAAGGGCGAACCTGGGCGCGGCTTACCTGGCGAACGAGCGCTTCCGCGACGCGGAGGCGGTATACGAGTTGCTCGTGCAGCAGAACCCGCAGGACGCAGAGAGCCACTTCAACCTGGGCTGGGCGCTCATGTCGCAGAACCGCCGCGCGGCCGCTCGTGAGGCGTGGCAACGTGCCGGAGAGTTGGGCTATGACGCCGCCGCTCAGGCGCTCAACGACTACTTCTAATATATGGATGCGGATAGAATCGGGGGATAATGGACTGGATAAGACGTAATTGGCCCGACATGTTGATCGGAATCGCCCTGGTGGCTGTGATCGCGGGCATCATCGCCACTCTCCTGACCGGCGGTTCGTTCTTTCCGCTCGGCCAGTCCGACAGCACCAGCGACCGTCCGCGGTCGTCGCAGTCGTCGTCGACCGCCGCGGGTACCTCGCTCACCGGCGCGGCTCAGGCCGGCTCCACCTCGAACCTGCCCGGCGCTTCCCGCGATAGTGCCGGGAACGCCGGCGCTGCCAGCGCGGCGAACGGGACCGGGACCGGGGAAGTTGCGCCACAGGGCGGCGTCGAGGTGACCGCCTTGCCGATTCCGGGTGCCGGCGAGGCGAGCGCGAACAGCAGCGACCGGGCCCAAAGCGCGGCCAACGGTGGCGATGCGGCCACCGGCACGAACGCAAACGCCGCAGCCAACACGGGCGGGACGGCTGACAGTGACATGGCGGGGCAGGATTCGACCGCTGTAACACCGGCCCAGTCCGCATCGACCTCCGGTGAGGCCGAGGGCCTGTACCGTATCTCGGTAGGCGCCTTCTCCTCCGAGGAGAACGCCGAGCGTCAGGCGGCCGCGTTTCGCGCGGCGGGCTATCCGGTGTTCATCGGCAGCCAGGGCGACCTGTCCATAGTCCTCGTGGGTCCGTACGACGATCAGGCGGAAGCGGAGCGCATTGCCGCACGTATTCGCTCCGGTGATTTCCAGATCGAACCGGTGATCTACCGCTTTCGGCCGGAGGAGACAGCCGACCGGACGGCCTCGAGCCGGGAGCAGTCGGGCCCGGCGCCGGCCCCCGCCGCCTCCGCACCTGCTCCCCAACCCACCGCCAGTCAGGCTGCAGGCGCGCGTTTTCTGCAGGTCGGCGCGTACGGCAGCGCAGGCAGCGCCGAACCGCAGCGGAACCGGTTGGAGGGCATCGGCTTCCGGGTGACCGAGCGCAGCGAAGGCAACCTGGTAAAGCTGTTGGTCGGTCCTTTTGCCGGGGACGAGCTCACGGCCGCGCGCTCGCTGCTGAACGAACAGGGTATCGAACACTTCCCACGCTGATGCCGGCGATTCCGAGTGCGGCTGTCAGTCGTCTCGTGACTTACCTGCGTGTGGTGGGCCAGCTGGAGCGTGCCGGCGTAACGACGACTTCGAGCGAACGCCTGGCGGCGGGCGCGCAGGTGTCGCCCAATCAGGTGCGCAAGGACCTCACCCTGTTCGGGCGCTTCGGCACCCGCGGCGCCGGTTACTCCGTGAATACGTTGCGGGACGAATTGCACAAGATTCTGGGACTCACCCGCCCGTGGCACGTGGCGATAGTGGGAATGGGCCGCTTGGGCCAGGCCATCGCCGACTACCCGAACTTCGATCAGTACGCCTTCATCGTGCGAGCGTTCTTCGATACCGACGACGACAAGATCGGCACCGTCATCTCCGGTATCGAGATCGCCCACCCGGACGAATTGCCGCGCCTGGCGAAGGAAAGGCGGCTCGACATCGGCTTCATAACCGTTCCGCAGCACGCCGCCCAGGTTGCGGCCGATGCCCTGGTCGGCGCGGGCGTGACGGGAATTCTCAATTTCGCGCCGACTGTCATCGACGTGCCGGAAGAAGTTCACGTGGAAGCTGTGGATTTTTTGGCTGGCCTGAAGCGGCTGGCATTTTATATTCAGAAGCCACAGCTCAAGGAGGAGCGCGCATGAAGCGTAGGGCCGTCTTCGTACCAATCATTCTGCTAATCGGCGTATTGCTCAGCGGCTGTGGGTTGCTGACCCTTACCAGCCAGCGAATGCAGGTCGCACTCGAGCCGACGGGCAACCTCGGATATACCGTGGATACATCAGGCGTCATCACCATCCAACAGAACGCCATTCGGTTCAGGAACTCGGCTGGCGCCAACGGCGTGTACCTGACCGGCTTCCAGATCGCCTACTTCGACAGCGCAGGCAACGAGCAGAGCCCGAGTGTCGTGGGCAACCTGCCTGAGCAGACCATGAGCCTTTTCGTTCCGCCCGGAATCCAGTGCGCTGAGCCGGACGCGGTACGCGGCTGCACCATCCTCTCCGATGGTGCCGTGATCGCACCGGGACCCGAGGTCGTGACCACCGAGACCTACATGCTCCTGACCGGCGGAATCGCCGAACGGCATATCGACGAGGCTGTGGTCACCGGATACTTCCCCACGGACTGGTACGCCGAGATTACGTTCGTCGGGATGACGAACGACGGCCAGCCGTTCGAGACGCAACCGTACAAACTCTGGATATCGCCTCCCAGCTGAGCCCCTGCCTCCTGGGCTCACGCCGGTGCCGGTGCCCCGCCATCCATATGGTCGGGCGCCGGCCGCTATCGAGCCGTCTGGACGGGACTCGCTCCCGGTCCGACTGTTGAGGCCGCGAGGCCGCGGCGGAGCGGCCGGGCATTGTCGCTCGGTATACTGTGCCCTGCTGTGTTGGAACTGATCAACGACGACCTCCGCCTCTTCGAGAAGCGCCTCGCCAGCGAGCTGGAGAGCCGCGTGGAGTTCATTCAGGCGATCGCCAACGACCTCGTGGCGGCCGGCGGCAAGCGGTTGCGGCCGTCGCTCGCCTTCCTGGCCACTCGTCTGCTCCGAGCCGAACCGGAGGTCGGCCAGCAGGTTGCGCTCACGGTCGAGTTGCTGCACTCGGCGTCGCTGCTGCACGACGACCTGATCGACGGCGCCGAGGTGCGCCGAGGCCGTGAGGCGGCGTTCCGCCGATACGGCAACGTGGTGAGCGTGATGTCGGGCGATTACATCCTGGCTCGGGTCCTACGCCTGCTCGCGCACGCGGACAATGCCGAGTTCACCCTCCTGGTGTCGAACGCCGCCGCCCGGGTCTGTGAGGGCGAGGTTCTGCAGTACGAGATGGCCGCGCTCGAGAGTTTTTCGATGGACGGTTACTGGCGGGTAATCGAGGCCAAGACTGCGGAGCTGATCGCCGCGGCGCTCGAGGGAGTGGCGGTGCTGGCCGGCGCGCCACAAGCGGAGCGCGACGCGCTTCGTTCGTTCGGTATGCGCTACGGCAGGGCGTTTCAGATGCAGGACGACTTCCTGGATCTGATGGGTGACGAGGGCGGCTTGGGGAAGCCCACCGGGGGCGACCTCCGCGAAGGCAAGGTCACGTTTCCGGTCCTGCTCCTGCTGGAGCGCGGGGTGGGCGAGGCACGGGAGATCGTGAGGAGGCGAGCGTCCGACCCGGGGGACCCGGAAGCGATGGCGGACCTGGTTCGCGCTTCCGGCGTGGATGCTCTGACCCGCGAGCGAATAGCCGACGAATCGCGGTCGGCTATAGACGCCCTGGCGGTTTTCCCCGACGGACCTCCCCGGCGGGCGTTGGCTGCACTGGCCGCGCGCGAGCTGGAGCGGGCTTCGTAAGAGCCGCAGGATTGGGACGGCCGGCCGCCGGGACCGATCCGAGCTGCTCGCACGGGTAGGTCATTTCCCATCGGCCGCCGTCTATTCGCGGTAGAAAGGTTCAGCGCCCATGCTCGGCACGGGCCGGAGGGAGATTGCCCCCGTGAACCTCTTGACCGTGTGGGGAGACCCCACGAACAGATCCAGCTATACGATCGACCTGTTTCCCATGAGTGACCGCTTCTCCCAAAGAGCGGTCCGCCAGGTACTCGTCTACGCCAGGGATTACCCGGAGGCGATGGACATCGCCAGGCGCGAAGCCGTGCGGCTGGAGCTCGAGCCTCGTAGCGGGAATCTCGAGCGGCTCAACTGACGACGCGCCCCAAGAGCGAACCTAGGATGTAGTTCGCTTCGACCAGGACGTGCGCAACTGCCCGCGCGCCCCAAGAGCGAACTGGTGCAACGACTGCGCCCGGTAACAAACCGTCACCGGGCGCAAGCGTCTGCTGTTGAATCGGCGTTCCAGCCGAGCGTCAGATCTCTTCCCAGTAGGGTGTGTAGCCGTAATGCTTGTGGATTTTCCGGCCCCACTCGGGGTTGCTCGTGTCGGGCCAGTCGTTCTTGTCGAACCCTTCCGCCTGCTCGAGCGTATCCTTCTCGACGTTGAGGATCATCCGGTGGTTCGACTCGTCTACCGCGAACGCCTGCCAGGGAACGGCGAAGAACTTGTCTCCCATTCCCAGGAAGCCGCCGAAGTCCAGCACCGCGTAGGCAACCCTGCCGGAGTCGACGTCCACCATTATCTCCTTCAGGTCGCCTAACTTGTCCCCCTGGGCGTTGTCGACGCGGTCACCAATCAGCGTCGAAGCCGACATGGTCTTGCGGATTTCCTGGTTTGCCATATGTTCCCCCCATTGTTCGAGCAGAGTTTCGGAACGGCCGAAACTGGCCGAAGGCAGTGGCAACGTTGCCCTTGGCATCGACGGTATCCCCTGGAGGGCACAGGCTTCAGTGGCTTGACGCCTAGTAAGCTCTGTGCGGGCCTGGTCGGCCCTAGTCGAATTCGGGACCTTCACCGATTGCCGCGCGGTTACCCGGGCGGCTGCCCGTGGCCGTCTGCTCCTCGACCCAGTCGAGGTAGCGCCGGTCGCCTCCGTCGCACGCCAGGGCAACCACGCATGGCGTGTCGTAGGGGTGAAGGTCGTTTACCCGGGAAACCAGTCGCTCGAGGAGGCCGGAGGTGCTCTTGACTATAACTACGACCTCCGCCTCGTCGACGACCTCGCCCTGCCAGCGGTAGAGCGAGCGGCCGGCGGGGAAGATGTTGGCGCAGGCGATGAGGCTCTCGCTCAAGAGGGCGCCCGCAACGTCGAGCGCCGCCGCCTCGTCGGGGAAGGTCATGTAGACGGATCTAACCGCGCTATTTGCCATGCGGTCATTATGGGCGATCGTCGGCGTGGTATCGCATTCCCTGCCGGCCGTGAGGGCGCCCACGCGATCGGTGCGAGAGCGGCTCGCACGGCGCCGCGCCCCTCGGCGGCCAGAATTTGCGCTGGCTGACGGGTTGCCGTCCGCAGGCGGGCTAGACTGGAGCCAATGGACGGTATTAATAGGGACAATATCTATGACTTCTTCAAGCAGCATCCGGAAAGACCCTGGCACGTGCAGGACATCCAGAAGCAACTCAAACTCGAGGACCGGACCGGGTTACGCAAGCTGTTGGGCGAACTGACCGACGAAGGGAAGCTGATACGCACGCGCGGACGTGCCTACGGTCTGCCCCAGGAAATGAACCTGTTCACCGGTCGACTGCAGGTCACGGCCGGCGGCTACGGCTTCGTGATTCCCGAAAGTGGTAGCGCCAAGGACCTCTTCATCCCTGCCGACAAGCTCTCCGGAGCCTGGGACGGCGACAGGGTGGTCGCACGGCCCAATCCGATGCGCAGCGACGACGGCCGGACCTCGGGCGAGGTCGTGCGGATCCTCGACCGTAAGCACCAGCGGGTGGTGGGCACACTGGAATACGCACGTGGCTACGCTATCTTGCGGCCCGACTCTCCCAAGCTGCGCGAGCGTATCCTGCTGACCCCGGATTCGGTCGGCAAGCTCGACGCCGGTTCGCGCATCGTGGTGCGCATGGCGTGGCCTGAGGTGTCAGGCGACAACGAGCCGTTCGCCGAGGTCGAGGAGTATCTCGGAGACGGCGACAGCCCCGAGATCGAAACGCGGGCGGTCATCGTCAAGTACGACCTGAAAGACGAGTTCGACCCCGACACGGTGGCCGAGGCCGCCGCGGTCCCCCTGAACGTTACCGGCGACCTGATGACCGGCCGGACCGACTACCGCAACATAAGTACGTTCACCATAGACGGCGCCGACGCCAAGGATTTCGACGACGCCTTATCGTTGGAACGACTCGAGGGCACCGGCAAGTCGGCCCGCCTGCGTATGGGCGTGCACATAGCCGACGTGAGCTATTACGTCGCCGAAGGCACCAGCCTCGACAAGGAGGCGGTGGAGCGTGCTACCAGCGTGTACCTGCCGGGCAAGGTGCTGCCGATGCTGCCCGAGCAGCTGTCCAACGGCATCTGTTCGCTGGTAGAGGGGGAGGCGCGACTGGCGCTCTCCGCCTTCGTCGACATGACGCGCGACGGAGAAGTCACCGGTGTCCGGTTCAAGGAAACGGTGATCAAGAGCGACGCCCGGCTCACCTACGAAGAGGTGCAGGAGTTCGCCGACGGCGGCCGGCTCCCGCACGGCAAGCGCAAGCTCGAGAGAGACATCAAGCTGCTTATCGGCCTCACCCAGAAGCTGCGCGAGCAGCGAATCGGAGCTGGCGCACTCGACTTCGAGTTCACCGAGGCAAAGGTCGATGTCGACGACGAGGGGGCACTGCACTTAACGCCCATCCGGTCGAATCAGGCTCGGCAGTTGGTCGAGGAACTCATGCTCCTCGCCAACCGCCTGGTGGCCAAGGAGCTGCACGACAAGGACATCCCCACGCTCTACCGGGTTCACGAGGATCCCTCCGACGAGAAGGTCCAGGCGCTCCAGAAGGCCCTGGCGAAGCTCGGTTATATCCTCGACCTGGAGTCGGCCGGTCCCCAGGACCTGCAGCGGATTCTCCGGGAGGCGGCAGGCAAGCCTGAGGCGCAGTTGGTGAGTACCCTGCTCCTGCGCTCGTTGAAGCAGGCCCGTTACTCGTCTGAAAATCTCGGGCACTTCGGACTCGCTTTCGAGAACTACCTGCACTTCACCTCGCCCATCAGGCGTTACCCGGACCTGGTAGTGCACCGGGTTTTGCGCGCGCTGCTGCAGCACCGGCTGTCGCCCACGCTGAAGGAGCGGATGAAGAGCGACTTTCCCAAACTCGCCGAGCACGCCTCGAGTCGAGAACGGTTGGCGGAAGAGGCCGAACGCGACCTGACCCGCTACTTCCACGCGAAGTGGGCGAAGGAGCACGTGGGCGAGACGTTCAACGGGGTCATCAGCGGCGTCACCAATTTCGGCATCTTCGTGGCGCTGCCCAACGGCATCGAGGGCCTGATCCACGTGTCGCAGCTCGATGACGACTACTACATGTTCCTGGAAGATTCGCTCATGATGATGGGCAAGCACAGCCGCAAGAAGTTCCGCATGGGTGACCGCCTCGAGGTCAAGATCTTCCAGAGCAACCCTACCGTTCGCCAGATCGACCTGGTTCCGTCCTGGATGGAGCTCCCCGAGGTCGAGGTGGAAGAGAAGCCGCGCGGCAAGGCGCCGAAGAAACTCAAGGAGCCGGGAAGCCGGGACCGCGAAGCGCCGCGAGGCAAGTCCGCGGGGCAACCGGCCCCGGTACAGGCCGACGCTGCAGCCGGGGATGGCAAGCAGGCGGCCGCAAGCACGGAGGCGCCGGCCAAGGCCAAGCGTTCCCGCCGCGGCAAACGGTCGGCTGCCGGCAAGGCCGAAGCCGAAGCGAGCAAAGAGCCTCCGCAAAAGCAGAAGGAAGCCAAGGTGGCCAAGCCGAGAGGTGGACGCGCCCCCAAGGAGGCGGCTACCGCCGACACGCCCGACCGGTCGCTCGAGCCGGCGGCTGCTGCCGGCAAGCCGAGGTCGAGCGCGGCCGTCGAAGTGCCTTCGCCACGCCGCAGGCGCCGTCGCCGGCTGGTCTTCGGCGATCCTGGCCCCCGCAGCTGAGGGCCCGCCTCATCCTGAAACTACAGTCGATAGGTGTATGCTCGGTTGTGAAGACCACACCGTGACCGGCTGAGCAGCCAGGCGAGAGGAGCTCGACGATGGCCCAGGAATTCCGCTACTCGCTGACCCGCATCTGCCTACGAACCGGTCAGCTTTCGCTGTCGCAGCGAATGGCGGAGATCTTCCCGGAGTCCGGCTCTGTAACCGCACTCGACACCGTCGATGATCGTGAAATCGATCTGACTGCCGTAGGGCCGCGGCGCGTCACCGGAATGGCAGAGTATTTCCGCCGGCACAAGCTCGAGGTCAACGACGCGGTGTCGATGCGGACGCTTCCCGATGGGCGTGTCGCCTTGACCGCGATTCGCCGGCGATCCCGGCGCGACTACGGCGACCCGAAAGTGGTGGGAGAGCTGCTGGACAGTCTGCTCGGCGAGAAGCCGCGAACCGAAGCGGAGATCCGGGCCCTCCATCCGGACCTCCCGGACGGGTTCCCGCTCATCGAGTCGCTGCAGGAAGATAGCCGTTTTCACCGTCATGCCGGACGCTGGGAGGCGGCGTCGGCTACCGGTTTGCCGCGGGAGTCGGGGGAAGAAGCAAGCGTCAACGAGGCCGAGACTGAGGCGACGACCGGGGCGGCAAGTGAAGCAGGCGCCGCGACATACACCGGGGCGCCCAGTGCGGCGGAGACTGAGCCAGACGCTGAGGTGCCACCTGGGGCGGCAACAGAGGCGGCGGCAACGGAGGCGGCAACAAAGGTGGCGGCTGAGGCGACTGAGACCGCCACAGAATCAACAACTGCGTCAACAACTGCGTCAACAACTGAGTCATTCACTGACGAGCGAGACCGGCGAACCGCTCCGGCGGGC
>JBBDRK010000080.1:0-36666 GCA_040905465.1 Trueperaceae bacterium | reverse complement strand
GTCAACAACTGAGTCATTCACTGACGAGCGAGACCGGCGAACCGCTCCGGCGGGCGGCGCTCAGTTCGGTGCTGCCGCCGAGTCCGCTGCCGGTAGCGAGCCCGGCGGTTACCAGCAGACAGGTCATCCGCTGCCGGGTCGGCATCCTGACAGTAGTGAGGAACGGGCTCAGAGAAGGCGAGCTCGGCTCGGCGATTCCGGCCGCCGCTCCGTTTCCGGCGGCGAGCATCGCGAGGCTACCGATGGCGGGCTCGCCGGCTCAGACCGCGAAGGCGGCACAGTCAGGCGCGCGGCGGTAACGCCCTATCCGAGAGGCGTCATGTTCCCGGGCGAAGCGGCGTTGAACTCGAAGGGGCCGGGTGTCGACCTCAAGTCGGTTAACCGGGCGCGAGACGCCCTGGGCGGATTCGGTTACCGAGTCGAAGGTCTGTCGCACGGAATGCTGCTGGCGCGGGCCGAGTTGGGCCGGCGACAGCATACGGTGCTGGTTCGTGTGCTGGTAGAGGGCGAGCGGCTCGATTGGGCCGCGCTCCTCGCGCGCCGCCGGGAACAGTCGGCCGATCACCTGGCTGTATTCGGGGACCACCGCGACCTGCACCGTCTGACGGCGCCCGCTGAGCTGGCCCGTGCCACCCTGTGGTCTTGGGACGGGATCGCTCGAGTCCAGACCCTGGCCGAAAACATCCTGATCGGTCCGTTCGACCTGGAACCCCACTTCGAAAAGGGCGGGATGTTCGGACCCGGCCTCCAGCTGTTCGAGACCTCCATAAGCCGGCTGATCGCCGAACGAGGAGTCCTGTCGGCAGTGCTCTCCCGCCTTGCCGTCCTCCGGGCGCCGTCGGTGTTCGTGCTCGATGATCTGGTCGAGCCCGAGATCTCCCGGGAGGAGGTGGCCGCCACCCTCGCGCTCCTGAGCCAGGCGCCGTTCCATCTGATCGCGAGGGTCGACAAGGGTGAGTATTGCCTACGTCACCACGTGAGCGACGGGTTGCTACAGTTGTCCGAGTACGCTCTGTCGCTACGCGAACGTCTGCCGCGCCACCGCCGAGAGCGACTGGCCGGCGCCTCTCCCGCGGAAGCCAACCGCGGCAACTCTTCGGCAACCGGCTCCGGGTCGGCAAAGGGAGAGAGCGAGCAAAGGGAAGTTCCCGAAGACGCTACAGCCTGAGTGGACCGATCCACGGCCGGGCGAAGGGGCGTTCGCTCGTCGAAGCTCGCTACAACGCCATCAGTCCTGGCGCCGCACGAGCGCGAGCCCGTCTGCCGAGCCCTCCTTACAGCGGCCTAACATAGCCGAGCTACTCCTGTAGCGACCTGACATCCAGGCCACCGCGCTTGGCGGCGGCAATAGCCCGCATCGACCATCGGGCTGCTTCTACAGTCGTGACGTAGGGGATACCGGCTTCCAGGGCTGCGCGGGCCTCGCGGCCGACATCCGTGTCGATCAGCAGGTCGTATCCCGGCTCTGAATCCGTGCCGTCGGTGCCGGCGACCACCTCGAAACCCATTTCCTGAAACTCGCACTGCAGCGCCTCCAGACCCGGACCCGTGAACCTTACCCGTCCCGTGAGCGGCAGCCGCACGCCGGCACCGAGTTGCGCCTTGTAGTACGCGAGATGCGGGTCGGGCGAGATGCCCATGCTTTCGCCTGTCGAGCGCATCTCGGGCCCGAGCCGCGGAATGACACCGGCAAACTTGAGAAACGGCAGTACCACTTCCTTCACCGAATACAGGCGCGGTACCGGTGTGGTGGTGAAGCCGATCTCATCGAGCGTCTTGCCGGCGGCGATGAGCGCGGCGTACTTTGCGAGCGGATGGCCGATGGCTTTGGACAGGTAGGGGATCGTCCGGCTGGCTCGCGGGTTGGCTTCGATAACCAGTACCTCGTCGCCACGAACCACGAACTGCACGTTGATCAGGCCGCGAACGCCGATCGCTTCGGCCAGACGTACGGTGTAGTCGGAGATCGAAGTCAGCGCCTGGTCGGACAGTCCGACGGGTGGGGTGATAGTCGCGCTGTCGCCCGAGTGGACGCCAGCACCCTCTATGTGTTCCATGATCCCGGCCACCACGGTCGTATGCCCGTCGGACAGCGCGTCGACGTCCACCTCGCCGGCACCCTCGATGAAGTCGTCGACCAGGATCGACGGATTCCCGGGAAGTTCGGCGTACACCTCCGCGAGGTAGGCGTCGAGCTCCTGATCGGAACGGACAACCATCATCGCCCGGCCACCCAGCACATAGGAGGGCCTGACCATTACCGGGTAGCCGATCTCGTTGGCGAGCCGCTTTGCTCCCGCGGGTCTGTCGGTCACGCCACCGGCCGGCTGCGGTATGGCCAGCCGTTCGCACAAGGCGTGGAAGGCGTCGCGGTCCTCGGCGAAGTGGATCGCTTCGGCGCTGGTCCCCCAGATCGGCACGCCGGCGTCGCTTAGCCCTTGCGCCAGCCGCAGCGGCGTCTGTCCTCCCAGTTGGACGATAACGCCCTTGGGACGTTCGTGCTCGACGATGTTCAGCACGTCTTCGAGCGTCAGAGGCTCGAAGTACAGCCGGTCGGCGGTGTCGTAATCGGTCGACACCGTCTCCGGGTTGGAGTTCACCATTATCGTCTCGAAGCCGGCTTCACGAAGTGCCCAGACCGCGTGCACGGTGGCGTAGTCGAACTCCACGCCCTGGCCGATCCGGTTGGGGCCGGAGCCGAGAATGATGACCTTGTCGCGGTCGGAAGCGACCACTTCGTCTTCCCATTCGTAGGTGCTGTAGTGGTATGGAGTGTAGGCCTCGAACTCGGCGGCGCAGGTGTCGACGGTCTTGTATACCGGGGCGCCGCCTTGCTCCAGACGCAGCCGGCGGATTTCCTTGGCGTCGGTCGCCGTGAGGGCAGCTATGTCTGCGTCCGAGAAGCCGAGCCTCTTGATCTCGCGCCACAGCTCCCAGTCCCAATTCGTAGGCGCCGGCAGCGCGGCGATCTCCTGCTCGGCCTCGACGATTTCACGGAGCTGACCCAGGAACCAGGGGTCGATCCGGGTCCGTTCGAACAGGTACGGAACGCTCTTGCCGCGCCGCAACAACTCCATCACGGCCGGCAGGCGCAGCGGCTGCGGAGTCAGGCGCGCCTCTAGTTGGGCTAGATTGAGATCTCCGGCCTCCCCGCGGATGTCGAGCTCGAGCGAACGGATCGCCTTGAGGAGACTCTCCTTGAACGTGCGGCCGATGGCCATTACCTCGCCGACCGAGCGCATCTGGGTGCTTAGCTCGCGGCTGGCTCCTGGGAACTTCTCGAACGCGAAGCGTGGGATCTTGGTCACCACGTAGTCGATCGACGGTTCGAACGCCGCCTTGGTCTCCTTGGTGATGTCGTTGGGCAGTTCGTCGAGGTGATAGCCCACGGCAAGCAGCGCGGCGATCTTGGCGATCGGGTAGCCGGTGGCCTTCGATGCCAGGGCCGACGAGCGCGAAACCCGCGGGTTCATCTCGATGACGATGACGTCGCCGCTTCGCGGATCGACGGCGAACTGGATGTTTGAGCCACCGGTGTCTACGCCGATCTCGCGGATGATGGCGATGGAGTAATCGCGAAGCTGCTGATACTCCTTGTCGGAGAGCGTCTGGGCCGGTGCCACGGTGATGGAGTCGCCGGTGTGGACCCCCATGGGATCGAGGTTCTCGATCGAGCAGATGATCACGACGGTGTCGTTCTGGTCGCGCATCACCTCGAGCTCGTACTCCTTCCAGCCGAGCACCGACTGTTCGACCAGCACGGTGTGGACCGGCGAGTCGTGGAGCCCCTGACGCATGATCTGGCGGAACTCCGTTTCGCTGTGAGCGATGCCGCCGCCGGTGCCGCCAAGCGTGAACGACGGGCGGATTATCGCTGGATAGCCGATCTCCTGGACGAACGCCAGCCCTTCCTCGAGGCTGCCTACCATTCGGCCCGCGGGTGTGGCGATACCTATGCCCGCCATCGCCTGCTGGAACCGCTGGCGGTCTTCGCCCTTCTGGATGGCTTCATAGTTGGCGCCGATGAGTTCGACGCCCAGCCGTTCGAGAACTCCCTCTTCCCATAGCGACTTGGCCAAGTTGAGGGCGGTCTGGCCGCCAAGGGTCGGCAGGAGCACGTCCGGGCGCTCCCGTTCGATTATTCGCTCGACCGTTTCGGGCGTGAGCGGTTCGATGTAGGTCCGGTCGGCGACGTCCGGGTCGGTCATGATCGTCGCCGGGTTGGAGTTCACCAGCACCACCCGGTAGCCCACCGCGCGCAAGGCTTTGCACGCCTGGGTACCGGAGTAGTCGAACTCGGCGGCCTGTCCGATTACGATCGGGCCGGAACCGAGGATGAGGATGGTCTCGATATCGTCGCGTCTGGGCATCAGGGTTCCCGCATTCGGAGCGGAGTGTATCACGCTGCCCGGCGGCTTCCGGGCGCAGCGGGCAACGCCGATCCTCCCTGGGCAGCGGCCGACCGGGGCCGTTCGACCGTCGATCCGCCACGCAGACTATGGCATGCCGGAACTCGACCCGCAGTTCGCCGTACTGGCGGGCGAGCTCGCCCTGGCTACCAGCCGACTATCGGTAGTCTGCGTCGGTTGCCCGGTCGTCGGCTGGGGCGAGCAACCACCGCCGTTGGCCCTGGTGCCACCTCCCTTCGACGCGCTTCCTCTGAGGAGCGATAAGCTGCAACTGGTGGTTGCAAGCTCCGGCGGCGTGGGATTCGACCTGGTAGTGCGCTGTGCCCGGGCGAACGTGAAGGAGGTATGGCTGTTGCGGACGGCCGAAGGCCTGTTCGAAAGGCTGAGCGCACCGGCGGCCGGCCGCTACCGTCGTCGCTCGCTGGTCCTTCCCGGCGAGAGCGTCACACTCGCCGCATTGCCGTCGGTTCGAATCACGCCGCTGCAGCGTACTTCGCGGATGCGTTGAGGGCGCGTTGAGGGCGCGTTCAAGGCGGCTGAGGGCGCGTTTGGAGCGCGTCAGTCGCCGGCTGAGGGGCCGTCTTGCGCCTCGACCACGAACAACTCACCCGCAACCTCGATCTCGTCGCCGTGCCCGACGCGTCGCTTGCGCCTGCGCTCGACCTGCCCGTTCACCTTCACCAGCCCGCCCTGGATGAGGCCCTTTGCGTGACCGCCGGTGTCCACCAGGCCCGACAGCTTGAGGGCGTCGCCGAGGGTCAGGCTCTCGGCATTGCTGTTATCGGTACTGCTATCGCTGCCGAAATCGCTACCGCTACCTGTGCTGCTCTCGCTGTCGCCTTCGGCCATGGCCGAGTGTAGCCCGGCAAGGGCCCGATCGCCATTCGTTCGCAACTGCATTCGTACGGCCGATTTCGTACAACTGCTTTCGTAACGGGCCTCGCCTCAATCTTCGATCATCGCCGCGGCAGCCGGGTAGGAACCGAGGAATTTCACGTAGGCGGCCTTTCGCATCAGCGCCGTCAGGGCCCGGGCGACGTTTTCGTCGGCGACGTGCCCCTCGATGTCGATGTAGAACAGGTAGCTCCACGGTTTGTCGCGCCTCGGGCGGCTTTCGATCTTGGTGATGTTGATGTCGTTGCGCGGAAACTCCTCCAGGCACGAAACCAGGTCGCCGGGCCGGTGTCTGGTGGCCAGCACCAGGCTCGTCTTGCTTGCTCCCGAGGGCCGCGGCGCCTCCTCCGGTCCGAGGATGAAGAATCGGGTGTAGTTGAAGTCGGTGTCTTCGATATTCTCGACGAGGATCTCCAGCCCATAGATATCTGCCGAGCGCTTCGAGGCGATGGCCGCCTTGCCGGAGCCGCCGTTCTCGGAAAGCAATTTCGCGGCACCGGCGGTGTCGAAGTCTGTAACCGCCTCGAAGCCGTGTTTGCGGATGAACTCCTGACACTGCGCCAGCGCCTGCGGATGACTGTATACCCGCTCGACATCCTCAAGGCGAGTTCCGGAGCGCACGAGGAGGTTGTGGTGAACCCTCACTACCTGCTCGCCGACGACGTGCAGTGCGGAGTCGGTCAGCAGGTCGTAGGTCTGGTTTATCGAGCCGGCCAGGCTGTTCTCGACGGGCAGGCAGGCGTGCGTGCAGGCTCCTTCGAGGGCCGCCTGGAAGGCCTGGTCGAAACTGGGGAACCCGACCGCCTCGCCGCCGGGCGCGAACTGCAGCGAGGCAACCTCACTGAAGGCGCCGGGAACTCCCTGATAGGCAACTATCACTGCCGATGACTCTTCACTCATAGCTGAGGAGTGTATCACCGGACATTCGCTGCCGAAGACGACCTGGCGGACTCGGACGGCCGGGTGGCCACTACCTTTGCCGGCGGGTGACGGCGGTCGTGCCCGGCGCCTCTAGGCAATCGCTTCTGGCGCTCCGCTCGACACTGCTCAATACTCGCCACGTGCGCACAGGCAGCAATGCGGGGGAGCGCCGGGCAGCGCCCCTCTTTCTCGCCGGTCCGGATGTCGAACTGCCCGCAGGGAAGAGCGAGGTGATTTGCGTATGCAGGTACTGGCATTCCAGGCTGGAGCGTGGACCACATGCCGCCGCAGACCGGCCGCCGAACGGGCATGGCTCATAGCGGCGACGGTCGTAGTGGCGCAGATGCTCTGGCCGCTGACGGCTGGCGTCCACGGGTATCAGGCGCCGGCGTTTACGCCGATCGGCGAGGCCGAGTTGGCGGCGGTCACCGGTGGATGCCTCTCCGGCTGCAGCGGGAGCGATGACTCGTCGACGTCGAGCAGCTCGAGCCCCAGCAGGACCGGCTCCAGCTACTGGGAGTTCGCCTATCGCTCGCTGATCTCGCGCCCGGCCGTTGCCGGCAACCTGATCTGGCACCGTGTCAACGACACGGACCGGTATTGGGGACCGTTCGATGTCACCTACACCTATCGAGAGGCCTTCGACTGGTCCCTGGGTGGTTCGGTGCCGCAATGGTTCGTTCAGGCCCACGTCGGAGGTGAGTACGAAACCAGCCGCAAGCTGGTCGAGCGATTCACGATACCACCACGAACCTACTACAAGTTCTTCGTTGCCTACCCGTACGAGCGCTGGCGCTACTACTACCGCAAGTATCAGGATTACAGCGACAACACTCGCCGGATAGTGGCGAGTGGCGACGCCACCGTCTATGACCAGTGGACCAAGAGCACCCTGGTGCAGGGTCGGGTCTACTGATTCGAGGCGGCGGCGGGCGCTCGTCCGCCGCCGCCGTTCCGGCTCCTTCCGAGCTGTCTCGGAACGTTCCGGTCAAGGAAGAGGTGATCCACTTGAGAGTCGATCGATGCTGCAACAGGATCGTACTGTCGCTTCTCGTTTTCATGCTGCTAACGGGCGCGGCTCGGACCGCGGCTCAGACCGCGGTTCTTCGCACCGAGTTCCCGGCGCGGGTGACGTTCGGTTGGGCCGCGCCGGGGGTCGCGGCGGTGATCGCCGTGCCCTTGCCCGCCGACGTGATCCCCGAAGAGGTGACCGGAATAAGCGTGGCGGATGGTGCCAGGGTCCTGGGCTTTTCCACCGAGCACGGTTCGCGACTGCTGGCCGTGTACCTGTCTCCGGCCGAGGGGGAGGTCGACGTCTCGTTCGACGAGCTCGGGATCGAGCTCGAGTTGGGCGCCGTGGTGCGGCATCGCATCGGGTCGGCTCGAATCGTCTTGGCCGACGCGCGCCCCGGTCCGCTCGCGTTCGAACGCTCGCTGGCGGCCCCGGCAGCCGGTCTGTATCTCGCTGTCGCCCTGCGCAACGGCTCCCGGACAGAACTGCTGGTCGGGGCTGTCGAGTACCTCCCCTCCGAACTGCCGCAAGGGCGCCTGCTGTTCTCCACAGGCAGCGATTCGGGGGAACTGCTGGCCGCTCTGGAGCGCGCTTTCGATCCGGCGGGCCGGCGCGGGGGCTCCGTTGAAGGTGCGGCGATTGCCACTCCCGTGGAAGGCTTCGGCTGGTTCATGGCGTCCGGCGCGCCCATCCCGGTGCCGGTGGGCGAGTCTCTGGTTCTTGCGTGGACGGCCGACTCGTTGCCGGCCGGGAGCCCGGGGAGCGCCTATGTCCTCCAGCCGGTGATCGAGTACTCGCCGGTGGCTGCCGATGCTCCGACCTACCGTCTCGGACTGCCGGCCCCGTTGCGAGCGCCGTGAAGACCGGACCGTTGAGCTTCGCGTTGCTCGCCCTACTGCTCTCGGTCGGCAAGGCGGCCGAACCGCTCGACGCCGCGTCCCTGCTGCGAACTTTCAGCGATCGCCTGAATGCGGAGCCGGCGAGCGAGGATGTCGGACTCGTCGCTCAGGAGTTGGCGCGTGTCCGTGCCGACCGACTGCCCGAGGTGCGCGTGCGGCAGAGCTCTGCATGGTCCTTTGGGGAATCGTTCGGGGCGACGGCCGGTAGCTCCCCCGGCGGCACCCCCGTTGGCGGCGGTGCGTTGGGAGTCGGAGCCGCCGTAACGGTTCCGGTGCTCGACCCGGAGGCAGCCGCCCAGGAGCTGCTGCTGTGGGAGCGGTTGGTGCTGGCCGAGCACAACGACCTGGCAGAGCGACAGCGACGCATCTACGAGTTCCGCCGTTCGCTGCGACTCCTCGCCCACGTCGACGAGGTTGCGGCTGTGCTGGAACGGCACCAGCGCGAACTTCTGGCGCTGCGGCCGCGGTGGCGCGCTTTGCAAGGAGCGGGGGCGAGCACGCCCCCCGACGGCCAGTATCTCGGTTACCTGGAGGTCGCTCAGGCGCTCGAGCGGGCACGCAGGGAGCGTGCCTTGCTGGTGGAGCTGGTGTCGGGGAACGTCGGGATCGGGGTCGACCGCCTTGCCGGGTCGATGGTCGGCCGTCCGCCGCTGCCGGGGACCGAGGCGATCGAATCGCTGGATGAGTGCACCGTCGCCTTCGGCGAGGCTCGGCGGGCGCAACTCGTGCGGCAAGCGGCGTCGTCGTCGGCAGCGGCCGATGCCAGTCGGGGCAAGACGCGGGCATCGCTCGACGTGAGCGCCGATCTGCATTACCGACCCGCCGCGGCGTCGGCGCTCGCCTGGCAGGCGGACCTGCGGCTCGCGCTCCGGGTCGCCTTGCCGGCGGGCGGACCCACGACCGGGGCGGTAACGCTCGACGTCAGCCCCACCGGTGTCGGCCAGGCGCTGACGCTGACCTGGCCCGCCAAACCGGGCCCGCTCCCGGCTACGCAATCGAGCGACGCCCGAGAGGACGCCGAGTACGAGCGAAGCCTGAGCGAAGCCCGATTGACCGTGCTGCGCGCCGTGGCGGCCCGCGACGACGCCGAGGGCCGCGTGGAGTTACGACGGCTTACGTTGCAGAGCGAGCTGTCGGAAGTGGGTGAGGCCGAGCAGCCGGGTCGGCTGAACTCCGTGGCACGGGCCAGGCTGGCAGTTCTCAACGCGGAACTCGACCTCGACCTTGCCGTGCTTAACCTGGCGGAGACCTGCGGGTTGGATGCTCAGGCGCGAATCTCGACTACATCGCGCCTGAGCGCGGCGATTCGGTCTACGAGCTCCGCGAGATCCGCCTGGAGCTCGTCCATCCTCCCCAGCTCGCTGCGGACGAAGCGCGTGTAAGGAAGGAGCGCTCCAGAGAGCTTCTCGCTCGCCCGGTGCAGCTCTTTCTCGAGCTGGCCGCCCAGGCTCTCCTCGAGACCGTCGCGCAGCGCCTGCATCTTGTTGTGGAGCTCCTTCTTGGCGCGCGTTCGTCGGCGGGGTATGACCAGGACTCCCAACCCGGCCACGGTAAGCCCGAGGGCGATCCCCGTCACGTCGAGCGCTGCGCCGGACAGGAACGCGACTATCGCCGCTCCCATGCCCAGGCCCCCTACCTGGAGCAGGCCGGACCGAACTACCGCGGACTGTAGGCTGGTGGCGAGCCGGTCGGCTTCGACCCGCTCGTCATAGGTGTGCAGGACATCCTCGGCGCGCTCCCTGAGGTTGCGCAGCAACGACTCCCGATCGTACTGAAAGCGGCCCCCGACCTCACCGATTACCCGGTCCTCGGCCGCTTTGCGCCGTTCGTTGACGAAGGTCATGATGTCTTCCCAGAGCTGCAGGTTGCGCTGCATGAACCAGTCGACGGTTTCGCCGACGGCGTTGTCGACCTCACGATCGGCGCCGCGAATGACCCGCTCCTCGAACTGTTTGCGGATGCGGTCGCTGTTCACCAGGTTGAAGATGTTGCCGAATCTGACCACGTCGTCAAAGAAGATGTCACCGCGGCGCTCCACCTCCACCAGGACGGTCTTTATCCGCACCAGGTAGCCGGCGAACTCTCGGCGCATGTCGCGCTCGTACTGACTGCGTTGTCGGTCGATCTCCTCCAGGGTTCTGCGGTCGTCCTCGAGGAGTGAGAGTTGCCCCGACATGTTGTCGAGATACTTCCTGCCGACGTGTTCAGCCACGCCCAGCGGGCTCTGCAGCTTGAGGCGCAAGCGCTCGCCGCCATAGAGGCTGGCTTCGATATACGCTTCCAGCTCGGGCAGGCCGGTCCCGGCCAGGTTGGCTGGGTTCCCGCTCTTGCGCGCCCGAAACGCCTTGCGGGAAGCGACCGCGAACACCTGTGGAGTCACCTGCAGCGTCTCACGGGCGTGCTCACGCACGAAATCGAGTACCTTCTGGCGTTCCTCGCTGCTCTCGAGGATGTCGATCTTGTTGACCACCACCGTGATCTTCTTGCCCCAGGTGCTGATCAGCTCCAGGAAGGCCCGTTCGCTCTGGGTGAAGGGCCGGTCGGCGGACGTCACGAACAGGACCAGGTCGGCCCGCGGGATGAAGCGCTCGGTCAGCTCCTGGTGCCTGGTGATTATCGCGTTGGTCCCGGGCGTGTCTACCAGCGCCAGGTCTTTCAGCAGCTCGGACGGGAAGCTCCGGCGCATCAGCCAGCCCGACTCTTCGGTGTCGCGCATCTCCTCGCCGTAACCGAGGATGGTGATGCGGTCGGTGGTGGGAGTTACGCCCTCCGGCACCACCGTCTCGCCCAGCAAGGCGTTCAGCAGGCTCGACTTGCCGGAGTTGTACTCGCCGCAGACGACGAGCATGAAGATCCCTTCGAGGTCCTCGTGTGCGTTTCGCAGGTCTTCCAGGTCTTCGGATGACGCTTCGAGCCGGCCCAGCAACGCTCTGAGGTCGGAGATGGCGTCGCGTTCCCGCACCACGAGTTCGCGTGCCTCCCGGCTCATCTCGACGTTCATGAGGCGACGATAACACGCCGCAGGCGCCGGTTTTTGCGCCGTGACGCGCTTTGCCGGCTTCGCGCGGCGTCTCGCCGGAGCGCCGTAACGGCGTGCCCGGTTAAACTGGAACGGTTGAGAAGGAGACGCGATGTCCTACCCGTCACAGGTCGCCGAGGCGCTCGACAGCCTCCAGCGACGTTTCGCACTACTCGCCGATCTCACGCAGGCGGCCAGCCTGCTGTCCTGGGACCGGCACACTTACCTACCCTCCGGAGCCGGCGTCACGCGTGGCCGCCAGAGCGCCGCGCTCGACGCGATTTGTCATGAGAAGCTGAGCGATCCCAGGATCGGCGAGTGGCTGAGCCGGCTCGAGGACGCGGCGTTGAGCGCCGAGGACGCCAGACTGGTGGACTTGTGCCGACGCCGTCACGACCGGGCGGTGCGGCTGCCGGCTGCGCTGGTGCAGGACCTGGCGGATGCTCGTTCGCTGGCTCAGGAGGCGTGGCTCGATGCGCGCCGCCACAATGAGTTCGGCCGCTTCGCACCATCTCTGCAGCGCATGTTCGAGCTCAGGCGGGAGCAGGCCGAACAACTCGGGTATGCGGAGCATCCCTACGACGCACTTCACGACGAGTACGAGGCGGGTTCGACGGCGGCTCGGGTCACGAGCCTCTTCGCGGAGTTGCGGCCGGCCCTCGTGAGCCTGGTCGGATCGCTGGCGGCCGGTACCGCCGGGAACGCAGACGCCCCGCTCCACGGCGAGTTCGACCCGCGTCGCCAGGAGGAGTTCGTGACCGGCGAGGTCAAGCGCTTCGGATACGACTTCGAGCGTGGCCGGCTGGACCCTACTGTCCATCCGTTCGCACAGGCGATGGGCCGCAACGACGTGCGCATTACCACCAGATACCGTGCCGACTACCTGTCGACGGGAATCTTCGCGACGTTCCACGAAGCCGGGCACGGTCTATTTGAGCAGGGCCTGCTCGAGGAACTCGACCGCAGTCCCCTGGGCGACGCCGTCAGTCTCGGCGTTCACGAGAGTCAGTCACGGATGTGGGAAAACCTGGTGGGGCGGTCGCTGCCGTTCTGGCGAGGAGCCTACCCCCGCCTGCAGGCGCACTTTCCCCAGGCCCTGGCCGGCGTGGACGTCGAATCGTTCTATCGGGCGGTCAACTACGTGCAACCGAGCTTCGTCCGAGTCGAGGCCGACGAGGTTACCTACAACCTGCACGTAATCGCCCGCTTCGAGCTCGAGCTGGCGATGCTGGACGGCGATCTGCCGGCGGAAGAGCTGCCCGAAGCCTGGAACGCCAAGTACCGGGAGCTGCTGGGCATCACCCCGCCCGATGCTCTGCTCGGCTGCCTCCAGGATGTGCACTGGTCGATCGGCCTCATCGGCTACTTCCCGACCTATACCCTGGGCAACCTGATGAGCGTGCAGCTGTTCGAGGCGGCGCGGGCCGCCATACCCGACCTGGACGCCCTGATCGAGGCCGGAGAGCACCGGCCGCTGCTCGACTGGCTGGGCGAGCAGATTCACAGGCAGGGGAGCCGCTACCGGCCCGACGAGCTGCTCGAGCGCGCAACCGGAAGTGTGCTGGACGCTGCTCCGTACCTGCGCTACCTGAACTCGAAGTTCCGAGGGATCGCTCGGGCCGAGGCGCCGGATTGAGGCGGACCGCCGAGAGAGCGGCGACCGGCTTTGGAGCCTTCTGGCGGCTCGTCGCGACGCTCGCCTGCTGCGCGCTGCTGGGCTCCGCGCTCGCGGCCGTCGGCGAGCCGGCGGAAGACCTCCTGGCCGACATCGCCGATTACAACCCGAGTCTCTCCCAGGACGGAAGCTACCGGGCGGCGCAGGACTTCACCTTTCGACTGGAACTCCGGGGTGGGCTGGTCTACCGGCTGAGTGGCGAGGGGGTTCTCAGCGACGAGAACGTCGTCTTCCTCGCCGACCTGATCGCGGCCGGCACCGGCTACGGCGACACCATCGCCGAGCCTGTAGGCACGTTCTTGGCGACCCGCTCGGCTGACCTAGCCGGCCGCGGCGAAGTGGCGGTGGGCGTCGAGGAGTACCGCCTGGGGCTCGACGTCACCGGTGATAACGATCGTCTTGCCATCAGCTTCGACTTGACGCTGCAGGAGTTCCCGGCCGAACTGTTTCCCGAGACCCGCCATTCGATCGGCCCCGCCGACGCGCGCTTTGTGATCCGCGAGTTCAGCGACTTCCAGTGCCCGTTCTGCGCCAACTTCGCTGGTCAGGCGTTGCCCATGATCGAGCAGCGGCTGCTGGAGCGCGGCGACGTCAGGTTCGAGTTCCATCACTTCCCGCTGGATAGCATTCACGCCAACGCGATACCGGCAGCGCTTGCAGCCGAGTGCGTGACCGACGCCAACTCGGACGAGGACTTCTGGGCGTTCCATGATGCGCTGTTCGAACGACAGCGCGCCTGGCAGGCCCTGAACGAGCCTCAGCCGTACTTCATTCAACTGGCCGGCGAAATCGGTCTCAGCACCGAAGGGGCAGCCGCCTGCCTCGACGAGGGACGTTTTCAGGACCGTGTCCAGGAGTCTTACGACCTCGCTGCCGGCGCCCTGCGGCTCACCGGCACTCCGAGCGTGTTCCTCAACGGCTACAAGATTCAGGACTTCCTGGATCCACAGGCGTACCTCGAGCTCATCGAGTTGATAGACGCCTTTACGCTGGACCGGTGAGCGGGTGCGTCGAGGTGGCGCCGTTGTCGAGCGTGCGATGGGCCTGAGATGAACGCGCCGCTTTTGTTGCTGGCCGTTGCCCTGCCGTTCGCGGCGGCAGCGCTGGCCCCGTGGCTGGGCCGGCAGCTCGGTTCGGCCGCCGGCCGCTGGCTCGCCCTGGCGTTCCTGCCGACCCTTGCCCTGTTACGGTACGCACCGGCGGCCCGGGCGAACGACCCGGTCTCCGCGTCTCTAGCCTGGGTGCCCGCGATCGACCTGAACCTGGCCCTGCGAGCCGACGGTTTCTCCTTGTTGTTCGCCCTGCTGGTGGGAGCAATCGGCGTCCTGATCATGCTCTACGCCGCCTCGTACCTGGGCAGTGGCGAGCGTCACGGCCGGTTCTACTCCTACCTGCTGCTGTTCGGCGGCGCCATGCTCGGCCTGGTGCTGGCCGACAACCTCATAGCCCTGTTCCTGTTCTGGGAGCTCACCTCGATCACCTCGTTCCTGCTGATCGGGTTCTGGGACAGTCGCAGGGCCTCCCAGGACGGGGCGGTGAAAGCACTGCTGGTCACCTCGCTGGGCGGGCTCGCGCTGCTGGTGGCGGCGGTGCTGTTGGGCATCGCCGGGGGATCGATGACGATTTCGGAGTTGGATGGCGCGGCGGTTCGCTCCAGTGGCTTGTTTCCGACGCTGGTAGTGCTGCTGCTCCTGGCTGCGTTCACCAAGTCGGCCCAGCTTCCGTTTCACCTCTGGTTGCCGACGGCCATGGAAGCGCCCACACCCGTGTCCGCCTTCCTGCACAGCGCGACGATGGTCAAGGCCGGCGTGATCCTGGTGGCGAAGTTCGGTTTCCTGTTCCAGGGGACGCTGTTCAGCGACGTCACGATGTACGTGGGGCTGGTGACGATGTTCTGGGGTGCTTATCTGGCGCTGCGCCAGACCGACCTCAAGGCGTTGCTGGCCTACTCAACCGTGTCCCAACTGGGGATCCTGACCGCCCTCTATGGAGGGGGCTTCGAGTTCGCCGCAACCGCTCATCTGGTCAATCACGCCGCCTTCAAGGCGACGCTGTTCCTGGTGGTCGGCATCGTCGACCACGAAACGGGCAGTCGTGATATCTCGCGGCTCTCCGGCCTTTGGCGCAAACTGCCGGTCACCACCTTGCTGGCCGTGCCGGCGGCGCTGTCGATGGCGGGACTGCCGCCTCTGGGAGGCTTCATCTCCAAGGAGCTCTTCTTCGAGGAGATGCTTCACCGGGGGACGTTGCCGATAGTGATCACGGTCGTGGGCAGCGTAATGACCTTCGCCTACAGCCTGCGCTTCCTGAGTGTGTTCTTCGGGCGGTTCCGGGCGGAACGGCCGGAGATTCACGAGGCCGCGCCGCTCTTCTGGGCGCCGATAGTCCCGCTGGCTGCCGCGGCATTGCTTTTCGGGATTTTCCCTTGGCACGACACGGTCGCCTCCCAGTTCACCAGGCTGGCGGCGCCGTCGTTCGGCTATCAGCCGCACGCCCTCACTCTCTGGCACGGACCGAGCCCGATGCTGGCGCTGAGCGTGCTCACCTGGTTCTTCGGAGCCGCCCTGTTCGTGCTGCGCGACGGGTTCGCCGCGCTTCAGCAGAGGCTCACGCCCGACTGGAACAACAACACCGTCTACTACGCCATTCTCACCTTCGTTGGGCGCTTCGCCGACAGGGCGATACAGGGAACCCAGGGCGCCTCGTTCGCCGGTCATCTGCGGCTGCTGCTGCTCCCGGCCGTGGCCGTCGGGGTTTACGTCGGTTGGCAGGCCTGGCCCGACACGCTGACGACTCCGACGGCCCCGGTGCTGCTGGTGGCGGTGTTGCTGGTGGCCGGGGCGGTAGGGGTAGTCTTGGCACGCTCGCGGCTCACCTTGCTGATAATGCTGAGCCTGAGCGGGTTCGGCTCGTCGCTGGCGTTCGTGCTGTTGCGGGCCCCGGACCTCGCGCTCACCCAACTGCTGATCGAGATCGTGACGGTGATCCTTTTCCTGTCCGTCTTTCACTACCTTCCGCGGCTCAGTCACTACCTGCGGCCCCGCCGTTTGGCCCTGCTGGACGCCGGCATCGCGCTGGGCGTGGCATTCACGGTGTTCTCGCTGCTTCTGGCGGTACAGCGTCCGGTGGCCCCCCGACTGGCCGAGTTCTTCCTCGAGAACAGCAAGACCCTCGGTGGCGGCTACAACGTGGTCAACGTGATCCTGGTGGACTTCAGGGGGTACGACACGCTGGGCGAAATTACGGTGCTGGCGGTGGTCGCAGTGGCGGTCTACGCGCTCTTGCGCCTGCGCGCCGCGCCCTCCTCGGACGAGGAAGCCGGCGAGTCGTGAACCGCTTTCCCGACATCTTCTTCCGCACGCTCAGCATGCCCATCGTGTTCGTCCTGATAGCCATCGGCCTGCACTTCTTCCTGCGTGGACACAACGCGCCCGGCGGCGGTTTCGTGGCCGGCCTGATCATCGCGGTAGCCGCACTGCTGGTGCGCATGTCGGGCAATCGGAGGCTGTTGACGGTACGGCCGATGCGTTTTATCCCCGTCGGCCTGGTGCTCGCCATCGCCACCGGCATCGTTCCGATGCTGGCAGGGAACGGTTTCCTGACGAGTGCCTACGGTTACCGCACCTGGCCGCTGATCGGCGAGTTCGAGTGGGCCACGGCGGTGTTGTTCGATGCCGGCGTGTTCCTGGTAGTGGTCGGTGCGACGCTCACTATCATCGACCTGCTGGCGGAAGACAGCGGCCCAGAGCGCGTGGGGCTGGACAGGGCGCCTGAGCTGGTCGCGGAGGAGCGAGAACTGGAAGAGGAAGCGGCAGCCGATGGATCCGAGGACGGACCAGTCGATGGACCAACGGAAGGTCGGGTGGAGTGATGGAGATCCTCTTCCCGCTCGTCGCGGCGGTGCTGGTGGGCGCCGGCGTGTTCCTGTTGCTCTCGCGCGCGCTGATCCGTCTGATAGTCGGCCTCAGCCTGATCTCCTACGGCGCGAACCTCACTATCCTCCTGGCCGGAGCCGGCGTGCGGCAGGGAACCCCACCGCTGCTCGACCTTTCAGGGCCGTATAACGACCCGTTGCCGCAGGCGCTGATCCTGACCGCTATCGTCATCGGCTTCGGCACCACGGCGCTGCTGCTGGTCCTGGCCATGCGGGCCTATCAGGTTACCGGGACCGACCATGTCCAGGAGCTGGTGGAACGTCCCGACCCGGTACGACCACCGGTGGTCTATGCCGATCCCGAGCAGCCGTCGGTTTCGCCCGAGACCGGAGCGCCTGACGACCGGGATCCCGATCGGGAGGAGGAGGAATGAACCTGGTCGCCTGGCCGGTGCTCGTTCCGCTCCTGGCGGCGATCTTGCTGATGATCACGCCCGGGGCGAGGATGCGGAGCGCTTTGTCGGTGGCCGCCGCGGTCCTCACCCTGGGGATCGAGATCGCCATCCTGGCCCGCGCCGTCAGCGGCGAGGTGCTCGCGGTACAGATGGGTTCGTGGCCGGCGCCGTTCGGAATCACCCTGGTGGCCGACGGACTGTCGGCGGTGATGGTGGTGCTTTCGGGCGTCACCGGGCTTCTGACGGTGGCCTTCGCCGGCTCGAGCCTGCAGCGTGCCCCGCATCGTGGGCTGGGCGGGCTGCTCAACCGTGCACGCGAAGCGTATGGCGCCCAGGCGCTGCTGCAGTTTTTGTTCATGGGCGTGAACATGTCGTTTCTCACGGGCGACCTGTTCAACCTGTTCGTCGCCTTCGAAGTCATGCTGGTCGCCTCGTACGGGCTGCTGCTGCTGGGCGGCGAGCTGCCGCAGTTGCGCGAAGGGTTCAAGTACGTCGTGGTCAACCTGCTCTCTTCGGCGATTTTCGTGGCGGCGGCAGGCCTGGCCTACGGCCTGTTCGGCAGTCTCAACATGGCCGACATTTCGCAGCGCCTGGTTGGGCACGGGCCGGACGTCCGGGTTACGGCCGTGGCCGCGTTGCTGGCGCTGGCGTTCGCGGTGAAGTCTGCCATGTTCCCGCTGGGGTTCTGGTTGCCCAACAGCTATCCGGTGCCGCCTGCGGCAGTGAGCGCATTCTTCGCGGCGCTGCTCACCAAGGTCGGCGCCTATGCGCTGATCCGCATCTTCACGCTGCTGTTTCCCGCCGAGGACGGCCTGAAGCTGGTACTGCTGGCCGGCGCCGGACTGACCGTGCTGTTCGGGGCATTGGGTACCATCACCCGCCAGAGTTGGCGGCACCTCCTTTCGTTCGCCAACGTCGCCAGCGTCGGCTATCTGCTGGCAGGCGCCTTCATCGGCAGTCAGGCGGGTCTGGAAGCCGCGCTTTATTACCTGATCAACTCGGTGCTGGTGATCTTCGCGCTCTTCCTCATCGCCGCCCTGGCAGAGGCGATCGCCGGTCCCCGGTTTCGTGCCGGCGGCCATCTCGAGGCGTACCCGTGGTTGGCCGGCGGATTCTTCCTGGCCATGATGGCGCTCTCGGGCATGCCTCCGACCAGCGGCTTCATCGGCAAGTTCGCGCTGATCGACGCGCTGGTCCGCAACGGCGGCCTGGTGGCGACGACCGTCGCGGTGATCGCCGTGGCTGGCAGCCTGATCTTGCTGTACGCCGGCGTCCAAGTCTGGCGGGAGTTCTTCTGGGGCGAGACCGACGCCGTGCATCACGTTCGGCTGCCGCTGGCCATGAGCGGCATAACCGGTGTCGCGGTGGTGCTGCTGGCCGCGCTGGCGCTGTTCAGCGGACCGGTTTACGCGATGGCGGTACTGGTGGCCGACCAACTCGGCGGCAACGTGGCCTATGTGCGGGCGGTGCTTCCGGGTGTGGGCGAGGGGGTGCCTTGAGTCGTGGGTGAGGTCGTGGTAGTCGTGGCCGTGGCGCTGCTGTGGGCGTTTCTCTACGGTGAGCTGACTTCGTTCAACCTGCTGGTGGGCGCCCTGCTCGGCATGCTGATGCTGGTAGCCGTGCGGCGCGAAGGCTCCAGCTCGCTTCCGACCCGGCTGTGGCGAGTCGGACGCTTCCTCGTGGCGTTCCTGGCGGAGTTGCTGGTGGCAGGCGTGATGATCGCCCTCCTGGCAATCAGGCCCCGTCCGCGATTTCATCCGCACGTGATCGCCGTGCCGTTGCGGCTGGAGAGCAACGCGGCGATAAGTCTGCTCTCGGCTACCATCACGCTGTTGCCCGGCACAGTGGCGATGGGCACGTCTGACGACCGGAGGACCCTCTACGCCCACGCTATCGGCGAGGCCGATCCCGATCGCTCGCGCGCATCGGTGATCCGCATCGAAACCCTGATTCTCGGGTTCATGCGCTAGGAGCTGCTGAATGGTTATCGACATCGCTCTCGCCTGCATCGTGCTGGCAATGATCTTTGCCATCTTCCGGGTTCTGCGAGGCCCTTCCTGGGGCGACCGGATCGTCGCGCTGGACTTTCTGGGCGTGAACACGGCCCTGCTCATCGTGATAGTGGCCATGCGCAGTGGCTACGACTCGTTTCTCGACGCCGCCTTGATCGTCTCGATACTCGGGTTCCTCACGACCGTCGCACTGAGCCGCTACCTGCTGGTGGGCCGGGTGATGAAGTGAGGCGGCGACCGGCGGCACTGCTCGCCGCACTGTTCGTGCTTGCCCATGTCGCACTGGGGCAGGAGCAGCCAGTGCAGGGTTCCGCCGAGCAGGGGTTGCGCGGCCAGGTGCTGGCGGAGGGACTGATCCTGTTCGGCGCCGTTTTCATCCTGGCCGCGGCGTTGGGCATGTTGCGCTTCCCCGACTTCTATACCCGCCTGCACGCGTCCACCAAGCTGGTAACGCTCGGTGGCCTGGGAATTCTCGGCGGCGCCGCGCTGGCCTTCTCGGCCGTCGGCGCCAGCGAACGCGTTCTGCTGATCGCCGCTTTCTTCCTGCTCACCGCGCCCTTGTCGGGTTACATGATCGCTCACTCGGGCTATCTCGGCGGTCTGCGTCCCTTCCGCGAGGACAGCAGTGTCGACGAATGGCAGGAGTGCGGCGCGCTGGCCGAAACCGTCATCGCCGAGTCCCGCTCCGAGGCCGAGGAGATCGACCGGAATCAGTGAGTGACCGCCTGTTGAACGGCTCGGCCGAAGCATCGGATGCCCGGTAGGCCGGCACCGCATCGGCTTGAATTGGGCATGGAACGCCATTGCAGGTCGCTAATCATGTAGACTCGGTGAAATGCACGAATATCCAAGCCTGGTATGGCATCTCAAGAACACGCAGCTGTTCGAGGATCTCTCCGAAACGGAGTTGGAGCAGCTATCGCGCATCACGCCTTACAAGCGGTTCAGCGCCGGCGAAATCATCTATCACATGGAGGATCCGGCCGACGCTCTGTACTTTATCCGCGACGGCATGGTGAAGATCTCCATGTACTTTCCCAACGGCAAGGAGATGATCCTGGGTTTGCTGGGTCAGTACGACATCTTCGGCGAGCTTCTGCTGTTGCCGTCCGAGCGGCGTCCCAATCAGGCGGAAGCGGTCGTGGATACCACCCTGATAGTCATGCCCGAGACCGATTTCCAGAAGTTGCTCGCGCAACAGCCGGCCATCGCCATGAAGTTCATCCAGGTGATGTCGACGCGGCTGTGGCAGGCGCAGCAGTGGCAGGCGGAAGTGGGAGCGTTCGACGCTCCCGGGCGACTGGCCAACCTCCTGCTGCGCCTGGCGCAGGATTTCGGGGCGGCCGGCGAGCGCGGGACCGTCATAGATCTGAACCTGACGCAACAGGATCTGGCGAAGATGATCGGGGCCACCAGGGAGACGGTGAGCCACTGTCTCGCCCGCTTGCTGGAGTACGGCGCGGTGCGCCGCCGGCGCGCTCCCATCACCGTCAATACCGAGATGCTGCAGCAGTACCTGGACGAAGCCAGCGACTGAGTTGGGCCCGGCTCAGGTCTGAGCCGACCGCTCGGCAACCGGGACTTCCGTCGACCTCGAACCGGGGACCAGCGATACCACGCTGGTCCCCGGTTCCGGTAGGGGCCCATCCTTTACCAGTACCTTAACGGTCTTCCCGTTAAGCAGGAACATGGGCAGTACCTCGCTACCGTACTTGCGGGCGAGCTGCTCGAAGCTGAAGCGCTCCGTGACCTCGGTCTTGCGCAGCTCGCCGCCCTCTTCCACCAGGCGCGCCAACTCGCGGTACGCCACCCCGCGGTGGAAGACGACCCGGCCGCGCTGCTCGCCGCCCAGCCGGTTGCGCTCGGAGGCCTCACGGCTCGGTTCGAGCTGATAGACGTCCTGGGAACCGAACTCACGGGCGTACTTCAACGCCGTAAGGGCGTTCGCCTCGTCGTTGGAGGTTAGCGCCAGCAGCCGGCCGATGCCGCCCAGTCGCAACTCGTCGTCGCTCCTGTCGGAGAGGAGGCTGCCGTAGTAGGCGGGGAGACCTTCGGCGCGCGCGGCCGCCACATTCGACCAGTTGGTGTCGGCCATCAGCACGGGAACGCCTTGTTCCCTGAGGAAAGCGGCGATCTTGCGCGCCAGCGCGTGGGCGCCCAGGATCAGGAAGCCTTGCGGATCGGGGTCGGCCACCCGCAGCAGCCGGCCGAAGTAGCGGGCGGTGAGGCTGTTCAGCAGCACGGTCCCGACTATCACCAGGAATACCAGTGAGACGAGCGTCTGGGCGCCCTCAAAGCCGGCCCGGTCGAGGCGAGCTGCGAACAGCGAACTGACGGAGGCAGCCACGATGCCGCGAGGGCCGATCCAGGAGAGGTAGAGCTTCTCGTTCAGCCGCAGCGGCGACCGCCAGGTGGATACGAAGATGTTGAGCGGCCGCAACACCAGCATCACTACTGCCAGCAGCACGAGACCGGAGAGGTTGAGGACGCCCAGGAACGCTTCGAGCTGGATGTTGGCCGCCAGCACGATGAACAACAGGTTGATGAAGAGGATGGTGAGGTCCTCTTTGAACGAAAGCAGGTCGGTGATGTTGGGCACGCCGCTGTTGCCGACGATGACGCCCATCAGGACGGTGGCCAGCAGGCCCGACTCGGGACCCATGGCGCTGGCGATGCTGAATACCAGGAAAACGCCCGACAGTGCGACCACGTTGACCAAATAGTCGGGTACCGCCCGGCGCTTGAGCAGCCATGCCAGGGCGAAGCCACCGATGACCCCGGTGACGGTTCCGAACAGAATGAACTGCAGGAACAGCAGGACCGTCTGCCCCAGGGCCTCGTTGCGATTGTCGATGAGGACGTACTCGAACACCATCACCGCGACCATGGCGCCGATCGCGTCGATAAGGATTCCCTCCCACTTGAGCACGTTTGCTACCCGCGCTTCGGGTCGGACGATCCGCAGCAACGGTCCGATTACGGTGGGGCCGGTGACCACGATCAGGGCGCCGAACAGGAAGGAGAGTTGCGGCGACAGGTCGGTGAGGACATAGACGGCCAGCGCACCCCCGATGAAGGTGACGAGTGCCCCTATGGTGACCAGCCGGAAGACCACTCCACGGATCTCCTTGACCTCGGGGATGCGTAGCGTGAGACCGCCCTCGAACAGGATCAATCCCACTGCCAGCGAGATCGCGGGGTAGAGCAGCCCGGCGGGTACCAACTCGGCGGGCGTAATCCAGCCCAGGACGGGGCCGACGATGAAGCCGGTGACCAGCAGCGGCAGGATGGCCGGCAGTCGGGCGCGCCAGGCTATCCATTGCGCCGCGGCGCCGAGCGCCACGACGACGGCGATGGTAAGTGCGATGTGGCTCGTAAAGAGCAGGGCCATGCGGACAAGTGTGACACAAGAGAGCGGTGGAATCGGACGCCCACGACGCCAGCGGCACCTGTGAGACTATAGTCGGGTATCGAAGCGGCGAGAGCGGTGCCGAGTCCGATCGAGCGTCAGGTTGGACCGGTAGCTCCGCCTGCGGCGGAATCGGAAGCGGCAGGATGAGGAGGAATCGACGCGTGACCGACAGTTTTCTGGTCAGGACCGAATACGGAGAGGTAGTGGTGCGCATAAACCCGGAGTGCGATAACGCCCTCGATAGCGACCTGCTGCTGTTGAGCGCTCCGAATGCATCCGAACGGTCCGAGTTCCGGATGGAGACGCCTCTGCGGGCGTTCGGCGCCAAGATGATCGACATCATCCGCAACGTCGGTACCGGCGACTTCGAGCCGCCCGCCGGCGTTCGCGAGATGATGATCAAGGAAAAGGCGACCAGCGACCTCAACCGGATAGAGCGTTGGGCGCGCGACAACCTGTGAGTCGGCCGGCGCGGCGCGGCTCCGCCTGCCGGTGCGCTTCGGGCCGCTACTCTTCTTCGTCGACCTCGACCACGTCACCGAGGTCTTGCAGCAACTCCTTGTAGAGAGAGAGCGCGAACTCGCGAACCGCGTCCCGGGCCTCGCTACCGGCCAGCCTTGAATCCGTTCGCTCGTTCGCCACCTCGAGGCTGGTGGCGAGCAGGTGCTCGAATACCGGCCACGGCCCCTCGAACCCGCCGTCGTCGAGAGTCTCGGTGGCGTTGCCGGCAGCAGGCACTCCCTGAACCGGATTGCGTTCCAGAAAGGCCAGGGCCTCTTCGGCCGCCAACCGTTCCGCCTCGCGCTTGGTAGGGCCCTGGCCGGTGCCGTAGACCTCGCCGTCCACCAGGATGTCACTCAGAAACGTCGGTTGGTGCTCGGGTCCGGTGTTGTCGGTCCGAAACTCCGGTTTGCCGATGCCCAGCTTCTTGAGCCGTTCCATCAGCAGCCCCTTTGGATGCGCCATGATCTTTCCTCCAGTGCAGCCGGCGCGCGCCCGACCATCGCCGCGTGCGCGCCGGCTGCACGGTCACGTTATCACAGGGGAATACGCTAGCATGACGTCGTGACACGTCTGCTGCTGTGCGATGACCACGCGATGTTCCGCCAGGGCGTGAAGAGCATTCTCGACACCGAGGACGGGCTGCGCGTTTCCGGAGAAGCGGCCACGGGGCGCGAGGCGGTACGCTACGCGCTGCAGATTCGGCCGGACGTGATCCTCATGGATATTCAGATGCCGGAACTCGACGGGGTCGCCGCTACCAAGGAGATCCTCGACGAGTGGCCCGAAGCGAGGGTCATCATCCTGACGATGTATCGCCAGGACCGCTACGTGTTCGAGGCGATCAAGGCGGGTGCACGCGGCTATCTGCTGAAGGACTCCGGAGCGGACGATCTGGTGTCGGCGATTCGCAAGGTAGCAGACGGTGAGGCGTTGCTGAGTCCCGAGCTCGCGGCGTCGGTGCTCGACGAGTTCCACAAGGTGCGCAGCCTGCCGGAGCATCCCGAACACAAGATCAGCGGTCTGTCCGAGCGAGAGGCGGACATCCTGCGTCTGCTCGCCAAGGGTTCTTCCAATCAGGAGATCGCGCACGCGCTCGACGTGAGCGAGAAGACCGTGCGCAACCGCCTCTCCGAGATCTTTTCGAAACTGCGGCTCAACAATCGCACGGAGGCGGCCCTCTACGCTTTGCGCGAGGGCATCGCCAGCCTCCGGGACGACACGTGAGCGGATCGACCGCGCCGAACGGGCGGCACGCCGTCGGGCAGGTTTCAGGCAGGGATGAGCTGGGCGACCTGCTGCGCTTGATCTGTGAAACACCCGCCCCTACTTTCGAGGAGGGCGAACGTGCCCTCCTGGTTATGCGGCTGCTGCGTGAAGCCGGCCTCTCGCCGGCGCTTGACGGCGTGGGCAACGTGGTTGCCGAAGTTTCCGGTGGCAGCGGCCCGCGCGTTCTGCTGGCCGCGCACCTCGACACCGTATTCTCGGCGGACGTCGACGTCACCTTGCATGTCGACGGGGATCGTTGGCGGGCGCCCGGCGTCGGTGACAACAGCGCAAGCCTGGCGGTGCTCGCCTACCTGCTCTCCAATCGCGAGACCTGGGACAGCGTCAGGCTTCCGCGGCTCACCGTGGCCGCCACGGTAGGTGAGGAGGGGCTGGGCGACCTGCGCGGCGCCAGGGCGCTCATAGCCGAACTGGGCTCGGAGTTCGACTACGTCGTGGCGTTGGACGGTCATCTGGGCACTATCGTCGACGCCGCCGTGGGCTCGCGGCGGTACGAGGTCGGCTTGAAGGCGGCGGGGGGCCACTCCTGGGGAGACTTTCCGGCGCCCAGCGCCACGCACGCGTTGGGGGCGATGGTCGACTCGCTGTCGGAGCTCGAAACGTCGCGGCAGGCACGCTGTTCTTACAATGTCGGCCAGGTATGGGGCGGTACCGGCATCAATGCGATCGCCCAGGAGGCAGGCTTCAATCTCGACCTTCGCAGCGTCGATCCTCTGGTTCTGGACGAGCTCGAGCGCGACGCGCTGTCGCGAGTGCGGCGCATCGCCAGGCGCAAGCGGGTCGAGTTGAGCCTCGACAAGGTCGGCGACCGACCGGCGGCGGCGCCTGAGGACCGGACGCTTACTCGGGTTGCCCGCGAGGCACTGGCGGAGGTCGGCACAGAGGCGCGGACGACCGCCAGCTCCACCGACGCAAACATCGCGATGGCCGCGGGAATACCGGCCATCGCCTTCGGGTTGTACCGCGGCGGCGACGCGCACCGCATGAGCGAGTGGCTCGAGCGGCCGTCGCTCGACACCGGCCTTCGTGCCCTGCTCGCCTTGCTGCGGCGCCTCGCGGGCTAACTGCGAAGCAGGGCGGCGTTGCGCCGCGGAGCCCCGAGCGCCAATGGGCGTTGTCGGCTAGGTGGCGCGGTAGGTCTCGTCGGTGCCCTTCCGGCTGCGGCGGGCACTGAGAGCGAGGTCGTCTACCAGCTCGTTCTCGCTCTGCCCAGCGTGCCCTCGTGTCCACTCCCACATGACCTGGTGGACCCCGGTCAGCTCCAGCAGGCGTAGCCACAGGTCCTTGTTTTTCACCGGTTGCTTCGCCGAGGTCTGCCAGCCGTTACGTTGCCAGTTGGTCAACCAACCGTCGGTAAAGGCCTTTTTCAGGTACTGGCTGTCGGTAACCAGTGTTACCCGGCACGGTTCGGAGAGAGCCTCCAGGGCGCGCACCGCACCGGTGAGCTCCATCCGATTGTTGGTGGTGTTGGGCTCGAACCCGCTGGCCCGCCGCCTCATGTCGCCGAAGGCCAGGAGGTACCCCCAGCCACCGTCGCCGGTCTGGGTCTCACACGATCCGTCGGTATGGATGATCACATGCTTACTTGCCATGCAGCCGATGCTACCGCGCGTAGCCAGCGTCTGAGAGCAGACGATAGGTCGATGCCGCCGATTCGGGCGGGGGCTGTATAGGCTCCGTCCAAGCCTGTGCACGAAGATGAGAGAACGAAATGTCGTACAGCTCAGGCTTCGGACATGTGTCCTATCATCCAATGCTCATTAATCTAATCTAGCACGGCAATCGCAAAAGTTGACAGGTTGTGATCTGGCTCCCTATAATCACCGCGAAGGTTGTACAACTCTTGTACAGTGACCTTGGCACGGTTGGAACAGCGGGGCAGAACGAGCGGGGGAAATGTGAGTCGGGGCAAGTACACGGTCAACGAGGTCGAGGAGCGGACGAAGGTGCCGGGCAGCACCTTGCGGCAGTGGGAGCGGCGTTACGGCTTCCCCAAGCCGGAGCGCTCCGACGCCGGCTACCGGCTGTACAGCGACCAGGACCTCGGCCATATCGACGCCATGAAGCGGCACATCGCCGAGGGTATTCCCGCTTCTCGGGCGGCCGAACTGGTTCGCGGCGTGCTGCCGCTGCCTGCCGGACCACGCTCGCTCCCGGGCCTGCAGCAGGAGCTGGTTTCCGCTCTCGTCGGCCTCGACGAGGAGGCGGCCGACCGGATTCTGGGCGAGGCCCATTCGATCCACCCGGTCGACGCGGTCGCCTTTCGGGTCATGGCCGGCGCGGTCGAGCGCCTCGGCGAGCTGTGGCAGCAGGGAGCGGTCGAGGCCGCCCTGGTCCAGCACGGCGCCTCGTACGTCTACGGCCGATTGCGGTCACTGCTCGGCGTTTCCCCCACCTTGCGCAGCGCCCCCGCTGTCCTGGTGGCTTGCGCTCCCGGCAACCGGCACGAGCTGGGTCCTCTGCTGCTCGCCGTCATGCTGCGACGGTCGGGCTATCGGGCGTACTTCCTGGGTGCCGACGCCCCGGTTGCCGATCTGGTTACCCTGTCTGCCCGACTGCGGCCCTTGGCAGTGATGGTGTCGGCCGCGGGCCTGGAATCGCTCGAGGCGCTCGAACGAGAGCGCGAACGGTTGCAGGGAATCGCTCCGATACTTGGCTTCGGCGGCGCCGCCTTCAACCGCTTCCCCGACTCGGCTTCGAGCCTGGGAGGGTCGTTCCTGGGCAAGGACGCCGCCGAGGGCATGGACGGCTTTCGGCAGCGGCTGCACCAGTTGGAGAGCGCATGAGTGCGCCGGGCGCCCGCGTCATGGCCGGTGCTTGCCCACCTGCCGGACCGCCCCCGGCCGTCCCCGGCACGCTGCCAGTCCGAGAGTGCCGCCCCCTTCTACCCAGGTTCTGCTGCGCCCCGCGGAGAGTTGTCTCGTCGTTACCGTTCCGGCAAGCGCGGAACTGGCGACCATCAAGACCCCCGCGAGGAGGGCTATGAGCAGACCGATCAGCGGCTAACCGTCGGGGGTACGCCGAAACGAAGGACACTTCGAAATGGGAGGACGGGGCAGCATGAATACACTATTCGATCAAATCGGAGGGCACGAGCAGGAGATGCCTCTGGAAGGCTCGCTCGAAGCGCCGACACAAACGCTCAGCTTTCACCGCAAGCAGACGCTCTATCACAGCGGCGATCCCGCCCAGTCGGTGTTTCGCGTTCGTGACGGGCTCATCCGCATTACCCGGATGACGCCGGAAGGACGGGTGTTGACCGTGCGCCACGTGATGCCTGGCGATTTCTTCGGTGAGGAAGCGTTCATGCACGGAAATCGGGAGGAGATCGCCGAGGCCCTTACCAATGCGCAGATCGAAGCGATCGATCCCGAGATGATCAATCACGGTGACCTCATGACCATTACGCAGTCGTTGTCGAAGCAGATGCAGCGGCTGATGGACTACGAGTACCACCTGCAGACCGGCGACCTCCGCCAGCGCGTGGCCCGCTACCTGATCAATCTCTCCGATACGCCGCTGGCCGCCCAGGACGAGGCGCGGCGACACGTGATCTCGGCCACGCACGAGTTGATCGCCGAGGGCACCGCCAGTACCAGGGAGAGCGTCTCGAAGATCATCACCGAACTGCGATCCGAAGGGCTCATCGAGTCCGGGTATCGCAGCATCACCCTTCTCGATCCGCTCGAGTTGCAAGTGATCGCCGACGGCCTGTAGCCATCGCTGACAGCCAGCGCGTTACCTCGAGACGGGCGCAGCAGCGCTTCGTCTCGAGGTAACGCACTTTTTCTGCCGCAATTTGTTGGCGGCCCTCGACCATTGCCTGCGGGCGTGGCGTAGGGACGAGTCACTTCGGCGGAGCGTGCGGCTAGAGCTTCTCGAGAACCACTACCGCCGCCGCATGATCGCGCGAGTGGGTCAGAGATAGATGCACCGTCAACCCCTGCTCGGCGATCTGCCGTTCGATGTGCGAGGCGAACGCAAGCTTCGGCTTCATCCCCTCGCGAACCACCCATACGTCCTGCCACCCGTGGCTTTCGTGCCAGCACTTCTGGAAGGCCTCCTTGGCGGCGAAGCGGGCGGCGATCGAGGGAAGCGGGTCGGTCTTGGACCGGCAGAAGGTGATCTCGTCGGCCGTGAAGTGGCGATACAGGAAGCGCTTGGGATGGCGTTGCCAGATACGCTTGATGCGAACCAACTCGATGATGTCCAGTCCTACCGCCTTTATCATGCCCGCCTCCGCAACTCCTCGACCCCGTCGCTTCCGGCTACGAAGGCGACTTCGGCATGATCGAGGAACAGGCCGTGCTCCACCACTCCGGGGAGCAGCGAGATACTCTCGGCGAGCCGGTCGAGGTCGGCCGGCAGGCGCACCCGGCAATCGAGGATCGGGTTGCCGTTGTCGCTGGTGAACAGCGTCTCGCCGGCCCGCCTGAACCGGGGTTCCAGTCCCAGTTCCTCCAGTAGATGCGCAGTGCGCCGCCAACCGAAGGAGAGCACCTCGACAGGAACCGGCGTGCGCTCGGCCAGGCGCTCGACTCGCTTGCCGGCGTCGCCTACCAGTACGAAGCTGGCGGCGCTCGCCGCCACGATCTTTTCGCGCGCGAGGGCCCCGCCGAGCCCTTTGATCGCCTGGAGGCGGCTGTCTACCTCGTCCATTCCGTCGATGGCCAGCGCCACGCCCTGCTCGGGAAGCTCGACCAGCGGGATCCCGACCGCCGCCGCCAGTCTTTCGGAAGCGACCGACGTGGCCACGCCGTGTACCCGCTCGAGCCGCCCATCGGCCAGGCGCCGGCCGAGCTCCTCGATCAGGTAGCGCACCGTGCTCCCGGTACCGAGCCCGATCACACTATCCGAGTCGATCAACTCAGAGGCAGCTATGGCCGCCGCCATTTTCTGTTCTTCGGCCGCGGCGGCCGTGCCGCTCACGCGCGTAGTTCCGCCAACCGTGTGCTCACGCGTTCGGCGTGTCCGGTGGCCTTGACGTTTTTCATCGCTTCGGCTATTCGGCCCTGGGGGTCGACGATGAACGTGGAACGAATGATGCCGACGCTGGTGCGGCCGTAGCTCTGTTTCTCTCCCCATGCGCCGTACGCCTCGGCGAGCGCATGTTCCTCATCGGCGATGAGCGGAAAGGGGAGGCCGTGGTTGGCCTGGAAGGCACGGTGGCTCTCGAGAGAGTCGGGCGACACACCCAGCACCTCCGCGTCCAGGCCCGGAAGCTGGTCACGAAAGTCGCAAGCCTCGGTCGTACAGCCGGGAGTTTCGTCCTTCGGATAGAAGTACAGGACCAGCCAGCGGCCGCGGTAATCTTCCAACCGTCGAGGGCCGTGGGTGGTCTGCTTGTCGAACGAGGGCGCCGCGTCTCCAACCGACAGGTTCGTGGACATGCCCCAGTCTAACGCGGGTGACGCTTGCCGAGAGAACTTATCGCTGTCGCGCTATTCCAGGCAGAGGGTACAGTGGAGGGCGTGTCTGCCGAAGTTTCCTACCAGGAACCGGTGCCGGTGCCGCAGGCGCCGCCGGTGGTGCTGGCCAGCGGTTCGCCGCGCCGGCGAGAGCTGCTGGAGGCGCTGGGGCTGGTGTTCGAGGTCCGTCCCGCGGAGATAGACGAGACACCGCAGCCGGCGGAGGAACCCCGCAGGCTGGTCGAGCGGTTGAGCGCATCGAAGGCGGCACACGTCGCCCAAAGCCGCCCGGAGGCACTAGTAGTGGCCGCCGACACCGTGGTCGTGCGCCACGGGGTGATTCTGGGCAAGCCGAAAGACGCCACCGAGAATCGGCGCTTCCTGGAGCTACTGGCCGGGGGCGATCACGACGTGTTCACCGGCCACTGCCTGCGACTCGGCGACCGGGTTGCCAGCACGGTATGCCGCACCCGGGTCAGCTTCCGTGAGCTCAGCGGGCCGGAGATGGACCGTTACGTGGCGACCGGCGAAGGTCTGGACAAGGCCGGCGGTTACGCCATCCAGGGACACGGCGCGGCTCTCGTTCCGCGTCTCGACGGCTGTTATTTCAACGTCGTCGGCTTGTCGCTCGCGGCCGTCGTCGAACTGGCCGCCGATCTGGGGGCGGTCCTTGTCTAGCCTGTTCAGAGCCTGGTACGCCTTTCTCGGTGCCGGCATGGTGACGTTCGTGATGACGGCGCTAATCGGTCAGGTGCCGAGCGACCTCACTGCCGTGGTGTCGCTCCCACACAACCTGCTCTACCAGCCTGCCGTGAACCTGCGCTCCGCTTGGGGGTCGCTCACCGATCGCAGCGATCTCAGGGCGGAGTTGTCTCGGCTGCACGATGAAGCTGCCCGGCTGCGGCAGGAGAACCGTGAGCTGTCGCTGCGAGTCGAACAGCTGCTCGAGGTCGTGCAGATTCGCGAGGATCAGTCACCGGGGGTCGCGACTACCGCTTCCGTAACCGGCGTGTCGGCGGGCGCAGTCCTGCGCCGGCTCAGTCTCGGCAAGGGCAGCAGGGACGGCGTGGTGGAGAACATGCCGGTGACCGTGCCCCAAGGTTTGGTCGGCCTGGTCACCGAGGTAGGTTCCTCTAACGCCTCGGTGCGAACCGTCAGCGACCTGGAGTCGCGGGTCGGCGTGACCGTACGGGGCCGTGGTGGTCAGGGAGTGGCGATCGGTGAGGTCGGCGGCCGGGTGCGAGTCATGAATTTCATCGAGCGTGATCCGGTGCGAGTCGGGGATCTGGTGGAGACCAGTTCGTATGGCGGTCTGTTCCCTCGGGGGGTGCTGGTCGGCGAGGTGGTCGAGGTGTTGCCCAAGGACCCGAACGAGTTGCGGCGGAGCTTCATGGTCCAGCCCGCCGTCGACGTGTCGACCCTGCTCGAGGTAGCGCTGATCGCGCCGCAGTGAAGCGTCCGGCGCCTGCCGCGCCGCGGTGAGCGCTGCCCAGCACCCCGCCATCGGCGGCGGCCCGGCTCCCAATCTGCCTCAGCAAACGTCCAGGTAGTGCAGCGCCTGTTTCAACAGTCCCTTGACGCGTGTCTTGCTCGAATCGAGGGTCAAATGCTCTTCTTCGATCGGGTCGAAGTTCCGCTTCAGCAGCTGGTACGCCTCCGGACCTGCTTCTGTCAGTCTCCGCCTGCGCCCCACTCGCCGCAGCGTCACCCGGTCGTCGGCGACCATGTGTATGAGGGCCAGCGGGACGCCATGCGACCCGGCCAGCTCCCGCGCCTGCTGCCGAAAACGACGATTGCTGAACGAGCCGTCCAGGACGACCTTTGCCCCGTCCGTCAGGTGACTGCCGGCTCGCGTCATCATCTCCCGGTAGACGGCAGCGATGCTCTCCTTGCTGTAATCGCCGCTCAGGCCGCGCTCGCCACGAATTGCGTCGCTACTGATCCAGACGGCTTCCAGGCGCCGAGCCAGCCGAACCGCCATCGTGCTCTTGCCGGATCCAGGGAGCCCGAAGACCACGACCATCATCGACACCGTCCGGTTCCTCGGTCTCGCGCGCCGCTACTCGCCGCCGCTGCCCGACGCCACTATTTGAGGACGAGGTTGACGAGCCTGCCGGGCACCACGATCTCGCGAACGAGCTCGCCTTCCGCCAGGTAGCGAGCAACCTTGCGGTCCGCCTTGGCAACGTCCAAGATCTGGTCCTTCGTTGCGTCGACCGCAACCGTGACCTGAGCCCGGACCTTCCCGTTCACCTGCACCGCCATCTGCACGGTTGCGGAGGTGAGCGCGGTCTCGTCGTGCACCGGCCAGCTCCGAAGGTGTACGGACTCGCCGTGGCCGCTGCGTTCCCAGAGCTCCTCGCTGAGGTGAGGGGTTATCGGTGCGAGCAGGAGCAGGATAGTGGAGACCGCCTCCGTCCACTCGGCGCTCTGGCACAACGACCGGCTCTTCAACCTGGTCATGGCGTTCTGCAGGGTCATCAACTCGGCTACAGCGGTGTTGAACGAGAATGCCTCGAAGTCCTCGGTGACTTCCTTTATCGCCAGGTGAACCGCCCGCCGCAGGTCACCCCGGTCGTCGGCACCCTCATCGCGCTCTTCGGCCGGTTCGAGAACGACGTTCCACACCCTGTTGAGAAAGCGCGTCACGCCCTCGATCCCCTTGGGGTTCCAGGGGCCGCCCTGGTCCCACGGTCCGATGAACATCAGATAGGCGCGAACCGCGTCCGCGCCGTACGACTCGACCAGATCGTCGGGGTCGACCACATTGCCGCGTGACTTCGACATCTTCTCGTTGTCTTCGCCCAGGATCATCCCCTGGTTGCGCAAGCGCAGGAACGGTTCGTCGCTGTCGACGAGACCGAAATCGCGCACGACCTTGGTGAAGAAGCGAGCGTAGAGCAGATGCAAGATGGCGTGCTCGATGCCGCCGGTGTAGAGGTTCACCGGAGTCCAGCGCTTGGCCAGCTCTTCGTCGAACGGCGCACCTTTCAGATGCGGGCTGAGGTAGCGGAACCAGTACCACGAGGAGTCCATGAAGGTGTCCATGGTGTCTGTTTCGCGGCGCGCCGCACCTCCGCATTCAGGACAACTGGTGTCGAGAAACGGTTTGTGGTGCTTCAGAGGAGATTCGCCGGTCGGCATGAACGCCACGTCGTGAGGCAGCTCCACCGGCAGGTTCTCCTCGCGCTCGGGCACCACTCCGCAAGCGTCGCAGTACACCATCGGAATCGGCGTTCCCCAGTAGCGCTGACGCGAGATCAGCCAGTCACGCAGGCGATAGGTCACCTTGCGCGATCCCAGGCCCTGCTCCTCGAGCCAGGCGATCACGCGGGCGATTCCGTTTTCGTCGTCAGCGGCGTTCGCGCCCTTGCCCGTCCGGGTGCCGTCGAACCGTCCCGAGCGAATCATCACCCCGTCGCCCGAATACGCTTCGCTCATCGTTGCGCCGCCCCTGTCCTGCCCCTCCGGCACGATCACCGGCGCCACCTCGAGACCGAACTTGCGCGCGAACTCGAAGTCCCGTTGGTCGTGAGCAGGTACGGCCATTATCGCGCCGGTGCCGTACGTCATCAGTACGTAATCGGCGATCCAGATGGGGATCCGGTGGTCGTTGACGGGGTTCACCGCATAGGCGCCGATGAACTCGCCGGTCTTCTCGCGCCCTTCCGACTGCCGGTCGATCTCGCTGGTGTGTTCCGAGCGCTCGATGTAGCTCTCCACCGCCTGCCGCCGCTCGGAGGTGACCAGCTTCGAGACCAGCGGATGCTCGGGTGCGAGGACCATGAAGGTCGCTCCCCAGAGCGTATCCGGCCGGGTGGTGAACACCGTCATCGGATCGCCCTGTTCGCTCCTGAAGGCCACCTCGGCCCCTTCCGAGCGCCCGATCCAGTTCGTCTGCATGAGCTTGACGCGCTCCGGCCAGTCGAGGCCGGAGAAGTCGAGCAACTCGTCCGCGTAGTCGGTGATCTTGAGGTGCCACTGCGGCATGAGCCGTCGCTCTACCAGGGCGCCGCTGCGGTCGCCACGCCCGTCGATGACCTGCTCGTTGGCCAGAACGGTCTGGTCGACCGGGTCCCAGTTGACGTAGGACTCCTTGCGGTAGGCGAGGCCGCGCTCGAACATCTTCACGAAGAACCACTGGTTCCAGCGGTAGTACTCCGGGTCGCAGGTGACGACTTTGGTGCTCCAGTCGAACATCGCGCCCATCTGCCGGAACTGCTTCTCCATGTAGGCGATCCGCTCGTAGGTGAGCGACGCGGGGTGGACCTCCCGGCCCTCGCGGGCCGCACTGATAGCGGCATTCTCGGCCGGCAGGCCGAAGGCGTCGAAACCCATCGGGAAGAGCACGTTGTAGCCGCGCATGCGGCGGTACCTGGCGGCGGCGTCTGCCGGCGCTTCGGCGTACCAGTGGCCCACATGCAGGTTTCCGGAGGGGTACGGATACATGGTCAGGAAGTAGAACCTGGGCCGCTCGCTGTTCAAATCGACACGATAGATGCCCTGCTCCTGCCACCGCTGCTGCCATTTGGGCTCGATGTCGCGCGGGTTGTAGCGCTCGCGCGCCTCGGCGGCGATTACCGCCTCGCTCGTTTCAGTCATAACCTCTCCAGTATAGTCGCTAGCCGGGTTGACTCCGGGACCCACGAAGAATCGTGGCCCGACCGAATCGGCCGGGCCACTGGCACAAGACGCAGGATTCGCTCTTGCTACCGCCTGGCCCGTACCTCCGTTAGTCGTAGCGACCGCCTGTCCGTCATCGTAGTCAGATGCTAAGCCTCGCCGCTGCCCGTGTCAATCGAAGGTGTGTCAGGGGGCGGTTTCCCCACTGCCGTGCTCGGATACCGTGTCGGCCCAGCGGTCGACCTCCACGCCGGCGCGCTCCAGGGTCCAGCCGTACTCGTTTTGCAGCGCCTCCATCAGCGCCGTGCGGTTTCCCGCCGCCTGCTCGAGCGTCTTGCCGTCCAGCTCCGGCCACCTCTCGCGCGCCGCCTCACGAAGCACCGACCAGTCTTCCTTGATACGTTGCCAGTTCATGGCTGCATCTCCCCCCTGCCGCTTCCTCTGCCGCGTCGTTGCTGCCCTTCCTCAGTCAAGCCTGACAGGGCCCTCCCGCGAAGTTTGTCGTCCCGTGCGGATTCGCCGGTGCCGGGCAGAGGGGGTTCGGCCGGGTCGAACGCACCACTTTCCGGCCCGCGCAGTTCTGAGCGTTAGCCGGTCGTCGATGCCTGTTAGAACTGCTCGAGCCGTTGCAACAATTTTGCAACGGCTCGAGCAGCGCCGATTGCGACTGCCTCGGCTCGGCGAGTCGCCGGTCCGTGGCCAATGAGCCATACGGCCGCAGGCACGCCGGCCGGGACCGCTCACCGAGCTGCCGTAAGCCGACCGGTTTGCGCGGGCGAGGCGCGTTAGACTGTGGTCGTTTCGCGCGTCGGCCGAGTACTGATGGAATCGCGGTATACCCGGCCGGCCAAGCAAGTATCAGGGCCACAGGAGGATTCATGGACTACGACGTGATCGTGATCGGCTCCGGCCCCGGCGGCTATCATGCCGCGCTGCGGGCCGCCCAGCTCGGTCTGAAGACCGCCTGCGTGGAGAAGGAAAAGGTGGGCGGTGTCTGCCTCAACGTTGGCTGCATTCCCACCAAAGCGCTGCTGCACGTAGCGGCAGGCTTGCGCGAGGCGCGTGGCGGCGAAGAGTACGGGGTGTCGTACGGCAAGCCGAAACTGAACGTCGAGCGGCTGATGGGTTGGAAAGACGGCGTGGTGCGCAAGCTTACGGGGGGTGTGGCGCAGCTGTTCAAGGGGAACAAGGTCGCCTTGCTCGAGGGCGAGGCCCGTTTCGTCGACCCGCACACGGTGCAGGTTGGCGATAGTCGCTACAGCGCCAAGGCGTTCATCGTCGCCACCGGCTCGAGCCCGATTCAGGTCCCCGGCTTCGAGACCGACGGAGACGCGGTGGTCGACAGCACCGGCGCGCTGATGTTGCAGGAGGTTCCCAAGCGGTTCCTGGCGATCGGCGGTTCGGCCATCGGCCTGGAGTTCGCCGACATCTACGAGGCGCTCGGTTCCGAGGTGACGGTGGTGGAGCTGATGGAGCGGATCGTTCCGACGGCCGACCGGCAGGTCTCCGGAGAGCTGGCCAAGGCGTTCAGCAAGCGGGGCATAGCGCTGAAGACCGGGACCAAGGCTTCCTCTATGAAGCGGACCGGCAAGGGTATCGAAGTCGGCCTGGAGGGACCCAACGGCAACAGCGACAAGATCACGGTCGACCGGATCCTGGTGGCGGTGGGCAGGCGCCCCAACGGCAACGGCCTGGGACTGGAGGACGTGGGCGTGAACGTAGACGAGCGTGGCTACGTGCCGGTGAACGACCGGCTGCAGACCAGCGTTGCGCATATCTACGCGATCGGCGATGTCTGCCGCGCTCCGCTGCTGGCCCACAAGGCGATGAAGGAGGGACTGGTGGCGGCCGAGCATATCGCCGGCAAGCCGGTAGCGTACGACACGGTTGTCCCCAGCGTCATCTACACCACGCCCGAGCTCGCTTCGGTGGGAATGACCGAACAGGAGGCCGAGGAGGCCGGCTTCGAGATCAGGATCGGCACCTTCCCGCTGGCCGCGTCCGGCAGGGCGCTCTCACTGGGCGCTCCAGAAGGAATTGTAAAGGTGATCGGCGACACCAAGACCGACCTGCTGCTGGGATTTCACATGGTGGGAGCGAACGCGGGCGACATCGTCGCCGAGGCGGCCCTTGCCATCGAGATGGGCGCGACCCTCGAAGACGTGGCGCTCACGCAGCACCCTCATCCGACCATCAGCGAGGCGTTCATGGAGGCGGCCGAGCAGGCCCACGGGCGCGCCATCCACGTGTCCAACCGGCGGCGGT
>JBBDRK010000079.1:12133-15093 GCA_040905465.1 Trueperaceae bacterium | reverse complement strand
CCGCTCAAGGATAGAGGCGTACGCCCTCATCTGCCATGTGCGAGAGAGTCTCGGCCCTCGTGGCTGCTTCCGTTTCGGTATATAGATGAAGTTCGAGGCCGGGTGTGGCGAGAATCGGCCAAGCGGTTCGTTGGGCGCCTCCATCGTGTTCTCCCTCATAGATCAGCAAGAGGTCGATGTCGCTGGCGACATCGGCTCGTCCCCTCGCCCACGAGCCGAACAGCACCGCCTCTTTCAGCGGCAATACCGCGGCCAGTTCGATCAGCTTTGATCTCAGCCGGTCGATGAGTTCGTCCCTGGAAAATCTAGGAAAGAAAACGCGCGCAGAACTCAATGAGCGCCTCCGCGTGCGATACCAGTCGTTCGGCTTCGCTCTTGGTATAGCGGCCACCAGGGAAGCCGGCCGGATGCGCATCTGGGTATCGCGCCAGGATGTAGGCCTTGTCGAGTTCCAGGGCGCGCTCGGTGAGCTCCGTAACACTCGGATCTGCCGGCGCGAGCTCGCGCAACAGGTCGGCGACCGAGTGTCCCCAGGCCACCGCTCCTCGCGCCTGGAACACGCCCTTCAGCGCCTTCCCGGCAGCTTGCTGCGCCGAAAAACAGGCCCACTCGTAGTACTGCAACTCCAGGTCGGACCTGGCGTGCTCGAGATCGCGTTCGGCTTGCGCCAACCAGTCCTTGCTGCGCTCCATCGCCACATGGTAGCGGAAGCGGGGCGACCGGGCCATCACCGAGACGTTCATCCGACTGAAGTCGATGTAGGCGTTGCTGATGGCAGAGGCGATCGATACCGTGCGTTCCCGGACGTCGACTATCCGCACGCCTGGCTCAGCCCCTCAGCTCGGCGAGCACGGCGTCGGCGACTTCGCGCATGTTCGCTTTTCCGCCAAGGTCGCGAGTCAGCGGCTCGCCCCGGGCGGTCACCGCTTCCACCGAAGACATCACGGCAGCCGCCGCCTCGATCTCGCCCAGGAACTCCAGGAGTTGGCTGGCAGTCCAGAAGGTGGCGATCGGGTTGGCGATCCCCTTGCCGGCGATGTCGGGAGCGGAGCCGTGCACCGGCTCGAACATCGACGGGTACTGGCGTTCCGGATTGATGTTGGCCGATGGCGCGAGACCGATGCCTCCGGCCACCGCCGGCCCCAGGTCGGAGAGGATGTCACCGAAGAGGTTGCTGCCGACGACCACGTCGAACCAGTCGGGGTGCTGCACGAAGTGGGCGGTAAGGATGTCGATATGGTACTTGTCGGCGCGCACGTCCGGGTACTCCTCGGCGATCGCCTCCAGCCGCTCGTCCCAAAACGGCATCGTGTGGATGATCCCGTTCGATTTCGTGGCCGCGGTCAGGTGCCTGGCGGGCCGGCCGCGGGCGAGCTCGAAGGCGTAGCGCAGGATCCGGTCGACTCCCTTGCGCGTGAAGACCGTCTCCTGTACCGCCATCTCCATGTCGGTGCCGCGGTAGAGCCGTCCGCCGATCTCGGAATACTCGCCCTCGTTGTTCTCTCGCACGATCACGAAGTCGATGTCGCTGGGCGATCGGCCGGCCAGCGGCGAGGTTATGCCGGCGAGCAGCCGCACCGGACGGAGGTTGACATACTGCTGGAACGCCCGGCGAATGGGGATGAGCAGGCCCCACAGCGAGACGTGATCGGGCACACCCGGGTAACCGACCGCCCCCAGGAAGATCGCGTCGAACGAGCGGAGCCGGTCGAGCCCGTCGTCGGGCATCATTGCGCCGGTCCTGCTGTAGAACTCGCAGCCCCAGGGGAAGTGCTGCCAGTTGAGATCGAAACCGAATCGTCGGCCGGCGGCCTCCAGCAGTTCCTGGCCCAGCGGCGTTACTTCGAGCCCGATTCCGTCTCCGGGAATCACGGCGATGCTGTGGTTTCTCAACGTTCCTCCATCGTCTCTCCGGGCGCTCGGCAGTGACTAGAGCAGCACGCCCCTGGGTAGCGGAACTCCCAGGACTCGCGTGAAGACAAGGTACAGGATGCCGAGCTCGAGGGCCACCAGGACAAGGCGTACGCGGCGGTCAAGCCGACCGTTGGCGCTCCCCATGTAGAGGGTGAGCCCGTAGAACGCGACGGCGCTGCTGAGCAGCGTTCCGACCGGCCTCAGGGAGAAGGCTCATAGCAGGACCACGACCGCGTCAAGGCGTATATCGTGCCTCACGGCGCGCCGGTGCTCGCTTCGGGGAGTCGGTCGAGGAAGGTAAGCAGCCGTCTGGCGGCCTGGCTGCAGAGCTCACGAGTGGGGTGCAGGAGCGTCATGCTGCGTCTGAACCCCGGCGCGCTTACGGGCAGGGCGACCAGCATCCCGGCCTCGGCTTCCCGTTGTACTGCCAGGCGCGATATGAAGCCGGCGCCGAACCCCTGCAGCACCGCCTCCTTCACGGCCTCGATCCCGGTGGCCTCGAGCGCCTTGCTCACGCCCGGTGCAGCAATGTTCATCTCCGCCAGCGCCAACTCCACCACCTCGCGTGTACCCGATCCCTCCTCGCGCTGCACGATGGTCAGGCCGGGCAGGTCGGCCGCGCTCACGCTGCTCCTGCCGGCCAGCTGGTGGTCGGGGCGTACCGCCAGCACGATTTCGTCATGGAAGAGCGTGCGCGACTCCAGGTCGGCCGGCGAGGCGGAGAGCGGTCCTTCGACCAACGCGAGGTCCGCTTCCGCCCGGTGCAGCAGGGCCAGCGCGTCGAGCGAGTTGCGGGTAAGGAGGTGAAGCTCGAGGAGGGGGTGAAGGCGATGGAACTCCGACAGGACGCGCGGCAGCAGGTAGACGGCCGCGGTCATGCTGGCGGCTACCCGCAGCGAGCCCCGCTGGCCGGTGCGCAGTCCGCGGTTCCAGCTCCTGGCGCCCTCCAGCGCGCGCACCAGGGCCTGCGCATAAGGCAGGAGCATCTCTCCGGCCTCGGTGAGCTCGACGCCGTACCGGTTACGGCGGTAGAGCGGCTCTCCGAC
>JBBDRK010000079.1:0-12033 GCA_040905465.1 Trueperaceae bacterium | reverse complement strand
CCCCTTACCGCGTTGGTTCCCGGCCTCCTGCTGGTTGGGCTGCTGAGCGCAGCCTCCTACCTGCTGGCGGGTATCCCGGCGCTGGCAGTCATGGGACCGCTGGTCATCGCGCTGTTCGTGGGCCTGGCCTGGAGGGCCGTCGCCGGCCTGGCGCCGGCGTCGGCGCCCGGCGCTTCGTTCTCCGCCCGCACACTCCTGCGCGTCGGCATCGTTCTGCTCGGTGTCCGTCTAGACTTTGCGCTGCTCGCCCAGGTGGGTCCGGCGGTGCTGCTGGGAAGCCTCTTGGTGGTGACGCTGGGCATATTCGGCATCGAGCGGCTCGGCAAGCTGGCCGGCCTTCCGCCCGGCCTGCGACTGGGCATCGCGGTGGGCACCAGTATCTGCGGTGCTTCGGCGATCCTGGCGGCCGTTCCTGCCACCAGGATGAAGGACGAGGAGGCGGGGCTTTCGGTCGGCATCATCAGCGTGCTCGGTACCCTGGGCGTCCTGGGCTTCGCCTTCTTCTCGTCGTTGCTAGAACCGTCGGACCTGGTTTACGGCTTCCTGGTGGGACTCACCCTGCACGAGGTAGCCCAGGTGCTGGCGGCCGGCTACGTGCCGGGAACGGAGGCCGGCGATCTGGCCACCATCGTCAAGCTCACCAGGGTGGCGCTTTTGGCGCCTGCCCTGTTGGTGTTGAGCCGCCTGCTGGGCGGCTCGGAGGCCGCCGGCAGGCGCGGACTGGCGCGACTCAGGGCCCCGGTCCCGCTGTTCCTGCTCGGCTTCCTGGCCGTCGGCGTGCTGAACAGCCTCGGGTGGATTCCGGACCCGCTGGGAAGTCTGATGCTGGCCGGCAGCCTGCTCCTCACGACCGCCGCGATGGTGGGGTTGGGCCTGGGCCTGGGCCTGGACCTGTCGGTGTTCAGGCGAGTGGGCAGCAAGGCGCTACTGGTCGGATCGGTGGGGTTCCTCGGCCTGGTGGCGGTGATGCTGCCTTATGCGGCGCTGGTAGCGCGGTAACGAGCTGCGTTCGCAGTGAGCTCTTCGGCCCCCGGCTCACCAGGCCCGCTCGTAATGTCATGTCATTCCTCAGCCGTTCTACCTCGGCTCCAGAACCAAGCCATTGATAACGGCAGGATCGTAAGTAGAGCGAAGGTAAGAAGATTCGAGCCGTAGACGCCTAAGCCGAGGACAAACGAGGCGAACGCGTAGTGCACGCCGATTCCCAGCAGAAATGCGCCTCCAAGTACCGAGCGTCCAGCGGGCGAGGAGTCGAACCAGCCGCGCTCGAGGCCGCTCAAGATAATAGCCAACGGCACTAACACCTGCATGGCCATAAGCTTCACAGGCCAGTTCGTCCCGGGCGATCCCCGCCAGCCATCGTTGGCGACCATCAGCACAAGAAGTCCCAACAGAATGGCGGCGGACAGAAGCTTGTACCTCGGGTAGACGGCGAGTGCCGGAAGCACGAATATCGGGCCTAACCAAGCGGGCATTCGAACCTCGGCACGGCATCACCCGGCGTCACGCTGAAGGTGGAGTGCCGAAGAGCTCCGGAGACCGCGAAGCACCGGCTGCCAGAAGGTGGGCGAGTCGCGGGGAGTTCACTGGCGCGCAGACTTGGTCGCGGCCCGGCTGCCCGGCCGCCAGCGCCCACTGAGCCACGCGAATGCGACCGTGAATGGCACTGCTCCGAGGAACGCGTGCAGCAGCGTGTGCCAACGCGCCTGCACGTCCCAGCGGGAGGCGAACTCGCCGCACAGCCCGGGAAGCTGCGGTCCGAACGAGAGGCAAGGATTGAGGACGTGCGGCAATATGTCGATGCCGACCAGCACCAGCCCAGTACCCAGGAACCCTATCAGCAAGGGTCCGGCCTGTGAGTCGCGGCCGGCCAGCAGGAACCGCGTCCCGACGATAAGTCCGGGCAGGCACAGCAGCAGCGCCGCGGCGTAACCGAAAGGTGGAAGCTTCACCAGCACGTCGGCCAGCCGCGACGCCGGAGTCTGCGGGAAACAAGGTGGCGCCGGGCAGTCGAACGACTGCAACAGCGGGTCTTCGGGGATCGAGGTGCGCGAAGCGGGGTAGAGAACACCGGCGATCAGTGCGACGGCGACGGTAACCAACAGCACTCGCCAGGCGTATCCGGACAACTCGGGCGCCAATCGTTGCCAATCCGGCTTTCTCGAGCGCCGGGAAGGGAACTCCTGGGTCTCTTGCATGGGCGGGATTCTAGCACCGCGGCCGGAACGCCGGAGTGGCGTTTTCGTCGGATCCACACGGGCCCCAGTGATGTTCCGCCCGACGGCCGCAAGCGCAATCGCGTCCAACGGAGACGTTGACCTACTTGCGCCGGGCAGCCGGAGTCCGATAAGCTCTGACCATATCCGAGTCGCGCACTCGGAATTGAATTTACGAAAGCCCTCTCCGGCAGCTGCCGTTACGGGTCTTCCAAGGAGAACGACATGTACCCAACAGCATCCCGGCGGCAAGCGCCGCTCCGGCTACTGGCGCTCATTCTCGCCGCGACCCTCGCGGGTTTGGCCAGCGGGCAGGAAACCTGCGACGGAAGGCTGATCGACCACGCCATGGGAACGACCTGCGTGCCGGAAAAGCCCGAACGCGTGGTGGTTCTCGACACCGGTGAGCTCGACAGCGCCCTCGCGCTCGGCGTCGTGCCGGTCGGCGCGGTCACCGCCTTTGCCAACGGCGGCTTCCCCTCCTACCTGGAAGGTCGCACCGACGGCATCGCGGTAGTCGGCACCATCGCGGAGCCAAACCTCGAGGCGATCCTGGCGCTCGACCCCGACCTGATCCTCTCCAGCAAACTCCGCCACGAGTCTATCTACCGGCAACTCTCCGGCATCGCCCCCACTGTTTTCACCGAGGCGGTGGGCGTGGTCTGGAAGGAGAACCTGCTCGCCAATGGTGAAGCGCTCGGCCTGCGCGAAGGAGCCGAGCGGCTGCTGGCCGACTACGACCAGCGCCTGGCGACGCTGCGCTCCGACTTGGACGAACTCCCCAGCGTTTCGATCGTGCGCTTCCTGCCCGGCCAGGTGCGTATCTACCTGGCCGAGTCGTTCATCGGCACCATAATCGAAGATGCCGGCTTGCCACGCCCGCCGGCCCAGCGTGCTGATGGGTTCGCGCTATTCGTAGACAAGGAGGGCATCGCCCTCATGGACGCGGACGTGATGTTCGTGACCACCTACGGTCCAGAAGAAGATACCTCGGTCGCGGAGTTCGGCGACGACCCACTGTGGCGCACTCTCGACGTGGTGCGGCGCGGAGACGTCCACTCGGTTCCCGACGCCTACTGGATGCTGGGCATCGGGCCGCTCGCGGCCGATCTGGTCATCAACGACCTGTTCAGCTACCTGACCGACAGTGGCCACGCAGGTGGCAGCGCTGCCGGTAACGGCAGCAGGTGATCCTGCCGCCACCGGCGCTCGCCGCATGAGCAACCCGCCGTTACTGTGCAACCTGTTCGCACGCCAGCAGGGGCTCGACCCGATCGGCTACGCCGGCACGCTGGACACGATAGTGGCCTTCGAGCTTCCGCTGCCCTGGCCGCGAGGCGTGTTCGAGAGCAGCGGGAGGCTGCCGGCCGGCGTCCACGAGGCGATCGACCGGTTCAGCCGTGAGGGCGCGTACCGGCTGCGGCCCCTTATCATCGGGCCAGACCCCGATTACAGCGTTCCCGGCCAGCGCCGAGTGTTGTGGCTCGAGCGCCCGGACGGCCCGTTCAGCGAGTACCGACGCACCGAGTACCTGGTGCCGGACGCTTTCCTCGGTGAGCTGGTCGCCACCCTGATTCGCGGTCGCCGCGAAGCGCCAGGCTTCGATCACTACCGGGTGCCGGCCACCGGCCGCGACTTCCTGGTCTGCACCCACGGGGCGCAGGACACCGCCTGCGGCCGCTTCGGCGTGCCTCTCTACCGGCGCCTGAGGGCGCAGGTGCACGGCAGCGCGAATCGCGCCTGGAGGGTCACTCACTTCGGCGGCCACGTTTTCGCTCCCACCCTGCTGGAGCTGCCGTCAGCGCGGATGTGGGCCTACCTGGAGCACGACGACGCCGCCGCGCTGGTGAACCGAAGCGGCCGGCCCGGTGAGCTTCGCGGCAACTACCGTGGATGGGCAGCCCTGGAAGGCCCCTTCCTGCAGGCGCTCGAGCGCGAGCTGCTCACCCGGCAGGGGTGGGAGTGGCTCGACATTCCCAAAACCGCCGAGGTGCTCGAGCAGGACGCCGCCGACGACCCGCAGTGGGCGGAGGTTCGGCTGGACGCCTGGCGCGCCAGCAAGCCCAGCAGTTTCCATGCCCGGGTCGAGATATCGCACTCGCTCCCCATAAGGCCCCGCTCGGACAGCCCCGAGCTGAAGCCCTACCCGCAGTACCGGGTAACGCTCCACAAGCCGGCGCCGGTCGGCCAGGCGCGTCTCGACGCGGAGGCTGCGGCGTGACGAGCGCGTCGGTCACCGTTCGCCAGCGCGACGGCACGGCGCTGCGCTTTGCCGGGCTGGCGGTGGGCGCGGCCGTGCTGTTGCTGCTGTTCGGGGCCAGCCTGGCAGTCGGCAGCATGAGCATCCCCCTTCCGGCGGTTTTCGGCGGGTTGTTCTCCGCGGATGGATCCGTCACCAGCCTGATCCTGCAGACCGTGCGCCTGCCCCGGGCGCTCTCGGCAATACTGGTGGGCGCCTCGTTGGGGGTCGCCGGGGCGATCATGCAGGCTCTCACTCGCAACCCGTTGGCCTCTCCCGGAATCCTCGGCGTCAATGCCGGGGCGGCCCTGACGGTCGTAGCGGCGGTGCTGGTGCTGGGGAATCCGCCGCTCGCCACCTACGCCCTGTTCGCTTTGCTGGGCGCGGCCGTTGCCGGTGCCCTGGTCTACGCCCTAGGGAACGCCGGTCGTGGCAGCAGCTCGCCGCTGCGCCTGGCCCTGGCCGGCGCGGTGCTGATGTCGTTCCTCACCTCGCTCACCACCGCGCTGCTGCTGCTGGACCGGAACACGCTCGATTCGGTGCGCTTCTGGACGGCCGGCTCGCTGGCGGGTCGGGACATGGAACTGTTTGCTCTCGCCGCCCCCTACATGCTGACCGGCCTGCTGTTGAGCGTCCCCCTGGCCCGGCAACTGACCGCCCTGTCGCTCGGTGACGACGTGGCTCGCGGGCTGGGACAGCGCTCCGGGCGGGTGAAGCTGTTCGCGGCGCTGGTGGTTGTGCTGCTGGCGGGAGGCGCCGTGGCGCTGGCCGGTCCGGTCGCGTTCGTGGGCCTGGTGGCTCCGCACCTGGCCCGGTTTCTGGCAGGCGTGGACTACCGCTGGGTCCTGCCCTACGCGGCGCTTCTGGGCGCGATGCTGGTGATCGTAGGCGACATCGGCGCCCGGGTGGCACTCCGCCCCCAGGAGGTGCCGGTGGGCGTGGTCATGGCGCTGATCGGCGCTCCTTTCTTCATCTATCTGGCGCGGTCGATGGTGAAGCAGTGACTCGCGGGACGACCAGCGCCGGCGGCGCCTGGTTCGTTTTGCGTCTGGGCTCCCTCTCCTGGCGAGTGTCCCGGCGCGCGATGCCGGTAGCCGGAATCCTGCTGATTCTGATCGTGGCCACCACCGTCGTCAGCGTCGGCCAGGGCGAGTACCGGATCGGGCCGCTCGACGTGGTGCGAGCAACGCTGGGGCTGGAGACCGGCAACCCCGATCACGCGCTGGTGGTGCGCGAGTTCAGGCTTCCTCGAATCGTGCTGGCGACATTGGTGGGTGCCGCCCTGGCGCTTTCCGGAGCGGTCCTGCAGGGCATCACGGGCAACCCGTTGGCCGAGCCCGGCGTCCTGGGCATCAACCAGGGAGCCGGCCTGGCGGCCGTGGCCCTGTTGACGCTGGCACCGGCGACATCCGGGGCGTTGCTCCCCTGGGTGGCGCTCGCCGGCGGACTGCTGGCGGCTCTTCTGATCTATCTGCTCGCCTGGAATCGGGGGGCCGCCGCGATCCGGCTGCTGCTGGTGGGAATCGGCCTTGGCGCCATAGCCACCTCCCTGACCACCTTCCTGATCGTCTTCGGCGAAGTGCTGGAGGTCCAGCGCGCGTTGGTGTGGCTCAGCGGCAGCGTCTACGGTCGCACCTGGGAGCACGTCCGGATGCTGGCGCTGTGGATGCTGGTGCTGGTGCCGCCGGTGCTGCTGGGCGCCCGCTCGCTCAACATCCTCTCCATGGGCGACGCGGCAGCCAGGGGGTTGGGCCAGCGGGTGGAGTTGGCCCGCGGATCACTGATCGTGGTGGCCGTCGCCCTGGCCAGCGGGGCAGTGGCGGTAGCCGGAACGGTGGCGTTCGCCGGGCTGGTGGCGCCCCACGCCGCCCGCCGACTGGTGGGCCCGGCGTTCGAGGCGCTGTTGCCCGTGAGCGCGCTCTTCGGCGCGCTTCTCCTGCTGGTCGCCGACCTGGTTGGCCGTACGGTGATAGCGCCGAGTCAGCTTCCCGTCGGCCTCGTTACGGCAGTAATCGGGGCACCGTACCTGCTATACCTTCTGTGGCGCCAAAGGAGCGCGTAGACAATGGCCAAGCTTCCCGGCAACAGGCTGAGCACCGACAGGCTCACGCTCGCCTACGACCAGAACGAGATCATCCGCGATCTGGGAATCTCGATTCCCGACGGCAAGGTCACGGCGCTGGTCGGTCCCAACGGGTGCGGAAAGTCGACACTGCTGCACGGACTCGCCCGGCTCATGGCGCCCAAGTCTGGGGCGGTCCTCCTAGACGGCAAGGCGATAGCCAAGCGCTCCAGCAAGGACGTCGCCCGGCAACTGGGCATCCTCCCCCAAGGGCCCGTCGCGCCGGAAGGCATGACCGTGCGCGAGCTGGTGGCGCAAGGGCGCTATCCGCACCAGAGCCTCCTTCGTCAGTGGTCGGCGAGCGACGAAGAGGCCGTGGCGTGGGCGCTCGACATCACCTCGCTCGAGGAGCTGGTCGACCGCCGACTGGACACCCTCTCGGGCGGCCAGCGTCAGCGCGCCTGGATAGCCATGACCCTGGCCCAGGAGACACCGGTGCTGTTGCTCGACGAGCCCACCACCTTCCTCGACCTGGCCCATCAGGTAGAGATCCTGTCGCTGCTCGACGAACTCAACGAGCGCGAAGGACGAACCATCGTCATGGTGCTCCACGACATCAACCAGGCCTGCCGCTACGCCCATCACCTGGTGGCGTTGAAGGGCGGCCAGGTCGTGGCACAGGGCGATCCGCTGGAGGTCGTGAACCGGGGCATGGTGTGCGACGTGTTCGGGATCGAATGCTTTGTAGTGCATGATCCGGTGAGCGGCACTCCTCTGTGCTTGCCGCAAAGCTGCCCGTTGCGGCTGTTGCCGAAACAGCCTCTGGACTAGCTCCGGTCGCGGGCGGCCCGCATCAACGCGCCGGCGCCCCGGCGCCCTTGCCGTAACGCTGGAAGTGACCGGCGAGCTCTTCGAACGCCTGCGGCTCGAGCCGATAGTAGGTCCAGCGCCCCCGCTTCTCGGCGCCGAGGAGGCCTGCCTGCACCAGTACCTTAAGGTGGTGGCTCACCGTCGGTTGCGACAACCCCAGCAGGCCCTCGAAGTCGCAACCGCACACCCCGTCGTCGCGCGAACAGCACTCGCCATTGGGCTCGAGCAGGAACTCCAGCACCGCCAGCCGCGCCGGGTCGGCGAGCGCCTTTAGCCGCATCGCCAACCGGTTGTCGTGTACCTCGACCGTTGCCATGCGGCCACTATACATTGACAACCGTCTATCTCTTGTCGTATCCTCCGACCAGGTAACGTATTGACGCACATCGATATGTGCGGGTCGCGTTCGGCCCGCAAGCCAGGAGGAGAACGTGAATCCCGTACCGCTTGCCCGCCTCGACCTCGAAGGAGAGTCTTCCGCTTTGCCCGTCGTCGTCATCGGCGCTGGCCCGATAGGCCTGGCGGCCGCGGCACGCCTGCTGGAACGCGGGCTCGAGCCGCTGGTCTTCGAAGCCGGCCCGAGGGTGGCCGAAAGCGTCCGCGACTGGGGGCACGTGCGGCTGTTCTCTCCCTGGCGCTACCTGACGGATGGCGCCGCCAGGGATCTGCTGGGCGCCGGCGGCTGGCTGGAGCCGGACCCAGAGGGGCATCCGACCGGGGCGCAACTGGTGGACGACTACCTGGAGCCGCTGGCGCAACTGCCCGGGCTGAAGCGCACGCTGCGGCTCGGCCACCGGGTGACCGGCGTGACCCGCTCGGGTTACGACCGGATGAAGACCGGTGACCGTGAAGCGGCACCGTTTCTGGTGGTAGCACAGGGTCCGCAGGGCGAAGTGCGCACCCTCGCCCGGGCGGTGATCGACGCCTCGGGAACCTGGACCGAGCCCAATCCGTTGGGCTCGAGCGGCCTCGGCGCCGCCGGCGAAACCGAGCTTCGGACCCGTATCCGTTACGGAATCCCCGATGCACGGGGCAAGGAGAAGGCGCGCTACGCGGGAAGGCGCACCCTGGTGGTGGGCAGCGGCCACTCGGCTGTCAACGCCGTGCTGGACCTGGCCGCACTTCGCCGCGAGGCCGGCGCGGGCGACGTGGTGTGGGCGATACGGCGCCAGCAGGCACGGACCGTTTTCGGGGGCGGCAGCGATGACGGGCTCCCGGAGCGCGCCGCCCTGGGCAGCCGGGTGGAACGGCTGGTGGCCGACGGTCAGATCGAGCTGCTCACCGGCTTCCGAGTGGAGCGCCTGTCCCAGTCGGGCGAAGGCTTGCTGGTCGTGGCCGAGGACGGTAGGTCGCTCGAGGTAGACGAGGTGGTTGCCACCACCGGCTTCCGGCCAAACCTGGCGATGCTGCGCGAGTTGCGGCTCGAGCTCGACCCGATCACCGAGGCGCCCGTGAGGTTGGCCCCGCTGATCGACCCCAATGTGCACTCCTGCGGCACGGTTTCGCCCCACGGCGAGGCTTCCCTCGCCCACCCGGAGACGGGCTTCTACCTGGTCGGCATGAAGAGCTACGGGCGCGCTCCGACCTTCCTGCTGCTAACCGGCTATGAACAGGTGCGCTCGATCGCGGCCCACCTGGCCGGCGACATAGAGGCGGCGCGCGCGGTCGACCTCACCCTGCCGGAGACCGGCGTGTGCTCCGGCAGTGGTGAAAGTGCCTGCTGCGACGTCGGCCCGGCGACCGCTGCCGGCGCCTCGGGCAAGCGTGTCGGAGACTCTGCAGACGACTTCTCGGCCGACCTGGACGAACTACCGGTCCTTGCCGGCCGCTGAGCCGCCGATCACCCGGACAGGGTAATCCGCCGTTGGCCAGACCGTAGAATCGCCCGGTGAGACCAGCCGCCGATCGCGCCTCCGGTCCCTATCACGGCTGGATCATGGTCGGCGCGTTGTCCGTTACCGAGACCATCTCCTACGGCATCCTCGCCTATGCGTTCACCGTGTTCATCGCCCCCATGCAGGCCGAGCTCGGCTGGTCGGTCGCCGCCATTACCGGCGCCTACTCGCTGGGCCTGCTCACCGCCGGTATCGCAGCGGTTCCGGTGGGGCGGTGGCTGGACGAGCACGGCGCCCGGCTGCCGATGAGCGCCGGCTCGCTGCTGGCTGGGCTGATGCTGTTCGCCTGGTCCGGGGTCGACTCCTTGTGGGCGTTCTACCTGCTGTGGGCAGGCTTGGGGTTCGCCATGGCCGCCGTGCTCTACGAACCGGCGTTCGCCGTCCTGGCGGCCTGGTTCCGCCGCGACCTGGGCAAGTCGCTCACGGTCCTGACGTTCCTCGCGGGTTTCGCCAGCGTCATCTTCATTCCGCTCGCCGGGTTCCTGGTGGAGGGCTACGGTTGGCGCTCCGCGTTGCGTGTGCTGGCCGTCATCCAACTGACCACCTTCCCGCTTCACGCCTTGCTGCTCCGGAGGCGCCCGGCCGATCTCGGGCTGGCACCGGACGGCGCTGCCGCCACCGTGGTCGGCGACAGCCGCGCGGACCACGGAGTCTCCTCCGGCGAGGCCTTCGCGAGGCCCGACTTCCGGCGCCTGGCCGTCGCCTTCTCGCTGTCGACTTTCGTCATCACCGCCATCGGCGTGCACCTGGTGCCGCTACTGGTTGCCGCCGGCAGCACCGTCACCGCCGCCGCGGGCATCGGCGGGGCGATCGGGCTGATGGCGCTGCCCGGCAGGATAGTGCTCACACCGTTGGGTGACGTGTGGCCGAGAAGGTTCGTGGCAACCGGCATCTTCGCGCTTCAGGCCATTGGCCTGCTGGCGCTGTTCGCGGCGGCCGGCACCACGGCAGCCGTTAGCGCGGCCGCCTTGTGGGCCTTCGTCTTCCTCTACGGAGCGGGATTCGGCGCAATCACGCCGGCACGAGCCGCGCTGCTGGCCGAGTATTACGGGGGCGCGCACTTCGGACGGATCAGCGGCCGCATGGCGCTGATCAACGCGCTGGCCCGGGCAGTCGCGCCGGTGTCGACCGGCCTGCTGGTCACCGCAAGCGGCGGAGACTACCGGCTGCTGCTCGTGCTGCTCTCGCTCGCGGTGGCGCTCGCAGCGATCGCGGTCGGCATCGCCCGCCCACCCGCGATCGCTGCCGGACGCTCAGCCAGGCTGCGAGGCTGACCGCGGCCTGCTAGCCGGTGCAGCGGCCCTGCCCGCCGACCGTACTACCGGGAAAGCTAGCGCGCGGCAGCTACCCGAATGGTGCCGTGCGCTAATGGAGATGTGCGGTGATAGGCGGCGCTACACGCGAGGACGGAGGGCGCGCCACAGCATCGGCCGGGGCGGAACGTTCACAGGCAATATGGCCCGGTCGGCGGTCCGAACCTCCTCGAAGGTGACGAAGGCGTTGGGGTTGGCGTTCTGGATCACGTTCAGGAGCTTGCGCGAACGCTTCTTGGGGATCACGCTGAAGGCCATGCTCACCTCGCCGTCACGCCCCTTGGCGTTCATCACCGTGACGGTGCACCCCGCTTCCCGCAAGGCGCTGGTGACCTCCGGCTGATTGGTAGGGGTGACGATTCGCATGAGCGTCTTGCCCAGCGCCAACCAGTCGTTGATGGTGCAGCCCACCAGCGTTCCCGTGGCGTAGCCGGCGGCAAACGCGAAAATGTTGGCGGGGTTGTCGAGCTGGGTAAGCACCCGGGCGGTAGCCGAGAGCCAGATCAGGCACTCGACGAAGCTGAGGGCTACGGCCAGGCCACGAAAGCCGCGTACCAGAACGTTCACACGCAGCGTCCCGACGCTCACGTCGGCGACACGCAGGAAGAATATCAGCAGCGCGTTGAATCCAAGGGTTGTGAGCATGTTTTTACCCCACTGAAGATGGCTTGCCCGGGGATTCTATATGCTATGGGGCCGACCGTCGAGGGTAAAAAACACCACATGCCTCCGCGCCGTAAGGGGCCTGTCCAGGGCGCCGTTTATAGCGCCTCGGGCGGGGGCGGATCCGCTAGTAGGTGAACATCCGGTCGTGCTCGAGCGCGAGCTTCACCAACACGTCCGGCATCGCCAGTTCGACCCGGGGTCCGGTGCCGCTGCCGTCGACGGCGGCGGTCGCAGCGGCGAGGTCGATCCCCCGGCTCTTGCACGACATCCCGGAGAGATAGAACCTGCAGCCGGCGTCCACCAGCGCGTCATAGTGCTCGCGCAACCGTCCGGTTCCCAGTCCGGTCAGGGTATCGAGAACCGCCTCGCGCATGAGCTGGACCGCGTCTCCCGCCAGGAACAGCGACACGGAGTGGCCTTCGGCGACTGCACTCCGGGCCACCAGGAAGCCAAGTGCGGCGCGAGTCGGATGCTCCGGGCCGTGCGTAATGTGAACGAGTATCGTTGACACGGCTCAGGCGTCCCGGATGGCTGCCCGCACCTTCGTCACCACTTCTTCGGGCAGATCGCCGACCTCGTGCACCTGCTCGGCGTGCTCGGCCACCTTCTGCAGCAGCTCCTCCTCGCTCGAGGCCTGCGCGACATAGCCGCAGTCGAAGCCGACGTCCTTGCAGTAGAGAACCTTCATGTGCTCCTGCCTTTCCGGCCGCTACCGGCCACTCTTCTCGTCGCTCCCGACCGTTTCGCATCCGACCGTTTCGCATCCGACCGT
>JBBDRK010000078.1:5154-15352 GCA_040905465.1 Trueperaceae bacterium | reverse complement strand
GCGATCCGCTGGACGTTGGTCTTGATGAAGTCGATCTCGGACTGGTCTTTCACGTCCACCCGGAAGTGGATGCGCGCGCTGGTCATGTCCTGCACGTCCGCCGCGACCCGCGTAGCCGACTTGTTCATCGCGGCAATGACGTCGAGCACGTCCTTGAGCAGGCCCGGTCGGTCCACCCCGATGACCTCGAAGTCGACCGGGAATACCTCGCCCGACGGAGCGTCCCAGGCGACGTTGATGAAGCGTTCACCCTGCTGGTGCATCAGGTGCTTGACGTTGGGACAGTCCACCCGGTGAACCGTCACTCCCCTACCCCTGGTTATGTAGCCGATCACGTCGTCGCCTCGAACCGGCGAGCAACACTGCGCCAGCTTGGCGGGCGAGTCGAGCCCTTCCACCAGCACTCCCGAGATGCTCTTGCCCGGCTCGGACGGCCGCGCCGGCTCCTGCTGCTGCTTCGGCATCTGGTCGGGCGCCAGGACCTCGAGGATCTGCTTGGCCGGCAGGCGCCTGGCGGCCAGCGCCAGATAGATGTCGTCGGCCGAGTCGCCGTTCAGCAGTTGTGACGCGGCCTGTTCCAGTTTCGCCCTGGTGGCGTAGCTGCCCAGCGGCAACTGACGCCGCTTGAGGGCGCGCTCGAGAGCCCTGCGTCCCACCTCCAACTGCCCCTGCCGTTCCTGCTGCCGGAAGTGATGCCGGATCTTCTGCTTGGCGCTCCGCGTGACGGCCAACTTTAGCCAGTCGGGCGACGGCCCGTAGTGCGACGATCTATTGGTGAGGATCTCCACCCGGTCGCCCGTCTGCAAGCGGTAGCTGAGCGGCACGATCTCGCCGTTCACCCGGGCACCGATGCAGCGGTGCCCGACCTCGGTGTGCACCTGATAAGCGAAGTCGATCGGCGTCGAGCCTCGCGGCAGGTTGAGCACGTCTCCGGCCGGCGTGAACACCAGCACGCGCTCGGACAGCAGGTCGCTCTTGACGGCGTCCACGAAGGCATCGGCGGTTTCGGTGGTGTCGTCAACGTCCAGCAGTTGCTGCATCCAGGCCAGCCGCTTCTGGATCTCGTCGGTGTCCTCCAGGCCCTGCTTGTAGGCCCAGTGAGCCGCCACCCCGAACTCGGCCACCTCGTGCATCCGCTTTGTCCTGATCTGAACCTCGATCGGCTGGCCGAGCAGGCCGATCACAGTTGTGTGCAGCGACTGGTAGCCGTTGTGCTTGGGAACCGCCACGTAGTCCTTGAAGCGGCCCGGAATCGGGGTCCACAGGCTGTGGACGATCCCCAGCGTGCGGTAGCACACCGCCTTCTCCTGATCCTCGCGCGAGAGGTCGGCGCCGTTTTGCGGCTCGATGATGGCTCGGATCGCCATCAGGTCGAAGATCTGATCGAGGTTCTTGCCGTCACGCTGCATCTTGCGGTGGATACTGTAGAGGTGCTTGCTGCGGCCGCCGAGTTCGAAGCAGAGGCCGTCGGACTGCATTCGCTTGTCGAGCAGTGCGATCGATTGCTGCACGTACGCCTCTCGCTCGGCATGCCGCATCCGCACCTGGCGCTGGAGCTGGCGATAGCGGTCCGGCTCCAGATAGGAGAACGACAAGTCCTCGAGCTCGTTCTTGATGTGGTTGATACCCAGCCGGTGAGCCAGCGGCGCGAAGATCTCCAGCGTCTCCCGGGAGATCCGCTGCTGCTTCTCGGGCGCCAGGCTGGTCAGGGTCCGCATGTTGTGCAACCGGTCCGCCAGCTTCACCAGGATGATGCGGACGTCGCCGATCATCGCCAGCAGCATCTGCCGCAGGTTCTCCGACTGCTCGTCGGCATACACGCGCACCGCGAGCTTGGAGATCTTGGTCTCCCCCTCGACGATCCGCCGCACCGCGGCGCCGAACTCCTCTTCGAGCTGATCGAAGGTTACGTCGGTGTCTTCGACGGTGTCGTGGAGCAGGCCGGCGATGAGAGCGTCGGCGTCGAGCCGCATCTCGGCCAGCAGTACTGTTACCGCTACCGGATGCATGATGTAGGGCTCGCCGGACCTGCGGCGCATGCCACTATGGGCTCGCTCCGCCAATTCGAACGCAGCAGTCACGCGCGCTTGTTCGGCTTGCGGGAGGTATGAGGTACTGGAGGCGAGACTGGCTAGCAAACCTTCCATCTAGACGTTAAAGTCTAGCACCCAGACAGGGAATCCGATCAGCGCGGGACAACGCGCCTGGCCAGGAGAATCAGCCCGGTCGATCCGAGAATCAGGTTCGCCAGCCACACGCCCAGCCATACCGGAACCCCTCCGGTCTGAGCGAGTAATTGCCCGAGCGTCAGCAGCAGATACCAGGCCAGCGTCACCACCAACGACAGGCCGAACGCCACGCTGCGGCTGCGGGCGTAATTGAGCGACAGCGGCAGGGCCACCAGCAGGAGCACCAGGCTGGCGAACGGCTCCGCCAGCTTGCGCTGGAAGAGCACCGCCGCGTTCTGACGCTCCCGTGCCGGAAGGTTCGAGTCGTTGGCAGCGCGATACGCGCCGGAGATCGACCGGGGATCTTCGAAACCGCCGCTGCTGAAGCGGGTGATCAACTCGTCCGCCCCCGTCGACATGGTGAGGAGGAGGCTGGCATCGGAGTCGGAGCCGCGGCTATCCGCGCGCACCAACCGGCTGCCCGAGTTCGCCTCGCCGGCCTCGAGCGCCGTCAGGTCCAGGGCCATCGTCCGGTAGCCGTACAGACGCAATCCGCGTGGCTCGAACACGGCCCGGTCCGCGAATACCAGCGACACCGAGCGGCCGTCCCAGCGTTCGACGCGCACGTCGAACATCTCGTCGCTGCGCCTGTCTACCTTGCCAAAGTTGAGGGTGAAGCCGTCGACCGGTATGCTCTGGCTGGCCAGGCGGAAGAGTCCGCTGCCGGTCGAGGTAAGCCGCCAGTAGAGGCTGCCGACGCGGGCGTTGGCGTCCGGCAGGACCCACTGGTTCAGCGCCAACGCCGCGCAGGCGGCGACGAGGCCTAGCACCACGAACACCCTGCTGATTCTGCCCAACGAGATCGCGCCTGCCTGCATCGCCAGCAGTTCGTTGGCGGTGGCCAAGCGGCCGAAGGCGAGCAGCACGGCCAGCACGATCGCGATCGGCAGAGTCTGGACGACCGCCGTCGGATACTGCAACGCCAGCCACGCTCCCAGGTCGGCCAGCGGAACGCCGATGACCCACTGCAGTCGCGGAATGGTCATGCTGACGACGGCCAGTGTGCTGTACAGGAGGAGTCCGAACAGCAGGGGCGGCAGACTCTCTGCCAGGAGGTAACGGTCGACTCTCTTCACGGCGTAATCGCCTCTATCGGTAACTGAGTTCGGCCGTGTCTTGAACGGCAAAACTGGCCGAGTTCCGGCCAGGTTGAACTACGGTCGCACACTATACCCCGCGACCGGCCGGAGCCGCCCGCGACCCGCTCAGTGCTCCAGCGCAAAGCCGAAAGTCGTGGCGAACGAGCTGTCCTGCTGGCGATAGCCGACCTTTACCGTTCCGCAGCACGAGCGCCAGGTCAGCGTGACGCCGTGTCCGGAGAGGCGGGGGGTTTCATGCCGCAGGAGGGTCGGCGCGAAATCCAGTGCCACGTACGGAGTGAGGGTCCCCCCTTTATATTCGAGCGGAACGGCGACGCTCGCTTCCAGCAGCGAAAGGCCCTGCTGGGCGCTCCGCAGGTCGTACCGCACCTTGGCGCCTGCCTCCCAGTCGCCCTGCTCGGCAGTCACTTCCGTCTGAACGAACGCACGCCGGCGGCCCGGGGGGTCCGGATCGAGCAGACCGGCGAGCTCGAGATTGCCACGAAATCCCATCGTCCAACCGCCGAGCGGATAGCTCAGCGAGACCGCAGCGCCCAACCGCTCGAGCCCGTTGGGGACGGCGTTTCCCACCATCAACAGGTCGTACTCGAGATCGAGGTGAGCATTGCCCGTCAGGCTCCCCGCCACCGCTCCTGCTACCGCCGCGTGAAGCTCTACCTCGTTTTGCGGCAACAGGCGGTCCAGTTTTACCGAAAACGGCGAACCTGAGTCCGTCCACAGCCGATTGTGTCGCAGATCGAGGGTCCACGGACCTCGCCGATAGAGCCAGCCGCTGCGCAGGGACACGCCGAACTGGCTGGCGTTCAGCGCCGGATAGTCGGTCAGGCGCCCCTCCAGCCCGACGGTCATGGTAGCGCCCGGACCGGTTGGCACGGCGAGCTCAACGCCGGCGAGCGCCCCCAGGCGCGGCGAGACCACAGCCGTTCCAGCGATCTCCTGTGCGCTGGCGGCCGCGAACAGTTCGCCGCTGAGATTCAGCTTGCTGCTCTGGCCGAGGGCAACCGCCGCCGGCTTGGCGGCCAGCGACAGGACCCCCTCGTGCAGATAGTCGCTGGCCGCCTCATGCCTGTTGCGGATGGCGAACGAGGCGTCGAGCGCTGGCGCCAGCGGCTCCACCACGACCAGATCGGCGCGGGGGCCGCCACGAGCACGGCCGACGGTGAAGTTGACGCTCTTGCTGCGGTAGTGGGCCAGCGCGAACGCCTGGAGCGGGTTGTCGTCATCGAGCCCCAGCAGCCCCATCTCCAGCGACAGGCCCTCGTCCAGTTCCAGGTCGGGCACCACCACTCCCAAACCGGTGCCGGAGTTGCCCGGCCGGTACTCGAGGGTTACCGGCAGCGACAGCTCTTCGAACGCCGCTCCGCTCAACTGGAATTCCGGCGCCAGCGGCAGCCGCAGGCCCGCCAGACTGAGGTAGCCGTTGCCCACGTCCAGCCTCTGCGCATCGAGTTCGAGATGAGCCTCGCTCCCGGTCACTACGTAGAAAGGCCGCCCCGGGCAGGTACAGGTGGTGATGAGAACGGTACGCAGGTCGACCGCGTCCCCCACCAGTTCCGCCGATTCGGCCTCCAGCCGGAAGCTTCGGCCCAGGACCCGAACCCCGCCGGCGACAGTTCTGCCCAACCGGAGGTCGAGTGCCAGCACCGCGGCGCTGCCCACGACGCCACGCCCGCTGAAGGTGACCTGCTCCATCTCCAGAGTGACGCCGTCGGACCGCAGCATCTCGGCGACGACGCGCCAGTCCTGGTAGAGCAGGACCGCCCCTATTATCTCCGCGCGTAGCTGCTCTGCGTTCCTCAGCCCGCTCAGGGAAGCGCTCTCGGCAAGGATGGTCCAGCGCGCGTCTTCCCCGGTGATGCACACTCCACCGCTGAGGTCCACGCGATTCCTGGCGGCGTCCGTCTCGAACTCCTGGAAGTAAGCGGTGCCGAAACCCTCGACCGACAGCCTGGTCGGTTCCTGCGAGAGGTCGCATTGAGCCTGGACGGTCGTCACGACCAGGATGAGGACCAGCAGCGCCGCCACGCGGCAAACGACGGGCAGGGTCCGAGGCGTTGCGGTTCTGGTAACCACTCCGAGCTTTCTCAGGGCAGGTACGGCCCGAGCCGGTCGATCAGCTCTGGATCGACACGACTCGACGCGACCATCCTGCCGGATTCGTCCTCTGCCGGCGTCAACGACAACAGCGCCCCCTCCCGCTCCGAGCTGAGCTCGAACAGCTCGTCCTGATAGCGGTACGGCCCGATCAGCAGGACAGAGCCGCTATCCGCATCTAGCAACATAGCGGCTGCTTCGAGTTCCACCCCTTCGCCCGTCACAGGTCCCTCGAACTCGACGATGGCGGCATCCACGTCGTAACGCAGGGAGGCAGCCAGCAGCCGCAACTCCTCACGCTCGAAGCGCACATTGCCAGACGCCTCGACGACAGCGGTGGCCAGGTCGATCGACACTCGGTCGGAGCGGGCCGTACCGAAGCGGCCCGACACCTCCACCGTCTCCGCCTCCACGAAGTCGCCTTCGCGGTAACGCATGCTTTCCGCCGTCAGCGTTACTCCATGCTCGCGGTCCACGACCTGGCCGCCCTCGGGGAGGGTAGTTATGCCGGTGACTATGTCAAATTCCTGCTCACCGAAGGCGATCACCGTGAGCCCCGAGAAGGCCTCCTGCCCATCTGCCGCAGTCTTTGCCGCTGCTTCCCGGCCGGGATCGGTAGCCGATACCTCCCCCTCGGCGGCCACCTGCGCAACCGCGATCGCCCCATTGGAGACAACCGGCATGCCCAGTGCCAGCAGGGCCAGCCAGGCGATCGGTGCCCGGCGGCCGCCGCGAGATCGGCGCACCGAGCGACCGCTGGCTGTGGTGAGGGTTCGGCCCGGGCGGCGGCTTCTCACCGCGAGGCTTTGCCGTTCGGACCTAGCGTCATGGCGAAGAGTCTGTCGAACGCACCGTCGGCCAGGATCTCGGCCGCATCGTCACGCTCGGCGCTCATGATCCGCGCCAGCAGCTCATCCTGGCTCTGGTAGGCGCCGTTGTAGAGGAAGCTGTTGCCGAGAGACATGAGCCGGCCGAAGGGCGTCTCGCCGTGGAGAGTCAGCGACGTGGCTATCTTGTGGCGCGACCTCTCCCACTCCTCCTTGGTGGGCGGTTCGGACTGAGCAGCGATAAGGGTCTCCTTCACCTTGGCCAGCACCTCCGCCGAGCGCTCCGGCGAGGTGGACGCGTAGCCCATGAACGCGCCCGCTCCGTCTGCGGCGTCGTGCCAGACCTGGGCGGCGTCCGCCGTACCCTTGTCAACCAGCGCCCAATAGAGCCTGCTGCCGGTAGCATCGCCCAGGCAACTGGCGAGCAGGGCCGCCGAGTAGCGCAGCTCGCTCTGGGCGCTCGGTCCCGGCGCCCAAAATCCGATATGCACCCGCTTGAGCTTTTCGTCGCCGGCGTGGTCCTCGCCCGCTGCCGGCGCCAGCGGAGGGTAGCTTCGGTCCACCGGTTGCGGCTGCCACCCCTCGGTAGCAGCCTGCGCCTGCGCCAGCGTTGCGTCCCAGTCGTACGCTCCGGCCAGTGCCAGGATCAGGTTGTTGGGGGCGTATCTGGAACGGAAGTACTCGAGCATCTCGTCACGGGCAAGCGGGCCGATCGACTCGGGCGTGCCGAGCACGCTGTTTCCCAGCGGATGATCGCGGAAGAACCTGCGGCTGCCGAGCTCGAACAAGCGCAGGTTGGGGCGATCCTGATACATGGCGATCTCCTCGAGGATCACCTTCTTCTCCAAGTCGAAGTCGCTCTCGCGCAGCGCCGGCCGCATCATGTCCGTGAGCAGATCGAGCAGCCGTCCACGGTGCTCGGGAAGTACCGCCCCGTAGTAGACGGTGTGCTCCTCGCTGGTATAGGCGTTGCTGCGGGCGCCCATCTCATCGAACTCGCGGTTGATGTCTTCGGCCGAGCGCCTGTCGGTTCCCTTGAACATCATGTGTTCGAGGAAGTGCGAGACGCCGGCGATACCGGGGTGCTCGTCGCGCGAGCCGGTGTTTACGAAGTAACCGGCGGCCACGCTCTGGGCGGCCGGATTGTGCTCACCGATTACCGTGAGGCCGTTCGGCAGGCGGGCGTGATGGAAGCGAATCTGGGTCATCGAAACCTCAGGCCACCGTCGGGGCCACGGTAGTAGCCGTCGTCGAGCTGGCCGGACCGAGTGTTACCACGGTCGGCTGAGGCACGCTCTGGAGGGCCAGGAAGGAGTTTACGTCGTCGAGACCGATCGCCGAAATGGCGGACTTTATCCGGGCGAGGCTGCGGCCTTCTCCCCGCAGGTACATGTCGTTGGCCAGCGCCGAGGCGCGCGATCCGCTCGACTCACCCTGCATCACCAGTTGCGAAAGGATGCCGATTCGTGCCCGTTCCAGCTCGTTCGCCTCTACGCCCGAGCCCAGGCGACCGATCTCGGCCAGCATCACGTCCAGTGTCTCGTCCGACCGCTCCGGGGTGGTGCCGGCGCGAGCCAGCACGTAGCCGTAGCCTCGCAGGGCGCGAGTATAGGCGTGCACGCTGTAGGCGAGACCGCGCTTCTCACGGACCTCCATGAACAACCTGCTGCCCGACCCGCCCGACAGAACGTTCATCGCCAGCGTCTGCCGGTACCAGTCGTCGTGTTGCGGTGGCAGACCCGGGTAGGCCAGCCCGATGTGCACCTGGCTGGTATCCGCCTCGACGTGGTGCCGGCGCGGCGTTTCGGTCGCCACCTCGGGAACCGCAGGCGGGGCGCCTCGCCAGTCGGCGAAGGCTCGTTCGACCTCGGAGGACAGCTCTTCCCAGCTCACGCCCCCGGCGGCCGCGATCACCATTCCTTCCGGGGCATAGCGGCCCCGATAGTCCGCTCGGACCGCCTCGGGATCCAGTGCCGCAAGCCCTTGCTCGGTGCCATACAAGCTGCGGCCGTGGGCCGACGTGAAGTAGCGTCTGGCCAGCAGCTCGCTCAACCGTTGAGACGGGCTGTCGTCCAACGACGCCAGCTCCTGCTGGGCGAGTTCGCGGGCGCTGCCGAACTCCTCGTCTTGCAGGCGCGGACGGCGAAGCATGTCTGCAAGCAGCGGCAGGGAGGCCGGTAGGGAACGAGCCAGCATGGATGCGCTGAGGTTGGTTGTTTCACGGCCGGCGCCACCGCCCCTGCGCACACCCAGTCCATCGAGCTCATCGTTGAAGGCTCGCGAATTCCGGTCGCCCGCTCCTCGCGAAAGCCAGTCGTAGAGAACGGTGGCGCTGCCCTCCCGGTCGGCCGGGTCCGTGACCGAGCCGACCGGCAGCAGGAAGGCGACGCTCAGGCTATGAAGCCACGGCATCTGCTCGAAGACCAGAGTGATTCCGTTGTCCAGTCTCCGGGAACGAATTTCGGTGTTGTCGGCAACGGTCATGGCTGCGAGTATATCGGCACCCGCAACCGGGGCCCGTGGTCCGGACGCCGTTGGTTTCCGACGGGTCAACTCGGCCGGATCGACAGGTCGGTCACCACGGCCCGGCGAGGCAGCCGCAAGAGCAGGCTTATCTCCTGGGCGACGTCGTCCGGCTGCATGAACGAGTCGGGCTCGTAATCTCGGCCTTCCATCCGGTGGACCTCGGCCTGCATCGGACTGGCGGTGCGTCCGGGATAGACGCTGGTCACCCGCAGATCGGGCTCCTCCTCGCGCAGCGAGTTCGCCAGCGCGCGCAGGGCGTGCTTGGACGCCGCGTACTGACCCCAAGCGGCGCGAGCGTTGTTCCCCGCTCCCGAGTTGACGAACACGATACTCGCCCGCCCTCGACGCAGCTGCGGCAGCAAGAGCTGGGTGAGCAGATAGGGCGCGCGGACGTTGACCCGGTACTGGCGGTCGAAGTCTTCCACCGCCGCTTCATCGAAGCGGCCCAGGCTTACGGTACCCGCACTATGGACGAGCGCCGTCAACTCCGCCGGCAACGCTTCTGCCAATGTGCCGACGAAGCGATCGTCGCTCAGGTCGCCCGGGTGCACCTCGGCAGCCGGCAAGCCGGCTGCCAGTTCCCGCAGCCGATCGCCGTCCCGGCCGCTCAGGTGCAACGACCAGCCTGCCTCCGCCAGGGCCAGGGCAACCGCACGGCCGATTCCCGAGCTGGCTCCGGTTATCAGCGCAACCCGTTCGTGTCTCTCCGTCTCTCCTCTTGCTCCCACGCGATCTCCTTACCTCACTGGATCCGGTGGACTCCTGTGAGCCCTCGCCCGATCAACCGGCCTCACTGGGCCCTGGTAACAGCCGTCAGCCGCTTCATCGCCCCCTCCAGGTCGCCCGAGCCGGCAAGGCTGGTCCCTACCAGTACCGCGTCGGCGAGGCCGCTCAAGTCACGCAACTCGTCGCCGCTGCGGTAGCCCGACTCCGCCACCAGAACACCGTCGAATCCTGCCAGGCGAGCCCGCGACATGAGGCGCGGCGCCGTCTCCAGGTCGATCTCCAGCGTGCGCAGGTCGCGGTTGTTCACTCCGATGATCTCCGCGCCGGCCGCAAGAGCCTGGTCGAGCTCCGCCTCGTCGTGTACTTCGACCAGGGCGTCGAGTCCCAGACCGCGCGCGTAGCGCAGGTAGGCTCCGGTGAGGCCGGCGGTCAGGGCCACGATCAGCAAGACCGCGGACGCGCCGGCAGACTTCGCCTCTCGCAGTTGCGCCGGGTGGACTGTGAAGTCCTTGCGCAACACCGGCAGCCACGACGCCGCCCTTACCAGGCCGATGTGGCCAAGGTCGCCGCCGAAGTGGCGCGGTTCGGTCAGCACGCTGAGAGCGCGGGCGCCTCCCGCCTGATAGGCCTGCGCCGCCTTAGCCGGATCGAGCTCGGCTATTGCGCCCTGCGACGGGCTCGCCCTCTTGATCTCGGC
>JBBDRK010000078.1:1701-5054 GCA_040905465.1 Trueperaceae bacterium | reverse complement strand
TCAGTAGACATAGAACTCCTTCAATCCCCCGCCCTCTCCCCAGGCGACTTCGATCTCCTTCACCTCGGCGTGCGCCGGGCCCAAACGAAGCCGCACCAGGAACAGTTCCAGGTCGTCCTTGGCTCCCTCCGCCACCACCTCGACCCTTCCGTCGTCCAGATTCTCGGCGTAACCGGCGAGCTCCAGATCGAGTGCGTTTCGCCGGACGAACTCCCGGAAGCCCACGCCTTGAACCTGGCCCGAAATCAGTGCCGTCATTCGCGTGCGCTTTGCCTCAGTCACGCCGTATGGTAACGCGATTATCGCCGTTCCGGTGGTATCGTTTCCTGTGAACGCACAGTTCATCACGGTCCTCTCATGCTGATAGCTTCGATCGGATTCACCCGCATCCGATGAGGCTGCATCGCTGGCTCATACCAGCGTTTTTGGTGGTGCTCATTGCGACGTCGGTGGTCGTGCCGGCCACCGACGTCGGCCGCGAGTGGTTGCTGAAGCACGGAGTGTCGGCAGTGGCGGACGCCGGCTACCGGTTGTCCTACCGGGAGTCCCACGGCAACCCTTGGCTGGGCGTGGAGTTAACCGAGGCACGGCTGACCGGCCCGGGAGTGGATCTGCACGCCGGGACGCTGGCGATCGACTACTTCCTGCCCTCGTTGCTTACCGGTGAGCTGCCGGTTTCGCTCGGGCTGCAGGGGGTGCGCGGGAAACTCGACCTCGACGAGGTGAGACTGCCTGTCGGCGACACGGCCGGAACCTCCGTGTCGCTGCAATTGCGCGACGTATCCGTTCAGGATGTGGCGATCGAGGTCGGCGGCATCCCATGGACGCTCCCGCGGCTGGACGTCGAGGACGTCTCCGTAACAAGGGATCAGGAGGGCGTGCGCTTCGAGACGACGCTGCGCACGGCGGAGGGCGAGGCCCGGTTTGCGGGGCTCTTTCGCCCGGCGCCCTGGAGTCTCGACCTGGAGGTCCAGGCGGCCGACGCCCGGCTTGCCAGGCACTGGTGGCCGGGCGTGACGTCCGGTACCGTCCAGGGACGCGTTGCCGCGGATTCCGGAGGCGTTGTGGCGGACCTGACGGTGAGCGGCGGTTCCGTCGACTATCTGGACCTGGCCGTCGACGCGCTCAGCGGGCCGGTGAGATTCGATCGCGGCCTCGTCGAGGCCAACCTCACCGGCCGAGGGATGGCGGGACCGATAACTGCCGACGTCGACGTGAACGTACCGGCAAGCCGCTGGGAAGCGCGGATCCTGGGTCGACCGGAACTGACAGACGTGGCCGACTGGCTGGGCCGTGGAAGCATCGACAGCGGCAGCCTGGCAGTGACCGGACAGGTGGACGTGGACCTGCGGGCGTCGGGCTGGTCCCAGGTCAGCCTGCACGGCCGCGCCAGCGGCGAAGGATCGCTCCTGCAGCAGCCGCTGGAAGACCTGATCGCGGACTTCGACTACGACAGCGGGCAAGGCACGAGCGTCGACGCCAGGGGCCGACTTGCCGGAGGCGCGTTCAGTTTTCGCATGCGACCGGAGGATGAAGAGAGCCGGGTAAGGCTGGTGGTCGACGGCGCCGAACCGATCCGAGGATTACGGACGTCGCTCGAACTGACGGCCGCCGCCGGCCGCGATGGCCTGGTCGGCGATGCCACCGGCCAGATTCAGGGGACCGTTGCAAATCGGGGCGTTTCGTTGGCTGCCGATGCTCGGCTCGACGGCGACGGTCTGCAGGTGTTCTTCGACGGCCAGGACGACTGGGGGGCAACGGCCGAAGGCGCCGCGGTGCTTGCGGACGGTCGACTCGAGGGCCAGTTGGCGGTCCGGGACATCACGGCTCCCGGCCTGGCGGCCCCGATCGCCCTGACTATCGGTGCCGACGGCCCGGTCGCCTCGCTTCCCCTACAACTCGAGGTCAGTGGCCCCGGAACCGACCGCCCGCGGGCGGCAGGAGTAACTCTTGAGACTTCGATCGCCGGACGTGTCCGCGGCGTCCTCGCCGGAGGCGAGATTGGCGAGATAAGCGGTCAGTTCGGACCACTCTCGCTGTCAGGAGCTCTCGACCTTGCCCCGCTGCGGCTCGATCTGTCCTACCGGGCGGCCGAACTTAAGGCTACTGGCGCCGTCGAGCTGGCGCTGACGGACGTGGACGGAACTGTTTCCCACGCCGACGGGCAGACCGAGTTTGCCGGGCGAGTCGACCTGCAGCGGCTCGCCAGCGGGGATCTGCTCCTCGGCCCCCTCGGCCTTGACGTAAACGGAGTCTGGAACGACTCACCCGAGATAATCGTGGGCAGCTTCGACCCCGGCACCGAAACTGTCGACGGAAGATTGTCCGGACGGCTCGACGAAACCGGACTGGCCCTGACGCTCCGCGAGCCGCCGCTCTACCTGGCGGGCAACAGGCTGCTGCTGAGCGGCACGATCGACGATCCACCCGACCGCCCGGTCGTAGCCGATCTGCAGTTGGCGTCCGAGTTCCTCGAATTGCAGGTAGAGGGGGGAAGCGGCGTCCACCGGGTGCTCGTCAACGCGCAGCCCGGACTCCAGCTCGGTCCGCTCACGCTCGCCGAGCCTGTGGAGGCCGTCGGAGAGGTAGACGAGCAGTTGAGCCGCCTCGCCATAGAAGGCACTCTGGCGGGACTGCCCTGGCAGGCTGCGGCGGAACGGACGGCGGACGAATTCGACGCGAACATCACGCTCAGCGACGGTGAGCGGTCTTTCGAACTCACGTTCGCCGGCGACCGCGGGCTCCTCAGCGCCAGCGGATCGCTCGATCTCGAGCCCCTCGCGGCCTTAGTCGGGTTACCGGCAAGCGGAATCCTGGAGGCCGACCTCCGGCACGACGCAGCGGGATATTCGGGCAACCTGGCGGCCGTGGGCGAAGCAGCCGGGATTCCGGTGGAGCTGCGGGCCGGCGGCGCCGGAGAGCGGCTGCAACTCGGCGGCGAAGCCGTGGTGGCAGGGGTTCCCTGGCAGTTGAGCGGCAATCTGAGCGGCGATTTGAGCGGTGCGGTCGGGCTTGGCGCGCTCACGGGATCCGGCGCGGATGCCGAGCCGGTCAGCGAACGCGGCCTGGGCGCCGCCCTCGAGTTGCAGGCTACCTCCGAGTTCGGAACGCTTCGGCTGGTCGAGGGCGCCATCACCGGTGAAGGAGTCCTGCCGGAGCGGCTTGGCGCCGCCCAACTGGTACCGACCGAGTGGACGGCAACCGGCGATCTCGCCTCGGCGACACTCGGCCTCGTGGCCGGCCGCAGCGCCGCAACACTCGACTGGGCGGACCGCGCCACGGTGCGCGCGGCGGTCGACCAGTCCTTCACCCTCCACGGTTTCCCGGCAACTCTCGACATCACCGTCGACTGG
>JBBDRK010000078.1:0-1601 GCA_040905465.1 Trueperaceae bacterium | reverse complement strand
CCGTCGACTGGCGAGCCGGGTCGGCGGGTGAGTTGGCGGGAAAGCTGAAGTTCGGCGGACCTCTGGCCGGCGAGGAGTTGGCCGTGTCCGGTGACCTCGTCCGGCCCCGTCTCACCGGCGAGGTCGGCGCGCCGGCCGTGAGCGAGGCCCTCGTCGGCGAACCGGCGCTCGCCGGGACCGTCACCGTCGACGCGGAAACGCGACTGCCGGGCCTCGAAAACACTCGAGTGAACCTTGCACTCGACTCGGGCGCCGCCACGCTTACGGCTCTCATAGAGGGACGGCCCGGCTCATGGAGGGCCGATGTGCGGGGACCGGGGCTGGAGGCGGCCTACCGCGACGGTGCGATGCAGGTGAACGCGAGCGAGGCTGAGCTGGAGCCGTTCCTGACATCATCGCTGCTGTCGCCGCTGACCGCGGCGCTCTCGGTCGCGGGGCAGCAGCCCGATTCGGCAGGCGCGGCGCCCCTCGTCGCCGATGGGACGCTGGAACGAGACGGCGCCGGGCTCTGGCAGGGGCGGCTCGAACTTCGGCTTCCGGGAACGGAGTCGCTGGTGGCCCTCATCGGCGGCGGCGAGGAGCTCCGGGTCGAGGCCGACATCGTCGATGGCAACATCGCCGGCGTCGGGTTCGGAGCGCGGGCACAGGGCCGCCTTCTGCCTCGGTTGGAGGTCGAACTGACGGGTGACGTCCTGCAGGGTCGGCTGCAGTTGGCGGGTCGATTGGAAGGCAGCCTGGCTCAGCCGGAGTTCAACGGCGGCGCGGAGAGCCGGCTGCTCCAGTTCGGGCCGCTCACCGTGCCGGCTCGCAGCGTCGCCATCACCGCCGACAGCTCGGGAGTGTCGGCCGCCGGCGAAGGGGTGATGCTGGAACTCTCCACCGGTCGGTCATCTGGCGAATCGGCTGGCGGCTTGTCGGGCGATATCGACCTGGAGCTCGCGCTGGCCGGCGAACCGCACAGACTGCGAGCTGTCCTCACCGGAACCGTTGCCAGCCCGGTGGTCGACGCCGAGGTCGATGGGACGCTCGCCGTGGGATCGGTGGACTGGAGAGGAGACACCGGCAACGCCACGCTGGCACTGCAGCCGGCACCGTGGCTACCGGAACCGCTCCGCTCGCGCGAACCGATGCGAGTCAGCGTATCGGCGCAGGCCAGCGGGCGCTGGAGTGCATCCGTCATGAGCCCGCTGACGCTTTACGGGTCGGCGATCGATGTGTCCGCCGCCCTGACCGGTGAGGGCCTCCAATTCTCCGGCGGCGCCACGGCGACGCAGGCCGAGGCGCGCCTGCTGAGTGCCGAATTATCGGGCGACGGCGCGGACTGGACGATCACCAGCGACCTGGCGTCGGTCGTCCCTGCCGCGTTGGGTGCCCTGTTGCCGTTCGAGAACGACCTGCGGCCGACCGGCACCCTCCGGCTGACGTCGAGTCCTCTGGCACTGGACGCCCGCGCACGGCTCAGCGGGACCGTCGCCGGTCGGCCGCTGGACCTGACATTCCAGGGTGCCAGGACGCTTACTGGTGGCGCGTCCACGGGGGCACTCCCGGGTGAGGGCGAGCCGGCGGCGGTCGGCACCGTGGCGGAGGGCGCGACGGCAGAG
>JBBDRK010000077.1:0-15598 GCA_040905465.1 Trueperaceae bacterium | reverse complement strand
GTCCGAGGGACACGTCGCCGCCGATATCGATATTCCAGGTGGGCTGGTTGGAGAAGATGGGGGCGTGATGCCCGTGCGGCGGGTAAGGAACGCCCGCCGGCGAGTGGAAAGCTATGCGGCACGGCAAGGCCTCGCCGGTGTCGGCGTCCAGCACGCTCACTCGCACCCAGTTCTTGGCGTGCTCCAGCAGGTCGAATCTTACCCGCGGCGTCTCCAGGCTGCCGGCCCCGGCCAGGTCGGCCCAGCGGAACTCGGCGAGCGACTCGCCGCTCTGAGTCACCGACACGGTCGCCGAGGGGAGGGCGGCGATGGTGGTGTAGGCCGGGCTGCTCGACCGGTTCGGCGGCGCCCCGAAGCCGCGCATCTCCGGCGCGGCCACGTCCAGCGGTTCGGTGGGCAAGGGGTAGGCATAGCTGGCGGTTCCGCGGTCCACGTCCACGGTCAAGTCGAAGGGCCGGGCCGCGTCTTCGGCGTCCCGGAGGGTCACCTGTACCGGTCGAGCCGTGTCCCGCAAGACCGGCGTTTCATCGATGTGGCCCAGCGTCACCGCCGCCAGGACGAACTTGCCGGCCCGCGGCACCACTTCGATGGCGGTGAGTGTCTCGGTGGGGCAGGGGTTGTGCCACGACCAGATGAAGTATCCGTGGGGCACGGCTCCGGTCACCTCCGTCTGCCTGAACCCCGAGTGGGACCAGCGCCCCTGGTAGCGGTCCTCGAGCGCGTCCTTCTGGTCGGGTAGGCAGAGAAAGGGGTATTGACCCCACGGCAGCGGGAAGGTGCCGATCTCGAAGCGCTCCCTTATCGGTACCTCGACGACGGAACCGTCGGCGAAGCAGAACCGGTAGAGCGCGACCTCGATGCCCAACTCGCCGCCGCGCCACAACTCGGTCTCGAGGACGGCGTGGGCGAACAGTACGTGTCTGGCGCTCTTTCCCACCGGAATGCGGACCGTCGCGCGATACGACTCATTATCGCAACCGAAGGCCAGGAAGCAGCGTTCGCCGTCCGGTTGTGCAGCGGGGCCGATGAGGAAGGGCAGGCCGTGAAAAGACTGCTCGCCGAGCGGTGGCAGCTCGGGTCGCACCTGCAGGTAGGTGCCTCCGGAGCGGAACCGGTCCGGACCGTAGAGCTCGACTCCGGCGTTGCACAGTGCGCCTAACGGGAGCGGCTCGTACTCCGGCATGTCAGCCAGCCGTCCGATCCAGCGGTAAGGACTCCGGCCTTCGTTCGGCCGAGGGCGCGGCGGTGGTGCCTCGCACGACCAGTTGGGGTGTCACTACCGTGCTCCGAGCCGGCTCGGGTCGCCGCTCCAGCTGGTGGATCAGCCGGCTGGCGGCCATGAATCCCATGTCGTAGGCGGGGAATTGGATCGCTGTGAGCGGTGGCGACAACATGTCGGCCATGCGGTCGGTCGCCAGGCCCACGACCGACACGTCGTCGGGCACGCGCAGGCCCCGGTCTATCAGCGCGTTGATGACGGCTCCTGTCGGAGCGTCGGTGAGACTGACGATGGCGGTGAGCCCGGGGTGTTCGTCGAGCAGGGCGTGCGTGGCCTCGGCCATGTCCTCCGCCGTGAACCTCAGCTCATGGGCGATCGGCGGCAGGTCGTGGGCGGCCAGGGACCGCTGGTAACCCGACCAGGCGCGCACGGCCGGACCGAAGCCGTTGGTGCGCAGATGACCGGCGTAGGTGAGGAAGCCGATGGCGCGGTGACCGAGAGTCACCAGATGGCCAAAGGCGTCGGACACGCCGGTCTCGATGTCGAGGTCGGTGAAGTCGGTGGCGGATTCGTCTGCGGTCCGGCCGACCAGGGTGAAGGGCAGCTCGTGTTCCCGCAACAGGTTGACGCGCCAGTCGTCCAGGTAGACCTCCATCAGGATCAGTCCGTCGATGTTCCTGCCGCGGAATAGTCCCAGCAGCGACTCGGCCGTGACCGGATTGGTGAGCAGATTGCAGAAGTACTGGCTCTCCCCGGCGGCGGTAGCGGCGCCGATAGTGAAGTCCAGGTGCAACTGGTTCACCGGCTCTTCACCGGGCTGCTCCAGCGGGTACAGCACTGCGATCGTGCGGCTCTTGCCGCCCGCCAGGCGCTGGGCCGGCGCATGAGGCTCGAAGCCCAGTTGCTTGATGACGTTCAGTACTCGTTCGCGCGTCCTCTTGGCGACGTCGGGGCGATTGTTGAGGATACGCGACACGGTCGAAACCGACACGCCCGCTTGGGCCGCGACCTCGACGATCGTTACGTCACGCACATCTTCCACGCTTCACGCTCCAACTTGGCGCACCGCAGAGGCGGCGCGGCCAGGCTCATCCTGGCGCCACATCCGAAAGTCTTCCGGTAGCGTTCCCGGTAACGTTACCGGAACAGTAGCACACTTCTGCTCGGCCGCGAACAGGGTCGCTCGAGGCAGGCGCACGATACGAGTGTCGAACGGGCGTTAGCGCGGCATCGTAAGTAGGAGCTTGCAGTGACTCCGGAAAGGATAAGCGGTTGTCTGCTCCAATCGCCGCTAGTTGCGCCTAAGTGACGACAGCTCCTCATCCACCGGCGGTATCGCCCCGTAACGGGCGATCTTCCAGCTCGCGACCACCCCGACCGCCCGCAGGCCGGCCGCGATGGCGAGCTCCGCCTTGGCCAGTGCCTCCTCCGCTCCTGCAGCCCGCAGGACGCCCACTACCGGTGTCTCACTCAGTGACCGCCGAACCTCCCTCACCGCCATCTGATCCTTCACCGGGCCATCCAGCCGCCATCGACAACGAGAACGTGGCCGTGTACGTAGGCGGCAGCGGGCGAGGCCAGATACACGGCGGCGGCGGCCAGGTCTCGAGGATCTCCCCACCGTCCCGCCGGAATTCGCTCCAGAATCTGCTTGCTTCGAACGGGGTCGCTCCGCAGCGCTTCGGTGTTGCTGGTCACGATGTAACCGGGCGCTATCGCGTTTACGTTCACCCCCCGGGAGGACCACTCGTTGGCCAACGCCTTGGTGAGGCCGGCGACGCCATGCTTCGCTGCGACGTAGCCAGGTACGTTGATGCCGCCCTGGAACGACAGCAGCGACGCGATGTTGACGATACTGCCGCCGCTCGTCCGATCGAGCATCCTTTGCCCGGCCGCCTGGGAGAGGTACCAGACCGCATCGAGGTTCGTGGACAGAACCTCCCGCCAATCGCTTTCGGGGTGCTCCGCCGCCGGCGCTCGCTTTATCGTCCCCGCGTTGTTGACCAGGATGTCTACCGGCCCCAGTTCGTCCTCGGTCCGCGTCATCAGCCGTCCCGCCCCGTCCGCGTCGAGCGTGGAAAGCTCGGTGCTGAGTGCGGCGAAGCGGAGGCCCAGTGCACGTACCCGCTCTTCCGTCTCAGCGGCGCGGCTCCGGCGCACGGTGATCGCAACGTCCGCTCCGGCTTCGGCCAGGGCGATCGCGACTGCCTGCCCGATACCGGTGGCGCCGCCCGTTACGAGGGCCACGCGGCCGGACAGCGAGAACCGTTCGTAAAGCGACGATTGAGGCATCAGACCATTCCCACCGTTTTCTGCACCCAGCCCACTCTGGGATCGAAACTCGTGCCCTGCTCTCGGCCGTCCCCCGCCAGGAACCAGAGGTAGTAGCTGGCCGAGCCCGGGGCCGCCGCGTAGGTGTGGTAGCCGTGCGGCATCGACAGCAAGGTGTCGTCCTCTACCCGGTAAGTGTTGTCGTAGCCGCGCTCCGGGCTGTAATGCTGGACGAGACCGTAGCCGTCGGGGGAGGAGTTGCGGAAGTAGTACATCTCCTCGTGGAACACCTCGCCGCCTTCGGCCACCTCGTGCTTATGGGGTGGGAAGGTGCTCCAGTTACCGCTGGGGGTAATGGTTTCGCCAACGATGATTCGTGAAGCCGGCCGACCGTCGCCGTGAACCACGATCTTGCGGAAGTAACGGGTGAAATTGAGCGTCCCCCACGTCCCGGTGTCGACTTCGCCCGGAAGGACCTGGTAGGGAGCGTATTCCTCGAACGCCGGCGCGGAGGGCAGGGCGGCTTCCATGGCCGACGCGGCTTCGACCAGAAAGCTGGCTCCGCGGGGCAGGTACACGCTATGGGGATTACCGGAGAACACGTCTGGCCTTCCGCCCACGTTGTCGAAACGAACGCCGTTCACCTCGAGGTTGGCTGAGCCGGAGAGCACGACCAGAACCGCCTCGCGTTCGGCGCTCAGCCTGCCTTCGTAGCGCCCGCCTGCTTCGAGGTTGAGTCTGGAGAAATCGAGGAGTTTGCAGGCGTCATCTTGCAGCCCGCTGAGTCCGCTCGTCTTGTCGATTCGGTGAAAGTAGCGCATGAAAAACCCTTCTGTTCTGTCTGGAAACGGCGGCGGTCGTGATCTACTGCCGGGGCGGGAGCTCCGGCCGCGCGCGGCAGGCGACTAGGACTTCACGGCCCCGGCCAGTCCGTGAACGAAAAACCGCTGGACAGCGAGGAATAGGACGATAACCGGGATGATGGTTATCACGATGGCGGCGGCCAGGCCAACCCAGTCGGTGGCGTTGGCTCCCTGGAACGCAATCAGGCCGGACTGCAGGTTGCGGAGCTCCGGCTTGCCCAGGGTGTAGATGATGGGGTTGAGAACGTCTTCCCAGGACGCCAGGAATTGGAAGATCACGACGGTGGCGGTGATGGGATTCACCAGCGGCGCGGTTAGTCGGAACTTCTGCCAGAAGTTGGCGCCGTCTACCTCGGCAGCCTCGAACAGTTCCGAGGGTAGCGCGCGAAACGCTCCCAGGTAGAGCAGGACCCATAGCGAGCCGCCGCCGCCCTGCATCAGCGGCACCACGAAGTAGGTGTTCAGGAGCGGGAACAGGTTCTTGTCGATCCAGTTGACCAGCCGGAACTGCGGGATCACCGAACCCTCGACCGGTACGAAGACCGTGAACGCGACGACCGCGATTATGAGGGCGCGTCCGGGGAAGCGGAACCGTCCCAGCACGTATCCGGCCAGGATCGACCGTACGACTACGATGACTACCGACAGCACCCCATAGAGGACCGAGTTTCCCAGGTACTGTCCGAAGCTGGCCACCTTCCAGGCCCGAACGAAGTTCTCGAACCCCAGCCATTGGGCGGGGATCAGGTTCGGGCCGGCCGTGAACACTTCGCGGGAGTTTTTGAACGCCGCCGAGACGATCCACAGCAGCGGATACATCCAGACGAAGCCGATGATCAGTAGTACTGCCCACAGGAGCAGGTTGTTACGCAGTGTTCGCCCCTGCCCCAGGTACACCTGAACGGCCTTCAACGGGCGAAAGCGGCTTCGGTTGCGGCGGGCCGGCTTAGGAGGAGCCGAGGTGGGTTCGTGCCGTGCCATCAGCGGCTGGCCAGGTGCGCCTGGGCCCGCCGTACGGTGAACGTCTGCAGGAGGAACGTCGCCAGGATGAGCAGTGAGAACAGGAGCGCCCCCGCCGAAATGTAGCCGTAGCGGAAGGGCACCTCGGTGAACCCCCGATCATAGACGAACAGTTGCATCACGTAGCTCTGCGCGCCGGGACCGCCGCCGGTGAGAGTGAGTACGATACCGAAAACGCTGAAGGCGTTCACCAGTCCCAGGAAGGCGATGATGGTGGCGACGGGCCTGATGGCAGGCAGCGTCACCAGGAACAACTCCTGCCAGAAGCCCGCCCCGTCGATATGGGCTGCGTCGGTCAGTTCATCGGGCACTCCCTGCAGCGCGGCGATCCAGTAGATCAGATACTGCCCGAGTATCTGCCACACGCTTACGGCGATGATCGTGGTCATCGCCGAAACCCGGCCACCCAGGAACAGGTTGTCGCGCCTGCCGATCAGGCCGAGATCGCGCAGGAAGTCGGGGACCGCGCCGTTGAGAGGGTGGAGGAGCAGGGCGAAGATCAATCCGGCGATTGCCGTGGGCACCACGATGGGCAGAAAATAGATGGTCCTGAAAAAACTCTTGCCGGCGACCCACTTTCTGGTGAGGAACACGGCAAGGATCAGCGACAGCGGCAGTTTGACGGCGGTGTTGCCCAGCGCGAAGATGATCGTGTTGACGAACGAGCGGATGTAGAGCTCGTCCTTGAGGAGGGTGCGAAAGTTCTCGAGGCCGATGAAGTTCATCCTGGGGCTGGGCACGCGGAAGTCGGTGAACGACCAGCCGATCGTGGCGGCGATGGGCCACAGCGTAAAGGCTAGGAAGAAGATCAGGAACGGCAGCAGGAAGAGATAGCACCACGCCCACTCCCGCCTCCGACGGGCCATCCCCGCTCGGCTGAACCCGGAATGGGGCCGGGAAATCAATCCCGACCCCGTCGCCTTCCAGAGACTCATTACCTGACGTCGCCCCTCAGCGGTCCGCTTGGCAGAGCGGGTAGATGCCGTAGTCGAAGTCGCTGCCGAACTGCCACTCCGGGTAGGTGAAGTAGTCGATGCTCACATCGAGCCCGGCGGCCCTTTCCTCCTCGAGGTTGGCGAGAAGCAGGGCCTGGCGCCCGGTTGCCAGTTCACTGGCCTTCTCCGCCCAGTCGCGGCCAGTGACCAGCGACTCGATGACGCTGGACTGCTCTTCGGCGAAGGACGGATCGGCGAGGGCGTCGCGGTAGGCGGTGGATTGCGCCATGTCGCCGCAGGCGAGGAGCGGTACCGGCTCGAACACCCGCATCTCCTGGCCAAGGCTCAGTACCTCCTGCAGCTCGGCGTCGTCAGGGTCGCTCCAGCGGCCGTTGTCGGTGAAGGAGAGGAAACCGAAGCCGCCGCCGACGTAGCCCTGGGCATACTGTCCGTCGGGCTGGGTGAGGAAGTCGACCAGCGCCCAGGCTGCCTCAGGATTGCTCACCTGTGAGGTGACGTGCAGCCGGGAGATCAGCAGGCCCTTGGGAAGTGCTCCCTGCACGCCGTCGTCGGGACTTGGTACGGCCGCCACGGTGAAGTCGAGGTCGGGAAAGCCCATACCCTCGCGGAAGACGCTGGGCATCCAGGCACCGTCCGTGTAGAAGGCGGCCTGGTCGAGGGCGAAGATCTGGCGGGAGGTCTCGCGGTCGGTGGTCTCCACGCCCGGGATGAAGTACTCGCTTTCGTACATCGTGTGGAGCAGCTCCCAGGCGCGCAGCCTGGCAGGATCTGCGTAGGCGAATTCGCCCGTCTGGTAGTTGAAGGGGCTCGAGCTTTGTGCCGCGGCGGTGAACGGGATCCACCAGCGGTCGATCTGCGAACGCTCATTGAACGAGGCGGTGAAACAGGATAAGCCGGTTTCCGTAACCCGCTCACACACCTCGAGCAGTTCGCTCCAGGTGGTGGGGATCTCGCTGTCGGGATCGACTCCGGCCTCACGCAGCACCGTGCGGTTCACGTACATGTAGCCGGGTCCCCAGATATCCTGCTCGTTAGTCGGCACTCCGTAGATCTCGCCGTCGACCATGTTGTGGCCGTTCACGAAGGTATTGGCGGGGAACCTGTCGATGAACGACTGCGGTACTTCCTGCCCGCCGGCTACCGGCGCGAGCCAGCGGTTGTCGAGCATCTCTCCCATCGGCACGTCCATCGAGGTGAGCAGCACGTCGGGCGCCTCTCCGCTTTCGAACGCCAGCGGAAGAGTCTGCTTGAAGGTGTCCTGGCTGAAGGTCTCGAACTGGAGCTCCCACTGCGGATAGCGCTCCGCGAACGCCTGCTCGAGCTCACGGTAGAAGTCGTTCTGCTCTACCGAAATGCTCCACACCCGCACGTCCTGTGCGTGTGCCATCAGCAAACCGGCCAGCAGGATCGTCGCGCCCACCGCCTGCAGGGAAAGTCGTCGCCAAAGTCGCTTCACGTAGTACCTCCTTCAAGGATATGCCGAAGGGCCCGGCTGTGCGCCGGCGCCTAATCCCTTCGGAACTTGACCGAACCAGGCAGGTCGTGTTGAACGTTAAAGCAAACTTACACGTACGGAGTTGACATGTCAAGAACCATAACGTATAGGTAGTCTAGACACTTCGCTCGTATCCCCATCTGGACGGCCCCAAGCACTCATGCCGGCGCGCATTTACCGTTAAAGGAGAAACTTCGTCTTGACCGACACGCAACCACGAATCCAGCAACGACTCGCCGGGCAGATGGTCGATTTCGCGCGGGCATGCGGCCGAGCACTCGAAGGCCGGCTCCTCATCGACGGAACGCTCCCGCCTGTCGTGACCGGCTACCGCTTGGGACAACAGCAGCGCGACGACAGGCCGCACATGGGCGGCTCCGACGCCGAGAACGGAGCCCACTTTTCAGCCTTCCTGGCGCTGTTGCGCCGCCACCTCGACGAGGGCGAGAAGGAAACCGTCGATCGCCGCGTTGTCCGAAGCGTTCTGCCCTACCTGCGGCAGCGTCTCGTCCCCTTCCCGCATCGCGCAGTCCTGGAAACGCTCTGGGCATACGGCCCGCTTGCAGACAACGCGTTGTGGCACCGGCTCGATCCCGAGGTGCGAGAGTCGGGTCTCGGCAATCTCTTCGACGTCGGGCACTACTTCGACGCCGATAACCGGCGAATGCGAACCCTGCCGGACAACTACCTGTGGATCACGGCTCAGAACGCACTGCTGGCGTCGCGCCTGTTGGGCGAGGAAGGTTCGGCGGGCAGCAGCGACGCCGTACTTCGGGCGGGACGCACGGCGTTAGGGTTGCTGCTCGACAAACTGCACGCCGATCCCTGGTTCGACGACAAACCGCCGGATGCGGTCATCGATCAGTACGCATGGGAGACCGTCGCGGCCGCCGTCAGGCTATGCCGGGAGTACGACTGGCCGCGGGAACTCGAACGTCTGCTGCCGATAGCCCAGCGCTACCTCACGGTGTTCCGACTGCTTGCCAGGGCGGACGGCTACGCGGTCTGCTGGGGCCGCAGCCAAGGGATAATTTCGTACGGAACGACCATCTACGTGGTCCTCGGCCTCAGTCCGCTCCTGTTCGAGCGCGGGGTGATCGGCGAAGCCGAATTGTCACTCGACCTGGACACCGCCGTGCGGGCCTTCGAGACGCTGAAGCGGGAGTGGTTCGACGAAGACGGGCTCACAACCATGCACCGCGGCGGCAGGCAGCCCTACAGCTACCGCGGTCCCCACCGATTGGTCGGCAGCACCTTCGGCATGCTGGTGAAGATCCTCCATGCGGCAAAAGAGCTCGAGGAGATGAACGGAATGCCCAGCGGCGGCGCCGAAGGCGCGCACCGGACCGCGAGGAGCTTCGAACCTCTCAGCACGGCTACGGGCACCGCCACACCGTCCGACTCACTCCTCCCCGAACCGGGTAACGACGAGCCCACGGCAGCGTCGGCCCGGTCTCACTGGGAGTCATTCCGCGAACCGAAGGGCGATCGACGAGGCCGCTGCTACGGCCTGTGGATAGCCCGGTCCGGGCCTTGGCACGTGGCGCTGCCGCTGGTGGGAAGCAACACCTCATTCGAACCGAAGCTCTCCTCGAACTACCTGCCGTCTCCCCTGGTTCCGTTCCTGCTGGACGTCCCCACACAGCAAAGCGCCCCCTACGGAACGGAGTTCATCGAGCTGACCGATGGCAGCGTGTGGTCGGCGGCCGAAGGCTGCGACGAGGTGGAGTTCGACGCGAACAGACTGACGCTGCACTGGACCCGGCTCCTCAACGTGAACAGTCTGGAGCTGGCAAGCGGCATCGCCGAGCTCAGCATTTCGTACGAGCTTCGCGGAGACGAACTCTGCTGCGAGCACTCGTTTTCGACCGAGCGAAACGACATCGAGCACCGCTACTCGCTCCTGGCGATAGCTCTCCCGCGACACCAGAAGCTTGGTGAACGCCACCACCGCTTTCGGGGTCGCCTCCAGGACCGGCAGGCGCAACCGCGCCCTCGCGACCTGGAGCTCGAGCTCCAGGTAGACGGTCCGCTCCGACGGCTGAACGTCGAGAACACGTCGGATTTGCCGGCAGGACACAGCTTCCTGGGGCCGCTGCCCTGGACTGTCGCGCTCCACCTGCCGGCGGGCACCAGCCGCACTCGAATGAGGCTGACGTTGCATGTTCGTCCGCCTGTGGTACTTTAACGTTCCATATGGGGCGACCGACGATCAAGGACGTTGCGGCCGAGGTAGGCGTGTCGGCACAGGCGGTCTCCTTGGTGATCAACGAGAAGGCGGGGGTATCGGAAGACACCCGCAAAGCAATCCTCGCCGCCATCCGCAAACTCGACTACACCCCCCGGGCGTGGGCCCAGGCGATGCGTGGTGGCGAGACGAGGACTCTCGGCTTCATCTACGCCGGCACTCGGCACGGCCGACTCTCGGCCTCCGGTTACCTCGAAGAGATTCTCAACGGGGCACTGGCGGCCGGCAACAGACGGGGATACCACCTGCTCCTCTACTCGCTGCAACTCGGCGAACTACAGGGCGGCGGCGGAACGGGGCTGGTCTGGCCCAAGAATCTGCTCGGCCGGGTGGATGGGCTGGTGACGGTGGTATCCGACCTGAGCGAACCTCACCTCGACGCGCTCGAGGAGTTGGGGCTGCCGGTAGTGGAGATCCAGCGCGAGAACGAAAACGCCTATACCGTATGCGCCAACGACGAAGGCGGTCTGAGCTCTGCCGTCGGCTACCTGGTGCGCCGAGGGCATACCAGAATCGCCTACCTGAGCCGCGCCCTCTCCACCTACACCAGCAGGGCCCGCCACTCCGGATACCTGAAGGGGCTCGCCGACCACGGCCTCGAGTACGAGGAGGAACTCACCCTCTATGCCGAGCACGGCAAGGCCGACACGATAGTCATTACGGAGCACGCCAACGAACCCGCCGAGATCACCCAGGGCCACGAGTTGACGCTGGAGCTGCTGCGGCGCCGTAACCCGCCCACCGCCCTGATCTGCTTCGACGACCTCCTCGCCCTGGGGGCCTTGCGCGCAGCTCGATCACGAAGCGTTCGGGTCCCGGAAGACCTGGCAGTGATCGGGTTCAACAACTTCAGCGTGGCGGCCGCTGTAGACCCGCCGCTGACGACGATCGAATTCCCTGCCTACGACCTGGGCGCCAGGGCAGCCGACCTGATCATCGATCATCTGCAGGAGAAGCCCATCACCGAAAGACACGTGACGCTCCCCGTCACTCTGGTCACCCGGTCGACGGCCTGAAGTGGCACCCGTGACCGTCTCGACCGATAGTTCTGGCCCGACAGTGGGCCCTGGAGGCATCCGATGAGCGATAGCGAGGTCAAGCAAGACGTCCTGTTCCGAACCGATTGGCAAGTGGCCGACACCGGAGTCGAGCGCCGCCTCGTCGCAGTCGGAGAGTCGCTGACGGCGATGGAGGTACGTTTCGAGCCCGGCGCCACCGGTTCCATGCATAGTCATCCCAACGAGCAGGTCTCGCACGTGCTGGAAGGACGATTCACTTTCCGTATCGACGGTCGCGAGCTGGAAGTGAAGGCCGGCGATACGTTACGGATACCGCGCGACCTGGAGCACGGAGTGACCGCTCACGAGCAGGGCCGGCTGCTCGACGTCTTCACTCCGCCCCGTGAAGATCTTCTCGCCGTCATGCTGTAGAAGCGGCGCCGCGCCTCCAAGCCGTTTATTCATGCCTTCGACATATGCATTAAACGTGTCTACATTGTTCGATTTCGTCGACACGTTCTCCCGCGAGCACCAGGCCCCGCCGCTAACCAGAGGGCGCAAGCTCCTGCTGGAAAACGCCCCGGTACGCCTGGTCGAGTACCTCGACGGTGTGAAGCACCGGCAGCGGACGGCCGAGCCGGTTCAGGTGGTACCCGATCTGTGTCATGCAGCCGATGTTACCTGTGGCCACCGCATCGCCGCCGGCAGCCAGCAGATTCCCCGCCTTGCGTTCCCCGAGGGCGCCAGCGACATCGGGCTTCTCGATGTTGTAGGTGCCGGCCGAGCCACAGCACAACTCCCATTCCTGCGGCTCGAGCAGCTCCAGGTTCGGGGCGGCGGCGAGCAGGTCGCGTGGCGCGCTCCGCACACCCTGGGCATGGGCCAGATGGCAGGCGTCATGGTAGACGAGCCGGACCGGCCGCGGGAAGCCTTGTGCCGGCCTTGCCCCGAGCGACGCCAGGAACGAGGAGATGTCCATGACCTTGTCGGCGAACTCCTGCGCGCCGGCTTCTTCCGAGGCGCCCTTGAACAGCAGCGGGTACTCCTTCATCCCCGATCCGCAACCGGAAGCGTTGGAGACGATAGCGTCGACGTCGCCAGGTACGAATGCGTCCAGGTTTCGACGCGCCGTGGCCATGGCTCGTGCCTCGCTACCGGTATGCAGCGCGAGCGCACCGCAGCACGCCTGACGTGGGGGAATCACTACCTCGACCCCGTTCTCGGCCAGCACGCGTAGCGTTGCCCAATTGATGCCTGGCGCCAGCACGCGCTGGGCGCAGCCGGCCAGGAGCGCGACCCGCGCCCGGCGCTCGCCCGTGGCGGCATATACGGCTGGTAACTGCGGCGCTCGAGGCAGGTGCTCGGGAAGCAGCTCGAGCATCGCCCGGACCCGTTCCGGCAAAAGGCGGGCGAACGGTCGCGCCATACGGCCCGCCAAGGTAGCCAGGCGAAAGCGCTCGGGGAAAGGGAGCGTCTCCAACAACAGCAGTCGCTGGAGCCTGTCCATCGGAGCACGCTGGCGTCGCGGTTCCGCCCAGGCCCTGAAGGGTGTCAGCAACTCGCCGTATTCAACGCCCGAGGGGCAGGCCGTCACGCACGCTTGGCAGCCCAGGCAGTTGTCGATGTACGGGGACGCCTCCTCCAGCGTGAGACCGCCGTCCAACACCTCTTTCATCAGGAATATGCGGCCGCGGGGGGAGTCCATCTCCTCACCCATTTCAACGTACGTGGGGCAAGTGGGGAGACAGAAGCCACAGTGCACGCACGACTGAATCGCTCGGGTCATCTCCTCCCGCTGGGGAATGAGATCTTCGACCGGCTTTTCGTATTGCATTCAGACCTCCGAAAACCGACGAGCCGGATCCAGTACGGACTTGATGCGAGCGGCGAAAGACCGGCCCGCGACATGGCCGATTCTCGGACTTTCCGGTGGTCCGATCAGCACCAGGCCGGGTAACTCGAGTGCGCTCAGGAGGCGGTCCAGTTCCTGCATCTCGCCCGGCCAGGCCACCCAGGCGACGTTTGCCCCGACGCCGTAGCGGACGGTGGCGCCCGCCCTGTCGAGGCGCTCGTGGAGTGGTGTCACGCGGGTCGGAGTAACGGGGACCTTGACGAGTTTATGCTCGTCCGGTAGCCACCTGAACTCACGCAACTCTTTCCAGAACGCCTGCTCGACATCGCCCGACAACGCCCGTCCGTCACCACGCCCGATGGCCCGCTCGAGGCGTTGGATCCGGGCCTCCAGTGTTTCCTCCAGACCACCGATGCGTACGTTCAAGGTTGCCGTTGGAGTCAACTCCACGGCCTCGAGGTCGAGCGGCAGCGAGCCCAGCCGCATTATCGTCTCGAGGGCGTCGTCGATGCCCTGCATCGCTACGGTCAGCGTGCGCCAGGCCTTCGGGGCGGGAAACACCTTGAAGGTGATCTCCGTCATGATCCCCAGGCGCCCCATGCTGCCGACCATGAGTTTGGGGAGATCGAAGCCGGCTGCGTTCTTTACTACCTTGCCGCCGCCTCGCACCTCATCCCCCCTGCCGTCGACCAGGCGCACCCCGATGATGAAATCTCGTACGCCTCCGAAGCGGTAGCGGTTGGGACCGGACAGTCCGGAAGCGACACTGCCTCCCAAGGTGGCGCCAGCGGCAACGAACGGCGGATCGAACGGGAGGTACTGGCCGTTGGCCGCCAGCAGGCCGGTGACCTCGGAGACCCGCGTACCGGCGAGAGCGGTGACGGTGAACTCGTTCGGATCGTACTCGACGATTCCTGTCAGACCGGCGATGTCGACAGCAACAGCGCTGTCCGTCGCTGTCGAAAGGGCGGGTTTGGTGCAGCCGCCTCTCACCACCAGCCTGTCGTGAGAGCGAACAGCATCCACTACCTCGGCCGTGGTCCTGGGCTCGAGTGCCGCGACCACCTTCATCGCGATCTCGGCTGGCCGGCCGGGGCGGAGCCGTCCGTTTCGCCGGAGCGGGACGCCGGCCGGGAATCGACTGTTGTCTCGGGCGGGAACATCTTGCCCCTGTTGGACAGCTCCTTGGGATCTATTGCGAGGCGTAGTGCCTTGAACATTTCGATGTCGACGGCGGAGAACATGTCCGCAAGGTACTCTCGCTTCTCGACACCCACTCCGTGTTCGCCGGTGATCGAGCCGCCGAGTTCGATGCATAACCGCAGGATGTCTCCGGCCAGGCTCTCGGCTCGCTCGATTGCCCCGGCTTCGCGGGCGTCGAACAAAATGAGTGGGTGGAGGTTGCCGTCGCCGGCGTGAAATACGTTGGCTACCGCGACGCCGTAACGCCTGCTGAGCCGTTCGATTCCACGCAGTGCCTCGCCCAGTCGGCCCCTGGGCACGACTCCGTCCTGCACCAGGTAGTTTGGCGAGAGTCGCCCGACCGCCGAGAAAGCGCTCTTTCGGCCCTTCCAGATCAATGCCCGCTCTTCGGGGCTGGCCGCGACACGCACCTCGTACGCTCCCGAGTCGCCGATAGCGGTCGTGAGCCGGGCTAACTCGGCCTCGACAACCTCGCTCTCGCCTTCCAGCTCCACTATCAGAAGTGCCTGGGCACCCGGCGGGTACTCTGCTCGAACCGCTTTCTCGGCGGCGTCCAGCGCCAATCGATCCATGATCTCCATGGCGCTCGGTAACAGGCCCAGCGCTATCACCCGCGCTACCGCATTTCCCGCCGCCTCCAGGTCGTGGTAGGCGGCGAGCACGGTCTTGTACCGCTCGGGCAGGGGCAGGAGCCGTAGGGTGATCTCGAGGACGATTCCGAACAGCCCCTCGTTGCCGCAGAAGAAACCTACGAGGTCCGGACCCGCTTGCTCCAGGCTCTCGCCCCCGAGCTCCACCACTTCCCCATCGGGCAGCACCGCCGTCAGCCCGAGCACGTGATTCGCCGTCATGCCGTACTTTAGGCAGTGCGCGCCGCCGGAATTGAACGCGACGTTGCCGCCGATCGTGCAGATCGACTGGCTGCTCGGATCGGGGGCGTAATGAAGTCCATAGGGCGCTGCGGCCCTGCTTACGTCGAGGTTGATTACGCCAGGTTCCACCACGGCCAGCCTTTGGCGCGGATCCAGCCTTTTGATGCGGTTGAGGCGATTCAGGGCGATCACCAGCCCTCCCGCGACGGGCATCGAACCGCCGGAGAGGCTGGTACCGCTGCCTCGCGCCAGGAAAGGGACATCCTCGCGGTGACACAGGCGAACGGTATCGATTACCTCCTGCTGAGTTTCCGGCAGCACCACGGCGAGCGGTCTCATGCGGAACGAGGCGAGCCCGTCCGACTCGTAAGGAACCAGGGCGGCGCGCTCCTCCAGCAGTCGAGTCCTGGGGTACAGCTCCCTCAGCGCATCGAGCAGGCCGTGAGACGACATGTGCTACCACCTCGAACGTGGGCGCGAGCGCCACCTGATACACGGCGCGGCTTCGCCCGCCTAGTCGATTCGTTCATACGCGTCCAATGTCAGGAATTCGGTGAACTCGTGGCTCAGCACCAGGTCATCGAGGAGCCGAGCCGCCTCA
>JBBDRK010000076.1:25966-72793 GCA_040905465.1 Trueperaceae bacterium | reverse complement strand
GGACTTTACCTGGCGGTGATCATCTTGTGGGTCACCTCTTTTCTGGCCCTGTACCGCACGTTGCGGCAATCGGACCTCGCAGCCTCACTGTTCGGGAGCGTCCTCGGCATTTTCGGCCTCGCCGTGCTCGCGGTCAGCGCTCTTCCGCATGTGGCTACCGCGCCGATCTCGGACCTCTATCACGCCAGCGGAACGTCGCCTGAGGATCAGGCCGCGCTCGTTCTCATCTGGCAGGCGACGCAGGGTATTTTCGATGCGTTGTTGGCCGTAGGACTCCTTATCGTGCCGATCGGCATCGTACTGCTCGGTATGGCCATGCTGAGGTCCCCTGCCTTCGGCCGGGGCCTGGCCCGTTTCAGCATCGTGCTCGGGTTGGTGGGCGCATTGACGGCAGCTTTCGACATAGTCGCCGGTACCTCGCAGATCGCCGCCATCGGCGTCCTTGGGCTCATTGTCTTCCACCTGGTCGTGGGGTGGCGGCTCTATCGCCTCTCGAGGCTTGCCCATGACTCCATATAGGGTGAGAGTCGGAGGCTCGCGCCCCGCCCGTTCCTCGCGCCCCGCCCGGTGATACCCCTTTGGTGAAACGCCGATACCCGAGAGGGCCACAGTCTATTTGGGCCCGCGTTCCTATGCTGATAGCAGGGCCGGCGCGGGAGCGTGGGCTGGCGCTCGGACGAGCGCAGGGTTTCTGCACCGACAGCTAACCGGAGGGGCTACGACTCGCAGACCAGGGGAGGGGCAAAATGGACCGCAGCGACAAGTTCGGATCCTTGCACGACACCGGCCGGACCGGTGCGACCGGGGTCGACTACTACCGGCAGGACTTCTCCGACCGCGACCACGAGGGCATGAACGCCCGCGAATGGGGCTTCATAGCCGCCGGTGCCCTGTTGCTCGGACTCGGTGGCTACATGCTCGTTCAGGGCAGCCGCGGGCGCGCTCCGGAACTGCCGTTCACCGGCGGCCGGGGCGAGCAGGGGAAGTCCGCCGCTTCATCCCGTGGTCGCGAGCGGGGAGCGCGAGCGACGACCAAGGGCGAAACCCCTGGCGTGCAGGTTCGCGAACAGGTGACGATCAATCGGTCGGTATCCGACCTCTACCGCTTCTGGCGCAACGTTGAGAACCTTCCGCGCGTGATGGGTTACCTGGAGGACGTTAACAAGTCCAGCGACCGGCGCTCTCACTGGGTCGCCAAGGGCCCTGCCGGACAGCGTGTCGAGTGGGACGCCGAGATAACCGACGCCCGTGAGAACGAACTGGTTGCCTGGCGCTCGCTTGAAGGCTCGGAGGTTCCAAACGAGGGCTCGGTGCGCTTCAGCCGCAGCCCGGACGGCAGCGGCACCGTGGTGGACGTCGCACTCACGTATCATCCACCGGGAGGAAAAGCGGGTGCGGCGGTGGCCAAGCTGTTCGGCCGGGAGCCGGCCCAGGAGATCCGGCGCGACCTGGAGCGTTTCAAGCAGCGGGTCGAGTCGGGGAACCTGATACTCGCCACCGGTGCCTACGGAGGAACCGGCAGCTGAAGTCCCGAGCTTGACCGCTGGTGCGTCTGCTTACAGGCGAACCGGCTCTGAGTAGCGGCAACAACGCCTACGAATTGACTGAGGGGCGGCCGTACGGGGGCCGCCCCTCAGTCGTGCCTGGCGTCGGTTCTGACGCTCGTCGGACTGAGCCGGCAATGCCGATTTCTTCCCAACCCCGCGCGGCTCCGGACCTTAATCTTGTTCCTATGGGCCCCCGGAACCTACCAATCATGCTGCTGGCCGCCGGCGTCTTCGCGGCGGTCGCAATGAGCCGCAAGACGGCTGGCGCGCGCGATGACCTGCCGCTCGCAAGCCGAAGCGCTCTCGGGAATGGCCGTGGCCATGCCCCCCGCCGCTTCAAGCTTTCCAATGACGCTCCGTCGCTGAATCTGCGCCGCGGTGAACTCCTGCGCGTCGAGCCCGAGGCACTGATCTTCGTCGGCGACGTGGTGGCACTGAAGACAGATGAACCGGAGGTGGTGCTCACCCGCTTCCATGACGAGCTGATGCACTGCGTCGAGGGTCTGGTAGTGCGTGAGCCGGCGGCGCTCCCCGCATCCTGAATAGCGCCGCCTGCTGCCTAGATGCCGGCGCAGCCGGCTCCCGGCCGGCACAGACCGGATCTCCTGTCTGACGCCCGAATCGCTCCCTACTGACCCGTCGCTCCGTTCGAACGCCCCTGCTTGCCGCCGGGGCGTTCGCCGTTGCCCCTCATCGGGCCGTAGATGGGCGTCTGGCTCTCGTCCCCGTGGGACCTGGCACACTTATTCAGTGCCGCCGCATATACATTCATCGAACGCTGCATATACCGCTCGGCCCGGGGTCGACTCCTTTCGTTTCGAAACCGGCGGCGCGCTCCGAGCGGAGGTTGTCCACAGGGTTATCCACAGGCTGAACGGATAACTTTCTACTGCTTTCGATTGCAAGGCGGCGGGAGCCCGAATCCCGCTTCGAAGTCGTCCTACGCGGCCGGAAGGGCGAACACGAGTGCGCCGCCCTCGTTGGTGTCGCGGACGAGATCTGCAAAGGCGCCGACTACGCCCAGCGCGGCCGTTGGATCGTCGGTGTTCACGTCGCCGGCCACTACCGCCCCGGCCCACCGGGGTACCTGGCCGAATGCTACGTTTCGGTGCGAAGGGCATCCTGCTGTTATGTTGAGTGCAGATGAGCGACCGAGCAACGAGTGACGATCTGGAAACGTGCGCGGCGGCGCTGGAAGCATCCGGCGAGTATCGGGTCCTGAGGCGATTCGTCTGTCCGTGCAGCTACTGCGATGAAGCGGAGGTGAACCTTCGGCGGGGAATCTTCCTCGATGTCGAGACCACCGGAGTCGACGCGAAATCGGATCGGGTCATCGAGTTGGCGATGGTTCCCTTCGAATACAGCGACGACGGCCGGGTGTTTGGCGTGGGCGAAGCGTTTACCGGTCTGCAAGACCCGGAACGGCCTCTCAGCCCCTTCATCACCGGGCTGACAGGCCTCACCGATGAGCAGCTTCGTGGCCAGCGGATCGAGACGGACGACGTACGCTCGTTCGTCTCCGGCGTTTCGCTGGTCGTTGCCCACAATGCGGGCTTCGACCGGCCGTTCTTCGAGAGGTCGTTTCCGGATTTGGAGCCGCTTCCCTGGGCCTGCAGCGTCCGGGAGGTTCCCTGGTCGCAACTGGGCGTGGAAGGCAAGAAGCTCGAATACCTGGCCTACCGCTGTGGGGTGTTCTTCGATGGGCACCGCGCCGAGGTCGATTGCCAGGTGGGCATACATGTACTCGCCAGTGATTGGCTGGGGGACGGTACGACCGCGCTTGGTTCGCTACTCGAGAGTTCGCAGCGGGTGGGGGCACGGCTATGGGCGGTGGGGAGCAGGTTCGAAACCAAGGATCAGCTGAAGGCGAGAGGGTACCGCTTCGACGGTGGCCGAAAGGTGTGGTATCGCGACCTGCCAGCCGAAAGCCTCGATGCGGAGCGACTGTGGCTGGCCGAGAATGTCTACCGCGACGAGATCGCTCGCCGTGGCAAGGTGCGTCTGAAGGTGGCGTACGTTACGTCCCGCGAGCGTTACCGGGATGCCGTCGAGCCGAGCGAAGACCTCTGGCTGGGCGCCTGAGCGACTCCCAACACAGGGAACTGGAAAGCAGGAGCCGAAAGATCACCCCAATAGTGCTGGGGAATGAAAGTATCTGCCGCAGCCTATGGCGCCATATATGGCGCGACTCCTAGCGCTATCCCTAGCGCCATACGCTGTGGCAACCCTTCATGTTCCGACGTGGGAGCTGCGCCGCTCGAGCAGGAGGACATCGCGCCAGATGCCCTCGAGAGAACCTATTCGTTCGCGCTTTCCCACCACTCGGAAGCCACAAGAGGCATGAAGCCTGAGGCTTGCTTCGTTTTCGGGAAAGACTCCCGCCTGCAAGGTCCAGATGCCGTTTTTCTCGGAGCAGGACACCAGCGCATCGAGCAGGAGCCGTCCCTGGCCCTGCCCTCGCTGCGACGCAGCTATGTAGATGCTCACCTCGGTCACGCCGCGATACACCGAGCGCCCCGACACGGGGGAAAGCGCGGCCCACCCTGTGATCGTGGAATCGGTGCGGAGCACCAGCCGACAGGACGTCAGGTGGGCCGAGTGCCATTCCTCCCACTCGGGCGCCTGGGTCTGAAAGGTCGCCTGGCCGCTGGCGATACCTTCGAGATAGATCGCTCGCACGGCCGGCCAGTCTGATGGGAGTAAAGCGTCGAGCCTGCGACTCACCGGTGCACCGTCGCTGAAAACCTTATCAAGCTCATTGTTCAGGTGGCTTAGGTCGCTTGTCCCAGCAGCAGTTGCAGGAACTGATGATGGAAGAACATGACGGTCGCTCCGAATATCACGTGCGCGAGGACCTGTGACGGAATCAGTTGAACGCGGCTCCGATACTTCGGGATCGGGTGATGCTCGATCACCACGATCGTAACCAGGAGCGCGACGACAATGCCGTGAACCAGGCCGACCAGTGCGCCGAAGAGGGGGAACAGAAGGTCGATCTCCAGTGGTGCTTCGGCGAGCACCGACCAGCGTGGGAGGGAGATACTTCTCGGTGAGTCGAGCATCGCCATTACGATCCAGCCGTACAGCAGTGCGAAGAGGATGCCGACGAGGAAGTAGGTGGTGGTACCCATGAATCGTGCCCGCTGGCCTTCATTACCGGTTATTGCCGATCCCAGGGCCCCCATTACGTCGTAGGTCGGGGCGTCCCAGAGCCGCGGGAGGTACAGGAAGAAGACCATGATCGCTGTAGCGATCATGCCGGCGGCGAATGTCGAAAGGAGAAGGGGCAGGATCACGGACTTCCCTCCGCTTGCGTGCATGGCGGGGCGGCGACCTTTGCTGCGCTCGAATCTATTACGATACGACGCAACCGAATGCGACTTGACCCCCGATACGGCTGCTCGCAAAGACGCCGGTCTCGCCCGGTAGGACATCCGTGCCGTGCAGCACGGCACAGCGGGGAATGAGAAAAGGCCGGCGCCCCCGTGCCGGCCTCATCTCCGGGGCGTTAGCCCCTATGGGACGAATCGTAGCCGCCGCTGGCCGGCCGTCGATAGAAGCGGATGCATCTAATCGATAGGTGCAATGGTGTAAGAACGCGCACACTGCGCGATTGTGGCATCTGAACGCGCACGCCGCGTGGCGTCTGAATCCATGCACGACTGCTGTCTAGCCTGGAGCCATCATTCGACTTCGCCCCCACTGGAGGAAGCTCTGGGCCCCACTGGGGGAAGCTCGGGCCGCCCCCGCGTAGCCCGTCTTCTCGGTCAAGATCGCCCGACCAGGTTAGGCTGAAAGGTGAACGAGCGTACCCGTGCCAGCCTCACTGGCGAGCCGACCGGCGACCCCTACCTGGATCTCGCCACCCAGGCCACTGCCCTCTTCGAGGGCGAGCGCGACTTTATCGCCAACAGCGCCAATCTGAGCTCGCTGATCTTTCACTCGCTGAAAGACGTCAACTGGTGCGGCGTCTATCTGCTTCGCGGCGAGGAGTTGGTCCTGGGTCCATTCCAGGGGAAGGTGGCGTGTGTGCGCATCCCCGTGGGGCGTGGTGTGTGCGGTACGAGTGCCGTCAGCCAGCGTACCGTATGCGTGCCGAACGTCAACGCCTTCCCGGGCCACATCGCCTGCGACAGCGAGTCGCGCTCGGAGATCGTGGTGCCGCTGATCGTTGCCGATGGGCAGTTCGTCGGCGTCCTCGATATAGACAGTCCGTCGCTCGGGCGCTTCGGCGACCAGGATGCGGCGGGTCTCGAGCGCATCGCCGAGCTGCTGCTCGCCTCCTCGGACGCGCCGGCCGGCGCCTGACCGGGTAATTGCCGGACCGATCCTGGTTTCCAGGCTGCCCCCGCCAACCTTCAATCGGCGTTTGCCGGCGCCCGACTGTCCAGGTGGGCCATTGCGATCGAAGCACTTGCGCCGTGCACTACTATCGACAGCAGCAGCGTCAGGCTGACGGTTTGCCAGAGGGCTTCATGGCCAGCGAAATCCTTCCGGTTCAGCGCGAATGAGAGGTAGTAGAGCGAGCCGATACCGCGAATGCCGAAGAAGGAGATGACCTTGCGTTCGACCGGCAGGATCGATAGGCGGGCCAGTGACAGGAGCCCGGCAAGCGGACGAATAACGAATACGACCGCGAGCGCTACCGCGAACATGGTGAGGCTCGATCCGGCCAACAGGCCCTGAGCTATTAGGCCTCCGAACAGGATGAGCATGAGCGTCATCAACAGCCGCTCCAGGCCGGCGGTGAAGTCGTGTAGCTGCTCCTGGTAGGGATGGTCGCGTTCCTGTTGCCTGATAGTGAGTGCAGCGAGAAAGACTCCCAGGAAACCGTAACCATGTAACAGCTCGGTTACGCCGTAAGTCAGCAGCGTCACGGCCACGACGACGAAGCTGTCACGTGACGAAGTCCGGGCGGTATTTGCGCTCGGCGGCAGGCTGAAGATCAACCGCGATAGTGCGAAACCGATGCCGATCCCGGCGGCCGCGCCGACTGCGACCTTGAACAGCAGTTCGTAAAGCGCCCACTCGGCTATCCATGACAGTCCGGCAGACGTTCCGGCGGCCGCGGCGGCAATCGCCAAGTGTGTGAACGGAAAGGCCAGCCCGTCGTTCAGGCCCGCTTCCGAGGTAAGGGTAAATCGGGCCTCGCCACCCTTCGGATCCCCAGGCGGTCCCACCTGCACGTCCGAAGCGAGTACCGGATCGGTAGGCGCCAGCACTGCCCCGAGCAGCAGCGCGGAAGCGGGTGCCAGCCCGATCACCCACCATCCGAAGAGTGCCGTGAACGCTATCGTCAATGGCATCGCCAGCAGCAGCAACCGCCAGGTAACCTGCCAACTGCGCCAACCGATCGGACGGGCCAGCTTGAGCCCTGCTCCGGTAAGCGAGATGATCACCAGGATCTCGGTGAAGCGTTCGGTGAAGAAGCTGCTCTCCAGCGGGTTGGGGAGGAAGAGACCGAGCGGAAGCGAAAACAGCGCGAGCCCGAACGCGATATAGAGGAACGGGAACGAAACCGGCGCCTTGTAGATCAGCAGCGGCACCCAGGCGGCTCCCAGGAACGCCAGGCCTACTATCGTGAGCACCAGCATGTAGATGTCCATGACAACTCCCGATTCGGAGGGTACGGGACCGAACGCGGATGGAAGCGCTCTGGGGTCCCGGGGCAGTTAGATCATCTGACGTTACTTTGCTCCGCCCGGACCCGAATCGGCAGTAAGCGACAGCCGATTTGCAGTCTGCTTTTTATAGTGCGACTTGCAGGACGTCAGACGGTCCTCACTGCCGGCAGCCGCAGTGGGATCTGGACAGCGAGGAATGGACCGATGAACAGTACCAACGTAAATGACAGCCACTCGCCCGCGGATTCGGGCTTCCGACTTCCGACTGAACTGGAGCTGGGACCGGTGCGCCTTCAGGTCGCGGACCTGAGCCGCTCGCTCGGGTACTACACCGAAGTGCTGGGCATGCAGCCCCTCGAAACAAGCACGACCTCCGGTGTTCAAGCGGTACTGGGCGCGGCCGACGGCACGCCGCTCGTAGAGTTACAGGAGCGACCCGGCGCCCGGGCGGTTCCGCCGGGTGGACGGCTCGGCCTGTATCACTTCGCAGTTCTCCTGCCCGACCGCGAGTCGCTGGGACGCTTCGCGCGTCACCTGGGGAATATCGATGAGCGGGTAGGCGCGTCCGACCATCTGGTGAGCGAGGCTTTCTACCTGCAGGACCCCGACGGCCTGGGCATAGAAGTCTATGCCGACCGTCCCCGGGACTCGTGGCGCTTTCAGGACGGGCAGTTGGCCATGGATACCAAGCCGCTGGACATCCGCAACCTGTTGCAGGCATCCGGGACCGAAGACTGGGCCGGCATGCCATCGGGCACTCGCATCGGTCACGTGCACCTGCATGTCGACGAGTTGTCCGAGGCGCAAGCGTTCTACCGAAACGCTCTCGGGTTCGAACCGACGGTGTGGAGCTATCCGGGGGCGCTCTTTCTCTCGGCCGGCGGCTATCATCACCACCTGGGAGTGAATACGTGGGCCACCGGCGCACCGGTGGCGGGAGCCGAGGATGCCCGGATGGTCGAATGGGAACTCATCGTTCCTTCCGCTTCGGATGCCGAGGCGGTCGCCAGAAGCCTTCGGACGCGCGGGTTCGAGGTGGCGTCCCACGCTGACGGCTTTTCGTCCAGCGACCCATGGGGAGTCGACGTGCGGATACGGACGGGGAACACGAGCCGGCAGTAGGCGCTGGAGTCGCGGCGGATCGAGGCACTGGCTGCAACTTGCTCAGTGCACTGCCGCTGCCTGGCTCGCACGCGTCACATATCACCCCTAGCACCCGTGTCTATTCGTACCCCTTCCGGTGCCGTATTCTCTTCTGTACGGGGCAGCGGAAGCACCGTAAAGAGAAAGGACCGGCACGGGGGCGCCGGTCCTTTCCATTGTTAGGGAGCGCAAGGCACACGCCCCGACGTTGCGCATGAACTGCGGTTCGGCAAGGCACCGGCTATCTTCCCTCCCCACATCTCGCAGGTCGAGGAAGAATAGCGGGAGGCTCAAAGGGTCAACGGATTCGAGAGTAGGTGCGTTCGCCTCAAGCCACTCCAACTGCTCCGCGCCCAGGTTCAACGGCTGGCCGGAACCCATCGTTAGCAGCGCAATGACCCTCTTGAGGAGAGCGAAGCGACAGACCATCGGTCGATAGTACCGGGACCGGGCGGCAGGCCACCGGCGCCGCGAGCCCGCGTTGAAATACACTTTGGCATATGGAACCGGTCGACGCGAGTTGCTCGGCCCTGGGTTGCCGCGATGGTAAATCGGCTAGAGATCGAAATCCGTCTGCGCAGTTCCCCAGTGACGCGATCGATTCGTGAGAAATGCCAGATAGTCGTCGAAAGTGCCCAAGGAGATGAAGGACAATGAAGCACATGGTTTGGCTGGTGCGCGGCCAGGATGGCAGTTACTTCGGCTGGCTGGTGGATCCGCCGCTGGCCGGTTGCCATGCGCGTGGCACGAGTCGAGATTCGGTCCTAGCGACGTTGCCAGGGCAGGTCGACGACTTCCTGGATGTCTTGAATCGCGGATGGCCGGACTTCGATACGACCCCTTATCGGCCAACCGGGCTGGAGGTGGCCGAGGAATTGTCGCGGCGCGGCAGTGCGCTGGATGGGAGCATGCACCTGTTCCCGGCTGAACGGATGCCGCCGAGGCCGGAGGAAGTGAGCGAGCGGCTGCGCATACTTTCCTGTACGCGGAACGAACTGCTCTCCGTAGCGTGCACGGTCCCGGAGGCGGGACTCGACTGGCAAGAACCAGCTAAGCCGGAGACCCATACGATTCGCCGCCAGCTTCGGCACGTGGCGGACGTTGAGCGGTGGTACCTCGGTCGGCTCTGGCGTGGCCTCCCGCCATTGGTCCGCAGCCATACGGTTTGGGAGCGGCTGGAGCGCACCCGCGCCTTGGCAGAGACCTGGCTGAGTAACCTGCCATCATCTAACCTAGCGCGCGTGGAACGCCACGTAGGTGAACTCTGGAGCATGCGGAAGATTCTCCGACGTCTCGTGTATCACGAGTGGTTCCACCTGCAGGTAGTGAGGCGAATTGCGGGCGGCTATCGCGAGCACTCTCGGGCAGACGGAGGTTGAAGCGACGCCGCCCTCGAATGAGCTTAGCTCCGGTAGGAAACCCGTGACACCAAGCATGCCATAGTGCCTCCATGCCGGTGTTCGCAGCTCTCCGGCCATCGTTGTCGATGGCGTTGGCGGCCGCCTTGCCGCTTTTCTCCTTCGGTTGGGGCCAGGTAGATGGCGGCGAAGTCTACGCCGAGCGGTCGTATCTATTGAATTTCGGAACGCTGCACTCGGCCGCCATTGCGCCCGATGGCCGCACGATTGCGACGGCGGGCAGCGTGGGGGCGGTGCTGTGGGATCTCGCGAGTGGCGAGCAGGTTATCGTTCTCGAAGCGCCGCCTATCGACACGTGGTGGTCCCCTGGCCTCGCGGGCGGCCTGGCATTCGCGCCGGATGGTTCGGCGCTCTACGCGTTCTACGACTACGCGTTCGAATGCGGACCCGAGTTCAGGAGGGTCGTGAAGTGGTCGCTGCCCGGTGGCGCGGCACAGTCCTGGCCCGGTCTCGGCGAGGCGGCAGCTGCCGATTCCGAGTTGCTGGAAATCGCCGCCGATGTTCCCTGCCACATCGCCTGGCGTTGGATCGGCAACAGGGAACTGGTGCTCTCTTCCCCTTCGAGAGAAGACCAGGGGAGTGGGGGTAGTCCGCTCTTCCCGGTGTTGAGGGACGCCGGATTCGAACCTCGGGAGCTGCGGACGCCGCGGCGGGTGGGCGGCGGGATCGTTGCCTTGAACGGCCGCGACCTCCTGTTCCTGGACCGATCCGGCAAGGTGCTGAAGAGAATCATTCACGCGGCTGCCGACGACGAGGGAACCCTGATGGTTCAGCCGGGCGACGAACAATTGCTGCTCTCGGACCGCGAGGGCCTGAAGCTCTTCGACGTTTCGAGCGCACGACTGCGGGCCGAGTTCCGGGGGAGGCGTTGGGTGACGCGCTCCGCGGATGGGCGAACGATCGTCACAGCCGGCGACGAGGGGGTCGAGTTGCGCTCGCTTCCCGGGGGAGAGGTGGTTCGCCGCCTCGAGTCGTCGGCTCGTCCGCGCGAGGCGCATGGCGGTTTCCACTTCTCACCATCCGAAGACCACCTGGCCCGGGAAGAGGAGGGTAGCCTGACTGTCTGGAACGCTCGGACCGGACGGCTGGCGGCAGCGCTCGACCTGCTGCCCGGTGACTGGCTGTGGAGCGTCACCTACGTTGACAACGAAAGCCGCGCCATTGTCCTCGTTGCACCCGCCTCGCTGGCCTGGCTGACACGTCACGACGGCTTCGTATCGGCGTACCGGGTCGTGGTGCTGGACCTGCGGTCGGGCGAGCAGACGGCGTCACTGGAGGGGCACACCGCCTACCCCGACGATCTGACGTTCAGGCGGGACGGCACTCTGGTTGTGCTGGGCGACAATCGCCATGTGCGCACCTTCGATCTGGCGAGCGGGTCGCCGCGGCTGGAGTCGGCGACTACGACCAGCGACGACGCGCGCGTCGGTGGGGAGCGGCAGCTGATCGCCGACGGACAGCTGATCTTGCGCGCGAGAGGCGGAGTGGACCTTGCGCTCCTTCCACTGGGACCGGAGCCGCCCCTGTGGGAGTCGGATGGGGAGCTTACGATCACACTTCCGGAGGATCGGTTGTCAGGCGAAAGCGAGGCGGCCCTGCGTGGTTTGGTGGACGAGCTGGTGGAACTCACCGAGGGCTCGATCAGGGTCCCAATTTTCGAGTACCTGCCCCTGGCCTTCTCGTCCGGGGCTTGGGGCAGGGGAGCAGCCATCGACCGCACCGGCGATTGGCTGGCAGCGGTCGCCGGCGAGCACGTGCGGATGATCAACTTTCGGCCTGTGACGCGAGAGGGGTGGCTGCGCCCGAATCTGCTTGAGGTGCGGCGGCCTCTTCCCGCCGACCCAAAATGGGGGCAGGAGTGGAAGATCCTCCCGCCGGACGCGATCCGCTTCGGCGAGCAGCGGGACCGACTGGTGGCATATCAGGAGTTGATGCCCGCTCACTGTTTCGAATGTCATCTGTACCCGTCAGGCCTGTGGCTCTGGGACATCGTGACTGGCGAGCTGCTGGTACTGGAGGAGATGCCGCCCAACGGGACACCGGTGGCGCTCGACTGGACACGACTGGCGGCCGCCACGGGCATGTGGGATGCAGGCGACGGTGAGAGAATCTGTGAGTGGCCGGAGGTGACGGCGGTGGCACTGGGACCGTACATCGCCACCGGTGACCGACGAGGCACCGTGCAACTGCGCGACGCCGAAACCTGCGCATACCTGGCGCCGCTATCGGGCCACCACGACCGGATCGAGCAGCTGGAGTTCAGCCGTGACGGCCGCTGGCTCGCCTCCCGGTCCCGCGACGGCAGCGTGCGGGTCTGGCCGATCTTGCCGAGGCGGTGACCGCGGCCAGCTACGTTAAGGGCCGGTTTGTCGGAGAGTACGGGCACGCCGAATATGAAGGCGACGCGCAGCTCCCAGGTGCAAGGCACCGCCGTGTCATTGCGGCAGGTGAAGGCGCCTTCTGAGGAGGTAAGCCAGCGCCAGGCTGACGAGGAAGAGTGCTGCTGCCAGCACGAGGTATTCCGGCTCCACCGATATCTTGGCGTCCCTCAACCCGCCCTCCACCGACGCACCCGCCAGCACCGCCGTCGACAGAGTCAGGGCATTGCCGAAGGTAATACCGATCAGGAAGGTGGGGAAGTGGATCCTTAGCAGGCCCGCGGGCAGGTTGACCATGTCCGCGTGCAGATACATGAGGCCGCCGGCGACAACCGTCTCGAAGCTTCGCCGTCGCAGCGTCCGGACAAGGGGCCACCGCGACGACAGCTTTTCCGTCAAGTCAGGCGAGCCGCTGAAGCGGCCGATCCCGTATCCGACGGTGGCGGACAGGAGCGTGCCGGTAATAGCCAGTGCCAGACCCGCTTGCAGCCCCAGAAGCAGTCCCGAGGCGAGGTTGAGTATGGTGACGGGTACGAGCAGCAGGGGCCGGAGCAGGTAAAGGGCCAACAGACCTGCCGGCGCCCATGGCCGCCGTGACAGTTCATCGATTGCGTTGAGCAGGAAGTCGAGCGGGCCGGCGTCTGCCTGACGCGTTCCCAGCCAGAATGCGGCCAGGAGTAGTGCCCAGAGGACCAGCGCCAGTGTACGCAGCGTTGGACGGGGTAGTAGCCTAAACATGATTTCTCGTCCACTCGCCTTCGGTCAACGAGTTGGGGGCGAGTGGAGAAGCCGTTCCAGCTTTTCACCTTCGGGAGTGACGAGGAACCATCGCCCCCACTCGTCGTGTACCACCTGCCCCAACGTCTCCGTCCACTCGTACTTCGGCGACTCCCGGGACGGGTCATCCAGGACGTAATAGTGAAGAGGATGTCCGTTGTAGGTGACCTGTGACATTCCCGCTCCGTCGTGGGTCGAGCCGATCAATTCCTCGGCGACGAGAGAATCACCTGCTGACGGAATCGAGGGCGTGAGGAATGGGGGCCACACCAGGGAGCATTCGTCACTACAGTCCCTGGCATCGGCATCGAGCGCTTCCCGCAGATAGAGCGCGCGCCCCTGGCCATCGACCAGGTACGGTCCCAACACTCCGTGAGACGCCGTGGACAGCGTCGAGCTGCCGCTCTGGGAAGAATTCTGGGCCGTATCGGGAGGCGCCATACTACCGGACGCCGAAGGTATGAGGGCGAGCGCAGTCAGCGAGGCGGCAATGATTCGAATACATGAGTTGGTCACATACGACTCCGAGGACGAGTCAAGTGTACCTCGTAGCTCTGTCCCAGTCCGGCTGTTGCCCAAACCCACTCGACGCTCGGATGAACCTGCTGCCGCTCGATCCTTCCGTCGACTAGGATGGTCCCGAAGACGAAGTGACTCTCGACGTCAGCCAATTTTCCGGGTCACCTTGGTGAGTTCGGGGTCTCGATGGCCTCGATTAAAGGCACGTGCGGGGAAAGGGATTTCAATGGACATACCCAGCTTCTACAATTACCTGACCCGAGCTCGCCGTGACCTCTGGTTGGCGCTCGAAGAGGCGCCCAGTGAGGTACTCGCCGAGCCGCGCATCCCCGGTACGCGCTTCCACTGCATCAACGACCTGCTCGTGCATGTTGTCGCCGTCGAGGACTCGTGGCTGCACGAAGATATCTTGCAGGACGATCCTGTATGGGAAACCGTACCCGCAGTGGCCGACGCGCAAGACGGCCCACATTACGCGGCGATGCCGCTCGCGGACATCCTCGACTTTTGGCGCGCAGTCGAAGCGCGCACTCTGGCATACCTGTCCGGCCTCGAACCGTCAGAGTTGGCGCGCTCCGTCACCCTTCACGACGACGACAACGCGGTGCTAGCTGTCGAGGACATCCTCTGGCACGTGCTGCAACATGAGGTAAGGCATACCGCGCAAATCGCGCTGCTGTTGCGCCAGGCGGGACTCACGCCTCCGCAGTTCGACCTCCTGTTTTACCTGCCCCTCGAAAAGCAGGAGACCTGAGGCGGCCAGCATCAGTATGGACTCAACGCGAAGGGGAGAGCTGCCGATCTCGATATCGGCCGCCCTCCCTTTCGGCCTGTCGCTGACGGCTGTCCTCGTAGCGTTAGGGAGTTGAGCTCTTTCTGTGCCACTCGGAAGTGTCCAGTTCCACTTTACTTACTGTGTAGCGGAGCCGTACAATTGTGTCGAAAGACGCCCTCCGGTTTCGTTGCCGGCGAGAACTTTGCTCGCGCGTACTCAGGATGGCAACTAGTGGGCAATCGACAATAGCCCGATCCGGTTCTCCCTGGCGGAGCCCCACACGATTTTTGCGGCGACAGGCTTTCCCTGGACCATCGTGAGAAAGGTCCTCGAAGTTTCGCTCGTCCTCCGGAGGACAGATGTTCAAGAGAGTACTAAAAACCTCGTATGGCCTGGCGGAGGTCGTTATCGACCGATCACGGTTACGTGTCGATGACCCCGAGCGCGGCATGACCGTGACTCCGATGGTAGAGACCGAGGAAATTCCAGTGCTGAACTCGGTATTCCGAGAAGAAGCCGTCAATTACCTCCTGGGACTAGACACAAGGCCGAATTCGCAAACCTCACTGAGCTATCCGCTTGCGATGCGTGCCGTGCGGTTGAAGATCGAGTACATCAACTCTGTCATGCGCGAAGAGCAGCAAGAACTGGTTCCGGTAGCTGGAAAGGAGTGACCTCGCCATCTATTCTCATTAGCAGGAATCGAGCCCGTAAGCCGAGGTCGGTTGGCGATTAAAGGCATAGGTTAAGCTGCATCAAACCTCAAAGATCATTGACTTTCATCCAGGGGACCGTATTTGCAGTGGCAGAAATCTTACCGAAGACGCTTGGCCAGCGACTGCTCTCGTCGAGGGGGAAGTGCGGGCTTTCTCTGCGAACCCTTGCTGGGAAGGCTGGCCTCTCCGCGTCATTCCTCTCCCAGGTAGAGCGCGACGAGACGAGTCCTTCGATCGCTTCGCTTGAGAAGATCGCCTTGGCCCTGGGAATCGATATGGCCGATCTCTTCTCCCGAAATCAGTCGGATCCGGTTGTTCGAGCAAAACAGCGCGCCCGGCTGGAGAGCGGTTGGTCGAAAGGAAGCATCGAAGTCTTGAGTCGCGTGCACGGTCGCATGCGACCAAAGATGGTAACTCTCGAAGCCGGTGGGGCAAGCGGCCTCTTTCCAGTCGAAACCGGCGAAGTGTTCCTGCTCGTCGTCAAGGGCAAGCTGCTAGCAAAGTTTTCCGACCGCACGGCAGAGCTCACAGAGGGAGACAGTCTCCATGCGTTGCCCGAGCACCGCCTGACCGAACTCAAAAACGGAACGCCCGACAAAGCCGTTGCCCTGATGGTAAGCACTGCATAGCCTGGCACTACCGCTACTCGCACTTTCCGCAACTCGTAACCGTATGCCCGCTGAGCCGAGCAGATCGCCCTCACCCTCCACGGTTCTGACTGTGAACCAGAGTCGGACACCGAGTGCAGTATAATTGTACATCCGCGGGAGGAGTCCGATGGCAGAGTTGAACTCAGTGAGTCAGGTGTTGGCGCAGTACATCCGGCATGCGTCGGCGAGGTTCGCTACGGCAACCGGGGCCGAGCGCGACCAACTCTGCCTCGATCTCGAGCTCCTAGCTCAAACCGAGGGGTTGGACCTGGAGAGTGTTCTTCACCCTGAGCACAGTGACCTGCTCATTCAGGTACGGCGCCATCAGCATCACAGGGCCCACCAATATGGTTGAAGGAACTGCCCAAACTGCTCGCGAGGTTGCTCGGCGCCGGCTGGGCCAGTCATAAGAATCCCACGCCGATCGACTCGGCGTGGGATTCTCGTCTATCACGTCTTGGACGTGGACTACCTCTGGTCGGGGTGACAGGATTTGAACCTGCGACCACTTGACCCCCAGTCAAGTGCGCTACCAGGCTGCGCTACACCCCGAAGTCGTTGCGGTCCACCTCGGCGCCGATCGAGCGCGTGCCTTGAGTCGACGCTGAAAACGTGAGCCGCAAAGAGGATGATACCGGCTGGAACCGGGTGCGTCAATGCAAAACGATGCCGGTAAGTCTGTAGAAACGCTTGTTACCGGCTGCGCGCAGGTAGTGTGGACAAGCGGCTACGGGAAGAGCGGCAGGTCCAGCGCTGCCAGGCTGTCGTACGCCACGAGCCACGCTCCATTCTGGAAAGTCAGTTCGATCTCGCCGCTGCGGCTCACTTCACGGCCCGCGAGAGTCGCCCGTAGGTTCAGCGAGAGCACGCCTCGGTCGCCATCGAGTCGGACGCCGTCTATCTGCACCACGACAGGTCCGTTCGGTACGACCGTAGGCCAGTCGGCTGGTGCATCGGCCAGGAAGGACCGGCTCCATTCAGGGCTGTAGCAGCGAAGCCCCTCGAAAACCTGATGTAGCGCGTTCTCGGCAAGATAGGTGCTGTTTCGGGCCTGCGCCGGCTTTACCTGGGGTTGTCCGGCTATCCTGGTCACGGCTTCGGCAGCCCAATGGCAGGGGGCGATGTCGGGGAACGGCGTCTGCGCCCGTACGGTGGTGCCCGGCCAAGTCGCGAAAACGGCGATCAACATTGCGATGGCGGCTGTGAACGGTCTCATGCGACGAGTCTACTCAGATACCGGCCGGGAAGTGTCTCACAGTGGCTTTCGTAGGCGCTTCGAGGCGTGCGGCTTACCCGGATAGAATGTGCCATGAGCAGCGATGACGAACTCCTCGACGTTCTGGACGAGTCCGGGTCGCTTACCGGCGAGACCAGGACGCGCGAGGAGGTCCACCGTTCCGGTGCCTGGCACCGAGTGTTTCATCTCTGGATAGTGCGCGACAGTGGAACGCACAGTGGAACGAACAACGGAACTCTGCTCCTGCAGAGGCGTTCGCTCCACAAGGACCTGGAGCCGAACAAGGTGGACGTCACCGTGGGCGGGCACCTGCGGGCGGGGGAGAGCGTATTCGACGCGGTTCGCGAGGTGGAAGAGGAGATAGGGCTGGAGGTCCAGCCGGAGCGGTTGGTCCACCTCGGTAGCTGGCGCAGCGAGCGGAGCTACCCTGAAGCCCGGGACCGCGAGTTCCAGGAGGTGTTCGCACTCATCTGCGACTGGCCGCTGGACCGCTACAGCCTCGACTGCCGCGAGGTCTATATTCTCTACGAACTGCCCCTGTCACGGGCGCTTGCGCTCTACCGCGAAGGAGCGCCCGTTCCGGCGGCCGGCTACGACTGCCAGTACCGGATCAACGACGCCCTGTTGGTGGAGGACGATCTCATCGAGCAGGCGCGGGCAAGCGTGAGCGAGCAGCTCGCAGCGCTGTCGACCTGGCTGGCGAGTAGCCAGACCCAGCCTGCAGACAACTGAACGATTCGTCGTACGGCCGCGCTTGCGCACTCCATGCGGCAAACGGCCGAACCAGTGTCCATCCGGCCGCTCGACGCCAAGAACGGCGCAGCTCGACCGCCCTCGATCCCCAGATTGCGCTGCTCGACTACCCTTCGATAACGGTAGGCACGATCAGCGGGTTGCGCCCCGTTGCCTTGCGCAGATAGCGCCGAATCGGATAGAAGATGTCGTCGCGGATGTCGTTTAGCCGCCGCTTCTCGCGGATGCCGCGTTTCAGACTCTCCAGGGCGATTCGGTGAATCTCCTGATTGACGGAGCCGTCCTGGGCAACGCCCCGTGTTATCACTTCGACGCTCGGCTGCCGCCCGGCGAGGGCCATCACAACCACGACGCCCTCGTTCGAGAGCATCTGCCTGTCGCGGATAATCGGCTCGGTGATCTGGTCCGCGCTCTTGCCGACGCTGTCGATATAGAGCACGCCGGACTCGACCTGGCCGACCACCTGAAGATCGTCCTTGGTCAGCTCGATCACGTCGCCGTTCTGCGGAATCAGGCTCTTGATCGGAGCGCTCGACATGCCGGCGGCCAGCTTGCGGTGGTTCACCTGATGACGGATCTCACCGTGCCACGGAATGAAGAACTTCGGCCGGGTCAGGTCGAGGATCAGCTTCAGCTCCTCATGGCTGGCGTGGCCGGATGCGTGGACCTTGTAGGTAGGCGGGTAGAAGACATTGACACCGCGTTCGTAGAGCTGGTTGATGACGCGCCCCACCGCTTCCTCGTTGCCGGGGATCGGGTTCGAGGACATGATCACCGTGTCTCCGGCCGTCAGCTGGATCTTGCGGTGAGTGCCGGAAGCCAGCCGTGACAGCGCCGCCATCGGTTGCCCTTGCGAGCCGGTGCAGAGGAAGAGCAGCTTGTCGTCTTGCAGGTCGCCGATGTCGTCGGTCGCGATCAGCGGATGCTTGAGTTCGAGGTAACCGAGCTCCTGGGCGATCGTGACGTTCTTGACCATCGACCGCCCCTCCATCACGATCCGCCGGTCGTGCGCCTCGCCGACACGGATGAAGTTCTGCAGGCGGTGTATGTGCGAGGAGAAGGTGGTGACGATGACCCGTCCCCGTGCCCGCGAGATGATCTCGTCGACCGCGTTCTTGACATCGCGCTCCGACGAGGTATAGCCGGGCCGTTCGGCGTTCGTCGAGTCGGAGATCAGCAGCAGCACCCCGTCCTCGCCCGCCTGCGCCAGCTTGTGCAGGTGGCTGGTCTTGCCGTCCGCCGGGTTGTAGTCGAGCTTGAAGTCGCCGCTGTGGACGATGCGTCCGATGGGCGTGTGGATGATCAACCCGCTGTTGTCAGGGATCGAGTGCGTCATCCGGAAGTAGTCGACCGTGAAGTTCTTGCTCACCTTCACCCGGGCATCGGTGGACACTTCGCGAAGGTCGACATCGCTCTCGCGCAGCTTGAACTCCTCGAACTTGCCGCGCAGCAGCCCGAGTGTGAGCTTGGCGCCGTACATCGGAATCTTCGGCAACTGCTTGAGCATGTAGGGGAGGCCGCCGATATGGTCCTCGTGCCCGTGGGTGAGCACCCAGCCCTTGATCTTGGCGGCGTTCTCTACCACCCAGTCGATCTTGGGAACCAGGATGTCCACCCCGAGCATGTCGGCGTCGGGGAAGGCCAGGCCCCCGTCGATCATCAGGATTTCATCGTCGTATTCGAAGGCGAACATGTTCTTGCCTATTTCGCCCATCCCGCCCAGCGGGATTATGCGCAGGGTTCGTTCATCTTTTCTTGCCATTGAACTCCTCTTGTTCTATAGGTCCAGCACTACCTTGCTGAGCGGTGCGGGCGGGAATCGCGGACACAGCGATCCGTCGGCGCCCGACCGGTCGGCACGGCGTGGAGAGTATCAGTTGTTGCCGTTCGTCGACGATCGAACCGACTTGTTCGGTTCGGCCCGGCCGACAGTGGACTCAGCGTCGTCGTTGCGGCTGATGAACCCATGCGGCCAGGGACCGAGTCGTCGAACGGAATGCCCCTAGCGCCTGTCGCGGCCCCCACGATCCCTTTTTTCTCCTCCGTCGCGGCCCCCGCCACGCGGACCGTTGCGGCCCCCGCGATCCGGCCTGCCGCCGCCACTGCGGCGCGGTGCGATCTTGCCCTCCAACTCGGGACGGACCAGATCGATCTTCCCGCGGTCGTCGATGCTGTTGACCTTCACCTCGAGCCGATCGCCTTCTTTGAGGTGATCGGTCACGTTCTCCACCCGCTCCTCGGCTATCTGCGAGATGTGCAGGAGGCCGTCGGTGCCCGGGAACAGCGTTATGAAGGCTCCGAAGTCGACAGTTTTCGCTACGGTGCCCTGGTAGACCTTGCCGACCTCGGCCACTGCAGTGAGCTGCTCGATGCGCCGCTTCACCTCGGCCGTTGCCTCGGCGTCATCGCTGTACAGCTTGATGTTGCCGTCCTCGCCGACCTCGACTTTCACGCCCAACGCCTCGAGCTCACGTATGTTCTTGCCGCCCGGTCCGATGACGGAGCCGATCTTGTCGACCGGGACCTTCACGGTAACGATGCGGGGTGCCCGTTGCGAGATCTCCTGCCTGGACGATGGGAGCACGTCGCCCATCAAGCCCAGGATGTGCAGTCGGCCGGCTTTCGCCTGCTCCAGTGCGGCGCGCATGATCTCGGCGGTGATTCCCGCGATCTTGATGTCCATCTGCAGGGCCGTGACGCCGTCGCGACTGCCGGTGACCTTGAAGTCCATGTCGCCGAGCGCGTCTTCGGAGCCGAGGATGTCGGAGAGGATCTTGTACTCGCCCCCCTCCTTGACCAGGCCCATGGCGATCCCGGCGACCGGTTTGCGGATCGGCACGCCGGCGTCCATGAGCGCCAGCGACGAAGCACAGACCGTCGCCATCGAGCTGGAGCCGTTCGACTCGAGCGTCTCTCCCACCACGCGGATCACGTAGGGGAACTCTTCGTTGGAGGGGATCATGCGCTCGAGCGAGCGCCGCGCCAGGTTGCCGTGGCCGAGCTCGCGGCGCGAGACGCCGCGCAACCTCTTGGCCTCGCCCGTCGAATAGGGCGGGAAGTTGTAGTGGAGCATGAACTCCTCGGTATCTTCGAGTCCGAGGTCGTCTACCAGGCGATTGTCGCGTCCGGTGCCGAGCGTGGCCACCGCTAGGACCTGGGTTTCGCCGCGGGTGAAGACCGCGGAGCCGTGGGCGGTCGGCAGCGGACCGATCTCGATCCAGATGGGACGGATATCCGACGGCTTACGCCCGTCGGAACGCATGTCCTCTTCGATCACCAGCTGGCGCAGCTCGCGCTGTTCGGCCTTTGCGAACGCGGCCTTGAGTTCCTGGATCCGTGCCTGGGAACCTTCGGCTTCGGGATCGGGGCCGAGCCGCTCGATGATGCCGTTACGAAGACCCTTGAGCGCCGCGGAGCGCTCGTGCTTGCCTTTGGTGAGCAAGGTGGATCGCAGACCGGCGTCGCGCGCCAGGCGGGTCACCTCCTGCACGGTTTCCTCGGAGAGGTCGGATGCCGCGGCGAACTCACGCTTGGGCTGGCCGAGCTCCTCGCGCATGCGGGAGATCAGGTCGGTGACGCTCTTCAGTTCGACCTGGGCGAAGTCGATGGCGCCAACCATCACGTCCTCGGGCAGTTCGTCGGCCGAGGCCTCGACCATCAACACGGCGTCTTGCGTGGTCGCTACCGTCAGCTCCAACCGCGAACCGTTTTCGACCTGCTGCAAGGTAGGGTTGAGCACGTACTGGTCGTTGGCGTAGCCCACGTTCGCGCAGGCGGTCGGTCCGTTCCAGGGGATGTCGGACATCGACAGAGCAGCCGAGGCGCCGATCGCCGCTAGCGGCGCCGGGTCGTTCACCTGATCGGCCGCCAGCACCGTCACGATCACCTGGATCTCGTTGCGCAGGTTTTTCGGGAACAGCGGTCGGATCTGCCGGTCGATGAGCCGGGCATTGAGGGTGGCCTGCGTTCCGGGCCGCCCTTCGCGCCGCAGGAACGATCCCGGGATCTTGCCGATGGCGTAGTGGCGCTCCTCGTACTCGACAGTGAGGGGGAGGAAGCTCATCGGGCTGGTGTCCTCCGACATTTGCGCGGTAACCAGCACCATCGTGTCGCCGTAGCGGACTACGACGCTGCCGGAGACCTGTTTGGCGTATTTGCCCGTCTCCAGCACCAGCTCGCGGTCGCCCAGCATGGTGGTATAGCGTTTTCCTTCCGGTACGTTCACTCTCTCTCCTTCATATTTCCACTAGATGTCACGCGCTGCTACGCGTTACCGAATACGGAGCGGCATATACGCCGCCGACGCAAAATAAGACGCAAAATGGTCTATAGAAGCGCGTGCGAGGCAACGGCTGCCTCGCACGCACCTACTGCGGGAATCTCGGATAGCGGACCCGCCTCGACCACGTCCTAGCGACGCAGTCCGAGGCTCTGGATCAATTCCTTGTAACCCTCGTAGTCGTTCTTCTCGAGGTAAGACAGCAGCCGCTTGCGCTTCCCGACCATCGTTAGGAGTCCGCGGCGCCCGTGGTGATCCTTGGTGTTCTCCTGGAGGTGACCGCTGAGCTCTTCGATTCGGGCGGTGAGAAGCGCGATCTGCACCTCTGTCGAGCCGGTGTTGTTCTCGGCTCCCTTGCCGTACTTGGCGACTATCTCCAGCTTCTTTTCCTTGCTGAGTGGCATAAATATCCTTCCCGGGTGACTACCCGTGGGCAAGCCCGAGCCGGACCTCGATAGATGCGGTACCGACCAAGACTTCCAACGTAGGAGTTTAGCACAGGCCCCACCGTGCTCCAACTCCGGCCGCTACCGTCGGACGGCGTCGACGCAGCAGTTCGCTGCTCAGGCGTGGGTCTGGAACCAGTCGACTATGGCGTCGAGCCGCAGCACCCGGCGGTCCGGCCGGCCCGACCGGGAAAGCTCATGGCCCTCCTCGGGAAATAGCAGGAGCCTGGTGTCGACGTTGCCTGCGCGCCTGAGGCCGACGAAGAGCTGTTGTGCCTGCTCGACCGGGCAACGCTGGTCGCCCTCGGCGTGAATGATGAGCAGCGGGGTGGCGACCCGGTGAACCAGCCTCAGGGGACTCTGGAGCCATAGCCTTTCGAAGTCCTCCCACGGGTTGCCGCCCAGTTCCCGTTCGCTGAAGTCGTAACCGATGTCCGAGGTGCCGTAGAACGAGGCGAAGTTGCAGATACTCCGCTGGGTCACTGCCGAACGGAAGCGGTCGGTGTGTGCCACCAGCCAGTTGGTCATGAAGCCGCCATAGGAGCCGCCGGTCAGATGAACCGGCGCATCGGGGGCTTCGTGCCGAGCAAGGGCATGATCGGCGAAGGCCAGCACGTCGTCGGCGTCGATCGAACCGTATGCGCCGAGGATCGAGGTGGCGAAGGAATGCCCGTAGCTCGAGGATCCGCGAGGGTTGCCGTAGAGCACGGTGTAGCCGTGGGCCGCCAACAACTGGAACTCGAAGTAGAAACAGTTGCCCACGTTGGTGTGGGGCCCACCATGGACCTGGAGGACGATCGCGCGGTCGTCTCGCGGAACCTCGGGATCGATTCGCCAGTAAGCGGCGTCACCGCTCTCCGCGGGGGTGTGGGGGCCGGTTGCCGGCCGGAAGCGGACGCGTTCGGAGAGGTCGCCATTGAGCGTCGTCAGGGCGCGCGCTGGTCCGCCGACCGGTCCGAAGAAGAGCTCGCCTGGTTCCGACGAGCTTTCGCGCACGAACGCAACGGCGCCGTCGGCATGATGAAAGCAGCTTACGGCCGCGGCGTTTTCGGCGAGAGGCCGTAACCCGACCTGCTCCGGCTCCAGGACAGCCAGGTTGCTGCTGCCCCTCCGGTTCAGGTTTACCAGAAGGCCCCCGTCACCCAGCCATTGCGGCGTGTTCGGCTGGTCGCCGAGCCTGCTGTCTCCCCCCAACGACGGCGAGAGTTCGTCGTCCGCGCTGGCCCGCCAGGGCCGGCCGCCGGCAACGTCGGTCAGCCACACCGCTGTTGGGCCGGCGACGTTGTCGTCGTGCGCCGGCGCCAGGAAGGCGACAGAGCGACCGTCCGGACTGGGCGAGAGCCCGGAGAGACGTGCAGGGCCCAACAGCGGGACCAGTTCCCCGGTCTCGGTCTCGAGCCGCCAGAGCCGCCGCCGGTACTCGTCCCACTCGGCGTTGTCGGCTGCCGCGCTGAGGAGCAGATACCTCCCGTCGCCCGCCCAGGCCAGCTCCTCGAAGTTGAGATCTCTGTCGGTTACGAGCGTTCCCGACTCGCCCGCCGGCACGGACCCGGGCGCCCCGTTCGGCCCCGCCACGCCCGAGACCGCACTGCCGGGTTCCGATGCGGTCAGCTCGACTACTCTCACGCGCCTGGGCCCCTTCGGCAAATACCCCTTGCCATCGACCTTGTGCCGGAGCCGCTCTATCGTTCGCGACGGCGGCGTACCGGTGACCGGACCATCGTCTCTTGCGAGGAACGCCAGGCGCTGGCTGTCGGGATGCCATTCGAACGCATCCACTCCGCCGGGCGAGTCGCTGAGTTGCCTCGGTTCCAGCGGCGGTTCCAGGGACGGTTCCGGCGGCGGATCCATTGCCGGTGACCGGCCGATAGCCCCCGGCTCGAGCGGGCTCAGGTCCACTATCGCCAACTGCGCCGGTGTCTCCTTATCCTCCCGCCTGAGGAACGCCAGGTACCGGCCGTCGGGCGAGAAACGGGGGCGGGAGTCGCTGTACGGCGGATCGGCCACCCGCCGGGAGCCGCCTGCTGAATCGAAGACGTGCACCGACGAGCGGTAACGCGGAGGCTCCTTCTCGCTGCCCGGTACGATGTCGGTCACGACGGCCGCGACGATTCGGCCGCCGGGAGCCACGCGCGGGTCTGACACGAACTTCAGGTCGAGAAGGTGCGAGCTGTGCAGACGACGGGCCAAACGTGGCGAGCTTTCCCGGACCGCCACCTAAACGCCCGCCTCGCTGCGGGCGCGTTGGACCGCGTAGAGGAGGATGCCGGCGGCCACCGAGGCGTTCAGCGAAGACAGCTTGCCTACCGTTCCTATGCGAACCGTCTCGTCGCACTTTTGGCGTATCAATCGGCGAAGGCCGCTCCCCTCCGAGCCGATGACCAGCGCCGCATCCCGGTCCCAATCCACCCGCTCAGGCGTGGTAGTCGCGTCCAGGTCGGCGCCGTAGATCCACACGTTCCTGCTCTTGAGGCCGTCGAGATATCGGGCCAGGTTCTTTACCTGCACCAGGGGGATGTGGGCGGTCGCCCCGGCAGCGGTCTTGGCCACCACTGCCGACAGGGGAGCGCTGCGGCGCTCCTCCGTTATCACGCCGTGCGCGCCAAGCACCTCGGCGCTGCGGATGATGGCGCCGTAGTTGCGTGGGTCCTGGACATGGTCGAGCAGAACCAGCAGCAGCCGCTGGCCGCGCTGCCGGGCGAGCTCGAACGGCTCCTCTTCGCCGGAGAAGTTCAGCTCGGGGAGTTCGGCGACCACCCCCTGATGAGCCGTGGTCCGCAGCGCCTGATCGAGCTCGATGCGCGGAACTCGCTCTACCGGTACGCGCGCTCCCCGGGCGAGTTTCTCGATCTCGCTAATAGTCGATTCGCGCACTCCCAGTGCTATCATCACCCGCTGAGCCTGGCCCTGCTGCAGCGCCTCGCTCACGGCGTTCTTTCCGTAAATGAGCATGGCTCGAGTATAGATTAGATGGAGCCTGACGGCGGAACGCTACCTAGCTTCCAGCGAGTTGCGTTCGCGCCACGCGGGCGTCCTCGGCCAACCGGGCCCGGAGTTCGTCCAGCGAAGCGAAGCGTTCCTGAGCGCGTATTCGCCCGATGAATCGCACCCGGAGCTCCTGATCGTACAGATCGCCGGCGAAGTCGAACAGGTGCACCTCGCAGGCCGGCGCCGCGTCGGGAAAGGAGGGCCGCGGTCCGCTGTTGGCCATGCCGCCGTACGTTCCGCCGCCGGTTTCGACAGTGACCGAGAACACCCCGCGAGGCATCGCCTTGCGTTCGGGCACCACGAGGTTGGCGGTGGGGAAGCCGATCGTCCTGCCTCGCTGATCGCCCTTCGCGACGGTGCCGATAGCCAGATAGGCCTCGCCGAGCAGTCTGGTTGCGTGCGTTACGTCGCCGTCGGCAAGCAACCGGCGAATCGCCGAGCTCTTCACGACCTCGCCGTCGACGCGCTCCAGCCCGAAGACCTCCAGCTTCCCTGCTACCAGGCTCAGGTCGTTCAGTGTGCCCTGTCGCTTGTGGCCGAAACGGAAATCTTCGCCCACGATGATTGCCGCCGGCCGCAGTCTGGCGAGCTGGGCGAGGAAGACGCTCTTGTCGGTCTGGGCGTAGTCGTGCGAGAACGGGATCATCGCTACCGCGGTGGGCGCGAAGGGGGAGAGCAACTCGAGCTTCTCCTCGGCGCTGCTCAAAAACGGCTGGTCACCGAATACGACTTTGGACGGCGGAAAGAAGGTGACGACCACGGAAGGACTGCCATCGGCCGCGGCCAGCTCCCGCATGCGCCCCAGCAGTTGCCGGTGGCCCCAGTGAACCCCGTCGAAGTTGCCGATCGAGATGACCGCGTCGCCGAAATCGAGGGCGTCGGGGTCGGCTACCTGGATCATTTCAGGCCGAGTCTCGCCAGGGCGTAACCGAGCCCCACCAGGGTGGGTGAGCTGGTGGCCATGGTTCCGTTGCGAACGGCGTCCCAGGCCGCCTGGACGTCGAGCCATGCCAGTTCGAGCTCCTCCGTCTCGTCCGCTTGCGCATGGGCAGGCTCGAGATCGGCCGCTTCGAACAGATAGAGCAGCTCATCGGTGAAGCCCGGCGAGCTGTACATGGAGGTGATCAGCTCCAGCCTGCCGCCCAGGCCGGCCTCTTCGGCAAGCTCGCGGTGGGCCGCCTGTTCGGGCGTCTCTCCGGCATCGACGAGCCCGGCAGGAAGCTCCCAGGTTCGTAGTCCGGTCGCCGGGCGCTCCTGACGAACTCCCAGCACCTGACGTCCTTCGAGCACCAGGATCGCCACGCCGGGCTGATGCTCGGCCACTTCCCAGCGACCGTCCAATCGCACCAGGTTGACGATCCGTCCCTGGTAGAGGACCTCCCGCCGCGGTTCCCGAACCGAGGCTCTCGATCTCAATTTTCGGCGCTGTCGGGGTTGTAGCGCAAGAACGCCGGAATGTCGTAGTTGGAGGGGTCGTATCCGCGCTCGGTGGCCGTCTGCCGCATCTGGGTGGGCCTGAGTACCTTCATGCGTGGCTCGTGCTCGAACCCGGCCGCGATGACTGTCACCCGGACTTCGTCGGCCGCGGCTTCGTCGTAGGTCACGCCGAACAGAACGTTGACGTCCTCCACCTCGGTCGCCGCGCTTATCTTCTCGACGATCTCGTTGGCGTCGAACAGCGTAAGCTCCTCGGAGCCGGTGACGTTGATCAGCAGGTGATGAGCCCCCTCGACGCCGCGCGACAGCAGCGGCGAATGCGTAGCGCTCTCGGCCGCCTGTTCGGCGAGATTCTCGCCACGGCCGGCGCCGATTCCCATGAGAACGGTCCCCGCACCGGACAGTAGGGTCCTGACGTCGGCGAAGTCGACGTTGATGAGGCCCGGCATGTTTATCACGTCGCTGATGCCGCGTACCCCGTGGTAGAGCACCCGGTCGGCCACCCGGAAAGCGTCGGACAGCTTGACCTTGCGGTCGAGCGAGGAGAGCAGGCGCTGGTTCTCCACCACGATCAGCGCGTCCACCTTGTCCTCGAGCCGGCGCAGCCCTTCCTCGCCCTGGCGGGTTCGCTTGGGGCCCTCGAACTGGAACGGGGTGGTGACAACGGCGACGGTCAGCGCGCCGAGTTCGCGGGCGACTTCCGCCACGATTGGCGCCGAGCCGGTGCCGGTGCCGCCACCCATGCCGGCGGTGATGAACACCAGGTCGGAGCCACGCAGGACCTCAGCGATGCGATCGCGGTCCTCCACGGCGGCTTTCTCGCCGATCTCCGGGTTGGCCCCGGCGCCCAGGCCCTTCGTGAGATGGTCGCCCATCTGGATGCGGGTATCCGCCAACGAAGTGGCCAGGACCTGCGCATCTGTGTTGGCGGCGACGAACTCGACGCCCAGGAGGCCGGTCTCGATCATCCGGTTGACGGCGTTGTTGCCGCCGCCGCCGAGGCCGATTACGCGAATGATGGCGTTGTCGTTGTTCATGCTGGGGCTCCTCTGATCCTGGTTAACAGACGCTGCGGGTCGGGTGCTTCAAAAGAACTCTCGGAGAATGTTGCGGAGGCTGCTCAGGATACCGCCGTTGCGGTCTCCGCGGGCGACGGCCATGCGGTCGGGTTGGCCGAAGCGCATGCCGTAGCGCACCAGGCCAACGGCGGTGGCGTGGGCAGGGCTGGCGACAACGTCGACCAGGCCCGACACGCCGTGCGGTTTGCCGACTCGTACCGGCAGGCGGAAGCGTTCCGTGGCCACCTGGTCGAAGCCGGGCATTAGCGACGCTCCACCGGTGATGACCACGTTTCCGGCCAGCAACTCCAGCGCGCCCATGCGCTGCTCGATGTTCTGTTTCACCAGGTCGAGGATCTCGACGACGCGAGGTTTGATCACCTGCGCCAACTCGAAGGTCGAAAGGGAAGCGGTGTAGTTGGGGTTGGCTACCTCCAGGATCACCTCGCGGTCCGCCAGGTCGGGCAGTGCCACACCGTAGCGCTTCTTCACCCGCTCCGCCTCGTCGGGTGGGATGCGCAGCAACTGGCTGATGTCCTGCGTTACGTGATCCCCGCCCAGCGGGATGACCGCAGAGTGGGTGAGCGTACCCCTCCGGAACACGCCGATGTCGGTAGTGCCGCCGCCCACGTCGATGAGTAGCGTGGTGAGCTCGCGTTCGCTTTCGTTGAGCACCGCCAGGCCTGACGCCAGGGCCTGCACTACGACGCCATCGACCTCCACGCCGGCGTCGCGGGCGCAGCGCTTGAGGTTCTGGAGCGGTCCCTGGGCGCCGGCGACGATGTGCACGTCTACCTCGAGACGCACCCCGGACATTCCCACGGGATCCTTGATGCCATCGTGCCCGTCGACCACGTACTCCTGTGGAATCACATGGATGATCTCCATGTTGGCCTCGAGCGGCACCGCCCGGGCGTTCTCGATCGTTCGCTCCACGTCGGAGCGCATGATCTCCTGGCCCCGGCGAATGGCGGCCATGCCATGACTGGTCTGCGCCTTAAGGTGAGTGCCAGCGATACCGGCCCAGGCGCTGGTCACCTCGACGCCGGCGACCCGCTCGGCGGCCGCTATCGACTGCCGAACCGACTCGATGGTTCGCTCGAGGTTGACGACAACCCCTTTTCGCAGCCCGTCGCTGGCGACCGTACCTTCGCCTATCACGTCAAGCACGCCATCGCTGGCGATCTCGCCGATTACGGTACAGATCTTGGTAGTACCGATGTCGAGGCCGACGATGATGCGTTCGTCAGTCATTGTTCTCGCTCACTCCCCAAGGGTAGACCGCTACTCGGTCCCCTCGCTGATTGGTCCACGCGGCCCAATGACGCTCGAGCGTGGCGACGCCAGGCGTAAAGAGGCTCGTGTCCGTCAGCTCGATGTCAAAGCCTTCCGGCGAGTAGCTTATCACCCTGGGCCCGAATGGAGACAATAGCTCCTGGAGGCGGAGCGCTTCGTCGATTCGCGGTTCGCCCCAGCCCGCCAGACGTACCAGATTCGCTCGGGTTTCCTCGTCCACGCCGGGCAGCATGGTGCCGTCGGCCGACCAGGTCGCCTGCCCGTCGCTCATCACCGGCACCCGTTCCCACACCGTGATCGAGACGGTGTCGGGCCAATGGCGAATGACTCGCGCCCGGGCAATCCACGGGTCGCCCGTCAGATCGGCCAGGCTCCAGCGGTTCACCCACAGGAGAGGGCCTCCGGGGCGGACAGCGGCCAGATCCATGACCTCTTCCTTGCTGTAGTGACCGTTGCCGACCACCGCCACCTCGGCAATGACCGGATAGAAGCGGCTGCCCACCAGGAGGACCGCCGCGACCATTACGAGTACTACCAGGAGAGCGCGCACCTAGAAGCCCCAGAGCTTCCACTCGAGCTCCAACTCGCGCCCGACCCGCTCGCGTACCAGCTCTATCAACGCCAGCACGTCTGCGGCACTGGCGTCACCCATGTTGACTACGAAGTTGCCGTGCTCGAAGGAGATCATCGCGTCGCCCACGCGCATTCCCTTGAGTCCCGCCCGGTCGATGAGCCGGCCGGCGCTGTCGCCCGGCGGGTTCTTGAAGGCGCAACCGGCCGACTTGATCTTGGGCTGACCCTTGCGGGCGCTGTCCACCTCCGCCATGGCGATCTGTACTCGCTCGGGAGTGGAACGGGTAAGGCGCAGGCGGGCGCAGGTGACGATCGCACCGTCCGGGAGACGCGCCTGCCGATATCCGAGTCGTAAGTCGTCGGCGGCGAGTCGCTCGAGCCGTCCGCCGACGAACAGCTCGACCTCCTGCAGGGTGTCCTGCATCGAACCGAAGCGCGTTCCGGCGTTCATCGCCACCGCGCCGCCCAGCACCGCCGGTACGCCCAGCAGCCCCTCCAGTCCCGAGAGTCCCGCCTGCTGAGCGCGACGCACTAGCCCCGGCAGCGGCGTTGCCGCGCCCAGCCAGATATCCTTTGCTGCGCCGTCGAACGTGCTCATCGTGTTGTAGCTGCGGCCGAGCCGCACCACCCGCTCGCTCACGCCGGCGTCGCTTGCCAGCACGTTCGAGCCGGCCCCGATGACCAGGAACGGCTCGCCGGTGGCCTCGCGCAGGTCCGCCTCGGACTCCACCTCCCACAACCGTACGGGACCGCCGACTCTCAAGGTGGTGAGTCGGCTCAGAGCGGTAGTGCGCGCCCGATCAGCAGTCGGCACCAATTGCCTCCCGCCCCTGTGTAGCCGGCAGGAGCGCCAGCGCCTCCGCTACCTTCCAAACGTCGCCGGCGCCGAGCGTGATCACCAGGTCGTCGGGCTCGAGCGAGCCGGCCAGGTAATCGACCGCCGAGGCGTGGTCGTGATAGGCCGCCGACCTTCCGGCCGCGAGCAGCCGGTCGACGATCAACGCCGAGGAAACGCCGGCAATGGCGCTTTCGCCGGCGGCAAAGATGTCCAGCACGATCACTTCGTCGGCCAGCCCGGCTGCGTCGGCCAACGCCGGCCAGTGACGGGCGGTCCGCACCCAGCGGTGTGGCTGCAGTACCGCACGAACTCGGCGGCCGGTATTGCGGGCGGCCCGCAGGGTGACCGCCACTTCGGTGGGGTGGTGCGCATAGTCGTCGATGATCAAGGCACCGGCCGAGTCACCCCAGCGCTGCCACCGGCGACCTACGCCGGCGAACGGTGCCAGGGCCCGTGCCGCTTCCGCCAGCGGCAGGCCGGCCAGGTCGGCCGTCGCGATCGCCGCCGCGGCGTTCTGGGCATTGTGCAGTCCGGGTACGCTCAAGACCACGTCGGCCCTCCGCCCGTCGGCCGTGCTCAGCGTGAAACTGCTGCCCAGCGCGGCGAGCTCCAGGTCGACGATCCGGTAGTCGGCACTGTCGGCCAGGCCGTATGTGGTGACCGCCGGCAATCCCTCCAGCAGCCGTTCCAGCGCCGGCCAGTCGGCACAGGCGACCACCCGGTTCGCCTGGCCGGCGAAGCGCCTGGCGGCGGCCTCCAGATCGTCCAGGCTGGCGTGATAGTTGCGCCTCTCATCGTGCTCGCCGGCGATGTGGTCGTCCTCGAGGTTTATCAGGACGGCGATATCGGAGCTCAGTCGGGCGAAGCCGGGATCCGACTCGTCGACCTCGGCTATCAGGTGCTCGCCCTGCCCGTAGCGCATGTTTCCGCCCAGGATCGGTAGGTTGGCGCCGAGCTGCACGGCAGGATCGCTTCCCAGAGCAACGAAGATCTGGGCGATCATGGCGGTAGTGGTGCTCTTGCCGTGGGTGCCGGTCACGGCGATGGTCCGGAAGTCGGCGAACATCTCGGCGAGCAGGTCGATCCGGTGGATGGTCCGGATTCCGCCTTGCTGGGCGGTGGTGACCTCGACGCTCTCGGCCGGGACTGCCATGCTCGTTACCAGAAGGTCGACGCCCTCGAGATGAGACTCGTCGTGGCCCACGGACACATCGATGCCGTCGCTGCGCAACTGTTGAAGGTTCGGACCCTCGGACGCGTCACAGCCGCTGACGGTCAGGCCCTTGGCCCGGGCATGGCGGGCCAGGCCGCTCATGCTGATGCCGCCTATGCCCATGAAGTGAAGGTGTCGTGTCATCTCGTCTCCTGAACGGCGCCGGAAGCGCCGGGGGTCTCGTTCAGTTCATCTATCAGCTCCACGAAGCGTGTGGCGGCCCCGCGGGGACTGAGCGCGCCGGCCGCGGTCGCCGCCGCTAGCCTCGTGGAGTCGTGCAGCATCTCGCGCCAGACTTTCGGCAACTCCGCCAGTTCGCGTTGCTCGAGCACTCGCCCGGCGCCGGCATCTGCGAACGCGCGGGCGTTGTGCAGCTGGTGGTTCTCCGCCGCCGTCGGCAACGGCACCGTGATCAGCGGGACGCCGAAGTACGCCGCTTCGGACAGCGTTCCGAATCCGGCTCGGGTGATGGCCAGGTCGGCGGCCGACCAGGCTTCGACAGCGTCGACGTAGGGCCTGGCGACGTAGTTGGTGACGCCGGCCGCGGCGGCGCGCACCTTTTCCAGGTGAACGGGTCCGGTGCTGTGCAGCACCAGCGGTCTCACGTCACGCAACTCCTCGAGCGCCGCCACCACTGCGTCGTTGAGCGCCGCCGAGCCTTGCGATCCACCCATCACCAGGGTGAGCGTACCCTCCGCCGGCAGTCCCAGGAGGCGGCGTGCTTCACTTCTTTCGACTCGCCGCTCGCGAACAGGGTAGGGGATAATCTCGACTCGCCTGGCTCGCGTGCGCTTGGTAAGTGCCGGCTGCGACAGCACCAGCACGCGGGCGAACGGTGCCAGCAGGCGGGTAACCAGGCCGGGGTAGGCGTTCTGCTCGTGGAGCAGCAGCGGCGTGCGAGTCAACACCGCCGCCGCGGTACCGGGAAACGATGCGAAGCCGCCGAACCCCAGGACCAGCGCCGGACGGAGCCGCCGGATGGCAGCGACCGCCGACCGTACCCCCGCCAGCGAACGCAGCAGCGCCGTCGGGTCGGGCCGTTGGCGATCGAGCTTGCCGCTTGCAACGCCGATGAAGGGGACGCCGGCTTCGGCGCTCAGCCGCTCCTCCATGCCGCCCGACTGTCCGATCAGGTGCACCTCGTAGCCTCGTGAACGAGCCAACTCGGCGACCGCCAGGGCCGGGTAGATATGGCCACCGCTGCCCCCGGTGGCGAACAGCAGCCGGCTCATGCGAGCGCCCCGGCCGAGCGCGCGTGCCGGTAAGCTCCGTGAATGAAACCCATGGCGATGGACACGCTTATGAGGCTGTTGAGTCCGTAGCTCATGAACGGCAAGGGGATGCCGGTAACAGGAAAGACACCGGAGGCCACCAGCAGGTTCAGGGCCGCCTGGCCGCAGATATACGCGGTCGCACCCGCCGCCAGCAGGCTTCCCGGACCGGTGTGAGCGGCCGCCACGCGTATGCCCCGGCCGGCGAGCAGCACGTAAAGGGCAATCACGGTTGCCAGGCCGGCGAGACCCAACGCCTGACCGACGGCTACCGCCACCATGTCGGTCTCGGATTCGGGCACCCGGTTCGGCCGACCCGGGCCGATGCCGAACAGACCGGCGCTCAGCAGTGTTTCGCGGGCCCGGTAGGCCTGGTAGGAGGTGGACGAAATGGCGCTCTGCTCACCCCAGAGATCCTGGTAGCCGGCGATCCGCTCGCCGATGTAGGCGAACTGGCTCAAGTAGGAGCCCGCTACCAGCAGAGCCACCAGGGCTGCCGCCGTGCTGATGGAGACCAGTCGGGTGAACGTGGTGCCGGCGGCGATCATTATCGCGAAGGCCAGGGCGAACAGGAAGGCGGCGGTGGAGACGTCGGGTTCCACCACGATGAGACCGGCCGCCAGTCCGATGACCAGCATCGGTCGCCAGATCTGCCAATCACCCAGATGATTGTGGAAAAAGGCCGTGAGGTAGGCGATGACGGTTACCTTCATCAACTCGGAAGGCTGCACGCTGAGACCGCCGATGAGCAGCCAGCGGCGGCTGTCGCTCCCCGCCGGCGAACTGCCTGCCACCAGCACCAACGCCAGCAGCGCCAGGACGGCCACGTAGGCCGCCGGGCTGAATCGCACCACGGTGGTGGGCTTGACGCGCGAGATCACCACGGTCAAGGCGAAAGCGCCCAGGAAGCGCAGGCCGTGCTCCAGGGCCAGCCCCGGTTCGGCCGTCGCCACTCCGAGGACGCCCAGCACCCCCAGCAGCAACTGGATTATCAGGAGGAGAGGGTCCACGCCACCTCCTCGGCCCGCACCACTGCCCGAAACGCCTCCGCCCGCTGGCGATAGTCGCGAAACTGGTCGAAGGAGGCGGCCAGCGGAGCCAGCAGCACCGTGCCTCCCAGCGGCGAGTGAACGTTGAGGTGGTGGAGCGCAGCGCGTACCGCGCAGCGCAGCGCCGCAACGCCGTCGCGTTGCGAGCACAGGTGGGTAGGAACCCATTCGCCGACCGTCTCGCGCAGTTCCGGTCCCGATTCGCCCACTGCTACGAACAGCCGCACCTTGTCTCGGATCAGCGGCTCCAGCTCGCGTACGTCGGCGCCCTTGCTCTGACCGCCGGCGATCCACACTACCGGTGCGGGCGTCGCCTCGAGAGCGGCAGCCACCGAGAGGACGCGTGTTGCGATGGAGTCCTCGATGAAGGTGACGCGGCCGATGCGGCCCGCCTCGCTGTAGCGGCCGGGCAAGCCGGCGAACGCCCGCAACCCGGCGCGAATCTGTTCCGTCGACGATCCCATCTCGCGGGCCGCCAGGGCGACGGCCAGGGCATTGGCCTGGTGGTGCTTACCCCGCACCTGAAGCTCGCTGACGCTGAGCAGCTCGTCGTCACCCATGACCAGCATGCCGTCGGAGCGAAGCCAGGCGGAGGCCGGCTGCTTCAGCGAGAAGCCCGCAGTGCGCGAGTGCACGTTCCCGGCCCAGTCGGCCAGCAGTGCGTCGTCGGCGTTGTACACGAACAACTCGGCTGGGCCGAGATTCGCCAGCAGGTTGCGCTTGGCGGAGTGGTAGGTCGCGAGGTCGCCGTGGCGGTCGAGATGGTCGGAGCCGAGGTTGAGGATCACCGCGACTCGCGGTCTCAGGGTCGGGCAGCGCTCGAGCTGGAAGGAGGACATCTCCACCACCAAAGTCGCGCCTTCCTCGGCTACCTCGGCCAGAGCAGGGTCGATGTTCCCGCCTGCACGGGCGTCCAGCCCGGACAGAGTCAGAGTGTCGGCCAGCCAGCGGGTAACGGTGCCCTTGCCGGCCGTCCCGGTTACACCGATCATGTCGGCGCCGATGGTTCGGTGTACCCACTCGACCTCGCCGATGGTTTCCACTCCCTTGCCGCGGAGCGCCTGCAGGTCGGCATGGTCTATGGCAACGCCGGGTGCGGCTATGCACACGTCGAAGTCGGCCGCCGGCACGTCGTCGAATCGCTCGGCTCCGAGAGCCAGCAAGGCGGTGATGTCGTCACCCTCCTCGCGGCGATCGTAAAAGCCGAGACGGTGCCCCTGGCCGTGGCACAGACGGGCCACGGCCAGGCCGCTTCGTCCCAGGCCGTAGATCAGGACTCTCACGCTACTCCCCCGAGCAGGCCCCAGGCGATCGCCACACAGACCGCCGTGACCAGCCAAAAACGGAATACCACCTGTACCTCGCTCCAGCCGGACAGCTCGAAGTGGTGGTGCAACGGGCTCATGCGAAATATACGCTTACCGCCAGTGGCACGGAAGAACGCCACCTGGATCACCACGGACAACACCTCGAGCACCGGCACCAGGGCGATGAGCGGCAGGTACCAGGTAACGTCCGAGACGATCGCCAGGCCGGCGATCGCCGCACCCAAGGCCTCCGAACCCACGCCGCCCATGAACACGCGAGCGGGCTTGGCGTTGTACCAGAGGAAGCCGAGCAGGGCGCCCAACAACGCCGTGGCGAGGGGGTGGCCCAGGAAGAGCAGCAGCATGATGCAGGTCATCCCGGCCGCCAGCCCGTCGAGCCCGTCGGAGAAGTTGAGGGCGTTGATGGCGCCCACCACCACGAAGGTGAAGCCCAGCACGTCGGCTGCCGGGACTCCGGTGAGCGAGTGACCGGCGTCTACCGCGTAGATCGCGAACCCGAGGGCCACCCCGGTCTGCAGGAGTATTCGCCAGCGCGCCAGCGCTCCCGTGCTGGGGTCCTCAAGGCGCGCCTCCCTGCGCTTGCGTACCAGTGCCGACAGGTCGTCCCAGAAGCCCAGAGCGGCGCTGGCCAGGACCAGCACGGCCAGAGCGAGGTCGTCCGGCCCGCGCTCGCCGAACGCCAGCCAGACGAGCAGCATCGCCGCCAGGAACGCGAGGCCGCCCATGGTCGGAGTGCCCTCCTTCGACAGGTGGCCGGTGGGTCCGTCCCGCCTTACCGACTTGCCCCAGCCCAGACGTCCGGCGAGCTGGACATAGCTTCCGGTGAGAAGCAGTGCGACGAGTGCGGACGCCGCCACTATCATGCTTGCTCACCCTCGCTGGCGAGGGCGGCGACGACCCGTTCGAGCCGCATGCCGCGCGACGCTTTCACCAGTACCGTCCCGCTCACGGGCAGCCGCTCCAGGAGCGCAAGGGCCTGCTCGACACCGGTTGCGTAGACGGCGTCGGGGTTCCCTTCACGGATGTGCCGTGCCAACGGGCCGATGGCCAGGACGAACTCGAGGCCGCGGGTGAGCGCGCCGAGCTCGCGGTGCAGCTCCTCGGCCTGATCGCCGAGCTCGAGCATGTCGCCGAGAATCGCCACCCTCGGTCCCGGGCTCGTTGCGAGCAACGCGAGTGCTTGCCTGGACGAGGTCGGATTGGAGTTGTAGCTGTCGTCGAGCACCAGTCGCGATCCCATCCTCTTGGGTTCGAGGCGGCCCGGTTCGAGGCGTGCCGACGCCATGCGCGCGGCCGCCGTCCGAAGGTCGATACCTAGGCGCCAGGCCAGGGCCAGGGCAGCCAGGGCGTTTTCGGCCATGGCGGTGCCCGGATAGGGCAGGCGGAGCGAGATCCCGAGGGCTTCAACGGTCTGGCCCTCCGAATCGCTGCGACTCACGGTGCCGGTGACGGCGGCACCGTGCCCGAGGCCGTAGCTCACGAGGCCGGGCAAGGGACGCGGCAGCCGCTCGGCGGCGCCCGTGCTGGCCAGACGCTCGGCACAGCGCTCCAGCAGGCGCGACTTCTCGCGGGCCACGCCTTCGACGCTGCCGAGGCGTTCCAGGTGGCTCTCACCGATCGCCGTCAGCAGGCCGTGACTGGGCTGCACCAGATCGACGAGCTCGTCCATCTCACCGGGACGGTCTATGCCGAGTTCCACCACCAGGGGGCGCCGCGGGTCGCTGAGCCAGGCGCTCACGAGGGTACAGGCGAGCGCCAACGGGGTATTGAAGTTGCCCGGGCTGGAGCTGGCGTCCAGTGCGGCCGAAGCGAGGGACTTGGTCGACGTCTTGCCGGCCGAGCCGCTGATGGCGATCACTGGACCGCGTAGCCGGGCCCGTGCGTGCCGGCCGAGAGCGAGCAGCGCCTTCGCCGGATCGCCGAGCCGTATGCCGCGCGGATGAGGACGATCGGAGACTATGTATGCGGCTCCCCGCTCGAGAGCGCGCTCGGCATGGATGATTCCGTGCTCGCTGGCGCCGGGCAGCGCGAAGAAGGCGTCTCCCGGCCTGACCCTGCCCGAGTGGAAAGCTGCCCCCGTGGCCGCCGGAAGCGCTGCCGAGGGAGCGGCCGTTCCAGCAAGCTCGCGGATGAGCTCGGCCGTCAGCACTTTGGACCCGTCGCTCGGCATCTGAGCCACATACACATCTTACACATAATAATTGCTCAATACTGCTGCGCTACCGGCAGCTCGATCGGGGGAACGCCCCAGCGGGCCACGGCCCTGGTGCCGATCGCCTGGAAGAGGGGGGCCGCCACATAGGTGCTCGACGTGTCTACCTGCGGCTTCTGCACGTAAACGACCATGATCACCTGGGGACGCTCTGCCGGAAACATCCCGGCGAACGAGAGGGTGTAGTCGCCCTCCACGTAGCGTCCGAGCTCGGAGTCGAAGATGTCGGCGGTTCCGGTCTTGCCGGCCATGGTCACATCGGGGATCCGCGAGTGGCGAATGCCGCTCTCCTCGACGGTGTAGCGCAGCATCGAGCGAATCGCGTAGGCCACTTCCGGTGACAGCACCGGATACGGCTGAGGCTTCTGTTCTCCGGCCACCAGGTGCGGTGTGACCAGCATGCCGTCGTTGGCGAAGACGCTGTAGGCAGTCGCCAGTTGTAGCGCCGTTACCGACATGCTCTGGCCGATGGTTACCGAGGCCTGGTCCTGGGGCACCCAGCTTTGCCAGGGGTTGAGACGGCCGCTGCGAGTGAAGGCCGAGTCGAGCTCGGGCTGCCTTCCGAAGCCGAAGCGGTCCAACCAGGAGTGCAACTCGGCGGGCGTGAAACGCTCGGTAAGGTGGAGCATCGCGGTGTTGCTCGAGTACCGCAAGACGTCTTGCACCGCCAGCTGGTCGTCGTGTCCGGCGACGTCGCAAAACGTGTTGTCGCCCACGCGCAGGCACGGCTCGGCCGGAACGACCTCTCGCGGCGACAGCTTGCCGCTCTCCATGAGCGCGGCAACGACCAGCGGCTTCAGTACCGAGCCGGGTTCGTATTGGTGCAGGAAGGCGCGGTTGATGAGGGCCTCGCGTCCGAAAGAGCCCTGATCGTTGGGGTCGAACTCCGGATAGGAGGCGGCGGCCAGGATCCGGCCGCTGCCTGCTTCCAGCATCACTACCGCTCCGTTGTCGGCGTCGACCGCCTCCATCGTCGCCTTCAGCTCGGTTTGCGCGGCGGCCTGGAAGTCCGGGTCGATGGTCAGGCGTACGTCGAGGCCCTGTTGGAGGAGCCGGTCGTAGGTGTACTCGAGCCCTTCCAGTCCGAAGCGTCCGTCGGGCTGAACCCGGCCACTGAAGCCGACGAGGTGAGCCGCCAGGTTGCCCTCGGGATAGTGCCGGTTCTCGGGACGCCCTTCGGCGAGTACCGTTCCATCCGCGGCCAGGATCCGGCCGCGAGGGGCGGGATCGGACAGCTGCCCGGGCCACGAGGGAGTCTGGCTGCCCTGAAGCGCGAAACCGGCCAACGCAAGCAGCAGCGGCAGTACGGTAACGAACAGCATCAGATGGCGCCGGGTCAGATACAGCTCGTTCGGTGGAGCTTTCAGCGCCATATCGTTCTCATCTCGAGACCGGCAGGGGACGCTTGTGCCTGCGGAGCCGGAAAGTACGCCACGTGTCGAAGCCGGCCGACTTCGGGGGAGGGAACCATGCCGGTCTGGCGTGCCCAGGCTCCCACCGCCAACGGTCCCTGGATCTGCGCCGCGTCGGTGCGCAGGTCGCTGATCAGCTCGTGCAGCTCCGACTTGTGCTCGATCAACCGTGCCTGATGGCGGTACCTGACCTGATTGAAGCCGCCTATCAGCGCCAGAACGAGGACCAGAACGGCATAGAGGGGCACGAACCGGGTCAGCCTCACGACGCGCTCCGCTCGGCTGCTCTCAACTTCGCGCTGCGCGAGCGCGGGTTGCGTTGGGTTTCGGCCTCGGCTGCCGTCTGAGGCCGCTTGGTCAACGGTTCATAGCGCGGGTCGTCACGCATCGCGCGCTTGACCAGCCGGTCCTCGAGGGAGTGGTAGGAGAGGATGACCAGCCGACCGCCGGCGGCGAGCAGTTCCGGTGCCTGCTCCAGGATCGTCGCCAGCGCGCCGAGTTCGTCGTTCACGTATATGCGCAGAGCCTGGAAAGTCCGGCGCGCCGGGTGCTCCCGGCGCTTGCCGGGCGGGTATGCCGACGCCACGACCTGCGTCAGCCGCTCGGTGGTGAGGATCGGTTCCGTGGCGCGAGCCTCGACGATCGCCCGTGCTACCCGCCGCGAGTGGCGCTCTTCGCCGAAGCGGAAGATGATGGCCGCCAGTTCTTCCTGCGGGTATTCGTTGACCACGTCGGCGGCGCTCTCCTCCTGCGCTCCCATGCGCATGTCGAGCGGCCCCTGCTGGCGGAATGCGAACCCGCGCTCGCCCTTGTCGAGCTGCATCGAAGAAACTCCGAGATCACAGAGGATGCCGTCTACCTTGTCCACGCCTAAGGCGGCCAGGTGGGCGCCGAGGTCGCGAAAGTTTCCGGCAACGAAGCGCAGCTTCTCCGAGGCAAGGGCGCGGGCGTGTTCGAGTGCCTCGCGGTCCTGATCGACGGCGATCACGTCGGCGCCCTCTCGCAGCAGCGTACGCGTGTGGCCGCCGGCGCCGAAGGTCGCGTCTACCAGCGTTCGGCCCGCAGCAGGCCGCAGGTACCCGATGATCTCGTCGAGCATCACCGGTTCGTGTGGCGCGTCGCTCATCCCACCAGCTCCCTCAGAAGCTCGGGGGCGGGCGGTTGGGTCTGTACCTGGTTGAGGTTCTCGAGCCAGCGCGTCTCGTTCCAGACTTCCAACCGGTTCGGTGCGCCGGCGACGACAACGTTGCCGTCGACCTGAGCGAACAGCCTCAGGGTGGCTGGCAGCGTTACCCTGCCGGCCGAGTCGGTCTTGGCCTTGGATGCGCCCGAGTAGAAGAAGCGAACGAAGTTGCGGGCATCCGGATCGGTAAGCGGCAGCTCGGTGAGGCGCGTTTCGATTCGTTGCCAGGAGGTCAGCGGGAAGACGTAGAGACAACCCTCCATGCCGCGGGTGATTACCATTCCATCCTCGACGAACTCGCGAAAGGCGGGGGGCACGATGACCCGGCCTTTGTCGTCGACTGAATACTGGTACTCCCCGAATGGCATCCTCGGCAACTCTCCCACTCATCGCCACTTACCTCGGCCCCCGAATACCCCGGAAACGACCGGTTACGGCCCGTCGAGACGGCTTCTGCTGTCAAAAGCAGTGTAACACACTTTTACCACATATCCCCACGATTCCCCACGCGTCTGACCATTTAGGCCGATATCGGAGATTTCTCCCACAAAAGACCCACTAGAGTCAGGGAGCAGGCTGAGAATTGAAGGGCGCGAGCGAGCGGAGAAGGTGCGGTTCCCGGGACCGAAATGAGCGAGGGCGGACGCAGGTGCGTCCGCCCTCGAGCGGGTGGGCTTGTAAGCCGGGTTCTGTCCCCTCGCGGGGTCTGATCATCTGTCTGGGACGCGCGTCACCACGCGCCTCGAGCGGTCAACCCGGAGATTGTAGCGAGCCGGGCAGGCTCTTTCTCCCTATCGGACCTTGCACCGGGTGGGGTTTACCTAGCTGCCCGTGTTTCCACAGGCACTGGTGCGCTCTTACCGCACCGTTTCACCCTTACCTGGCTGCCGTTTTCGCCCAGTCTGTCGAGCCGGTCGAACCGGCCCGAACGTTTCGCGGGCGGTCGGCATTCAGGCGGTCTGCTTTCTGTTGCACTTGCCGTCGCCTTACGCGCCCAGCCGTTAGCTGGCACCCTGCCCTGTAGTGCCCGGACTTTCCTCGGCGCGGACGGCTTACGCCGCCAGCGCCGCGATCAGACGGCCCACACCGCAACGTTACATATTAGCATGTCGCGTCATCCAAAGGGGATCCCGGGCCGACGTGGAGACGCGTCCAGCAACAGAAACGGGCTCCGCCCAAGGGGGGAGCCCGTTCGCCTGGCTGGATCGACTAGCGGCCCGACCGACAACCGGCCGGGCCGCTAGTCGTCACACTTACTGCTGGCGGTAGTCGGTCACCACGATGTCGCCACTGACGATCTGCTCGGTCACGCCATCGACCTCCTCGATGAGCGACTCCGGCAGCAGTGCCGTGTTGAATTCGTCGACCGCGTAGCCCACGCCCTCTTCGGCGAGGCCGAGGTTCTGCAGGCCGCCGCTGAACTCACCGTTCACTATGTCCATGACCGCGTTGTAGGCGGCAACATCCACGCGCTTGAGCATGCTGGTCAGGCCGTGGTTGAGGGTGTCCGGATCGTTGTCGGTGTCGCCGAACGGGTTCTGGTTCGAATCCACGCCGATGAAGAACAGAGGCTGGCTGTCCCCACCGCAGCGGCTCTCATAGGCGCTGCTGCGCGAGATGTCGGCGAGTTGCTCGGCCAGCGCAGTGCTGCGGAGCTCGCCCCGCGGCCGGTAGCACATGGTTTCGTTGACGAAGTCGATGACGCCGTTGCCCGACGCGCCGGCGGCGGCGTAGATGATGTCGGCGCCCTGCGCCTGCTGGGCGGTGGCCAACTCCTTGGCCCTGGTCGGATCGTTCCAGGCGGCGGGCGTGGTCCCTACGTAGTTGCTGACCACCCGGCACTCTTCACAGGCGGCCATCACACCCTCCTGGAAGCCGAGGTCGAATGCACGGATCAGCGGAATGTCCATGCCGCCCACGAAGCCGACGACTCCCGTCTGGGAGAGTGACCCCGCGATGTAACCGACCAGGTAAGAGCCCTCCTGCTCCTTGAAGAGCACGCTCCGGACGTTTTCCTCTTCCACGACCGCGTCGATGAGCACATAACTGGTGGTGGGGAACTCGCGGGCGGTCGCCGCTACGGCGTCGGCCTGGAGGAAACCCGGAGCGACGATCAGCTCGGCGCCTTGCGAGGCGATGCGCCGCTGGCCCTCGGCCGCGGTGTCCGGCGTTCCTTCGAACTCGAGCAACTCGATTTCGTACTCGCCTTCGAGTTCCTCGATCGCCTGAACCATCCCGCGCCAGGTCCCTTCGTTGAACGAACCGTCGAACTTGCCGCCGGCATCGAAGGTGATGCCCATGACGAAGTCCTGGGCGAGGGCGGAACCAACGAGCAGAGCGAGGCTGACTAGCAGGGCTTTTCTCATGCATCCTCCAGTAAACGAGTGAGCTTTTTCGCACGAAGTATATCACGGTGGCTGCGCACGCCGGAGCGTCGCGGCGCCGTGGGAGCGCGATGGTAAAGGGACGGTTAACGATTTTGCCGGCCGTCGCGGCCCGCCCCTCGGAGGGCTATACTCCGTCCGTGGCAGACCTCGAACAGCGTGTCGGCGAGCTACGAGCAAGGTTGCGCGACGCCAATTACCGCTACTACATACTGCAACGGCCCGACATGAGCGACGCCGAGTGGGACGCCCTATTCGCGGAACTGAAGACGCTGGAGGAGACGAATCCGGCGTTGGCCTCGGACGATTCTCCCACCAATACCGTAGGTGCTCCACTCCAGGCCAGCTTCCGTCCGCTCAGTCATCCCACGCCCCTGCTCTCGCTCGACAACGCCTTCAACGAGGCCGACGTCACGGCCTTCCTGGCGCGTGCCGGCCGCACCCTGTCCAGCGACGACGGGCTCGAGCTGCTGGCCGAACCCAAGATCGACGGTCTCTCGATCAACCTTTTCTACCGGCACGGCAGGCTCGAGTGGGCCGCCACTCGCGGCAACGGGCGCCAGGGCGAGGACGTGACGCTCAACGTGCTCGGCATCGAAGGCATTCCCCGCGAAGTCACCGCCGCCCCCGAACTCCTCGAGGTCAGGGGCGAGATCTTCCTCTCCAAGGAGGAGTTCGAGCGGATAAATCGTGATCGCGAGCAGACCGGTGAGGCTCTGTTCATGAACCCTCGCAACGCAGCATCGGGCACGCTGCGGCAGATCGATCCCAGGGTGAGTGCCGGCAGGCGCTTGCAGATCTTCTGTTACGGGGTCGGTGACGCTCCGGCGCTCGGCGTCAGGCGCCAGGACCAGGTACTGGCCTGGCTCAGCGATCGGGGCTTCAGCGTCAATCCGCTGCGGGAGGTGGTGGTCGGTTCCGCAGGCGTCGAGGAGCTGATGGACCGCTGGCGTGCCGAGCGCGCCGGACTCCCATTCCAGGTGGACGGCGTGGTCTTCAAGGTGGACAGGCTCGACCTGCAGGAGGAACTGGGGGCAACGAGCCGGGCACCCCGCTGGGCGATCGCCTACAAATTCCCGGCCGAGGAAGTAGCCACTATCCTCCTGTCGATCGGAGTCCAGGTCGGTCGAACCGGCAAGATAACTCCGGTAGCGGACCTCGAACCGCGCCTGCTCGAAGGCACTACCGTATCGCGCGCGACTCTGCACAACCCAGGGTTCATCCGCGACCTCGACCTGCGCATTGGCGACCGCGTGGTGGTGCACAAGTCGGGCGGGATAATACCCGAGATAACGCGTGTGCTCACCGAGGAGCGGCCGCCGGGCACTTCCCCTTTCAGCCTCCCTGATCGTTGTCCCGCTTGCGGCAGCGAGCTGCTGGAAGACGGCGCCAACCTCAAGTGCGTCAATCCGAGTTGCCCGGCGCAACTTCTGCAACGGCTAAGCTACTACGGCTCGCGAAGCGCAATGGACATCGAAGGACTTGCAGAGAAGACGTTGGAAGCGCTGGTGGACGCCGGGCTGGTGCGTTCGCTGCCGGACCTGTACGACCTCACCGCCGAGCAGGTGGCCGAGCTGGAGGGCTTCGCAGATCTGTCGGCGCGCAAGCTCGTGGCGCAGATCGACCTCTCACGGACACGGACGTTCGACCGTTTTCTCACGGCGCTGGGCCTGCCGCACGTCGGCCCGCGAACCGCCGAGCTTCTCGCCCGCCAGTTCGGCAACCTGGACCGGTTGCGGGCGGCGCCGACAGACGATCTGGCGGCGGTTCGTGACATCGGCGAGCTCACCGCCGCGGCGATTCACGAAGCGCTCCACGAGCCGCACCTCGCCGCGGCGGTCGATAATCTGTTGGCGCGGGGAGTCGATCCGCAGCCGCTGGGCGAAGCCGGCGGGGAAAGGCTCCTCGACGGGCTGACATTCGTTCTGACCGGCAGCCTCGCCCGGCCGCGAAAGGAGATCCAGAACGAGTTGGAGGGGTTCGGGGCACGAGTAACGTCCTCGGTCAGCGCCAAGACCGATTACGTCGTGGCGGGCGATGATCCCGGGTCGAAGCTCGACCGTGCCCGCGACCTGGGAGTGGCCGTCATCAACGAGCAGGCCCTGGCGGAACTGATCGAGGCGCGCCGTTGAGACGGCGTGCCCGTCTCAGGCCTGCGGTTCGTACAGCCGCGCACCTCTTCGCTTCGCCAGATCGACGCCGAGGTAGGCGGCGCTGGCGAGCACAGTGAACACCCCGGCGACCGCCAGCGAGAAGCCGGCGCCGAGGTGTGACGCCAGCAAGCCGAGGACCGTCGAGCCGATTGCGATTCCCAGGAACAGCGACAGCGAGTTGAGGCTGAGCATCACCGAGCGACGCTCGGACGGAATCGCGTCGTTGAGCAGTGCCTCGTGCGGAACGTTGTTGGCGGACAGGGCGAAGTACGACAGCGCCAGTCCGGCGGCGATGCCCAATGCCCCGGCCTGGCTCGCCAGCAGAAGCATCGCCACGCCCTTGCCCGCCTGCGTCGCAGCGGCGAGATACGCCGATCCACCAGGAAACCGCTCACCGTAGCGGAGAATCGCCAGGCTGCCGAGAAGCACCGCGAAGCCCATCAGCAACCCCAGGGCTCCGAACGCCCCGCTGTCTTCGGCGGTGTTCCCGAACGTCGCCGCCGCAACCGGCTGCCAGAACGTCTCCAGAGCGATGAGAGCCACTCCGCTGGCTCCGGCCGAGAGCAGCAGGAAGCGAACTATCGGTATCCGGTGCGACAGCTTCACCGCGTCGCGGAGAACGGTGGGAACCGCTCGCAGCCCGGCCACCCCGGCGCTCTCGGTACGAGGGGGCTCCACCACCAGCACGGCAGTGAGCAGCCACACGAGCGCTCTTACGGCGATACCGGCGAACAGGGCGATTCCGAATCCGCTGAGCGGAAAGGGCAGGTCCCAGCCGCTGGCCAACGCCGGTAGTGAGCCTCCGATCGCCGCCGCGACGAGCATTCCGGCGGACTGCAGGACATCGACAACTGCCAAGTGGCGCTGTAACGGCACTTCCGGGTCGATCCGCTTGATGGCGTCTACGTACCAGGCGTCGAGAGCGCCGCTGTGAAGCGCCGCCCCGACACCCTGGAACAGCGCGTAGAGTATTGCCGTGCCCGGTCCGCCCGCGTAGAGCAGCACCACGAACGACACCAGGGTGAGCGTCTGGGAGCCCAGCGCGACCGGCTTCCTGCCGATCGCGTCGGCAAGGCCACCGGTGGGCACTTCCAGCAGGACTACCAGCAGAGCACGGAGTCCGAAGGCCAGGCCGATGAGGCCCAGGTCCAGGCCCCGGTCGGTCATATGGAGGATGAGTACCGGTAGAGGCAGCCAGATCGCGAACTCCTGGAGTCCGGCGAGCAGGCCGAAACGAACTGTGACTCCTCGGGTCGTGCCCATCGAAAAGGCACGGCCCAACCAACTGCTGATTGTGTTCATTGCAGCGGATCAGCAGCCGCTGCTCGGAAGGCAATCAGTCATCCGACGACGTCGCTCGGGGTACGCCGGGAACTCTCGGGTCGGGGGACAAGGGAACGACAGGGCCAAGGGAACCACCTCTTCCAACCATCTCTCTCAGAAGGTGACTCCATTATGGATGAGAGCACGCCCGAGTTCCAGCGACGGGAGCCGCTGCCTTCCGGTTAGAAGACTATCTTCGACCAATCCAGCTCGTCGAGCGGCGTGAACACGTCGACGTACTCCATGAGCACTCCTGCCGACTGGTTCTTGAACATCGCGCACTCCACATGCTTGCCGGTGCGTTTGATGGCCTCCACCAGTTCGACGTAGTCGCCGTCGCCCGAGATCAGGACGGCGCAATCGTAGGCGTCGCGGTATGCCAGGGAGAGGCTCTCGACGGCGATGGCGACGTCGATGCCCTTTTCCACCAGCGAACCGTCGTTGCGCCGGTGCAGCCGTCCGAGTCGCACGGTCACATAAGGGATACGACGAAGGGACTCGAAGAAGCGGTGCTGCCCATCGCGCAGGTCCTCGTCGTAGTCGTCCGTCAGCGGCGCATTGTAGTAATAAGCCCGCACCAGCGGCCGGTCCCGCCGGAGCTGCCGCATAAGCTCGGAGAGATTTACTCTGGTATTCGAGAGATTCTCCCGCATTCCGTTATAGAGATTGCTGCCGTCGATGAAGATCGCCACGCGCTCGCGCAATTTGAATACACCCCAGTCAGATAGAAATGTCAGGCGAGATCAGTGTAACCGGCGGCGAGCGTCGTCGGAAAGTCGGATCTGGACGAGATGGGCGACGACCCCGCGGTGCGCCGCCTGGAAGATCGCCGCACCGGCCGGGCGGG
>JBBDRK010000076.1:1577-25866 GCA_040905465.1 Trueperaceae bacterium | reverse complement strand
TGGGCGACGACCCCGCGGTGCGCCGCCTGGAAGATCGCCGCACCGGCCGGGCGGGAGACGCGCCTACGTTGTAGGTTGTTGCCGAGGAGGATCAGTGAGGGACATCCGCTTCGAGACGCCGTGCCAGGCGGAACCGCCGTGAGAGCGATTCCCGCAGGGGCCAGTGCCAGCCACCTGGTCGCGGTCTTAACCGTGCCGCGTTGACCGGGTCGCATGGACTGGGCCGCGTGCGCACCCCGCCCCGTGTCGTGTGAGTAACCGGTCCGGGCGCCGGCGTCAGTCGTCGAGCTCGAGTTCCAGTCGGTAGCGGCCGCTCTGCCCCTCGCGTTTGAGCTCGAACTCGAGCTCCTCGCCGCTGCGCCGGTACTCGGCATTCACGTGGTTCGGCTTGCTGTCGAGCTCGAAGCGCCGCCAGCCCTGGTTGCCGAGCTGTCCGTGGAAGTGCGCGTACACTGCGTCGAGCGAGGCACGGGACTCGAACGTAGTCTTCGATGACGACCGGTCCTGTTCCTGCCTGATTACCGTGGAGCCGGGGTAGCCGACCAGGCCCAAGCGCTCGTTGACGTGCCGGCCGTCGGAGACGCCGACGGCGTGAGCTTCGAAACCTACCCGCGGTTGCACCGTTACAGCGCACGACGTCAGGAGAACGGCGGTACCGAATAGGACGACGACCCGAAAGATTCCCATGCGCCCAGTCTAGGTGGGACGCACGCAATCGGACAGTCGGAAACTTCTCGGTTCGGCCACGACGGCGGGTATACTCGGACATGGGCCAGAAACCCCGCTCCGAGTCGTTCGACCTGGACCACACGCGAGTCCGGGCGCCTTATGTGAGGCTCGCGGCCAACTACCAGGGACTGCACGGCGACGTGGTTCGCAAGTTCGACATGCGCCTGGTGCAGCCCAACCAGGCTGAGATTCCCACTGCCGCCCTGCACACCATCGAGCACCTCTTCGCCGGCTTCCTGCGCAACGAGCTCGGCAGCCGGGTAGTGGACGCGTCCCCAATGGGTTGCCGCACCGGCTTCTACCTCACGGTCCTGGGCGACGTCAGCGAGGAGGAGGCCCGTGCCGCCTTTCGCCAAGCGCTCGCGAGCGTCGCCAGCCACGAGGGTCCGATACCGGGCTGCAGCGAGCTCGAGTGCGGCAACTATCGAGATCACTCACTGCCGGGAGCCAAGGCGTGGGCCGAACGAGTACTGGAACGGGATATCGTCGTGCAACCGACGATCCCGATCGAACAGCGCTGATGAGCCTGTCCTGAGAAACGAGGCCAAGACATTGCCCGCCTCTCATCAAACCTCTCATCTTTCCTTCCCTCATAATCGAACCATGGAGCGTAAACCCCTCATTCTGATAGTCGAGGACGAGAAGGAGATCGCCAAATTCATCGACCTGGAACTCCAGGCCGAAAGCTATGAAACAGTGGTCACCTTCGACGGCGTCACAGGCCTCTCGAAGTTTCGCGAGCTGAACCCGGACCTGGTAGTGCTCGACCTGATGCTCCCGGTATTGGACGGGCTCGAGGTGGCGCGGCGCATCCGCAAGACCTCCAACACGCCGATCATCATCCTCACCGCCAAGGACAGTGTCGACGACAAGGTCACCGGGCTCGATTCCGGCGCCGACGACTACCTCGTGAAGCCGTTTTCCATCGAGGAGTTGCTGGCGAGGGTACGTGCCCATCTGCGCCGCGTGAACCCGGCCGTGACTGGCGAGGTGCGCGTCGCCGACCTGGTGATGAACCTCGATGGCCGCGAGGTGTTCCGTGACGGGCGCCGCATCGAGCTGTCGGCCAAGGAGTTCGAGCTGCTGGAGCTGTTCGCCCGCAACCCGGGCAAGGTGTTCAATCGCTTCGAGATAGAGGAGAAGGTCTGGCCCGAGTACACCGGGGGCTCGAACGTCGTCGACGTGTACGTGGGCTACCTTCGCCGCAAGCTCGAAGGCGAGGGTGAGCGAAGACTCATCCACACCGTTCGTGGGGTGGGATACGTGCTGCGCGAAGAGTAGCAGACCATGTCGTTGAGACTCCGCCTGACGCTGTTCTTCAGCGCGTTCATCGCCGTGATCCTGTCGGCTGTGGCGCTGTCGGTGTATGCGCTCACCGAGCGTTCGCTCAACGCGGCGATCGAAGAACGGGCACGCCAGGCCCTCTCCGACATGTCGCAGGAGCGGTACATCGAACGCGGCCTCGAAAAGCTGTCAGGTGACATCTACTATCACATCCTGCTGATCAGGAGCGACGACGACGGCGGCGTGCGTGGCATCGACGATCTGCGCGTCGGCATCCCGTACCCCACGCCCCGCAGACGGATGAGCCAGCTGCTCAACGACTCCCACCTGCAGGAGCTGGTCGAAACCGGCAGGGTTCTTACGCGCGCCCGCTTCGAAACGGGCGAGAACATCCTGCTGGCGGGCAGGATCGGGACGATCGCCTCGGCGGCGCCGGAACGAAGCTGGCCGGCACTGATGCTCGTCGGCGTGCCGGCGAGCGAGGTGAACATAATTCTCAACAAACTCAGCTCCGACCTGGGCGTAACAGTGGTGCTTGCGTTCATCGCGTTCGCCATCGGCGTCTGGCTGCTCTCCCGGCAGGTGTTGGGTCCGCTGCAGAGGGTCACGCACGCTGCAGCCCGGGTGACCGGCCGTGAGCTTTCGCATCGGGTACCGGTGCCGCCGAGCAACGACGAGATCCGCGAACTGGCGCTCACGCTCAACCGCATGCTCGACCGGCTCCAGGAGTCGTTCGAGACCCAGCGGCGATTCACGGCCGACGCCTCGCACGAGCTGCGAACGCCTGTTACGGCGATAGTGGGACATACCAACTACCTGCTGCGGCGCTCGAGCCCCACGCCCGAACAGATGGACTCGCTCACCGTGATCCGCCGTGAAGCAGAGCGAATGGCGAAGCTGGTGAACGACCTGCTCGAGCTCGCCCGCGCCGACGCCGGATTCTCGATCGAGCCGGAACCGATGAACCTCCTCGACGTGGTGGAGGCCGTGCACATGGAAATAGCACCGGTAGCAGGCAACGCCGAGATCGTCATCACCAGCCCGCAGCCGCTGCTGCAGGTTTCGGGCGATGCGGCGCGCCTCAAGCAGGTGGTGCTCAATCTCGTGCAGAACGCCCTCAATGCCGGCGCGACCCGGATCACCATCTCGCTGTTGCGCGAGAAAGACACGATCCGCATGGAAATACTGGACAACGGACCTGGCATTCCGGAGAACGCCATTCCCCACCTGTTCGACCGCTTCTACCGGGTCGATGGCGCCCGTTCGAGCCGGGGCAACGGCAGCGGCCTCGGTCTTGCCATCGTCAAATGGATCGTGCAGCAGCACTCCGGAACCGTCGACGTCGAATCGCGACTGGGCGAGGGCAGCGTCTTCACGGTGTGCCTGCCCGCCCTCGACACCCGCGAGTCCGACTCGGGTGGAGCCTCGCGGCACCCGCCTGCGGATCAGCGCGCCACGCCCAAGGCGTCGCGACAGTAACGGACGCCCGAGGCGCCGCGGCAGAAACGGACCCCCAAGGCATCGTGGCAGTAACGGTCGCCCAACGCGTCCCGGCAGTAATGGACGCCCGACGCGTCCCCGCGGCGATTCCTGCCCCGTCGGCCACAGTCGGCCGCCGGCGTCCAGCCGGACCGACCGCCGTAACCGCTTGCGAATTGCCGCTTCGCTCCGGTTACACTCGGTAACGCCGGGGGGTTCGGAGGTATTTCGTGAACATCTTTTTATTCGCCGGACTCGCCGTCGTGCTGCTGGGACTGATCGTCCTGGTGCAGGGCGTGCAGGGACAGTTGCCGCGCCAGCGTTCACTCGGCTCCGTCTTGATGGTCGTCGGTGTAGTGGTGGCCTTCCTGGCCAGCTCGATCGTCATCGTTCCCGCGGGGCACGTGGGAGTGGTTTTCAACGTCGTCGGCGGCGTACAGCAAGACGAGGTGGGCGAAGGTCTCCACCTCGTTGTTCCGGTGCTGCAGCAGGTGACGCTCTACGACATCCGCCAACAGGAGCTCACCTTGGCCCGAGCGCGCGGAGATCAGATCACGGCTCGTTCGTCCGAAGGTCTCGAGATAGTCGTGGACGTGACCGTGCTCTACCAGATCGTCGGCAGCGAAACGGCCAGGCTCCACCAGGACATCGGCACGTCGTACGAAGAAATTCGGGTGAGACCCGAGGTCAGGAGTCAGATTCGAGACGGAATCAGCGAATTCGATGCCGCCAACCTGATCTCGTCGGAACGGGACGACCTGCAGCGGCTGATCGAGGAGAATCTCGTCGAGGCGCTGGTGGACGACAACGTCAGGGTGCTGAGCGTATTGTTGCGCGAGGTCAGCATACCGGCGTCGATAACCACGGCGATCGAGGAGAAGCAGGCCGCCGAGCAGCAAGTGGCGGTGGAGGAGAACCGCCGACTCCAGTCGGAGATCGCCGCGCAACGCCGGGTGATCGAGGCCACGGGCGAGCGCGACGCCGCCGTGGCGCAAGCCGAGGGAGAAGCCGAAGCGCTGAGATTGCGCGGCGACGCCCTGCGCGAGAACCCCGAGATCATCCAGCTCGAGGTGGCGCAGAGGTTGGCGCCCACGCTGCAGACGATCCTGCTGCCCTCGGACAGCAACTTCCTGCTCGACCTGCGCTCGCTCACCGAGCGCGAACGCTAGACGAAAACCCGGGTCCTCAGCGGCCTGTCAAACGAGGGCGACACCCTGCCCTTCCTCGACTGTGCCCACGAGCCACACCGGCTCGGGGCACAGTTCTCGTACCTCTTCGACGTGCTCGGGAGCCACTATCAACAGGTAGCCGGCGCCCATGTTGAACACTCGGTGCATCTCGGAGCGAGCCACCTCGCCCGTCTGGGCGATCAGCTCGAAAATCGCCGGAACCGGCCAGCTGCCGAGCTCGATACGGGCGCCGCTGCCCTGCGGCAGCACGCGCGGCAGGTTGCCCGGGATCCCTCCGCCGGTTACGTGGACCATCCCCCGTACGAGCCCGAGCAGCGGCTCGACCGCGGCGAGGTAGGAGCGGTGTGGTGCAAGGAGCGCGTCGGCGACGGTGCCGTTCTCGAATTCGTCGTGGTAACGGTCGGCGAGTATCTTGCGCGCCAGGCTGAAGCCGTTGGTGTGGAGGCCGGACGCGGCCAGGGCCAGGATCCGGTCGCCCGGTCGCACCCTGCTGCCGTCGACCACGTCGCCGCGCCCGACAATCCCCACGATCGTACCGACGAGGTCGAGTTCGCCTTCGGCGTAGACCCCCGGCATCTCAGCCGTCTCGCCGCCGAGCAGCGGCATGCCCGCCTGGCGGCAGGCCCGTGCGGCACCGCTCACCACCGCTGCGACCTGTTGCGGCTGCAACCGTGACGAGGCGACGTAGTCGAGGAAGAAGAGCGGCCGCGCGCCTTGCACCAGGATGTCGTTCAGGCAGTGGTTGACCAGGTCTTCCCCCAGACCGTCGAGGCGATCGACGGCGGTCGCCACCCGGGTCTTGGTGCCCACGCCGTCGGTCGACGCGACCAGCACCGGTTGCCGCGGAAGGTCGGTCAGGGCGAACAGCCCGCCGAACGAACCCAGGCCGGCCAGCACTCGCTCGTCGTACGTCGAGGCCACTGCTTCGCGGATCCCGGCCAGAGCGTCATCGGCGGCCGCGAGGTCCACGCCGGCGTCTCGGTAGGCGGAAGCGTCGTCCATTCCGGAATTCTACCGTTCGCGACCGGCCAGCGGTCCCGGCCGGGACGCCGCCGCGCGCGTGATGCCAGCGGCCCGAGCGTTACAATCGGGCGTGCCGTTAGCGGTGGATGTCCTCTTCCCGTTGCCGCTGCCGCCGTTTCGATTCATCGTTCCGTTCGATCAGGAGCCGGGCCCGACGGGGGCGCGCGTCGCCGCACCGTGGCAAGGCGGCGTGAGAGTGGGCTTGGTGGTGGGCTCACAGGAGCTGCCGGCCGGCCGGGCGACCGAATATCGGGAGATCATCTCATGGCTCGACCGCGAGCCGTTCCTGTCGCCGGGTGCCGCCGAGCTGCTCGTCGAGCTGGCGCAGGCCAGCGGCGCGCCTGCGGGCGTCGTGCTCGCGACGCTGGTCCCGACCGGCTTTCGCCAGGAGTTGAGCCACGAGGTGAGCGCAGTGGAGGGAGCGGAGAGTCTCGCGCTGCCGGGAGGAGAGTGGTTGGCCGGGAGCAGCTTCGGTGCGGCCGAGCTCGAACTTTACCGCCGGCAGGGGATGGTGCGCGAACGGGTGCGGCCACTGGAGCGTACGGTCAGTCGGCTGGTGCCGGAGAAACCGGCCGACTCCGGTCTCGAGGGCCGGGCCCGGGCCAATCAGTCGTTGGCACTGGAGCGGCTGGAACAGCAGGGGAGCGCCGCAAGCGCGGCCGAGCTGGCTCGCGACACCGGCGTTCCCGAAAGCTCCGTTCGCGCCCTGGTGCGCAAGGGTTATGCGGCATATCGCGACCTCCCTGCGCCGCCCGTGGCACTGACAGCTGCGCAGCCGGCTGCGGAGCCGCTGCAGGCGCGCGCCGGGGAGCTGCCGGAAGCCGCCGTCGCCCTGGTGACCGGCGGCCTGCGCCGCGACCGCCTGGGTGCGGTGCTGCCGGCGCTCCGGCGCGTGATCGAGGAGGGCCGGAGCGCCCTGGTTCTTGCTCCCGAGGCGTCACTGCAAGCCGAGGCGGCGTCCCTCCTGGCCGGCGCCTTGCCGGTACTGACTCTCTCGGGGGATTCCAGCGACGACCAGCGCAGTCGTGTCTGGGACGAGGCGGCATCGGGCAGGCCGATAGTTCTGGTAGGCACCTACCCGGCTCTTTTCGCGCCGCTGCGCCAGCCTGGGCTGCTCGTTGTCACCGAAGCGGGAAGCGGCTCGTACAAGCTCCCGGCCGGACCGCGGCTGTTCGTGCCCGCGGCGGCCCGGCGGCTCGCCCGGCGCCAGAATGTCCCGCTGGTCCTGACCGACGTCCTCGCCAGTCCGGAGATGCTCGTGTGGGCCGCTCCGGAGACCGCCGACCCGGCGCTGACCAGCGCGCCGAGATTCGACGGTGCTGCCGGGCGGCTCCCCTTCGGGGACAGTCCCTCGGCGGCGGCCGAGTTGCGCCTGACCAATGCCAGACAGCGGCTGTTCGTCAGCGATCTGGGGCGATCCAGCGGCTGGCCGCTCGGCAGCGATCTCTCATTGGTGCTGCGTCAGGTACAGGAGCGTGGCCGCCAGGCGGTCTTGCTGGCTCCGCGGCGCGGGTTCTCGGCCGCTCTGGCATGCCAGGAGTGCGGACACATCGTCATGTGCCCGAACTGCGATCTCGCTCTGCGCTACCACCGCTCGCGCGACAGGCTGCGCTGCCATCAGTGCGGTCACGAGGCGACGCCGCCGCAGGAGTGTCCCGGCTGTGGCGGTTCCTCGTTCGCTCCCGGCCGTGCGGCCGGAACGGAATGGGTTGCGGGCGCCGTCCAACGCCTGCTGCCCGAGTTGGAGGTCGCCCGCCTCGACAAGGATCACCGGGACGACCTTACCCGGTTACGAGACGGCGCCCCCGGCGTCCTGGTAGCTACGAGCGCGGTATTCCGGGTACCGCCTTTGCCGCGGGTTTCGTTGATCGCCATCACCCTCCTCGATACGCACCTGAACGTCAGCGACTTCAGGGTCGCCGAAGAGAGCCTGCGACTGTTGCTTCAGCTTCCCGAACTCGCACCCGGAGCCCGCCCGCTCGTGCTGGTGCAGACGTTCCAACCCGAACACGACGCCTTGGTAGCGCTCTCCGACCTCGATCCGGAAGCTGCATTGGCCAGCTACCAGGAGCGAATGATGGACCGCCGCCGCAAGTTCCGCTATCCACCCTTCGGCCAGCTTGCCAAACTGCAGGTGACCTCACGGGACCGCGCCGCCGCCGAAAGCGAGGCCGTCAAGCTGGCTGGCCGGTTGACGGCCCGTGGCGCGGACGCCGACGACGTGATGGGTCCGGTGGCGGCCCCGGTGACGCGAATGCGCGGCCTCTACTCGTTTCTGGCATACCTGCGCGGCGATGACGAGGAACGCTTTCGCGAACTGCTCGACGGAGTGGCCCAATCGACCGGTTCGGTGAAGATCCGTCTCGATGTCGATCCGCGCGACGTGGCCGAGTTTCTCGAGTGAAAGAATCGCCCGGACCTGCGCGGTAGACTGGCCGGCAGGGAGATTGCACCGACATGCTTCAGAACCGCCGCGCCAGCTTCGATTACGAATTCCTCGAGACCTTCGAGGCCGGGATAACCCTGACCGGCTCGGAGGTGAAGTCGTTGCGTTCGGGAGGAGGCTCTATCGCCGAGTCGTTCGCCCGGATGCGCGGCGGGGAGGTCTTCCTGGAAGGCATGCACATACAGCCCTACAAGGACGCCTCCTACAACAATCACGAGCCGTTGCGCAGCCGCAAGCTCCTGCTCAAGAAGCGGGAGATCGAGGAGATAGCGCGGGGTCTTGAACGCAAGGGGCTGACGCTGGTACCGACGAAACTCTACTTCAAAGATGGTTGGGCCAAGGTGATGCTGGCCCTCGCGAGAGGCCGAAAGATGCACGACAAGAGGCGCCAGCAGGCCGAGAAGGATGCCAAGCGACAGATCGAGCGAGCGCTCTCCGAACGATGAGGCGGAGCCTGGCACTGGTCGTTCTGCTGCTGATGGCGGGGGCAACGGCGGCTCCGACCCTGAGCGTCAACGGCCGCGAAGTACCAGGGCTTACCCTGTCCCTGGTCGAGGGTGTGTCGTACGCGCCTGCCGGGGCTTACGCCGAAGCGTTGGGCGCTCGCTCGATGATCGACTACGGTTCCGGACTGGTGAGCCTGGAACTGGGCGGGCGCATGCTGGTGCTTCGAACCTTCACCGAGCCGGAAGATGCCGCAACCGAGGGCATGACCGTCAACGTGAACGGCGTGGAGCGGCCGGGTACGGGCGCGGTCTTCGACGACGGCCAGTTGTTCCTGCCGGTGAGCCTCGTGGCACGGTCGTTTCTCGGTTACACGACATACGTGCCCGAGCGTGAGCGGGTGATGGTGGTGCTGCCGCGGGGTCAGGTGCGCGACCTCGACTGGACGAGACAGTCCGGCGCGGACCGGTTGATCGTTTCGCTGAGCTCCAACGTGTCATACGCGCTGTACTACAACGAGCCGGTGAACTCGCTCGAGGTGAGATTCGACAGGAGCGACGCGGCGCAGCTGGCGGCCGTCGAGGACGGCCGCTACTTCAGCCGGGCGGTGGCATTGGGCGAACGCGGAGGTGCCGTGGTGAGGGTGTCGCTCGAACCGGAGGTCGGGTACACGGTCTACACGGTGCCGGAGGGACGGGGTTACCGGTTGGTGGTCGATATCTTCCCGGAAGCGGCAGAGGAGGAGCCGGCTGCGCAGGCTCCCCGCGTGGTGATCGACGCGGCTCACGGCGGTGAAGACGGCGGCATGATCGTCGACGGCTCGCCGGAGAGCGGGATGACGCTCGACTTCAGCCGCCGACTGGCCGAACAGCTCGATCGAAGGGGACTGCGCACCGAGCTGACGCGCAGCGAGGACCACGATGTCGCGTTGTCCAGTCGCTCGGGGATGGGCGTCGGCGCCGACCTGTTCCTGTCGATCCATGTACATCCGGACGCCGATGGAGCGATCGGCGTGTACTACCTGGCTGAAGCGGATGGCGCGGCCAACCTGGACCTGGCCGTGAGGCGGAACGCCGAGGCCGATCTTCCCGGCACGACCGACGCTCTGAGACGCAGACTGCTGCTCAACCTCGTCCCCGATGTCGAGGTGGGCCGGCGCTATGCGCTCGGACTGGAGTCCGAGGTCTTCGCCCGGTCGGGCGTAAGGGTCGAGGATGCGCAGTCAGCTCCGTTGGCGGTTCTGGCAGGTGCTGCGGGACGAGGTCTGCTCCTCGAGTTGCCGGCCGAAGAAGTCGGCGAAGCCGTCGTGGAGGCGGTAGCCGACGCGGTAGCGGCGTTGCTGCAGGGGCGTGAGGTGTCGCCCTGAGACCTCGCTGGAAGTTCCCCCTGAGGCTGAACCTGCCGGCAGAGACGCGGCGACAGGCCCTGTTGCGGCCCGAGCCGCTGATAGCGCTGCTCGTTTTCGCGGTGTCCGCGGCGTTCTTCCTGCTCGGCAGGGGCGAACAGCACCCACCTCCTCCGGCCATCGAAATCGTCGACCCTGAGCCGGAGGCGCTCGAGACGCGCGAGGTGCGTCTGATGCGGTACGACGCCAGCGGCCTGGAGGCTCCGGTGTTCGCGCGGGTCGCTCTACCCGACGCGGCTCCTGGCCGGCTCGAGGCGATCCTCGACGCGTTGCGCCGGGAGATGGCAGACGGGGAGTGGCCCGAGGCGTTGCCCACACCCACGGTCTACGTCGAGAGCCTCGCCCGGCAGTCGGTGGCCATACTCGACTTCCGGCCCGCCGGTCCGGTGCCGCTGTCGGTCGCGGGCGAACTCAGGCTCCTGCGTTCGGTGCAGGAGACGCTGCTCGCCAACGGCGTGGATCAGATCCGCTTCCTGTTGCACGGTGAGGCCGCCGGGGTGTTCCTGGAGCACCTGGCCGTGCCCGCGGCGCTCTAGGGGTAGAGCCGGGTGAGCATCCGCGGGAAGGGGATTACCTCGCGCAGGTGGTGCGCTCCGGTTATCCATGCCAGAACCCGTTCCAGGCCCATTCCGAAGCCGGAGTGCGGCACGCTTCCGTAGCGCCGTAGGTCCAGGTACCAGGCGAACGCGTCCGCCGGCAGGCCGTGCTCGGCGATGCGGCGTTCCAGCAGCTCGAGGTCGTGGATCCGCTGGGAACCGCCGATTATCTCTCCGTACCCCTCCGGCGCAATCATGTCGTTGTTCTTGACCCTGCCGGGATCACCCTCGAACGGCTCCATGTAGAACGCCTTCGCGGCGGTAGGCCAGGCCTCGATCACTACCGGACGGTCGAACGAGTCTCCGAGGATTGTTTCGTGTGGAGCCCCGAAATCGTCCCCCCACTCGAGAGATTCTCCCTTGTCTCGCAGCAGGTCCAGCGCCTGGTCGTAGGTGATGCGCGGGAAATCGCCGTTGGCGGTCGGCTCGAGCCGGCTCACGTCGCGCTCGAGCATATCCAGCTCGGTACGACGGCGCTCCAGCACTCTTCCCACCAGGTAGCTGATGAGGTCGACCTGAAGCCGTACGTTGCCCTCGTGTTCCAGATAGGCGACCTCCGGTTCGACCATCCAGAACTCCAGCAAGTGGCGCCGGGTCTTGCTCTTCTCGGCCCTGAACGTGGGCCCGAAGGTGTACACCTGTCCCAGGGCCAGCGCTCCAGCCTCGCCGTACAACTGCCCCGACTGCGACAGGTAGGCCTTGTCCCCGCCGAAGAGGTCGATCTCGAACAGGTTGGTCGTCCCCTCGACGGCGGTCGGCATGAAAAACGGAGCGTCGAAGCGAACGAAGCCACGCTCGCCGAAGAAGTCGTGGATCGCCCGTTCGAGCTCGTCGCGTACCCGCATCAGCGCCCATGGGCCCTTGTGGCGCAGGTAGAGGTGCCGCCGGTCCATCAGAAAGTCGACCCCGTGCTCCTTGGGAGTTATCGGATAGTCGACGGCGGGGGAGACCAGCTCCACACCGCTGACCCCGAGCTCTACTCCACCGGGCGACCTCTTGTCCTCGCGGACCTCGCCACGCACTCGCACACTGCTCTCCTGGGTAAGCTCCAAGGCACGTTCGAACAGTTCGTCGCCGGCCTCGCTTCTCACCAGTACCCCCTGGACGAAGCCGCTGCCGTCGCGCAGTTGCAGGAATGCGATCTTGCCGCTCGAGCGGAGTCCGGTGAGCCAGCCGGCGATCTCGACCTGGGCGCCTACCTGGCGGCCGAGTTGGCTAATGGTCGTACTTTGCATGAGCGGTAGTCTACCTTTCCGTTTGCGTCAGGCGCTCCGGGCAGAAATGGCCAGTTCCAGCGCCTCGACGACTCCGCAATCGTCGGCGCCCCTGGCGAGCGTTGGATAGCTGTCGCGTAGCGACTCGGGGGCATCCGCCATCACCATCGGACGACCAACGGCTTCCAGCATCGGCAGGTCGCCCTCGCTGTCGCCTACGGCCATTACGTCCTTCAGGTCCACTTGCAGCGTCTCCGCCAGCAGCTTCACGGCGCTGCCCTTTGACACTCCGCTTCGGGTGACGCTCACGAAGGCCGTATCGGGCAGAGCCGGTGAGGTCGCCGACGAGATCTGCGCCCCGGAGAGCACGATTTCCTCGACCAGCGCGCGCTCCTGGTGGTTCACCACCCACTGTCCGCGGATCACCGGCTCGATGCGGCCCACTTCACGGAGGTCCCGTACCAGCGCCGTCACGCCGATCATCCTGGCGTGCGCTTCGGTAATCGGCGTCCTTCGTTCCACGTACAGATGGGTGGGCGTATAGAGCTCGAGGGCGAAGCCCAACTCCCGCGCGTGCTCGACGAGTTGCAGGACCGCCGCCTCGCGGAGCGCGGCCACGTGCAAAGTGTTGCCGGACGGATCCGAGATCAGGGCGCCGCTCTGGAACACGTGAGCGTTGCGCGGACCTAGTCGGGCGGCGACCCTGTGGGCCACCCCGGCGTCCGGCCTGCCGGTGCAGGCCGCCAACTTGACGCCGGCGGCCTGGGCACGCTCCACCGCGTCCCAGACGCACTGACGCACGTCACCGTCGGAGCCGATCACGGTACCGTCGAGGTCGAGCACGAGCAGTGGGATCACTGCTGCTCCTCGATGACTTCCAGGCCGAGCTCCCGCAGTTGACTCGGATCGGCCGGCGCTGGCGCGCCGGTGAGCGGGTCCACGCCCCGTTGATTCTTGGGAAACGCGATGACGTCGCGAATGCTCTTCTGACCGGCGAGCAGCATGACCAGGCGGTCGAGCCCCCAGGCCACGCCTCCGTGCGGCGGTGCGCCGTAAGAGAGCGCCTCGAGGAAGAATCCGAATCGGGCCTGCGCCTCCTCATTGCTGAAGCCCAGCGCGGTGAACATACGCTCCTGCACGTCGAGCCTGTTGATACGGAGCGAGCCGCCACCGATCTCGTTGCCGTTCAGTACCAGGTCATAAGCCCAGGCACGGACGCTGCCCGGGTCCGACTCGAGCCGTTCCAGGTCCTCGTCGTGGGGCCGGGTGAAGGGGTGATGCATGTAGGTCCAGCCGGCCTCGCCCTCACCGGGCTCCTCGCCGCGCTCCTCGCCGCGCTCGAGCAGCGGGAAGTCGACTACCCACAGGAAGTTGAAAGCTTCGCTGTCGCGCAGCCCGAACCGGCCGGCCAACTCCAGGCGTACGGCTCCGAGCGAGGTGCAGGCGGTGTTCCAGGCGTCCCCCACCAGCAGCAGCAGGTCGCCATCGGCGGGAGCCGCTGCGCTGAGAGCCTCCTTCTCCCGTTCCACGAATTTGGCGATCGGCCCGGTGAAGCCGTCTCCGGCGCGACGCAGCCATGCCAGTCCCTTGGCGCCGTGGCGCTTGGCATGCTCCTCGAGCTCGCCAAGATGCCTGCGGCTCAACTCCTTGGCCTGAACCGCCGGCACCGACAGCGCCTTCACCGCGCCTCCCGAGGCGGCGACCGAGGCGAACGCCTTGAACTCGCTGGCTCGGAACGCCTCGGTGAGGTCGGTCAGCTCGAGCGAAAAGCGCAGATCGGGCTTGTCCGATCCGTAGCGGTCCATCGCCTCCCGGTAGCCGATGCGCGGAAAGGGCGTTACTGTCTCGCGCCCGGTCGCTGCCGCTACGACGTGCGCCATCAACTCTTCGTTGAGCGTCAACACATCGTCCTGGTCGACGAAGCTCATCTCGATGTCGAGTTGGGTGAAGTCCGGCTGGCGGTCGGCCCGCAAGTCCTCGTCCCGGAAACAGCGCGCGATCTGGAAGTAACGGTCGAACCCCGCTATCATCAGCATCTGCTTGAAGAGTTGGGGCGACTGTGGCAGCGCGTAGACGCTACCCGGCCGCACGCGCGCCGGTACCAGATAGTCGCGGGCGCCCTCGGGGGTGGACAGGGTGAGCAGCGGAGTCTCGATCTGGACGAAGCCGCGCTCGTCGAGATAGTCCCAGATCGCCTTGGAGACGCGGTGGCGCACGAGCAACGGCCGAGCGGCCTCCGGCCGGCGCAGGTCGAGATAGCGGTGACGCAGGCGCAACTCCTCGCTTACTTCGTCCCCGGCGACGCTGCCGTCGATCTGAAAGGGCGGGGTACGCGACTCGGCCAGCACTGCCAGGTCCTGGACCAGGACCTCTACTGCGCCGCTGGCGAGTCGTTCGCTGCGCTGACCCTCCGGGCGCAGACGTACGACCCCGCGCAACTGCGTTACGTACTCGCTCCGCAACGTCTCCGCCACCGAGAACGCCACGGCGTCGTCCGGCTCCACCACCGCCTGGACCATGCCGCTGCTGTCACGGATGTCCAGGAAGATCAGGCCGCCCAGGTCACGGCGGCGGTTGATCCAGCCCTGCAGGACTACTTCGCTGCCTTGGTGCTCGGCGCGCAGGGCGCCGCATTGATGCGTTCGTTGCATGACTCGTTGGCTCCTCGTGATGTGTCGTGTCGATGCCGCTCGGGGCACGGTGTTCCTCCGGCCGCGCTGGCTACCAGTTGGCGTGTACTCGCTGGCTCAGTGAGCCGCCGGCGCCGCCGCCAAAAACCGCTCCAGTTCGCTCTCCACGACGTCGTGCTGCTCGCCGGTGGCGAGGTGCTTGACCCGGAACGCCTGGGCGGCGCGCTCGTCCGGCCCGCGCAGCGCGGCGTAGCGGGCGCCGGTCCGGTCGGCGTCTTTCAACCCCTTGCCCACGTTGCGCCGAACGTAGGCGTGCTCGACGTGGAAGCGGTTCCGCAAGCGGGCGGCGGTCCGCGCCACTTCCGCTACCGCCGAGTCGTCGAGCGGCACCAGGAAGAGATCGGGTGTAGCCGCTACGGCCGGTTGGACGCCGTCCTGTGCGAGCGCGTCGAGTACCCTCTCCACCCCGAACGCCCAGCCGATTCCGGGTGTTGCCGGCCCGCCGAGGCCCTCCACCAGGCCGTCGTAGCGCCCGCCGCCGCCCAACGCCGACTGGGCCCCGATTCCGCCGTGATGAACCTCGAAAGCGGTGCGGCGGTAATAGTCGAGGCCACGTACTATGCCCGGGTCGATCTCGAACGGGATCCCCCAGTCGGCCAGGCTGGCCTGGACGAGGGCGAAGTGTTCCCGGCTCTCGTCGCCCAGGAAGTCGAGCGGGCGCTTCAGGCCGCTCACGAGCTCCTGGTCCCCCCGGTCTTTGGCATCGAGGATTCGCATCGGATTCACCGCGAGGCGAGCCTGGCTGGTCTCGCTCAGCTCGTTCGCCCGCGGCTGCAGCTCGTCTCTCAGGTACGCGTTGAAGCTGGCGCGGTCGCTTGGATCACCCACCGAGCCGAGCTTCACGATCATCTGCTTGAGCCCGCAGGCTTGCAGGGAGCGGTACATCAGCGCAATGGCCTCGGCGTCCACCAGCGGCGCGGCGAGCCCCAGGATCTCGCAGTTGATCTGGTGGAACTGGCGAAACCGTCCGCGCTGAACGTTTTCCGCCCGGAACGCCGGACCGACGCTCCACAACTTTACCGGGGTCGGCCGAGTGTGCATGCCGTGCTCGATGTAGGCGCGCAACACCCCCGCCGTGAACTCCGGGCGCAGAGTCAGAGAGCGTCCACCGCGGTCCTCGAAGGTGTACATCTCCTTCTGGACCACGAGGTCCGCCGATTCGCCGACCGATTTTGTGAACACGTCGCTGTATTCGAAGACTGGAGTCGCCATCTCGCGCACACCGGCTCGCTCGAGCGTGGTGGCTACCGCCTGGCGCAGTTCGTGCCAGGCGGGCATCTGTTCCGGCAGGATGTCGTGGGTGCCCTTGACGGCTCGGAGCCTCATAACGTCCGAGTCTACACCGGCCCTCTTCGGTGCGCAAAGCTGGCTGCGAACGAGAGTTCCGCGCTCGGCGCGCTCCGGCCCCCGCTGACCGTACGACGGTGTGGCTGCCAAAAAAATGAGGCCGCGATTGCGGCCTCGACTTGTGGTCATGGTTCGACCGGTCAGTTCAGGTTTACGGGCAGTCCGTTGGACCGAATGCGGTCGACGAAGACGAAGGCGTAGCCGTAGCCGGCTCCGGCCGGCACTGCGACTTCGATGCGGTGACCGCTCCAGGACACGATTTCGGCCCGCACACCGCCGGTGCCGCTGTAGTTGGCACCGAGGAGAACGTAGGAACCGGCGCTTTCGCCGTCCCTGCCGTCACTGAAGTAGCGGCCCTGCAAGATGACGGTGTCTCCCTGGACGGTGGTCGAGACCAGCGTGGGGATGACGTTGTTCTCCACCTGCGGCTGTGGCGCGCAGGAGGACAGTACCAGCAAGAAGAGCCCGACGACCAGGGCGAGACGGTTCACGCTTGCCTCCTCAGAGCCGAAGCGTACGAGGCGTGCCTCGGCGGCGTCAATGGCAAGTTTCATACTGAGGGGCGATTTCACCTTCAAGCTCGGGGCGCGCGGCAGGACCTGTTCGAGCCGGGTGGGCACTGCCGATCTCTTGACTCATCTGGTATAGAAGTGGTATGTTCACAGTGGCCTGACGGCAAAAGTCTACCGGTAGCCAGCAGCGAAAGCAGCGGGACGCCTTCACGTGACTCCACGTGAATGGAGGCCGCTACGTGCAAGTGCGTTCGAGAGGAGTTCTCATGATTGCGAGGCGGTATACGCCCGTGCGCATAGTTCTGGTAGCCATGTTTCTCTGTGGCATTGCATCGGCTCAGGTGACTCTGGATTTCTGGAGTTGGCGTGTCGAGGACAGGTGGGCGTACGAAGAGATCATTGCCGGCTACGTCGAAGATCACCCCGGGGTCCGCATCAACTACAACGCCTTCGAATCGACCACATACGACACGATTCTTACGACCGCTTTTACGGCCGGTGAAGCGCCGGACATAATCCATGTGCGGGCATACGGCAACTTCGAAACATATGCTGCACCCGGGTACCTGATGCGGCTCGACGACAAGGTGGATGCACTCGAGAACTTTCCCGATCTCGCCCTGAATGGGGAGCGACTGAGGGAGGACGGTAATGTGTACGCCGTTCCGTTCGCCTCGCAAACGCTCATCGTCTACTACAACACCGACATCTTCGACGAACTCGGACTCGCGCCTCCTGAGACCTGGGATGAATTCCTGGCGGCCGCCAAGACGATCGAGGATGCCGGTTACATTGCCCTGGCGAACGGAACAGCTACGGCTTCGGAAGCCGAAATCTTCACCGGAGTCTTCGCCCCCAATTTCTACGGGGCAGACTTTTTCGATCAGGTCGTTGCAGGTGAGACCACCTTCGAAGACCCACGCTTCATCCAGGCCCTGGAAAAGGTCAGCGAACTGACCGAGTACATGGCTCCCCAATTCTCGGGTGTCGACCGGGCAACAGCTCAAAACCTGTTTCTCAACGAACTCGCGGCCATGTACGCGGGCGGCTCATGGGAGATTGCCAACTTTCGCAACCAAAACCCCGACCTGGCTTTCGACGTCATGGCGCCGCCGCCCGAGTCGGCGGACGACACCCCGCTTGTCTCCTGGTTCCTCGATGGTGGGTATGCCGTCAGCGCTGATACGAATCACCCGGAGGAATCGATCGAGTTCGTCACGTTCCTGGCCTCGCCGGAATTCGGACAACAGCTCACGGACAAGCTCGCGAACGTGTCACCGATTCCAGGCGTCGTATCTGACGACCCGCTACTGAAGAAGGTCACCGAGTTCAATCAGAACTCGACACCCTACATCATGCTCGTCGGCTTCCGCTACGAAGCGCCGACGGGGTCCGTCCTTATGCAGCAACGCCTTCCGGGCATGTATGCCGGCAGCATGAGCCCAGAACAGCTGGCCAAGGAAGTAACGGAAGGCATAACTCAATACTACGAACCGTTCCAGCAACGTTAGAGCAGAAACTGTAATAACGCTTCGTTCGAATATCCCCGCCCCCTCGCGCATTACCTATAGGGGGCGGGGACCCAGGAGTGAAAGGGCTAACGTGGCCGTAGAACGTTTTGTCGCCGGGGCTGGCGGCAGGAGCAGATTCAGGCTGAGCTACCACCGCCGGAGAGCCCTGTGGCTCGCCACGCTCTTGCTGCCTCCAGCTATCTTCTTCATCGTCTTCGAGATCTACCCGATCGTCTCCGCGCTGATATATAGCCTGTTCCACTGGAATGGGATCGTTCGCGAAGGTTTCGCTGGTCTGGACAACTTCCGCCGCGTACTCTTCGACCCGCCATATCAGGCATGGACGATAAACGCCTTCAAAAACAACGTGATCGTGTTCGCATTCGGAATGACGGTTCAAAATGGGCTGGCCCTGTTCCTGGCACTCCTGCTTGGGTCCAACCCCAGGGGCACGCGCTTCTACCAGGTTGTCTTCTTTCTTCCCGTTACCCTCGCAATGGTGTTGGTCGGGTTCCAGTGGAAGCTCTTGCTGCACCCTCTGTTCGGGCTCGTCAACAAGTTTCTCGAATCGGTAGGCCTCGAGTCGCTGTCGCAGCCCTGGCTCGGCCAGGAGTCGACCGCGCTCATGTCGATAATCGTGGTCAACATGTGGCGTTGGCTGGGCTTCCCGATAATCGTCTTTCTGGCCGCGATTCGGTCCATTCCTATCGAATACTTCGAGGCCGCGAAACTCGACGGGGCAAACGAATGGCACATTGCGCGCTACGTTACCTGGCCCCTGATCGCGCCTGCTGTAACCATAATCGTGATCCTGACCTTCATCGGTTCCTTCAACTGGTTCGACCTGCCCTATGCGATGGCCGGTGTGGACGGTCCGCCCGGACGGGCGACGGACGTCCTGGCCCTCTATTTCTACCGCACCGCCTTCGGCGAGGTCTCGGCGGGACTCCAGGACTTCGGACGCGGCAGCGCATTAGCAGTTCTCCTCTTCCTGTTCGTCCTTACGGTTTCGATCGTCTGGACGCGAATCCTGCGGAAACGCGAGATGGAACTGTCATGAACTTGCGGAACCTAAGCAGCAAGAGTCTGATCCAGATAATCCTGATAACGCATACGGTCGTAATCCTGTATCCGATAGTGATGATGGGCCTGACCGCCTTCAAGTCCACGCGAGAGATCTTCAGAAACCCGTTCGGCCTTCCGGATGTCTGGAGTCTTGCCAACTTCATCAGAGTCTGGGAGCAGACCAACTTCACACTCTACTTTCGAAACTCGGTAGTTGTAACCAGCGGCGCGATCCTGCTGATCCTCGTTCTAGGGGTAATGGCCTCGTACGCGCTCGCCCGGTACCAGTTCAAGGGCAACGAACTGCTGTATCTGTTCTTCCTTTCCGGCCTGATGCTCCCGCTGAAACTAGCCGTCATTCCCTTGTTCATACAGTTCAAGTCGATGGGCCTGACGAACAACCTGCTCGGCCTGGTTTGCATCTACGCGGCCGAGGGCCTTCCGTCCGCGGTATTCATACTCACCGGCTTCCTGAGGACGCTACCGAGGGACCTCGAGAGCGCGGCGCGCATCGACGGCGCGAGCGAGTTTCAGACCCTCTTCAGAGTCATGCTGCCGCTCATCCGGCCTGCCCTGGTCATCGTGGCGATCTACAACCTCGTGCCGGTTTGGAATGACTTCTTCTTTCCGCTCGTATTCATTCAGAGTGAAAGTCTCAAGACGTTACCTCTGGGGCTTACCGTCTTCATGGGTCAATACAGTACCGATTGGGCGGTCCTGTTCGCAGGTCTCACGGTAGCAGCCCTACCGGTGATCGCTCTTTACGTGATCATGTCCCGGCAGTTCATCCGTGGCCTCACCGCCGGAGCGCTGAAGTAACGTCGCGACGGTGGCCGGAGCGAGAGTGACACAGGTATCATCCCCTCTAGTCACGAAAGAGATGATTCTCTCGGGCCTGCGCCAGGTCGGAGTTGACGCCGAGATGAAGCTGATGGTTCACAGCTCCCTCAGCAGCTTCGGACGGGTCGAGGGCGGTCCCGTCACCGTCATTGATGCCCTGCTGGAGGTGCTGACGCCTGCTGGCGTTCTACTGATGCCCTCCTTCAACCACGGCGCCCCCTTCGGCGAAGGCGGTGCCGGAATATACGACCCGGCGACTACACCCACAACCAACGGCGTGATCGCCGATACTTTCTGGCGAATGCCGGCCGTGTACCGGAGCCTGAATCCCACGCATCCCTTCGCCGCTTGGGGCGGCGGGTCGTCGAGGTTCGTGAACGGGCATCACCGCACTCTCACGATGGGCGAGGATTCGCCACTCGGTCTGCTGCTGCAGGCAGGTGGCTACGGTCTTCTCATGGGCGTCGGATACGAGGTGAACACTTTCCACCATGTCGTTGAGGTCGTTACGGGCGCCCCGTGTCTAGGCAAGCGGACCGAAGAGTACCCTGTGCGCATGCCCGACGGCTCGATCGCTCCAGTCAGAACATGGGGGTGGCGCGAGAGAAGTTGCCCCCTTACGGGCGACGGAAGATACGGCGAAGAGATGAGGAGACAAGGGCTGGAACGCACTGCAAAGGTCGGAGAATGTAAGTTTACGCTCTTCCGCCTGCGCGACTGCTTCAAGGTCGTAGCCAATCTGTTGCAAGAGGGCCGTAATGAAAACCCTCCTTGCGTCCGATGCCCGATTCGACCTCGTGTAGTCACCACCACGGTCCCGTCAGATTGGGAGGATTGAGGAAATGACTCGTGGTTGGTCTAGCTGGATTCCGGCAGGTCGTAACAGCGAGGCCCATCGGTCCCGTCGCCCGCAGTCGCAGACTGGCAGCAGTCGATGAGCACTCTCGACTATGAGCACCGATATCCGTCGGCTCGCATGCCCGTCCTGGCCCGAAACGTTGTGGCCACCTCCCAGCCACTCGCTTCCCAGGCCGGAATCAGGATGTTGCTCGAGGGAGGTAACGCAGTCGACGCGGCGCTTGCCGGGGCGATCGCCCTTACCGTAGTCGAACCGACCTCCAACGGCCTCGGCAGCGACGCATCCGCCATAGTTTGGGACGGCTCGGGCCTACATGGCCTCAACGCCTCCGGGCGCTCTCCGGGAGCTCTCGACCCGAATCACCTGGTGGGAGCGACGGAAATGCCGTTGAGGGGTTGGCATACGGTAACGGTGCCGGGTGCCGTTTCCGGCTGGGTGGCGCTCTCAAAGCGCTTCGGACGGCTCCCATTCGAAAGACTGTTCCACCCCGCCATAGCGTATGCAAGGAACGGGTTTCCAGTTTCACCGATCACGGCACATTTCTGGAGTACCGTTGCTGGGGACTATGCGGATTACCCCGACTTCGCGAAGTACTTCCTGCCGAACGGACGCGTGCCGGCTCCCGGTGAAGTGTTCAGATTCGAGGAGCAGGCCCGAACACTGGAGCTGATCGCTGAATCGGAAGGGGCTGCCCTGTATCACGGAGAGTTGGCCGACCGTATCGCCGCGTATTCCGATGAATCGGGTGGACTGCTCACGGGGTCCGACCTGGCGATGCATCAATCTGAGTGGTGCGACACTATCTCACAGGCCTTTGGCGATGTCGAACTGCATGAACTGCCACCGAACGGCCAGGGTTTAGCGGCCCTCATCATGCTGGGGCTGCTTGAGAATGTGCCGTTCTGCGACCACGCTGTCGATTCGGTGGATTCGCTGCACCTGCAGATAGAAGCGATGAAACTCGCCCTCGTCGATGTGCGTCGCTACGTAGCCGAGCCAGCTTGTATGGAGGTCAGCGCGACGGACTTCCTGGATGCCGGCTACCTCACCGACCGTGCTCGGCTTCTCGATGTGAAGATGGCTCGGGATCCAGGACACGGAGTGCCCAGATCCGGCGGCACTGTGTACCTTACGAGTGCCGATGCCGACGGGATAATGGTCTCTCTCATCCAATCGAACTGCTCCAATTTCGGTTCGGGTCTGGTCGTGCCCGGCACCGGAATCAGCCTGCAGAATCGTGGCTCGTTTTTCACCCTCGAACCGGGGCATCCCAACCAGGTTGGCGGGTATAAACGTCCCTTCAACACGATAATGCCCGGTTTCGTAACCTGTGGTGGAATGCCGTTGATGAGCTTCGGTGTGATCGGCGGGCCGATGCAACCTCAGGGCCATGCTCAGATGGTTATTCGAACCTGCTTCTTCGGACAAAATCCCCAGGTTGCTGCAGATGCGCCACGATGGCGGGTCATGAGCGGACTGGAGGTTGCCGTCGAGAAGGGATTTCCAGCTGACGTCCTGGAAGGGCTTCGTCAGCGGGGGCACCGCATTACCGAATACGGTGTGCGGGAAAGCTACCTGTTCGGAGGGGCACAGCTGATCTACCGGCTTGACGATGGCTACGTCGCCGGCTCGGACCAGCGCAGAGACGGGCAGGCCGTTGGTTACTGAGTCTGTCACCCCACACTAGGGAACGTCGGAGTGAGGATCGGGTCCGACGACCACCGCGACTGTATCGGCAACCGGATGGCTTTCGCCAGACGAACGGAGGTCGAGCGCCATGCGGTACCTGTCGCCGCGATAGGCACTGCGAACGAATTCGAATGCCCGATCTTCTGAGTCGAAAGTCGTCCGTTCCAGAGCAAGTACCGGAGTTTGTGGACCGATCTCGAGGAGGTCCTGCTCACACGGTGTCGGAAGTCGTGAAGCAATTTTCTGCCGCGCCCTGCTCGGCTGAATTCCGAACTGAGCCTCTATCGTCCGATAGAGCGAGCCCACCCCTCGCAGGCGGTCGATCGAAAGGTCCGCGAGTATCGGTCCGAGGTGCGCCACCTGCAAGGCAAGTGGCACATCGCTGGCAAGTCGTAACCTGGTTATCCGCAGAAGCGATTGACCCGACTCGACACCGAGCGACGTAGCAATGTTTGGATCAGCCGGATGAGTCGACACATCGAGAAATCTGCTCCTGGGACGAAACCCAAGCTGTGCGGCTTCCTCACTGAAGCCGGCGAGTCGGTCTATGGTCTGTTCCACCGGCAGCTCACGAATGTACGTGCCCGATCCCTGACGCTTTTCGACCAAGCCGACGGCAACCAGCTCCTCGAGCGCCTTGCGTATCGTCATACGCGAGAGGGCCAGCGCCTGAGCTAGTGCCCGCTCGGAGGGCAGGGCCGTCCCCGGAATCAACTTGCCGGACGCAATTGCCCTACCGATTTCACCTTGAAGCTGGAGATACGCCGGCGTCGGTAGACGCTTATCTATTACCAGGAACGACTTCGTGGTTTACCGCCTCCCTGGATCGTCGCGAGCGACGAGGCACCTCTTTGACAGGTCGACCAACTTCCGGTTACGCTCGTACCAGTACTATACCAGACGTCTGGTACTGTGCCGAGGCGGACACCTGGAAAAGCTGGTGCATGGTGCCGGATTGAACGAAGGGGCGCTTGCCCAGGTGATCGCCGAGCGGGTTGCCCTGCCGCCCGATCTGGGCGCGGGGAGGCACCCATTCGAACCGCTCGATCAAGGTTTTCTCGGCTGTTACCCTGTCGCATGCGCTTGCCGCCGCACTTCGACATGGAGAGCTTTCCGCAGCAGGAGTTGACCCTCGGAAACGAACATTGCGCGTTCCTGACCATCCCCGGGCGTGAGGTGCTCGCGGGTTCGGGTTTGATCGTGCCCTTCGAATCTCGCGCGACCGTTTTCGATCTGACGGAGGTGGAGTGGGCAGCGACGTTCGAACTCCTGCACCAAGCAAAGGCGTGGATAGACGCTCGTTACGCTCCCGACGGTTACAACATCGGATGGAATGTCGGCCGCGTCGGCGGGCAGACGATACCGCAGGCCCATCTGCATGTGGTCCCACGCTTCGCAGACGAGCCGCTGGCCGGCAAGGGCATCCGATACCACCTGAAACAGGACGAAAATCGCCGGCCCGGCGGGTAGGTCTCCGACGCGAGGAGGATGAGACTCCTTACGCGCGATCCTCGGCTCTACCGTTACTACTTTCCGGGTCTCGAACTGGTGACGCCGAAGGAGCCTCCGCGTTCCACTCTCCCGCGATGAGCAGGGGTCGCATGGATATGGACTTTCTGTTCGATCTCGACGGTACCCTGGTCGACCGCAGCCGCTCGGTCCTGGAGTTCGTGCCCCGCCAGTTCGCCCGTTTCTCGGACTCGAGCAAGAACGACGGCGAGGAGTTTGCCCGGCGTTTCCTGGAACTCGACGCCAACGGTTACGGTGATAAGGGGCTGCTCTACCAGACCTTGTGCGCAGAGTTCCAATTGAGCGCCGGCGCAGAGGAGCTGCTGCAAGACTTTCGCGCCCGTTGCTTCGAGGCGGTCCATCTTCAGCAACGGCTCGAGCCTTTCTCAGACGACCAAGATCGAAGCGACCGGTATCGCAGAGTACTTCGACAGCATTCTGATCTCAGGGAACCTCG
>JBBDRK010000076.1:0-1477 GCA_040905465.1 Trueperaceae bacterium | reverse complement strand
GAAGCGACCGGTATCGCAGAGTACTTCGACAGCATTCTGATCTCAGGGAACCTCGGGTTCGCCAAGCCGGACCCGAGGATCTTTTCCCTGGCGGCGGACTCATTGGGTGTGTCGAGCCGGGAGTGCATCTTCGTCGGGGATAATCCGGAGAGGGATATCGTGGGAGCGGGTCGGAGCGGGATGCGCACGGTCTGGATCAGCCACGGGATTCGATGGCCCGAACGCCTCGGGCCTGCGCCGGCAGCCATCTTGCAGTCGCCGTCGGACCTACTGGGGACAGTTGACGCCTTGTGCGCCCGAAACGAGATGTAGGGGAAACCTCGGCTACCAGCTCCCTGATTTGCTTACAGCGATTTTGACGCGTATGGCCGCGTCTCGAGTAGGCGGCGAGCTTGCAAGCGTCAGATCGCACCTTGGTAGGCGCGCCTGATCTCGCCGATGTCGATCTTCTTCATCCGAAGCATCGCCTTCACGGCTCTCTGTGACTTTTCCGAGTCGGGGCCTCCCACGAGTTCGCCCAGTTCGTCGGGTACCACCTGCCAAGACACGCCGAACTTGTCTTTGAGCCAGCCACACTGCTGCGCTCGCTCGTCTCCGCCTTCCGAAAGTTTGCCCCAGAAGTAATCGACCTCTTTCTGAGACTCGCAGCCAACCATGAACGAGACCGCTTCCGTGAATGTAAAGTCATGCGCCAGGCCTCCGTCCAGCGCCATGAACTCCTGGCCGTCGAGCGAGTAGAGCGCACGCTTTACAGTTCCTTCCGTAACGTCATCTTCCGCACCGAAGTGCTCGATCGTCTCGACGCCGGAATTCTCAAATACCGACGCATAGAATCGAGCCGCCTCTTCCGCCCTTCCGTTTTGCGTGCCGACGAACATCAGGAACGGCACGATCGCTTGCGGGGAGTTCGCTAGATTGAGCTGCCACGAGAGCCCGTACCTGTCGCTAACCCACCCGTACCTTTCGCTAAACGGATACGATTGGAGCGGCATCAGCAGCGATCCACCGCTCGAAAGCTTTTCCCAGAGCGCGTCGAGTTCCGATGCGGACTCGCAGTTGACGAAGAACGAGGTAGCCGGAGTGAATCTGAAGTGTGGGCCGCCGTTGAGCGCCGTGAACGGCAGCCCGGCGACTTCGAACTGCACGGTCATGACAGTTCCCTCCGGCCTTCCGTGAACTTCATGTCCTTCTCGCCCATAGCGCGTCACGCTGCCGAGCTTTGAGTTCGCGAAGGTAGAGGTGTAAAACGTCGCTGCTTCTTCGGCTTGATCCTCAAACCACAGGCACGGGGTTATCCGTTTTACGTTCGGCATATCATAGCTCCCTCGGGCGTTGTCTCTAACATCATCCTTTGCTCGACGACCTCGTTTTCCAACTGAGATTGAGACTCAGGCGCCTCCTCGTTGAGACGTTGGTGACGACACGCAGCCAAGTTGAGAATCCTTCTCGGGCAACCAACTCGGTCAGTATTCACTAG
>JBBDRK010000075.1:0-15858 GCA_040905465.1 Trueperaceae bacterium | reverse complement strand
GGCGTAGTCACCGTCGTGACCAAATGATGGTCACAAAAGGAAAGGTGACCAAGTACAAGTAATGGTCACAAGCGCAACGAGTGACCAAGTGATGGTCACATGCGCAACGTGTGACCAGATGAGTGCCGAGAAAATGCCTGTCACCGGGCAACTGGTGACAGGTTAGTGGCGGCCGGGTAACGACCCTTCAGGTGTCGCAACACCTCCGCACCTCCGCGTGCGCGGTCCCTTGGCCGGCGCACTCCCCTCCGCACCCGCCCCTCAGTTCGTGGGCGACACCGCAGCCGCTCCGCGGGTGCTATCCTGTTTCGATTGGGAGACGACCATGGCAAGCGATGTCCGCATCAAGCTGCAGCTCGAGTGCACTGAGTGCAAACGGCGCAACTACACATCCAACAAGAATCGCCGGAACACGCAGGAGAAGTTGCAGCTTCGCAAGTTCTGCCCCTGGGACCGGAAGCACACCGTCCACCGCGAAGTGAAGGTCTAGCGTGAACCGGGTCATCCAATACCTCCGAAACTCCCGCGCCGAGCTCGGCCGAGTGACCTGGCCCACCCGCGGCGAGGTCATCCAGTCGACCCAGGCTACGCTGGTGTTCGTGCTGCTGACCGCGGCCTTTCTGCTGATCGCCGATAGCACGCTCGGCTCGCTCATCAACCTGCTCACCTGATCGTGGCAAGGAGCCGCAGAGGGGTACAGCTGAAGCGACACGTGCAGTTGCAGGTGCGGCCACGCGCGCAGCTATGGCGCGAGGGAGTAGCAGCATGAGCATCGAATGGTACGCCATCCACACTTACGTGGGACACGAGGAGAAGGTGCGGGAGAACATCCAGAACCGGGCGCGCTCGCTCGGTATCGCCGACCGCATCTATCAGGTGGTCGTGCCAACCGAGGAAACCGTGGAACACGGTCGCGGCAACAAGAAAGAGGTCGTGAAGCGGAAGATCTTTCCCGGCTACATCTTCGTCCAGATGGACCTGGGTGACAACCCGGACGAGCCCAACGAGGCCTGGGAGGTCGTTCGCTACACCCCGGGTGTCACCGGCTTCGTGGGCACCGCAACGCGAGCGGTGCCGCTGTCGCGCGACGAAGAGATGCGCATGCTCGGCACCCTCGGAATCACCGGCGCCCGCGAAGCACCCAAGGTCAAGATCACCTTCACCGTGGGTGACATGGTGCAGGTGACCTCGGGACCGTTCGCCGACTTCAGCGGAGTGGTATCCGAGACCAACCCCGAGCGCGGCAAGGTCAAGGTGCTGGTTTCCATTTTCGGTCGGGAGACACCCGTCGAACTCGATTACTCGCAGGTCGTGAAGACCTAAGCCGCACTTTCGAATCGTTCAGCGTTACGACGGTCGCGAGACCGACGCCAGCGTTCGTACCCCACGGCCAGCCAAGCCGCGGGGGAGCTTCAGGAGGAAAGATGGCCAAGAAAGTCGCAGGAATAGTCAAACTCCAGCTGCCGGCAGGCGGCGCCACCCCGGCGCCACCGGTAGGGCCGGCGTTGGGCCAGTACGGCGCCAACATCATGGGCTTCGTCAAGGAGTACAACGCGCTCACCGCCTCCCAGGCGGGCGCCATCATCCCGGTGGAGATCACCATCTTCGCCGACCGCTCCTTCACGTTCATCACCAAGACCCCGCCCGCTTCCTATCTGATCAAGAAGGCAGCCGGCATCGCCAAGGGTTCGGGCGTTCCGCACAAGGAGAAGGTCGGGACGTTGACCTGGGAGCAGTGCCTGGATCTTGGACGTCAGAAGATGAGCGACCTGAACGCCGCGAGCGAGATTGCCGCCGCCCACATCATCGCCGGCACCGCGCGCTCGATGGGCGTGACGGTGGAAGGGAAGCCTGCCGATGCCTAGGCACGGCAAGCGCTACCGCGAGCTGACCGTCAAGGTCGACAAGGATCGGCAGTACAGCGCCGAGGAGGCCGCCGCCCTGGTCAAGGAGCTGGCTACCGCCAAGTTCGACGAGACGGTCGAAGCTCACTTCCGGCTGGGCGTGGACCCCCGTAAGAGCGATCAGAACGTGCGCGGCACCGCTCTGCTTCCCCACGGCACCGGTCGCACCGTCCGGGTCCTGGCGTTTGCCCAGGGCGACGCGGTGAAGGCGGCGACGGAAGCCGGCGCCGACTTCGTTGGCGGCGACGAGCTCATCGCCAGGATCAGCGAGGGCTGGATGGAGTTCGATGCGGTGGCGGCTACCCCGGACATGATGGGCGCGGTCGGCTCCAAGCTGGGCCGTGTGCTCGGTCCGCGGGGGCTGTTGCCCAACCCGAAGTCGGGCACCGTCGGTCAGGACATCGGACGCATCGTCGGGGCGCTCAAGGGCGGCCAGATCGAGTTCCGTTCCGACAAAACGGGCGTGGTTCACGCGCCCATCGGCAAGGCGTCGTTCGGTCCCGGTCAGTTGACCGAGAACCTGAGCGCACTGCGCACCGCACTCGAGGCGGCGCGGCCCGGTGCGACCCGGGGTATCTTCCTCAGGACCCTCTACCTCACCTCGACGATGGGACCCAGCGTGAGGGTGAGCATCTAGATTGGCATCCCGGCGCAGCGTAAAGGTGCTAATGCCTTTTGCTGCACCTTTTGGCGTTCGAGACAGCAGGGGCCTGCCAGGCTTAAAGATCCTGCCGAGGCGTAGCTGCGCTTCGCGGTTGTTCTGAGCCGGTAACGGCGAGCAGAACGAAGGAACTGGAAACGAAAGGGTAATATGGCCAACCCGAGAAATGAAGAGTCGGTAATTGCGCTCCGCGGCCTGCTGGCGAGCGCCAAGACCTTCTTCTTGGTGGACTACCAGGGCCTGAGTGCCGGCGAGTTCAACTCGCTGCGATCTCAGGTGCGGGAGGCTGGCGGCCGCATTCTGGTCGCCAAGAACACCCTCATCAACGTCGTGCTCAAGGAGCAAGGCGTCGAGGGGTTCACCGACACCTTGCGCGGACCGACCGCGCTGGTGCTCGTTGGCGAGGACCCCGTCGCCCCGGCCAAGGCGCTCACCGAGTTCGCCAAGACTCATGCCAAAGACCTGCCGGTCGCCAAGGGCGGAATGCTCCAAGGTGGTCAGGTTGGGCCCGAGGCGTTGGCGAAGATCGCCAAGCTGCCAGCAAGGCAGCAGTTGCTGAGCGAACTGCTCGGAGTCATGCAGGCTCCGCTGCAGCAGCTCATCGGCGTGCTCGAAGGACCGCAACGGGACCTGGTGTCCGTCATGACGAACTACTCAGATAAATTGAAGGAGGAAGGCTGATGGCTTTCGATAAGGACAAGGTAGTGGAACAACTCTCGGGACTGACCGTGCTCGAGCTGGTGGATCTGGTGGAAGCCCTCAAGGAGAAGTGGGGCGTCGAAGCCGCGGCATCCATGCCTGCTGGCATGATGATGGCCGCACCTGCCGCCGGTGGTGAAGCCGCCGTCGCCGAAGAGCAGACCGAATTCACGGTCAGCATCAAGAGCGCCGGGGACAAGAAGCTCCAGGTGATCAAGGAAGTGCGCGCCATCACCAGCCTCGGCCTCAAGGAGGCCAAGGACCTGGTGGAATCGGGCGGCGTCGTGAAGGAGTCGGTCTCGAAGGACGAGGCGGACGACATCAAAGGCAAGCTCGAAGCCGCAGGCGCAACCGTCGAAGTAAAGTAGACGCACGCGGCGCCGGATGCAAACGTTCAGATGAAATTGCGGAGTGGGGTTAGCCTGGCTGTCGCCGGGCTTACTCCATCCGCACCTATCTTTCGCTATGATTTCCGTTTGAGCACTGATTCGAGCAGTACTGATTTGAGCAGATTGGTGACGTGCGAGTTGGAAATCGTAAATCAACAGCAACGTCTGGAGAGCAGTCCGGAGGAGGCATGGCGAGGTGTGCCCTTGAACGAAGCCAGGCAGGCAGGAACATTCCGGACGGCCACGGCCGACACTATGAGCGATCGCTCCAGCGTTTTTGTCAGAATTCGACATTCAGCAGTACCTGACGCCGCCCGGGGAATCCCCGGCGTATCCGAGCATCAGTAGGTTTCCGTCACGAATTCCGCAGTCGGAAGATGCGCAGTTAAATGACACTGCGGGCGGAAGCAGAGCACTCGCGAGCAAAGGGGTGAAGATGCGCGATATCAAGTCGTTTGGCAGCATCAAAGAGACCATCGAACTGCCGAACCTGACCAATATCCAGATTAAGTCATATCAAAAGTTCCTGCAACGGGGCGTGACCGCCCCCGATCGGGAGAACTCCGGGCTACAGGCGGCGTTCCGCGAAGTCTTCCCGATCGACGAGACCGAGCGCGGCCGCCAAACCGGCCTGGTTCTCGACTTCCTCGAGTATACCCTCGAAGAGGCGGAGTACTCGCCGGAAGAGTGCCGCGAGAAGGACCTCAGCTATCACGCCGGGCTCTTCGCCAAGCTGCAGCTCGTGCACAAGGACACCGGCCTGATCAAGGAAGACCAGGTGTTCCTCGGCGACCTGCCGCTCATGACCGAGGACGGCTCGTTCGTCATAAACGGTGCCGATCGCGTCATCGTCTCGCAGATACACCGTTCGCCGGGCGTATATTTCACCAGCGGCCTGCGCACCAGCGGCAGCCGCAGCATCACCGCCAGCGTGATCCCGATGCCGAAACGCGGGCCCTGGATCGAGCTCGAATTCGACAATGCCGGGGTGCTGTGGATGAAGGTGAACAAGCGCAAGTTCCCGTTCACCCTTCTTCTGCGCGTGCTCGGATACGGTGACGAGCAGATCCGCAAGCTGTTCGAGGGCAACGAGGTGGTAATCGAACCCACGCTCGAGAACGAGGAGGCCTCCGGAGTCACCGCAGACGAGGCGCTGCTGCGGCTGTTCACCGTGCTTCGTCCGGGCGATCCGCCCAAGGTCGACAAGGCGACTTCGTACCTCTTCAGCCTGCTGGCCGATCCCCGCCGTTACGACCTCGGCGACGCCGGCCGTTTCAAGATGAACTCGAAGCTGAGCCTCGACTTCGAGGAGAGCACCCTCCTGGGCTTCATCGACGGTCAGTTCGTCGACTACGGCCTCGTGGCGACGATCCAGTACCTGGTGAACCTGCAGGCCGGCACCGAAGGTTACGGCGAGGACGACATCGACCACCTGGGGAACCGCCGCATCCGCACCGTCGGTGAGCTGGTTGCCGACCAGATTCGCGTCGGCTTGGGCCGCATGGCCCGGGGTGTTCGGGAGCGCATGCTGCTCGGCAACCCTGACGCCGCGACTCCCCAGAAGCTGGTGAACAACCGGCCGATAGTGGCCGCACTGCGTGAGTTCTTCGGCCGCAGCCAGCTCAGCCAGTTCAAGGATCAGGTGAACCCCCTCTCAGAGCTCCGCCACAAGCGGCGCATCTCGGCCCTGGGACCGGGCGGCCTGACCCGCGAGCGCGCCGGCTTCGACGTGCGCGACGTGCACCGCACCCACTACGGGCGTATCTGCCCGATCGAGACGCCGGAAGGCGCCAACATCGGCCTGATCACCTCTCTGGCCTCCTATTCACGCGTCAACGACCTGGGCTTCATCGAAGCGCCCTATCGGCGCGTGAAGAAAGAGAAGGTCACCGACGAGGTCGTCTACATGACGGCCCACGACGAGGACAAGTACACCATCGCGCAGGCGAACACCATCCTCGATGACGACGGAAACTTCGTCAACGAGCGCATCCTGGCCCGCCGGCTGGGCGATCCGGTGATGGTTCCGCACGTCGAGGTCGACTACATGGACGTGTCGCCCAAGCAGATCATCTCGGTGCCCACGGCGCTCATCCCCTTCCTCGAGCACGATGACGCAAACCGGGCCCTGATGGGTTCGAACATGCAGTCGCAGGCCGTCCCGCTGCTCAAGGCCGAGGCTCCCTTCGTGGGAACCGGGGTCGAGGAGCGGGTGAGCCGCGACTCGGGCACGGTGGTGCTCGCCACCGACCCCGGCACGGTCACTTACGTCGATGCCGCGCGCATCGTCGTCGAGGGCGAAAAGGGCATCGAACGTACCTACTCGCTGGTACGCTTCCAACGCTCCAACCAGAACACCAACCTCGATCAGACGCCGGTCGTCGATATCGGCGACAAGATCGAAGCCGGTCAGGTCATCGCCGACGGTCCCGCCTCGCAGGTCGGACGGCTGGCCCTGGGCAAGAACATCCTCATTGCCGTGATGCCGTTCGACGGCTACAACTTCGAGGACGCCATCGTCCTGTCCGAGAACCTGGTTCGCAACGACTCCTACACCAGCGTCCACATCGAGAAGTTCGAGAAGGAAGCACGCGACACCAAGCTCGGGCCCGAGAAGATCACCCGCGACATCCCCGGACTCTCCGAAGCGGCGCTTCGCGACCTCGACGAGGACGGCGTGGTACGCATCGGCGCGGAAATCAAGCAGGGCGACATCCTGGTGGGTCACACCTCGTTCAAGGGCGAGAAGGACCCGACGCCGGAAGAGCGGCTGCTGCGTTCGATCTTCGGCGAGAAGGCGCGCGAGGTCAAGGACACCTCGCTACGCGTTCCTCCCGGCGACGGGGGAGTGGTGCTGCGCACGGTGCGCTTCCGGCGTGGCGATCCCGGCGTGGAGCTCAGGCCCGGCGTACAGGAGATGGTTCGTGTCTACATCGCCCAGAAGCGTCGTCTGATCGAAGGCGACAAGCTGGCGAACCGTCACGGAAACAAGGGTGTGGTCGCCAAGATCCTGCCGCCGGAAGACATGCCCTACCTGGAAGACGGAACCCCCGTCGACCTGGTGTTCAACCCGCTCGGCGTCCCCTCGCGCATGAACCTCGGTCAGATCCTCGAGACCCACCTCGGTCTGGCCGCATACAAGCATGGCGTCTCCTTCGTGACGCCCGTGTTCGACGGCGCCACCGAAGACGAGATCAAGGGACTCCTAGAGGAGTCGGCCAACGGCGAGATAGAGGAACGCAAGGAACTCGGCTTTGCTTCGGATCGGCGCGAGCAAGAGGTCCTGAAGCGCTCCGCCAAGTTCGGCATTCTGCCGGCCGGGCTCGATCAGGACGATTCTCAGCGTGCGTTGGCACGCTCGGGCAAGGCGGTGCTTTTCGACGGCCGTTCCGGTGAGGCGATCGACGCCCCCATCGTGGTCGGGATCATGTACGTGATGAAGCTCTATCACATGGTCGAAGACAAGATGCACGCTCGCTCCACCGGACCGTACAGTCTCATCACCCAGCAGCCGCTGGGCGGCAAGGCGCAGTTCGGCGGCCAGCGGCTCGGCGAGATGGAGTGCTGGGCCTTACAGGCGCACGGCGCGGCCTACACCCTGCAGGAGATGCTGACCATCAAGTCGGACGACATCGATGGCAGAAATGCCGCCTACGAAGCGATCGTGAAGGGCAACGACGTGCTCGAGCCCACCATTCCCGAGTCGTTCAAGGTACTCGTCAAGGAGCTCCACTCGCTGGGTCTCGACGTCAAGGTCACCGACGACGACAACAAGGCGGTCTCCATCTTCGATGAATCCGGACGTCACTGGTAGTGAGGGGCCTGATTGCGGTCGAATGCTCGCCCTGCCCAGGCGAACTGGCAAGTATGGCCGCTCGCGGGAGCCGTCAGCTGTTGAAAGGAACTAAATGAACGAGTTCAGGACATTCTCCAAGGTCCAGATCCAGATCGCTTCTCCGGAGCGGATCCGCGGCTGGTCCTACGGGGAGATTACCAAGCCTGAGACGATCAACTACCGTACGCTCAAGCCGGAACGAGACGGGCTGTTCGACGAGCGCGTGTTCGGTCCCGAGAAGGACTGGGAGTGCGCGTGCGGCAAGTATCGTGGCCAACGCTTCTCCGGCAAGGTATGCGAGCGTTGCGGCGTGGAGGTCACCAAGTCGACCGTTCGCCGTTACAGGATGGGGCATGTCGAGCTCGCTACCCCTTGCGCTCACATCTGGTACGTGAAGGACATCCCGTCGAAGGTGGGCTCGCTGCTCAACCTGTCGACCAGTCAGCTCGAGCAGGTGCTGTACTTCGCCAAATACATAGTCACCGACCCCCTGGGGGCGTTGAAGGACGGCAAGGCGCTGCGTCGCGGCGACCTGCTGTCCGACGAAGAGTACCGACAGCTCCGCTACGGTCATCAGGAAACCTACACGGTTCCGCAGGGTGAAGACGCGGTCGTTCGTGACGGCGAAGCCGTCGAGACCGGCCAGCAACTCGCCAAGGGGCTGAAGAGCAAGCTTACCGGGGTAGCCCAGTACCGCTTCCCCCGGCGCGTCACCTTCGACTACCGCGAGAGCCGAGACGCCCGGCTGGTGCTTCCCAAGGCGGCCTGGATCGAAGAGGAGACCTATCAGGGCGGACAGCCGATCGCCGAGCTGGAATCCGAGCTGGTGGTGTCCACCTCAGACGAAGGCGTGGTCGAACTCCTCCCGATCGGCACCGAAGGCGGGATCATCAGCATCATCGATCCCGACGAGGATGTAATCAAGGCCGCCTACCTGATTCCCGCCGGCATGAAGCCGACCGTCGGTGGCGGAGAGTTCGTCGAGCAGGGTGACGAACTGGCCCGCGCCGAATCGGGCGCGTCGCTGCGCTTGCCACAGGACGCCACCGCCACGCTGCGGGCCTCCAAGGCCAAGGCGGGCGAGGTCGGCATGACCCTCAAGGTCGAGTGGGCGCGACGCGAACACTTCGACATCAACCCGACGATGCACGTGCTGGTGGGCGACGGCGCCGAAGTGACCGCCGGCGAGAAGGTAGTCGGCGCCATCGACGCCGCCCAGGAGATCGTGGCGGCGGCCGACGGCACCGTGCACCTCTCGCAGCCGGCGTCGATCATCGTGTCGCGCGCCAAGATGTACCCCTACGAAGACGAGCCGATAGTGGTGAATGGTGACCGCGTCGTGCCAGGCGATGAGCTCGCCGACGGCGGTAACGTCAAGGCCGACATCTCCGGCCGGGTCGAGATCGACCTGGTTCGTAACCAGGTGCGGCTCATCGAGAGCTACGACTTCGAGGCAAGGATGGGCGCCGAGGCGGTGCGCGAGCTACTCCGCTCGATCGACCTGGAGATCCTCGAGGCCGAGCTGGTGGAGGAGATGGAGAGCCCCAGCCGGCACAAGCGCGCCAAGGCCCGCAAGCGTCTGGAGATCGTCCGGAACTTCCTGAAGTCGGGCAACGACCCGGCGTGGATGGTGATGGAGGCCGTGCCGGTGATGCCGCCCGACTTGCGGCCGATGGTTCAGGTCGAAGGTGGACGATTCGCAACCAGCGATCTCAACGACCTCTACCGCCGCCTCATAAACCGCAACAACCGGCTCAAGAAGCTGATGCAGCAGGGCGCGCCGGAGATGATCGTGCGCAACGAGAAGCGCATGCTGCAAGAAGCTGTGGATGCACTGATCGACAACGGCCGCCGCGGCAGCGCCGTGGTGCACCCCGGCTCCGACCGTCCGCTTCGTTCGCTCACCGACCTGCTCGGCGGCAAGCAGGGTCGCTTTCGGCAGAACCTGCTGGGCAAGCGCGTGGACTACTCGGGCCGCTCTGTCATCGTGGTGGGCCCGCAGCTCATGCTGCACCAGTGCGGTGTACCCAAGCGCATGGCGCTGGAGCTTTTCAAGCCGTTCCTATTCAAGAAGCTCGAGGAGCGCGGGATAGTTTCCAACATCAAGAGTGCCCGCAAGTTGCTGGAGCGCTACCGCGACACCCGCGACGAGATCTGGGACGCCCTGGAAGAGGTCATCCAGGACCGAGTCGTGCTGCTCAACCGCGCACCGACTCTGCACCGGCTGGGGATCCAGGCGTTCGAGCCGGTACTGGTGGAAGGCCAGGCGATCCAGTTACATCCGCTGGTCTGCGAGGCCTTCAACGCCGACTTCGACGGCGACCAGATGGCCATTCACGTTCCGCTGTCGGTCTACGCCCAGTCCGAGGCGCGGCTGCAGATGCTCTCCAGCCACAACCTCCTCTCGCCGGCTCACGGCAACCCCAACGTCAATGCGGCCCGGGACATCATCCTCGGCCTGTTCGTGCTCACCCAGGTTCACGTCGGTAACAAGGGGGCAGGCAACGAGTACAAGAAGATCGAAGACGCTTTGAAGGCCTTCGCGGCGGACGAGGTGGAGTTGAACGCTCCGATCAAGGTAGCCGGCAAGGACAGCAGTATCGGCCGCATCCGCTACCGCTTCTCAGGGGTGGACGAGGCGCTGCTGGCCGTAGAGCGGGGCGAGCTCGACATGCAGGACGTCGTTACCGTCAGGCTCGACGGCAAGATGATCGAAACCAGCCCCGGCCGCATGTTCTTCGCCCGGCTGGTGAAGGAGACGGTGGGCGAGGACGGCGCCGAGGTGCCTGCCTCGATGATCCGCTACGACACCGCCTACGAGCGCAACGCCTTGCGCGACCTGGTTGTGGACTCGTTCAAGCTGCTCGGAGTGGAGCGTACCGCCAAGCTGCTCGATGCGCTCAAGCAGCACGGCTTCCAACTCTCGACCACCAGCGGCCTGACCATCGGCATAGACGACGTAGCCATTCCGCCCGCCAAGCGCGCGATCCTCGAGGAAGCCCAGACCAAGCTGGACAAGATCATGTCCGCCTTCGACAAGGGCTTCGTGACCGAGCAGGAGCGGGTGCAGCAGGTTGTGAAGCTGTGGAACGACACCACCGAGCTCGTCAAGCAGGCGGTGTTCGACAATTTCCAGCAGAACATGCCGTTCAACCCGCTGTTCGTGATGGCGCAGTCCGGCGCCAGAGGCAACCCGCAGCAGATCCGGCAGCTCGCCGGCATGCGTGGTCTCATGGCCAAGCCGTCGGGCGACACAATCGAGCTCCCTATCCGTGCCAACTTCCGAGAAGGACTTACCGTGCTGGAGTACTTCATCTCCACCCACGGCGCCCGTAAGGGTGGGGCGGACACCGCCCTTCGTACCGCCGACTCCGGTTACCTCACCAGGAAACTGGTGGACGTGGCCCACGAGCTGGTAGTGCGCGAGGACGACTGTGGAACCGCCGAGTTCGTATCGATCAAGCTCTACACCCCGGAAGGTCGCCTGCGGTCGAAGAGCCAGATCGAGATGAGCCTCTACGGCCGTCGCCTGGCGCTCGACCTCGACCTGGGCGACGTCTCCTACGAAGCGGGCGCGAGTTTGCTTCGCGAGGACGTCAACGCCATCTACGTGGCGCTGGCGGGCAGTCCGGAGATACGAACCATCGAAGTGCGCAGCCCGCTGGCATGCCAGACCCGCGCGGGCGTGTGCCGCCACTGCTACGGCCTCGACATGTCGACGATGCGCGAGGTCTCGCTGGGTGAGGCGGTCGGCGTGATCGCAGCCGAGTCTATCGGCGAGCCCGGTACTCAGCTCACCATGCGGACCTTCCACACCGGCGGTATCGCCACCGGCGGCGACATCACCCAGGGCCTGCCCCGCGTGATCGAGTTGGTGGAGGCTCGTAAGCCGAAGCTCAAGGCGGTCATCAGCGACCTCGACGGCGTAGTGTCGATCGAGGAAGACGATGATCGATACCGGGTGACGGTAAGCTCCGAAGACGGAGAGTTCTCCAAGAACTACCGCGTCGACCGGAACGTGCGGTTGGTGGTTCGCGACGGCGACAAGGTCGAAGCCGGCGATCCCCTGACCCGCGGAGCGATAAATCCGCACGACCTGCTCGAAGCCCAGGGTCCCGACGCGGTGCAGCACTATCTGGTGGACGAAATCCAGCGGGTGTACCGCGGCCAGGGCGTCAGCGTGCACGACAAGCACCTCGAGGTGATCGTCAAGCAGATGCTCAAGTACGTCGAGATCCTCGAACCGGGCGACAGCACCTTCCTGGAAGGGCAGACGGTCGAGCGCTTCGACGTCGAGGCGGTAAACGACCGACTCGACGACGAAGGCAAGCAGGCGGCGGCATGGAAGCCTGTGCTGCTGGGCATAACCAAGGCGAGCCTGTCGACGAAGTCCTGGTTGTCGGCCGCCTCGTTCCAGCACACCACTCACGTTCTCACCGAAGCCGCCGTCAGCGGCAAGGCCGACGAGCTCGTCGGACTCAAGGAGAACGTCATCCTGGGCCGGCTTATCCCGGCCGGTACCGGCCTCGCCGCCATTCGCGGTACCCGGGTCGCCGACGAGCGCACGCTCGCCAAGCAGGCCGAGGCTCCTGCCGCCGTTACGCCCGCCGCCAGGCGCGCCGCAGCGGAGAAGGAGACACGGCCCGAGGTCTGAGCGCTTCGGCGCTCAGCATGCGGGCCTCGGGCTCGCCCGGAGCCTGACGACTCCGGAAAACTGAATTCGCGTGGGCGAGTCGTAAAGACTCGCCCACGCTTCGTTCGTTCCAGGAGCGTGCCCCCAGCGGGCCGAATGGCGATTTCCTCGGTGAGGAACGGTTATCGTTGCGAACGTGACCGAGGCGGCGGTGGAAGCGAAGGAGCGTGTGGCCGCTCGCACGAGTTGGGGGCTTCGCCGCGTGCTCGCGCTCTCGCTCGGACCGGCCGTGGGGCTGGGGATAGCGCGTTTCGGCTACGCGCTGCTGCTGCCGTCTATGCGTACCGACCTGGAGTGGACCTACGCCGCGGCCGGCAGCATGAACACGGCCAACGCTGTCGGGTATCTTCTGGGAGCCTTGGCAGCCGCTCCGCTGGCCGGTCGCATTCAGGTCAGGCACGCGTTCTGGATCTTTCTGCTGGTGACCGTATTCGCCCTCTTCGCGTCCGGGCTGACCGCCGACTTCACCCTGCTTCTGCTCCTGAGGTTTCTTGCCGGCCTGGGAGGCGCGGTAGTATTCGTCACCGGGGCGACGCTCGTCTCCCACCTGGGAGGCGACAGCAAGGGGGGATCCGCGCTGGCGCTGGGGCTCTACTTCGGCGGCGTCGGTCTGGGCATCCTGATTACCGCCATCGGTCTGCCTGCCCTTCTCGCGCACGATGTCGGATCGTGGCGACTCGTCTGGATGATGCTGGGCCTGGTTTCGTTCCTGGCTCTCTTCGTCGCAGGACCTGCCGCGCTCCGTAGTGCCGAGCCGTCAGGACGCCCGGCCGGCTCGCGCGGCAGACTCTTTCGGGCCTCGCTCCTGCCTTCGCTCCTCGCCTATTTCCTCTTCGGCCTCGGCTACATCACCTACATGACATTCATTTTCGCGTTCATGCGGGCTCAGCAGGTTTCCACCTGGCAACTCTCGCTGTTCTGGGCGCTGCTGGGCGCCTCCGTCTTCGTGGCCGCATTCGTGTGGCGCCCGCTGATCGACCGAGCGCGAGGAGGCGCCGCGCTGGCAACCCTGCTGGTCGTGGTCGCGCTGGGCGCCGCCGTGCCTCTCGCATCGACGTCGCTGACCGGCGTGCTGCTGTCCGGCGTGCTCTTCGGCGGATCCTTCTTGAGCGTGGTTTCTACGGTGACAGCCATAGTGAGACGTTCCCTTCCGGCGCACGCATGGGTCGCCGGGATCGCGCTGTACACCATCTTCTTCTCGGTCGGACAGATTCTCGGTCCGCTCCTGTCGGGAGCGCTGGCCGATGTCTCGGGCGACTTCCGCTCAGGTTTCCTGATCTCGGCGGGGTTGCTGCTGGTCGCTGCCGCCCTGGCACCATTCCAGGCCGAACCGAAAAGCGCGAACGGATAGCCGACAGGTCGCTACTCCCGACTGGACACGGGCTCGGGTAGCCTCTTGCGAATGAGCCTGATCTGCCCGCGGTGATTGAGCTCGTCTTCGAAGACGTGGAACCACTTGAAGTAGTTGTTGCTCGGTCGGCCGTTCCAGTGATCCTCTTCGAACAGCCATGCGTCGTCACGGCGGGCGAGCTCCCTTAGCGTCCTGTCCCGCACCGAGACGAGCCGTTCCAGGTAGTGCGTCAGTCCTGACCCACGGATCCTGCCGCGCGCCTCCTCACCCAGGTTGCCGCCCAATTCCCGGCGCTCGAGCTCCTCGCCGCTGAACTCCCAACCGAAGGTGCTCTCCTGATACCATTCTTCGACGCCGGCTATGTGCTCGAGTAGCATGCCGATGCTGTTGGCCGTGTCGTCCATGAGGAAATCGAGGTGCGAGGTACTCAAGCCCTCAGCCTCTGCAAGTGTCGTCCGGCGAGTGTAGCTCATCATGCTTACCAAATGGCCGATCGCGCCGGAATATCCCGAAACGGGAGCGATCAGGAACGGACTTTCTAGATTCGGTTTCATCCGGCTTCCTCCTGCGCCTGTAGCTAGTGTCTAAGGTCCCCTTCGAGTCTATAGGGGCGGCTGCGACCGTCATGATGGTCACGGGCCGGACGCGCTCGCCGACAGACTTGGCACCGATCCCAGCGAATTCCTCAGGCGGCGGCCTACTGTAACGCGCCGCGTGGGCCGCTAAGGTCGCTTCATGAGACGGCGGCACCATCGTTCAATATTACGTTTCGTCATTCCAGTTCTGCTCGCGCTGTCCGGAGCGTCGTGGACGGCGGCGTGCCAGCCGGCTCCGGAGGGCCTGCTGGACGATTCGCCCAGCGAGTTCGAGGAGCTGGAAGCCGCCCAGCAGACCGTCGAGCTGGAGGCGGTCGACTACGGGCTGCTGGCCGAGGCAGTTTTCCACGAGACGAACGTACGCCGTGCCGAGAACGGAGCGGAACCGCTGGTGCACATGGTCGCGCTCGATCGGGCGGCCTGCGGTCACGCTGAAGCTATGGTCGAGCTTGATTTCTTCTCGCACCGCCACCCCAGCGACGAGGATCTGGCGACACCGGCCAAGCGGGTGCGCGTCCAGGGGTTGCAGTTCGCCTTCGTAGCGGAAAATATCGGCCAGGTCTTCGCCCTCCGCTATCAGGCGGGCGAGCCCGTGCACGTTCGGAGCGAAGGAGAGCGAACGGTTTTCAGCCGTGAGCCGGGTGGCGAACCGCTGTGGCCGCGCAGCTACCTGGAAACGGCCCGCACACTACTTGACAGCTGGATGGGTTCAGAAGGCCATCGCGCCAACATCCTGAGCCAGGAACCTGAGCGATTCGGTTCGGGTTGCGAGTTGGGGCGCGCCGACGAGCTTGATATGCCGATGTTTCATTGCGTGCAGCTCTACTTCACACCGCTATGACCGCTGAGCTATCGAGTTCGGCGCCCCCAAGCGCCGATGGTGGTTGCCGGGCGAGGTGCCCTGGGAAGAACGCTGTGCGGAGCAGCCGGCCGACATGCAATGATCCACCATGCTCGTGGCCGCATTTGATCCCGGCAGGAACGTCGGATTTGCACTCGTTGACCAGGCGGGGGAGTTACTGAACGCGAAGATTCTCGAGGCGGCCGAGCTGGAAAGGTTGCCGCTGCCCGACGCAGCCCGGGTGGTGATTGGCGACGGCACCGGCAGTGAGGAACTGCGCCACCTGCTGGAACGACGCGGCTTCACCCCGCTTCTGGTCGACGAAACAGGGTCGACGCTGGAGGCCCGGCGGCTGTACTTCCGCGATCACCCGCCCCGCCTGCCCTGGCGCCTGCTCCCGGCCGGCATGTGGTGGCCCCCGCGGCTGATCGACGATTACGCCGCCTACGCGATTGCGCTGAGGTTCCTGCAGGGGAAGGCCGGAACACCGGCGTAATAGACCGTTTGTAGTGCGTTCGAGACGGCCCAAAGACCTATCTCAGGCCTCTATGTTCTTACTTCTTTGGCGGACCAGTACGCTCCCACGATCGCCCAGGTTCTCCGGTTGGTGGGAGTGGGCTATCTCCCCGCTCGATGGTGACTTCGCGCGCATTTGGAACTTCACCACCTCTAGGTCCCCGTTCTATATATTCACCGGGCTTCGACGGCACTTCACCTGGCTTTTGTCATAAAGGCACCTCGGCTATAGGCTACTACATCTGACCAGCCCTTGTACGATGGTGCTATATGTAGTACCTAGGTGAAACAAGGTCTCAGGCAATAAAAGGACGTGCGTGGCCGGACTTGCTTCGGCCACGCACGTCTTGTTTGTTCTCCGAACTTGCTCTAG
>JBBDRK010000074.1:27551-73656 GCA_040905465.1 Trueperaceae bacterium | reverse complement strand
TGGTACTCGGGAGGCAGCTCCCCGGAAGAGTAGGACAGCGCGAAGAACATATTTTGATGACGGCCCGGAGGCTGGCCCTCGGCAAACCTCCGGCCTGTAATGCGGGAGTAGCTCAGCTGGTAGAGCACCACCTTGCCAAGGTGGATGTCGCGGGTTCGAATCCCGTCTCCCGCTCCAAACCGGAATCGCGTGCGCCTGCCGGCGCCCGCCGGCGGCCTCCTCCCCTTGGGCGAGGCCGTTTCTTTGTTTCGGCAACCGCACGCTCAATCAGGTCCCAGGTCACGGCAAGAATCTCCCGTCAAAGGTGTTATGTCGACATGGCTTTCGAGCGGAGTCCTCGAGAGCGGCCGGCGATCACCGCGAGTGCCCCTTGCCCGTATACGGTGCCGTGCCCAGGATCGATGCGCGTGCTCGTGGACCGCAGGTCACGATGACGAGGTGGATTACCTCTGGAGCGGGGGAGAGATGAGCCGGACACAGCGATACGTGGTGAGGCTGGTACCGCAGGGAGCCGACTTCGCGGAAGAGCGCGGCGACAACGAACCTGACTACATCATGGGAGAAGACGGGCCGAGACAGTTCCTTACCGAGGCCGAAGCGGCCGAGGCAGGCCAGACCTACGTGGCGAGCCGGCCGAAGCTCACCTATCTGATCGAGGCGCTAGCTCCTTAGCCCGTGAACCTCGGCTACTGGATCTCCGGCTGGTCTTGCTCCTCAGCGGGAGCAGCCGCCGTCGACTCCGGGCCCTCATATAGCGCCTGGTAGGTCCGGTAGTTGACCATCACCCGCTGGAGGTACTCCCGGGTTTCGAGCGCGTCGATCTCGCGATAGAACTCGTTCTTGTCGCCGCCGACGACGGGACCGTCGAACAGCCGCCGGATATAACCCTGGCCCCGGTTATACGAGGGGATAACCAGCTCGGTGTCACCGTCGTGATAGTTCATCAGCCACCGCAGGTAGTAGCTGCCGTAGCGGATGTTCGCGGCCGGGTCGAATCGGTCCCCCGGTTCCTCCTTCTGCAGTTCCGCCAGCCAGTCCCAGGTCGACGGGATGACCTGCATGAGTCCAGCGGCGTTGGAGGTCGAAACGGCGTTCGGATAGAACGCCGACTCCTGACGCATTACTGCCCAGACGAGTGCAGGGTCGAGGTCCTGCTCGGCAGCCTCTTTGCGCACGAGCTCCGGATATGCCCTCGGGTATGCAGCCTTCCAGGTCCTGACCTCGCGGCTTCCGGCATCCACGAACCGCTGAGCGGCGCGCTGGCTCTGCCGGAACTCGCCAAGCAACTGCAGCGTCTCGGCCAGCGACACCACGGTCGCCTCATCCTCGGATTCACGGAGCGCAAAGACCAACTCGCCGATCGCGGCCTCGCTGTCGTTGGCGCGGGCGAGTTCGAGAGCGAGATCCTGGACCTCCAGATTCACCTGCGGCAACTCTCGGCTATCTGGCAGAGTCGGTGTGCTGCCGAGGTGTAACCCGAAAAACGAGCTTGACGGAACGAGTTCACGAGCTACCTGGGCGGCGTCCTGGTCGCCAAGACGCTCGGCCAGCACCAGCGCTCGGTATGCGGCATCGTCCGCGTAAACCGAATCACCGGGAGCGATCTGCAGGTAGATCGACAACGCTTCGGCGTAGCGATCTTCCGCCTCCAGCCAGCTCGAAGCCAACCACAGCCAGCTCGCTACCCCACTCGTTCTGATCAGGTTGACCGCCTCGGTAAGGTTTCCCTGGCGTCGGTCGATGAGGGCGCGGGCGTAGAGGCTGCTGCTGCCATCCAGCGCCGAAAAGAGCGAGTAGGCGGTAACCGAGTCGGCCAGATAGAAGTGCGACCACGCCCTTCCGAGGCGCGCGTCGAAGTTGTCGGGTTGTTCCACCAGCCAACGCTCGTATGCATCGAGCGCTTTCTGATGCTCACCCAGACGCCGGTGCGCCGGCGCCTCGATCGACGGCGCCGCCCGGCCGTCCAACGCCTCCAGGGCGTCCCGGTATAGGCGCGCCTGAAGGTACGTGTTCGCCAACCGGTAGGGGTCGCTCTCCAACCGCTCGAGCGCTTTCACGGCGACCGGATCCGGAAGCGCCTCGGCGTATGCGTCGGTGGCTGCCGAGCGATCTCCGGCCGCTTCGGCCGTGGCCGCCATCTCCAGATGGAACTCCCGGTTCTCCTGCCTGGCAAGGGGATCCGCTACCCGTAACTGCAGCGCCCGCCGATAAAACACCAGACGCTCAGCAGGGTCGAGTTCGACCGAACGCGCCAGCGCCAGCGAAGCCCGGTATGCCAGAAAACTGTCGTCACGATGGGCAAGGTAGCCGAGCGAGTCCAGATCGCCACCGATGAGAGAATCGCGGTAGGTCCGGTAGCCCTGCAACAGGGGGGACTCAAAGGGATCTAGAACCGCGCTGCGCAGCATTGGGGACTGCGACTGTCGTGCTAGCCGTGCGCCGGCGAGCCAAGCGTTCAGAAACCAGGCTCCGGCGAGGGTGGTGAGCGCGAGGGTGACTGCGAGCAGGGGGCGCGTCATTGTCTTACAGCGTAGGGGTTGAGCCTGCGCCTTTGCTGAGAGTCGAGGCAGGTGTGAAGAAACGGGCATCCGATCGACTGCGTTCGGTGCCGCCATCCGGCCACCACCGGTGCGACTTTCAGACGGTGGGCGAGTGCACCAGGTGGCGCCAAGAAGCGTCGCCCGTGGCGATAGGCCACGGGCGAACAAGTCGTTTCCGCCTGGCTCTGTCTTGGCTCAGCGTTTCGGGCTCGTCGTCTCGGCCGTGTGCCTGTTGGCTTCTGCTGATTCCATGTGGGCAACGCGGTCGCTTTCGGACGACAGCGCCGCCAGCACGGCGCGATGCGTGAGGATCCCTTCGAGCACGTCGTTGTCGCCCAACACTGCGATAGGAACAGAACTGGCCGCACCGACGGAGAACATTTCAGACAGAGGAGAATCGTATCGGACTGTCGGGGCTGACTCTGAGAGCAGTTTGCGCAGGTCCGCGTCTCCTCGGCGCGCGCCCTTGCGCACCTCTTCGATGCCGACCACGCCCTTGTACCGGCCGTTGCCGTCGGTCACGAATGCCGTCTTCCACTCGTCGTTGGCCAGGTCGGTAAGGAGGGACGTCGGGGTAGCGTCGACTCGCGCCCGGAGGCCCGTTTCCATCGCCAGCCGAGCGGAAAGAACCCGGCTCCGGTCTACGTTCTGAACGAAAGCCTCGACGTAGTCGTCGGCAGGCTCGGTGAGGATCTGCTCGGGCGTGCCGACCTGCACCACACGGCCCGCGTTGAGGATCGCCACGCGATCCCCGAGCCGCAGCGCTTCGTCGAGGTCATGGGTGATGAACACGATCGTCTTGTGCAGTTCGCGTTGCAGCCTGATCAGTTCGTCCTGCATCTCTCGTCGTATCAGAGGGTCGAGCGCACTGAACGCTTCATCCATGAGAAGGATTTCCGGGTCGGTTGCCAGGGCTCGCGCGAGACCAACCCTCTGCTGCATGCCACCCGACAGAGCGGTTGGACGGGCTTTCTCGTACCCTTTCAGCCCGACTACCTCGATCCAGGTCCGAGCCCGCTCGTACCTCTCCTCACGGCCCATTCCCTGCAACTTCAGGCCGTAGGCCACGTTGTCTATCACGTTGCGATGGGGGAGCAGGGCGAAGTGCTGAAACACCATGCCCATCTTCTCTCTGCGCAACGCCTGCATCTCCTTCCGGCCCAGTTGCACGATGTCCACGCCGTCGACGACGATCTCGCCCGAAGTAGGCTCGATCAGCCTGTTGAGGCAACGGACCAGGGTGGACTTGCCGCTTCCCGACAGGCCCATCACGACGAACGTTTCGCCGGCTCTCACATCCAGCGATACGTCGTCGAGGCCGACGGTGTGCCCGGTGCGCTTGAGGATCTCCTGCTTGCTCACTCCCTTGCGAACCCTCTGCAGCACGTCGTCAGGCCGTTTTCCGAAGATCTTGTAGAGGTTCTTGACTTCTATCTTGGTATCGGTCATCGCCCTAGGCCCCCTGATCGGCGGTGTAGTCGTACCGGCGGCTGTAGCCCTGGGTCACCCGGTCCATCACGATCGCCAGGATGACGATAGCCAGACCGGCTTCCAGCCCGAGGCCCACGTCACCGCGCTGCAGGCCGCGAAGGACCTCCTGTCCCAGCCCTCTCGCGCCGATCATCGAGGCGATCACCACCATGGCCAGCGCCATCATGATCGTCTGATTGATGCCGGCCATTATGTTGGGGAGGGCCAGTGGAAGCTGCACTTCCCAGAGGGTCTGTCGCGAGTTGGCTCCGAACGACTGCGAGGCCTCGATGACCTCCTTGTCAACCAGCCTGATGCCGAGATCGGTTAGGCGGATGACTGGGGGCACCGCATAGATGAAGGTGGCGAAAATTGCCGCCACGTTGCCGAGACCGAAGAACATGACCACCGGTACCAGGTAAACGAAGCTCGGCATGGTCTGCATGCCGTCGAGGATCGGTTTTATTCCCGCTCGCACGGTATCGTTTCGCGCCATCAGGATGCCGATCGGAATTCCGATGATGATGGTCACCATTGTGGCGACGGTCATCAACGCGAGGGTGGTCATGAGCTGTGGCCACAGGCCGAAGCTGCCGACAAGCGTCATCAGCCCCGCCATCAGCAGTGCCGGACCTATGCGCCGGCCGAACGCATGCCAGACCAGCAGGCCGACCAGCAGCACTACCAGCCACCACGGCAGCCAGTTGAGCACGTTTTCGACGCGGACGAGCACGAACAGCAGGGCGTCGGTGATGGCGCGGAATACGTCGCCATATTCGCTTACGAGCCAGCGAACCCCGTCGTTGGTCCACTCTCTCAATGGAATTCGCCAGGACTCGGGAAATGACTGGTTCAGAAAGTCGAACACGTTGTGACCGCCTCTCTCGATAGAGCGGACATGCTGTGCGAAGGCAACTCGGACTCAAGGGAGAGCATGGTCTGGTCCCGTTACTCGATGGACGCCTGGACCCGTTCGGCCACCTCGGCCGGAAGCCACTCGGACCACAACTCGGTCTCTGTTTCGAGGAAGTGCGTCGCGGCCTCTTCGGGCAAGGCGTCGTTGTCCTGCATGTAGGCCAACAGCGCGCTTACCTGGTCACTGGTTGTTGTGTACTCGCGCAGGAAGTCGATCACTTCGGGCGCCACCTGCTCTGCGAACTCGCCGTTTACTGCGATCGTTACGACAGATGTGGGGTAGGCGCAAGCCTCGTCCGGATCGCCCAGGTTTTCGTTGAGATGCTCCCAGCACTGGTCGGTGTACGCCGGTTCCTCCAACTGCACCATGTCGAGCTTGCCGAGCACCCAGGTCGGACCCCAGTAGTACCCGAACCACGGCTCGCCGCGCAGGTACGTACCCTCCATCGAACTGGTGAGGGCGACGCCGGTGCCCGGCCGAAAGTTGGTGAAGTGCTCGCTGAGTCCGTATGCCTCGAGTTTGGCGGTGTTGATCTCCTCGCACACCCACCCGATTATGCAGTTGTAGAAGCGGCCGCGGTCGGGCTGCTCGGGGTCGCGGAACAGTTCCGCGTACTGTGCGATGTCGGTCACGCTCTCTAGGTCGGGAGCAACAGGTTCGATGCCGCGCTCGCTGTCGCCTTCGATCAGGTAGCGTGGCACGAACCAGCCCTGTTGACCGTCGCCGAAGTTGACGCCGAGATCGACTATCTCGCCGCTTTCCAGCGCGGCCGGCATGAAGTCCGCCAGGTTGTCCTGCCAGACCTCCATAAGTACGTCTATGTCTCCTCGAATAGTGCCCTGCTGCATCGGGATGGTCGAACCGGGGATAACGCTGGTGCTGCACCCGAACCCTTCCTCCAGTATGTGCCGCGCGATTGCGTTGTGCACCTGCGCGCTGTCCCAGTCCTGCTCTCCGAAGACGATGTCCCTGTTGTACCCGCCGCAGTCGTCCTGCGCCAGAGCGCCACCGCCCACCGTGAACATCGCCAGCACGACGCCCATGATCGCTGCTCGACTCATCGCTGCCTTTCTCGTTGCCGCTATTATCATCGGAACCGCTTTTGCCATCGGAGTCATCACTCCCTTTTCCGGGGCTTTCCCCGTGTTGCTTCGGGGCGGATTATCGGAGCCACCGGTAGAACTCGATTGCGCTCGGGATCGCCTCGCCCCTATGGCGAGATCGCTGTCATAATCCTTAGCGCCTTGCTGGCCGAACTACAGTGGCCTGTAACCTTGCCGCCGGAAACGACGGCTTTCGGTCTCGAGCAGGCCACGCCTGCTGTCGTTTCTCCTGCTCCTCATTGATTCAATCGATCTGACAAGACGTAGCGCTCCGATGCGGCATCGGGAGCGTACCGCCCGAGGTGGCACCGAATGCGCCAACGCATACTCGAGCACCTCATTATACATGGCGATGACGGTCCGGCCAGGATGTTTGCTGGATACCCGTGCCTGCGGTCTCGAGAAGTCTCGCCTGGGACGAAAGAACTGACGCAAAAGCGAGGGGGGTGTCGACAGAAGCCGTAGCCGGGACCGTGAACGCGGCCCTCCCTGCCTGCTATCGTGAATACCCTATGAGCGCATCCCGGGCATTTTCGACCCGTTGTCCGAGGTGTTTGCCAACCGCACGAGGCGGTGTTCCGGCAGCAGAGCGTTCCGAACAGGGAGTAGATCAAGCGTGATTCAAGTAGAGCGATTATTCAAGATTTTCGGGGAGCGTCCGCAGGAGATTCTCGGCCTCCTGGAGGAGGGGAAGGGGAAAGACGAGATCCATGAGGAAACCGGCCACGTCGTCGGAGTTCAGGATGTGAGCTTCGGCCTCGAACGGGGCGAGGTCTTTGTGATCATGGGACTGTCCGGAAGCGGCAAGTCGACCTTGCTCAGGTGCGTCAACAGGCTTATCGAGCCGACTGCGGGACGTGTCGTTCTGCAGACCGACGACGGCGAGGTGGACGTGACCTCGCTGGATAGCAGCCGGCTGCGCGCGGTGCGCAAGCGAAACATGAGCATGGTGTTCCAGCGCTTCGGCCTGTTTCCGCACCGCGACGTGCTGGACAACGTGGCATACGGCCTCGAAGTGCAGGGCATGGCGACCGATGATCGTCGTCGGGCCGCCGGAGAGATCCTCGACCTGGTGGGGCTCGGCGGCTGGGGGACCAGCTACCCGGATGAGCTGTCCGGTGGAATGCAGCAGCGCGTCGGCCTGGGACGGGCGCTTGCAACCCAGGCGCCGGTGCTGCTGATGGACGAGCCGTTCAGCGCATTGGACCCGCTGATCAAGGTTGACATGCAGGACGAGCTGCTGCGAATCCAAGAGGAGCTGCACCGAACCATGCTGTTCATCACTCATGACCTGGATGAGGCGCTCAGGATCGGTTCGCACATCGCCATCATGGAATCGGGCCGGATCGTGCAGAAGGGGACGCCGGAGGAGATCATCGTCAATCCCAAGACCAAGTACGTAGCCGACTTCGTGGAACATGCCGACTCGACCGGCGTCATAACGGCCGCAACGGTCGCGCAGGCGCTGCCCGGTCCACGTTTCGAGCGGGTAGCGTCGGACGGCAAGGAGACCTCCTACGCTCGTCGCGGCTTCCCGACGGTGCGCGTGGTCGTGGGCAACGATCGACGGTTGGTACGGGTCGAGTCCGCCGGCAAGCCCGTGCAACTGCGTGACCTCGACGAGGTGCTGAGCACGAAGGTACCGGAGATCCGTTCCCAGGTGATGGCCGTGCGTTGTCGTCCCGATGCCAGTCTGCGCGAGGTATTGGAAGGGCGCACCTATACCAACATGCCGGCGCTGGTCGTTGATTCGGACGATCGGTTGGTGGGCGTGGTCGGCGAACGCGAACTCGTCCAGGGGATATTGGAGAAGCGGGCGCCGTCGTCGCCACCTGAAGAGCAGGACGCCGGCGAGAGCGTCGGGAGCCGCGCATGAACATCTTCGATAGATGGGTGATCCCGCTCGACGACTGGATCCAGGCGGGCATCGACTGGTTGGTGGACAACTACCGCGACGAGTTCCAGACGATGAAGTTGCCGATCGAGTGGACGCTCGATGCGGTGAACTCCTTCCTGCACTGGGTACCTCCGTCCGTGATGCTACTGGTGGTCCTGCTGCTCGCGTGGCGGGCGGCCGGCTGGAAAGTCGCCCTGTTCAGCGCCGTGTCACTCGCACTGGTCGGCTTCCTGGGGCTGTGGGGCGACACCATGACCACACTTGCGATGGTCATCAGCGCCGTGCTTTTCTGCGTGATCGTGGGGATACCGGTCGGCATTCTTTCGGCGCGGAGCGAAGGCTTCGCTTCGGTCTTGAGACCGATCCTCGACGTGATGCAGACGACTCCGGCGTTCGTGTACCTGGTGCCCGTGGTGATGCTCTTCAGTATCGGCACGGTTGCCGGCGTGATCGCCACCATCATCTTCGCGATGCCGCCGCTGATCCGCCTCACCAGCCTGGGAATCCAGCAGGTGCAGGAGGATGTGGTGGAGGCGGCGACCGCTTTCGGTTCCACTTCCGGCCAGATTCTCTGGAAGGTGCAACTTCCCCTGGCCATGCCTACCATCATGGCCGGCTTGAATCAGACCATCATGCTTTCGCTGTCGATGGTTGTCATCGCCGCGTTGATAGGTGCCGGTGGCCTGGGCAACCCGGTTTTCCGCGGGCTCAACTCGCTCAACGTTGGTCTGGCCGGAATAGGCGGCCTCGGCATCGTTCTGCTGGCGATAGTTCTCGACCGGATCACGCAGGGGCTCGGCAAGCCGCCGACACGCCGAAGGGCGCAGTGAGCGATTGTGACAGCCGCTCCAGTTTGTATCCGGCATTGCAAGCGAGCCGGAAAACACGGGCTAGGGTTGATTTGAACGCAACCAATATGCGCCTGGGACGCTCATGTTCAAGCAGGTTCGTGTTGTTGTGTAAGCAGGTTGTGGCGAGTCGTGTTTTCACAAGGCAGTGACCGCAACGAAGTTCGAGCGAGATGGAGGCATCAATGAAGCAGTCCGTACTGATTTCGATACTGGTACTTTTCGCGTTGGCCCTGGGCGGTAACGCTTTGGGTCAGAATGAGCGCCCGGGAGAGGGCGTTGAGGTGCAGCCCGCGGTGGCGACCTGGGAATCGGCCCTGCCGATCGAAGCGATATTCCGCGCGCTGCTCGAGGAGCTCGGTTACGACGTCCAGCCCGCCCAAGGCGTGTCCAACCCGATCTTCTATCAGGCGGTCGCGCAGGGTGACGTCGACTACTGGGCGAACGGCTGGTTCCCTATTCACAACGGGCAGCTGCCGGCCAACTTCGAAGAGAATGCCTCGCAAGTTGGCAAGATCGTCGAGGCCGGTGCGCTCGGAGGCTATCTCGTCGACAAGGCGTCGGTCGAGGAGTTCGGTATCACCTCCCTCGACGACTTCAAGCGTCCCGAGGTGAAAGAAGCGTTCGACGCCAACGGCGACGGTTTGGCCGACTTGGGCGCCTGCCCGCCGGGCTGGGGCTGCGAGCAGGTCATCAGCCACCATATGGATGCATATGAGCTGGAGAACCATGTCAACCCCATCACTGCTGGGTATTCGGCGATGTTCGCCGACGTCGTGGCGCGCTATAACGCCGGTGAACCGATCCTCTACTACACCTGGACACCCAACTACACCACCGTTGAACTTGTCCCGGGTGAAGACGTGATGTGGATCAACGTGCCCGAGATTCTCCCGAGCGAGGCGCAGCAGGGCCTGGAGGATTTCATGTCTGTAAGCGCTGTCGAGGGGGCCGTGGACGATCCGCTGGACATGGGCTTCGTGGCGAACGACATCAGAGCGGTCGCCAACAACGAGTTCCTGGCGGAGAACCCTGCCGCGGCACGCCTGTTCGAGCTCATCGAGATTCCGCTTGCGGACGTGACGGAAATAACCGTGCGCATCAGTCAAGGCGAGAATAGCGAACGTGAGATCCTGGCCATGGCCAACGAATGGATCGACGAGAACCGCGACGCGGCAGACGAGTGGTTGCAGGAGGCGCGCGCCGCTGCGAACTGAGCGCGGCCGAATAGCCAGCAACCGATGCACGCGGGCATGCGCCTGCAAGTGAAACACACCGGCGAGGGGTCCAGCGGGCCCCTCGCTTCGACTGTCTAGGGCCGTGTGTCGCGTTCCTCGTGCCGTATGACGGCCGGTCGCGACCGCGATGGGCTACAATATCGGCGTCAAATCAATCTCGGCGCTCGGCCGCCGAACCGCCTTGCCTCCACCGGTTCCGCCGGTTGGGGGCAAGCGCGCATACCGGAGCGTGTTGCGCAAGGCCGCCCAGACGTTCCGGCAGAATGCAAAGCCTCAGGAGGAAGAGATGGCAAGGCAGGTTCGCCTTACACAGGAAGGGTATGACCGTCTCAAGGCGCAGCTCGAGCAGGAGTACGCTCGCCTCGAGGAGGCTACCCGAATCCTTCGGGAGCTGACGGGCTCGTCCGACGACTACGACGACTCCGGGCTGGAGGAAGCGAAGCGAGAGAAGGCCCGGCTCGAGATGCGCATTGACAACCTCGAGGACCAGCTCAATCGCGCCGAGATCATCGCCGCCCACGAGGTCGACAAGGTCGACCTGGGCGTGACCGTCACGCTGCAGGACACTGCATCGAAGGAGGCCTTCGAGGTCCAGGTCGTCTCACCGATCGAGGCCGGTGTGCTGGAGGGCGAGATCCCCAAGGTCAGCGATGAGTCGCCCCTCGGTCGTGCCGTAATGGGCAGGCGGGCGGGCGACACGGTCGAGGTGGTGATCAACAACCGGCGGAGCGAGTACACCTTGATGTCGATCAACTAACCGCCGGCGGCTAGTTGCGAGCACCGTCGGGGCAGACGTCGGTCTTTTTCCGAGGCGGTTCCTGCCGCCCCGGCTCCGCCGCCGAAGGAGGGCCGACGCCCGGGGCGCGGTCGGGCCGACGCGCCGGCCCGACACCGTTCGCGGCCGTCGAACCCTTACACTGGTGCGTCATGTCGGAAAAGTCCCTTCACGAACAAAGACAGCAGCGACATCAGAACCTGGAGAGGCTCGAAGAGTTCGGCTTCGAACCGTATCCGTACCGATACCGGGCCACCCACAACGCGGCCGAGTTGCGCTCCCGTCATCACGGTGCCGAGCCCGGCGAGACCTGGGACGAGGAGGTGGTAGTCGCCGGGCGGGCGATGACAGTGCGCGGAATGGGGAAGGTTACCTTCGCGACGCTCGCGGATGGCAGCGGTGAGATCCAGGCGTACTTCCAACGCGACGAGCTGGAGCGCTACGCCGCTCTCAAGAAGATCGACCTGGGCGACTGGCTGGAGGTGCGGGGAACTCTGTTCGTGACCAAGACCGGGGAGCTCACCGTCCGGGCCGCCGAGTTCAGGCCGCTCGTGAAGTCGTTGAGGCCGCTGCCCGACAAGTTCCACGGTCTTTCCGACAAGGAACAGCGCTACCGTCAACGCCACCTCGACCTCATGGTCAACCCGGAGGTGCGCCGCGCCTTCGTACTGCGATCCCGGTCTATCGCGTTCATCCGCCGTCACCTCGACGACCTGGGTTTTCTCGAAGTCGAGACGCCGGTGCTGCAGGCGGTGCCCGGCGGCGCCGAGGCTCGGCCCTTCGTCACCCACCACAACGCTCTCGATTACGATTACCACCTTCGCATCTCGCTCGAGCTCTACCTCAAGAGGCTGATCGTCGGCGGATTCGAGGCGGTTTACGAGATCGGCCGCAACTTCCGCAACGAGGGCATCTCCTACAAGCACAATCCCGAGTACACGATGCTCGAGCTGTACTGGGCCGGACGCGACTACCTGGACATCCTGGAGCTGGTCGAGGAGATGTACTCGAGTCTGGTGAATGCCCTCACCGGCTCCCTGGTGATCGACTACCAGGGTCATCGTCTCGATTTCACGCCTCCCTGGCCGCGGGTCGACTACACCGGCGAGCTGTCGAAGCGTGCCGGAATCGAGTTCGACCTGCAGGACGAGGTCCGGCTCCGCGAATGGGTGGACGCGCATCACCCGGGCGGAGGAAGCGAACCGCCGGCGCAGCAGCCTCTCAACCAGATCTATGACAGGCTCTACGACATTTATCTGGAGCCGCATCTGGTGCAGCCCACCTTCGTGATGGACCACCCACTGGTCATAAGTCCTCTCGCCAAGAAGCATCGCTCACGTCCGGGGCTCGTGGAGAGGTTCGAGCCGGTTGCGATGGGGATGGAGCTGGGGAACGCCTTCAGCGAGTTGAACGACCCGGTCGATCAGCGGCAGCGTTTCGAGCGGCAACAACAGCTTCGCGAGGGTGGTGACGAGGAGGCACACCGGGTGGACGAGGAGTTCCTGGCGGCCCTGGAATACGGGATGCCCCCGACGGGCGGGTTGGGATTGGGGATCGATCGCCTGGCTATGTTGCTTGCCGACGTGCCCAGCATCCGCGACGTGATCCTCTTTCCGCTCTTGCGACCGGAATGAAGTGCCGCCTGTAGGCGACTGCAGGCGGCTGTAAACGCTTCCACATTTTTACGAATACCACTTGCAATCTTCTCACCCTTGATGCATAATGTTCTCAAGCTTTGAGGAACCTCCGCACCCCGCTGCCCCCCCGGCGGAGCGATTCTCAAAGCTTTTTCTTTGCCTTTTTGCTCGGTTTCCGCGACTGGCGCCCGTTGTAGGACGCCAGCAGTCGCTTGGTCGGCGTCACGTGTCACGGGTCGATCTCGAGGGCGGCAATCAGCCGCCCTCGAGATCCAGTTGCGTAAGCGTTTACCCGATCCGCTTCTAGTCGGTCTGCTCGGCGTCCTCTTCGTCCGTTGCCGGCTCTTCGGCGCCTTCCTCGTCGGTTGCCGGTTCTTCCTCGTCCATGTCGTCGCCGGTGTCGTCGCCAGTGTCATCGGCGGCGTCGTCGGCGGCTTCGTCAGTTTCGCCGGCCGCGTCGTCCGTCGCGTCACCGTCCTCGGCACCTTCGCCGTCCTCGGCGGCGTCGTCCGCCTCTTCGGCGTCATCGGCCGCGCCTCCGCCTGCGGTCTCGCCGTCGTCCACGACATCGGCAGCTACGTCTTCACCGGCGGCCATACCGACCTCGACCGGGGCCAGGCTCGAGCCTAGGACGGCGATCGGCGCTTGCTCGACGGGAGTGCCCACTACGTAGATGGTGTTGAGATTGCCCGCCTGCAGATTCAGGTTGGTCAGCTCGAGAGTCGCCGCTCGCGAACCCGACAGTCTCACCTCGAGCTGCTCCATGCCGCCTTCGTAACCGGCGTAGCGGCTGGAGTTCCCGAATTCGACGTCGTTGACGATCGTCCCCTGCTCGCCCATGACGGCCAGGTCGATCGGCTCGGTGCCTGGAGCTGCGTGGACTACCCGTATCAACGTCTCGCCCTCGTTCGGAACGCGGGTAAGATCGTCCTCGATCAGATGGAACTGCAGCGCCAGCCGGTCACGGTCAGCGTCGCCGTTGCCGAAGAGGTTGCGGAAGAACGCCACGAAGCCGCCCTCCTCCTCCTCGTCGGCCTCTTCGGCCCGCACCTCTGGTGGCAGCACCATGCCGATGGCCGAAAGGGTGTAGTGGTTGCCGCGCGCGAAGCTCAGCTCCTCCTCCAGGGCATCGGCAGCCTCGCCGCCCTGGGCGGTCACCGTGTAGTTGCCGGCAGGAATCTCCATATACCCGGACAACGACTGGTATGGGATCGTTCCGAAGCCTTCGCCGGTAAAGGCGACGTCTTCGCTGGTGGGCCTGAGATCAACGGAGATCTCATCTGCGTTCGGTGAAAAGTGGGCGAAACGAACCCAGGCGACATCGGGAATCTCTGGCGCCGGTTCCGCCGTTTCGGTGGTCGGTGCGAACGGGTCCGCTGGCTGAGCGGTATCCTGGGCCGCGCCGAACGCCGCTCCCAGCGCGAGGAGCAGTGTTAGAACCGCTTTTTCCAATTTGTTCAACATGTGACTACCTCCCCCTGCCGTTGTACGGCACCCTGACGATAGCGGCCCGCTCCTACCGCTACATGGTCTTTCGTTACTATGTTCACAGTGGGCACCGATGCACGTTTGGGGGCCCTCGACGCCGTTCACATCCGAATCGAGCCCTTCTCATTGATGAGGCGAGCACGGTAGGCGTGTCACAGACAGGGGGAGGCAGCGATGTCGATGACCGATTACGCAATGCACGGGGATACGCAGGCACCTCAAAAGGTACCGGAGGGTTTTGCCGAAGAGCTCTTTCAGAACGTCCGGCTGACCGCGCGGCAACCGCTCTATCACGAGGGCGATCAGCCAGAGTCGTTCTATCGCGTCAAGGCCGGCCTGATCAGGCTGATGCGGATCAAGCCGGACGGCCGTAGCGTGACGCTCAGGCACGTACTGCCTGGTGACCTCTTCGGGGAAGAGGTTTTCATCGGGGTGGGCCGGTTCGCAGACGCCGAAGCCGCCACCGATGCAACGATCGAGGTATTCGACTCACGCGATGTGCGCGGACCGAACGTAATAGGTGTAGTCCATTCATTGGTAACCCAGACGAAGCGGTTGCTGAACGACGAATACGACTTCCAGGTCGGTTTCCTGCGTGAGCGCATCGCTCGGTACCTGTGCAAGCTGATCAAGACGCCGCTCGCGCAGCGAACAGGCGAAGGCGCCTGGCAGATCTGCGCGTCGCATGAGCTGATAGCCGAGGGAACGGCAAGCACGCGAGAGAGCGTCTCCAAGGAGCTGGCCGACATGCGTCACGATGCCATCATCGATACCGGCTATCGCTGCATCTCGATTACCGACGTACGGGCGCTCCGCAGGCTGGGTGATCCGGAAGGAGCGCTGGTCGGTTGACCGTCCCGCCGCCGGCGAAGTTCCGGCGGTGCAGGCCTTAACACGAGGGCGCCCCGCTACTTGCGGCGGCGCCATCTTCTTTGCCGGGCCCGGTTCATTACAATGGAGCCATGTCACTTTCGGCGCCGCCGTCCTGGGTCCAGGACGCCGTTTTCTACCAGATCTTCCCGGACCGCTTCGCCCGCAGCAGCAGACTTCCCAAACCGAGCAACATCGAGCCGTGGAGCAGCCAGCCCACCGTTCACGGCTACAAGGGTGGTGACCTGCTGGGAGTCAGCGAGCGGCTCGACCTGCTGGCCGACCTGGGCGTGACCGCCCTCTACTTCACGCCTATTTTCCAATCGGCCTCGAACCACCGGTACCACACTCACGATTACTACCGCGTCGACCCCATGTTGGGCGGTGATGCGGCGCTTCGCGAGCTGATCGACGAGGCCCACGAGCGGGGCATGAGAATCGTCCTCGACGGCGTCTTCAATCATGCCAGCCGCGGCTTCTTCCAGTTTTCCGACATCCTCGAGAACGGTCCGCACAGCGCCTATCTGGACTGGTTCCACATCCGTCAGTTTCCACTCAACGCCTACAATGACGGCGGCCTCGGCTACGACGCCTGGTGGAACCTTCCCGCTCTGCCCAAGTTCAATACCCGCAATCCCGCCGTGCGCGAGTACCTCTGGCGGGTGGCGGAGTACTGGCTCGAAGCCGGCATCGACGGATGGCGTCTCGACGTGCCCAACGAGATCGAGGATGACGGCTTTTGGCAGGAGTTCCGGCGTCGTTGCCGGAAAGTCAATCCGGACTGTTACCTGGTGGGGGAGATCTGGGGCGAAGCCGATCCCTGGCTCCGCGGGGATCAGTTCGACGCGGTGATGAACTACCCCTTTACGCGCGCCACTTTCGGATTCGTGGCCCGTGACCTGAAACACGCCGAGATCGCCAAGTGCGGCTACGTAGCGATCTCCGAACTCGATGCGGCAGGCTTCGCCAATAAGGCGAACGACCTGGTGACGCGCCACGGCGAAGACACTACCAGGGCTCAGTTGAACCTTATCGGTTCCCACGACACCCCGCGCGCTCACACCGTGCTGTGCGACGACCGGCAGGCGGTACGAATGGCCTTTCTGCTGCTCCTGACGTTCCCCGGAGCGCCTTGCATCTATTACGGCGATGAGCTGGGGCTCTCGGGCGGCCACGATCCGTTCTGCCGAGGAACGATTCCCTGGGACGGTGCCGAGGAAGGCTTTGCCGACGGCTCCCCGGCTTGGGACCAGGCTCTGCGCGATTACGTGCGCACGCTGGCGCGGGTGCGGCACGAGAATCCGGCGCTCAGGCGCGGTGACTTTCGGGTGTTGCACGCCGAAGGGGACCTCGTCGTGTTCGCGCGGCAGGCAGGAAGCAACCGCATCGTGGTGGTGCTGAACCGCGGGACCCGGCAACTGCCCCTCGATCTCACGGTGCAGGGTGAGGGCCTTGCCGGCGAGTATCACGACCCGTTGAGCGGACTGCGGTTGACTGTCGAGGAGGGCAGGTTGCACGGCTTCGACGCACCGCCCCGGCGTGGGTCGGTGTACCTGGGCGAGGGGTAGTACCTGCTGGTCGGCAGCTAGAATGGGCCGGATGACCAGGAACAGCACGGCAAGCAAGGACGCTCTCGTCGAGCGGTCAGCAAGCAACGCGCGGCGGGTGAGGGAGTTCCACGACGCTATCGGGGAGAGGGCGCCGGATAGCCCCACTTTCCCCGGGAAGGATCTGCTGGCGCTGCGACGCAAGCTGATCGAAGAGGAGAACGCCGAGGTGATGGAAGCCCTGGACGGGCTTGCCGACGCCTCCGGCGCTTCCGATGAGGAGCGCGAGTCCAGGTTGGCCGCGGCCGCGCACGAGCTCGCCGACCTGCTGTACGTCACCTACGGTGCGTTGGTCTGGTTCGGTATCGACGCCGACGAGGTGTTCGCCGCAGTGCACTCTGCCAACATGCGCAAGGCGACCGGCCCGAAGCGGGCAGATGGGAAGCAACTCAAGCCGCCGGGCTGGCAACCGGCGGACGTGGCAGGGGTGGTCGCCGGTTTGAGACGGGATCCGCGAACCGAGGACTGAGAGAGCCGCGGGCGTCGAATAGGTCGGGCCAGGCGTGAGAGCGCCTGGCCCGGTTTCTTTGCAGAGTGTGCCACCGAGCGGCAACAATTAGTCACGCCGTGTATGACAAATAGCACGCGGGGCTCGCATAGATGCAGAGTGTGCAAGCAGAAAGTGACAACTGATAACAGCTGTGCTAACATTACGCTCGCCGGGCGAACGGATGTGAGCGTGCCGGCGGACCTTCGGTAACAGATGCCGTATTGAGAGGTGCAACATGAAGATGAAGTGCAATCGGTCGAGTTGCGAGTCGTGGTTTCGGGCGTCGTTGTTGGCGTCATTACTGGCTGTATCGATGACAGTGGGCACGGCTGTGGCCCAGACGCCGGCGACTGGAGCCGTGCCGCCGGTGATCCAGCCGGAAGCCGCGATCGACACCGCCGCTACCGCCTGGTTGCTGATGTCTACCGGGCTGGTGTTGTTCATGGTGGTGGGGCTGGCGCTCTTCTACGGCGGCCTGGTTAGACGCAAGAACGTGCTCAACACGATGATGATGAGCTTCGTCGCGCTCGGGGTAGTCGCCATCACCTGGGCCCTGTTCGGTTACAGTCTTGCCTACGCCGATGGCGGCCGGTTCGTCGGCGGGACGGGTCACTTCTTCCTGAACAACCTCAGCGGCGGAGACGGCGTCCCGCTCGTTCTCGACCTGGCCTTCCAGGGGGCCTTCGCGATCATCGCCACGGCGCTGGTTTCCGGGGCGGTCGTCGAAAGAATGAGGTTCTCGGCCTACATGCTGTTCATCGCCTTGTGGAGCGTGCTCATCTACGCCCCGCTGGCTCATTGGGCATGGGGCGGCGGACTGTTCGACAACCTATTCGGTCGCAGCGCGATCGACTTCGCGGGCGGCACGGTGGTTCATATCAACGCTGCCGTCAGCGCGCTCGTACTCGCCCTGCTGCTCGGCAAGCGACGCGACCATGGCCTGAAGGCGATGCTGCCGCATCAGATCCCGTTCACCCTCCTGGGCGCGGGCATACTCTGGTTCGGCTGGTTCGGCTTCAACGGCGGCAGCGCATACGCCGCCGATACCGTTGCCGCGGTCGCCTTTCTCAACACGCTCCTGGCCCCGGCCGCGGCGCTGGTGGTGTGGGCGCTGCTCGACATGAGGCGTGCAGGCAAGGTAACAGCGGTGGGGCTGGCTACCGCGATAGTAGTGGGACTGGTGGGGATAACTCCCGGAGCCGGCGTGATGTCGCCGCTGGCCGCGCTCGTCGTCGGTGCGCTGGCCGTTCTCCCTTGTTACTGGGCGATCACCTGGCGCACGAACAGCAGCATCGACGACTCGCTCGACGTGTTCGCGGCGCACGGCATCGGGGGCATCGTCGGCGCCCTGCTCACCGGCGTCCTGGTCTCGACCGCCTGGGGCGGCGAGGTCGGGGGGAGCCTCGCCCAGCTCGCCACGCAGGCTGCCGCCATCGCAATCTCGATCGCCTTCAGCGCCGTCGGAACGTTGGCCATAGCCACCGGAGTGCGTCTGCTGGTGCCTCTGCGAGCGGTCGAGGCGCACGAGGCGATGGGACTCGACGTGCCCATGCACGGTGAAGAAGGCTATACCGATGGCGAAGGCGCTCTGCTGATACCGGTGGTGAGCTCGAGCAAGGCGGCACAGTTTGCCGGCCGGGGCGTGAAGTCCCGGGCAGGCAAGGGGTTCGAAGAGGGTGCGATCGGCGGCAAGGCATGAAACTGATTACCGCGATCATCCGCAAGGAACGGTTGAACGAGGTACTGAAGTCCCTCTTCGAGAACGACATCCAGGGCGTCACCGTCACACCGGTGCGCGGTCACGGCGGGGAAGCCGAGACGGTGCAGACCTACCGCGGAACCACCGTCAAGATGGAGCTCGTCGACAAGGTGAGGCTGGACATCGCCCTGACCGAGCCGTTCGTGCAGCTCGCCTTGGAGACGATTCTCCGCTCGGCCCGCACCGGCGACGTTGGTGACGGCAAGATATTCGTGACCCCGATCGAGAAGGTCTACCGTATCCGGACCGGCGACGAGGACGAGGCCGCCGTTACGCCGGTGGCTGCGGCGCCGTAACGGGTCGACGCTCCAGTGCGCTCGCGCGTTGGCTGCACCATTCTCCGACTCGGCCGCGCGTTGAGGCGGCCAAACTTCGCGGGAGCAGCGCACTGAGGCGGGGATGCTGTGAGGCGGCTGCGCTCTAGGGCGGCCGCCTCGGGAAACGTCCGGATCGCTGACAATGCCATGACGTAGGGTGGCTAGGCTTGTGCCGGAGGTTCACCTGCTCATGAAGCAACTTGCCGCCCTACTCCTGCTAGCAACCCTTTCGCTGACGTTCGCCCAGGACATCCGGGTCGACGGCTCCTCGACCGTCTACCCGATCAGTCTGGCACTCGCCGAGGACTTTCAGATCATCAATCCCGGAGCGCGCGTCACCGTCGCCTTCTCCGGCACCGGTGCCGGTTTCGAGAAGTTTTGCCGCGGCGAGACCGACGTCTCGGGAGCCAGCCGACCCATCAAGCAGAGTGAGATCGACCTGTGCGCGGGGAACGGTATCGAGTTCGTGGAGCTACCGGTGGCTGCCGACGGTTTGTCCGTGGTCGTGAACCCAGGGAACGACTGGGCGGACTGCCTGAGCGTTGCAGAGCTCAACTCTATCTGGCGTCCCGATTCCAAGGTGAGCACCTGGAGCGATGTGCGGCCCGACTGGCCCGACGATGAGATCGTCCTGTACGGCCCGGGCACCGATTCCGGCACCTTCGATTACTTCACGGAGGCGGTCAACGGGGACAGCGGTGCGATCCGCACCGACTTCTTCCCGAGCGAAGACGACAACGTGCTGGTTCAAGGGGTTTCCGGTGACGTGAACGCGATGGCGTTCTTCGGCTTCGCCTACTACGTCGAGAATCGCAATCGGCTGGAGCTGGTTGCCGTGGACGGCGGAAGCGGCTGCGTCGAGCCGAGCGCGGAATCCATATCCGGGAACACCTACACGCCGCTTTCGCGGCCGATGTTCCTCTACTTCAACGCCGAGCGCCTGCAGAGCAGCCAGGCCCTTCGCCGGTTCGCCGAGTTCACCGTCTCCGATGATGCCGAGCCTCTCATCGCCGATACCGGTTACCTCAGTTATCCCGAGGAGGTCTACGACGCAGCCGCCGAGAGGATCGACAACGTGGTGACTGGCAGCGCCTTCGCCAGCTTCGAACCGGGAGACAGCGTACTCGAAGCGGTACGCCAGGCAGGAAATTAACGGCGGCGCGAGGGCAGCGACCCTGGCCACTTGACGTCCGAACTGCGATAGTTTGGTCCCTGGAGCGAACGCTCCGGGGACCGCCGTTTGAGATGTCCGCTCTCTGGAGGAGCAAATCATGAGGTCGAGGAATGGCACCGCGAGCAGCGTGGCCGCTGCGGGGTTGGACCGGCGCGGCACGCGCAGGCGTAGCGAGCTGGTGGTCGCTGGGGCATTGCTGGCGTGCGCCCTGGTGTCGGTTCTCACGACCGTGGCAGTGATCGCAGTCCTGACGGCGGAGACAGTGGGCTTTTTCCGCGAAGTGCCGCTCGCCGAGTTCTTCACCAACACCCGCTGGACGCCGCTCTTTCTCGATCAGAACTTCGGGATAGCGCCACTGGTCAGCGGAACCCTGTTGGTCACTGCGATCGCGCTGGTCGTGGGCGCCCCGCTCGGTCTCGGTGCTGCCGTCTACCTCTCCGAGTTCGCCAGCGAGACACGGAGACGCAGGGTCATACCGGTGCTCGAGCTCCTGGCGGGCATCCCCACGGTCGTGCTCGGCTACTTCGCGCTGCTGTTCCTGACGCCGGTGCTGCGCAGCTTCATTCCCGGGGTCGACCTGTTCAACCCGCTGTCGGCCGGCATCGTCATGGGCTTCATGATCCTGCCGACCATCTCGAGCATTTCGGTCGACTCGATGCAGGCGGTCCCACGTTCGTTGCGCGAGGCCGGCTACGGGCTGGGAGCGGCCAAGCACGAGCTGATCCTGAGAGTGGTGATCCCGGCAGCGCTCTCGGGCATCGTCGCATCGTTGATCCTGGCAGTCTCGCGGGCGATCGGTGAGACGATGATCGTCACTCTTGCCGCTGGTCAACGGCCCGACCTGCACTTCGATCCTCGCCAGACCATTGCCACCATGACCTCCTACATAGTGCAGGCGGCCACCGGCGATCAACCGGCGGGCTCGCTCGGCGCTCGCTCGCTCTACGCGGTGGCCGCGACCCTCTTCGTCATGACGCTGGGCCTGAACCTGGCGGCGCAAGCGGTGGTGCGCCGCTTCGAGGAGCGTTACGAGTGAGTCGCCGGCCGTCGACCTCCGGGGTTCCGGCACGGGCCGGTCCGCTGTTCGCGGAAGACGGTTTCCGCAGGTCAGCCGGTCGGCGTCGCATCGGCCGGCTCTTCGCGTCCCTCACCATGCTGCCGGTCCTGTTTGCGCTGGCGTTCGTCGCGGTTCTCCTGGTCGATATTGTCTCCGACACGGTTTCCTGGCAGGTTGTACGACCGGCGAACAGCGGCGAGACGTTCGCGTGGTGGCGGGCGCCCTTGGGTGGGCAGCGCATTGCGCGGCTGGAGCTTGCCGCACAGGGGCTCAGCGACGAGGAGGTCCGGTCTACCCTTGGCGATTCCGAACAGAGCAGGCTCTTCTGGGCGCGAAACAGGGTGGAGCTGATGCTGAGAACCAGCGACGGCCCGTTGCGTTGGGTGGTGACCAACGCGCGCGACCGCCGGGTGGAAGACCTGGCGCTGCTGGAAGGCATGCACCGGCTGGACGAGTTGCGGCGCGAGCTGGCGGCCGACGAGGTGATCTACCTAAATCCCTGGCTGGATTGGTCGTTCTTCGGCCAGAACGCGTCTCGCACCCCGGTCATGGCCGGTCTGCGTACGGCACTGGCCGGAACTATCTGGGTGATTGGCCTGGTGATCCTGATAGCGCTCCCGTTGGGAGTAGGAACCGCGATCTATCTCGAAGAGTATGCCTCCGACAACCGGCTTACCCGGCTCATCGAGGTGAACATCCGTAACCTGGCCGGAGTTCCCAGTATCGTCTACGGAATCCTTGGACTCTACGTGTTCGTACGCCTGGCGAAGATGGGCCCAAGCGTCCTGGCGGCCGCCCTGACCCTGGCGCTGTTGATCCTGCCGGTGGTGGTGATAGCGTCGCGAGAAGCGATACGTTCGGTGCCGGGGTCGCTGCGACTGGCGAGTTACGGTCTGGGCGCTACCAAGTGGCAGACGGTGCGGCGGGTGGTGCTGCCCAATGCCGTGCCGGGTATCGTTACCGGCGTGATCCTGTCGGTCGCCCGGGCGATCGGCGAGACGGCCCCGCTCCTGCTGATCGGGGCTGCAGCGTTCGTGCCCTATCTGCCCGACGGGCTTCTGTCGAGCTACACGGTATTGCCGGTGCAGATCTACTCTTGGGTGAGCGAGAACGATGCCGAGTTTCGGCATGTCGCCTCGGCGGCCATCGTGGTGCTGCTGGGCGTGCTCGTCATCCTCTACGCCGCGGCCTTCTACCTCAGGCGCCGCTTCGAAAGGACCTGGTAATGGCCCTCCCGAACATCGACCCCGACCACGTCACCGTTCGCACCGATCCGGTTCCGTCCGAGCAGGCGCTGCTGGCGATCGAGGACTTCGAACTGTGGTACGGCGACTTCCAGGCGCTGCACGGCATCTCGCTCACGGTGGCGCGAAACCGCGTTACCGCCCTGATTGGGGCCTCCGGCTGCGGCAAGTCCACCCTCATGCGCAGTATCAACCGGATGAACGACCTGTTGCCGAACGTCACGGTCGATGGCCGAATCGGCTACGAAGGCGTGGACCTGTACGATCCCGCGGTCGATCCGGTGGAGGTTCGGCGCCGGATCGGGATGGTCTTCCAAAAGGCCAATCCCTTCCCCAAAAGCGTCTACGACAACGTCGCCTTCGGTCCGCGCCTGAACGACTTCCGTGGGGACCTCGATGCACTGGTGGAGAAGTCGTTGCGCTCGGCGGCGCTTTGGGGCGAGGTGCAGGACAAGCTCAGGCAGTCCGGCCTGGGCCTCTCCGGCGGACAGCAGCAACGCCTGTGTATCGCCCGCGCCATGGCCACCGGCCCCGACCTCATCCTGATGGACGAACCTACCAGCGCGCTCGACCCGATCGCCACCGACCGGATCGAGCAGCTGATACACGAGATCAAGCAGGACTACACGGTGGTGATCGTCACCCACAACATGCAGCAAGCCGGCCGGGTGAGCGACCGCACGGCGTTCATGCACCTCGGAGTGCTGGTGGAGGAGGGGCCGACCGACCAGATCTTCACCGATCCGCAACACGAGATGACCGAACGGTACGTGTCGGGTCACTTCGGCTGAGAGCGAGGTCGAGGCGCACCGCGGCTATCGGCCCATGCAAGCCTGTTTCCCGGGACGGCTCCGGAACGGTTACGACACGACGACCGGGAGCAAAGGGGACGAGGGAGTGGTGTTCGTGCTGCTATCCCAGCGAACCGCACAAGTTTCGGGTCTCGGCTATAATGTGAAGGTGACCATCCGCGAAAACTACGGCAAGCTGGGCGAAGACGCGGACTTCAGTGTCGACTTTTGGCAGAGTCAACCGCCGGAGGTCTTGTTCGCGGCAGCATTCGACCTGATCAAGGATTATCTGCTCCTTAAGGAAGGTTATGCTGGCGAGCCCCGACTTCACAGAACTGTTGAGTCTTTTTCGAAAGCATAACGTTCGGTACTTGATTATCGGCGGTTATGCGGTCATGAAGTATTCCGAGCCTAGGTTCACCAAGGATCTGGATTTGCTGATAGCTGTGGACGACGAGAACTCCCGGGCGATCTTCGGCGCCCTCAAGGAGTTCGGAGCGCCGCTCGAAGGGCTGAGCGCTGACGATTTCGCCGCGGAGGGCTACTTTTATCAGATGGGAAGTCCGCCACTCCGCGTGGACGTGATGATGTCGGTACCAGGGCTGACATTCGAGAACGCATGGAGTCAGCGTGAGACTGTCAGTATGCTCGGTACGGAGATTCATTTCGTTTCGAAGGACGATCTGATCAGAGCGAAGCTTGCGGCTGGCCGCCCTCAGGACCTGTTGGACGCCGCCAACCTCAAGAACAGAGGCTAATAGGCCAGCTTACGCCGTCGAGTCCCCCAACGTCGTCGATCAACGACAATGGCCGCGCGGATCCGCCTTTACCCCTCGCTGAGCTTCAGGCTGCTCTTGTCGCCCACTATCAGCTGATGTGACGATTCGGGTGCGCCATCGCCCACGATGCTGACCTCCTCGCCGATCAGGCTGTTGCGGATGCGCCGGCCGACTCCCTCGACAGAGCTGCGGGCGCCAACCACGGCGTACTCCAGCTCCGCGTCACGGATCGTTACTTCGTCGCCTATCGTCGTGTACGGCCCGATGTAGGAGCGTTCGATCACGGCGCCGCTACCGATCAGCGCCGGACCGTCGATCCTGCTGCCGCGCACCACCGCGCCGGGCTCGATCACCACCTCTCCATCTACCCGGGAGTCCTCTACCGTGCCCTGCAAGTGACGGCTCACCCTCAGCAGTTGCAGGCGGTTGGCGTCGAGGATGTCCTCGGGCTTGCCGGTGTCTTTCCACCAGCCGGGGACTTCCACGGGAGAAACGTAAAAGCCGGCGTCGATGAGCATCTGGACCGCGTCGGTGATCTGGTACTCTCCCTTGGCGCCCGGCTCGAGCCGCTCGATCATCTGATGGATGTTGCGGTCGAACACGTACACCCCTGCTATTGCCAGGTTGCTCGGTGGATCCTTCGGCTTCTCGACCAGATTGACGACCCGGCCTTCTTCCACTATGGCGACGCCCAACTGCCGCGGATCCTCCACGTGAACCAGCGCGAGGACAGCGTTCACGCCCTCCTCCGGCCTATAGGCATCGACGAACCCTCGAATTCCCCGTTCGAACAGGTTGTCCCCGAGGTACATGACGAACGGATCGTCCCCCAGGAAGTCGCGCGATACCTTCACTGCGTGGGCCAGGCCCTCCGGAGGGCTCTGGATGATGTATTCGAAGGTAGGGCGGTCGCCGCTGCTCTCGCCATTCGCGACATACTCGCCGAGGCTCTTGCGCAGGTAGCCGATGGTGTCGTGGCTGACGACGATGCCGATCTCCCGGACTCCCGCATCCACGAGGTTGTCCACCGCGTAGTGCACCAACTGCTTGTTGGCCACCGAGATGGTCGGTTTCGGACGCAGGCTGGTTATCGGACGAAGACGCGTGCCGTGGCCGGCAGCGAGAATCAAGCCTTTCATGCGAGCTTTCGACATTATGCGAGCACGATAACCCGAGGGGACAGGTACCTTGCAGTGGCCTGAAGCGCCTTCAGGGACGGCGCGGACCCACCATCCGCCAAGCGACCGCGAACGACACTACCCAGAAGCTCGGCAACAGCAGCCAGTCCCCGGCCAGGACCGAGCCGCGCCCCAGCGCCAGACCGGCCGTCAGGCTGGCGACCAGCGACAGCAAGGTGGCCGCGAGCGCCGCCCGCATCAACCGTTCGGCACCCAGCAGGGCCCGGGCGAGGCCGGCGCGGCGGCGAGCCTGCAGGTAGAGACCGGCCGCAACGACCGCTGCCGGCAGCAGCGCCGCCGAGAGCAGCGCTGCCAGTCGCGCCGGCCCGCTCAGGCCTGTTGCCGCGAGAAGCAGGCGCAACTCGTTCTCCCACAGTACGGCCGGTGCGGCCACGAGCGCCACGAGCAGCAGCGACAGCAGCGGAAGCCTGCTGTGGAAGAGCAACCAGGAGCCGCGGAACCCCGGCGGGCGTGCAGAGGCCGGCTGCCCTGGCGGCCTGGGCGAAGGATGGCCGCGGTTCGCGGGCGTGGGGGCCCGTGTCGGGCCGGCGGTTGCCGGCGTTCCTGGCGCCGGCGCGGGTACGCGCCCGGCTCGGGCCGCAGGCGAACGCCCTGACACCGACGCTGGTGCCGTCACTGGTGCCGTCACTGGCGCCGACACTGGCGCAGCCGCTGCGCCGTTTCCTCGGCTGAAGCCGCTCCCTCCTCCAGGAGTCGCGACGGCCGCGTTAGTCCCGCCTTCCCCCGCCAGCGGGAACGCCTCCGTATTCAGTCGCTCGCGCCGCTGACACCAGGGGCAATGCGGCAAAGCGCGACGATACGCGTGAGTGGCTTTGCGCTCGCAGGTCGTGAGGTCGGCCTCGAGCTCCACCAGCGCCGCTTGGAACGTCCTTGCGTCGGGACGACGCCAGGCTGGTGCGATAAGTGAGCGTTTGAGAAGTGTCGCCAATCTGGGACCGAGCATCGTCACAGGTGGTGCGGCGGGTGGCGGCTGCGTGGCTCCGCCTCCGAAGTAGGGGCTGCGCCGGGCACGGATGTTCTCCTCCATGCCGGGCGGCTCCCCCGAGCCGCCGTAAACGCCGGTAAAGGGGTGGTTCCCTTCCATAAGCAACAGGAAGGTGAGCACTGCCAGGCCGAAGCGATCACTGCTGGGGCGGCGAGTGACATCGCGGAACGATCGTCCCTGCAGCTCCGGTGGCGTGTATTCGCCCTTGCCGACGGTGCAGCGAAATACCCGGGAGGCGGAGGTCACCTGGATCGAGTCGAGATCCACCAGGGTTACGAGAGCGCGGTCGTCGACCAGGATGTTGCTTTCGTTCAGGTCGCCCACCACGTAACCGGCCTCGTGCAGTGCCGCGAGCGTCCCGCTGAGGTTGCGGGCGATTCGGACGAGGTAGTGCCAACTCATGCCGGGAGCCCGGGAGCGGCGACTGCGTGGGTGGTAGAGCTGATGCAGGGGCAGGTAGCGGCGGGCGTCTATGCGGGGCATCACGAATCCCAGCACGTTACCGTCGTCGTCCAGCACCAGCGACTCGGGCCAGGCTATCGATACGTGGCCTCCACGTCGGTCCGGGTCGGCCGGTATCCGGGCGAGCATGGCGGCCAGCTTTCGGGCGCGTTCCGCATCGGGCCTCACGTAGAGCTTCACCGCTCGCGCCGGATCGCCCGTCAGGGCGTACACCCGAGCCTCTCCTCCACGGCCCAGCGGCTCGCCCAACATCAGTGGGGCACCCGAGGGGGTGCGAAGGCCCATGGACGCTATGCTCACGGCTTCAGGGCCAGGATCAAGCTCAGGTCATCGGAACTGCGTGACTGCACCCGGTCGCTGGCGAGGAAGCTCGAAATCGCGGCCTCCTGTTCCGCGACTGGCCGGTCGGCTGCCGCGAACGTCACCAAGGGATCGAAGAACGGACCGTGCGGCGTCCCGTTGGTCATGTCGGTAGCTACCGGCTCGAGCCCGTCGCTGAGCAGAGCAAGTGCCCGAAGTGGAGCCAGCGAACGTATCTCGACCTCGGCCAGTGCGCTTGCGCCGCGGCTCGTAACGAAGGTCGTCTCGCCGGCGTAACGGCCGCGTTGCGGCTGGGTGATCCTGCTCCAGCCCTCCTCCCCGAGGGCGATAACGGCGCCGTCACCGACCTGGAGAACCGCCAGGGTGTCTTCGCGAGCCACGGCCAGCAGCAGCGTGCAAGCGAAGTCCCGCGGCCGGACACGCAGCTGGCGCGCCTTGGCGCCCACTTCCTTCCTCACCTGCTTCAGGGCGGCGCGCAACGCTTGGTCGAGCCGATCTCCCTGAATCGATTCCCGGCGGAGCGCTGCGATCGCGGCGTCGACGGCGAGCCGGGCCCCTTCTCCGGCGAGGCCCGCCGATCCGGCCCCGTCGGCAAGGGCCAGCAGCACGGTGCCGTCGCGGCGCCGGTCGGTCAGCACCGCATCTTCGTTTCCCTTGTCGTGAGTCGTGTGGGCGCGGCCGGCCACGCTGGCGGCGATAACCTTCCAGGCGGTTGCCGCCGGTGGCTTGCCGCCGCCCGGGGGCCGCTGGCCGGGGACGGTGGTTATCTCAGTCTTGCCCGGCAGGTAGTCGTGCGGAGGCGCCACAGGGCGGTCAGACCGATACGTCGGCCCAGCCCACGGGCGGAAGTTCCAGTTGTTCGCCGACCCGAGAGTGCGAAACGCGTTGCTGGCTCTGCGACAACCACAGGAACAGCTCGGCGAACATGAGCCCCTTGAGCTTCAGCGGCGGCCTACCCTGGGGAGCAATAGCTGCCAGCCGGTCCATGTTGGCTCGCTCCACGCCGACCGTGAAGAACACCAGGCCTTTTTGCGAGTCCTCGCGTTTCGCTTGCTGCGCGGCATCCTCCCAGCGGTCTGTCGGTTCGCCGTCGGTAATCAGAAACATCCACGGCCGAAAATACTGCAGCCCCGCCTGCTTGTACATGTCCTTGCGGCTCTTCAACAGCTCCATGCCGCGCTGCATGGCCTCGCCCATGGGGGTCGAGCCTCCGGCTGAGAGCGGCTCTGGATTCCAGTCCTCTACCGTGGTGAAGTCCTGAATGGTGTGGGCTCCGCCGCCCCCGAACGCAACCACGGCGACCTCGACCCGGCGGCGGGCCAGTTCGTCGTTCATCAGATCGTCCTTGAACGCCCGCAATCCGTCGTTGAGTGCCTGGATCGGTGCTCCCGACATCGAGGCGGACGTGTCGAGCAGTAGCAGGCAGGGTGCGCGCGGATCGGGGTTGTCGGCTAGTTGCACGAGGTCGAGTTCGTTCATTGAATCTCCCAGGAAAGCCAGGAACCGTGAAGTCGCGGTAGGTGGGTCTTTCCCGAGTTTACGGCGATGGGCGGTTCGGGGCAACGACAGGGCACACGCGCGCCGAGCCGGACCCATGACGGATAGACGGTTCGCTTCCGTCCTGCACGCGTACGGCCGGTGCCCGGTGACCACCTCGATGTGCCGGACCGACCACGCCCGACCTGCCGGGTCGCTCCTCTGCCTGCGTTCGGCACTCGGTTCGAGCCGGCCCGAGGCGGGACTGCGGCGGCTACCGCGATTACTTCCTGCTACCGGCCACGATCAGCACTACCCCACCTACGAGCGCGAGGACCCCGAGTATCGGGGGCAACGGGATCGTGCGGCGCTCCTCCGCCTCGACATCCAGCGGGCCGAGCTCGAGCACGGTCTGCTCGGAGGTGTAAGTGATCCCCTGGTATATCAGGGCGCCGATGCCCAGAACGACCAGGATGATCCCGATAATCGTTGCCGTCTTCACGGTTCTCCTCTCGGTGACTTAGCTAGGCGCGACTGAATAGACGCACCAGGAAGAGAATGATGCCGACCACCAGCAGGATGTAGATGAAGTTCCCCAGTGTGTAGCCGGTCACCAGTCCAAGTAGCCAAAGCACGATCAGGATGATGGCAATGGTTTCCAACATTTGTTCTGCCCCCTTTCGCCCCGCTCGCGAAGGTCCGTCGGCGCGGGCGATACCGGTTGGCTCGCCTCTCCCGCTCGCCTCCCACGTGAAGGCTCGCCTCATGATGGGGCCCGAGGTCGAGACTAAATGAGACGCGCGTCACATGGCCGGCAAGCGTCCGAGAGCTCGCTGGGAACGGCCGCTCACGGCGCGGCGGGCTACGATATGTGGCATGAAGCGCTCCGAGATATCACTAACGGTGGACAGGTCCGACGATGGAATCGAGGCTATCCGTTGGCAGGCAGACGAGGCGCCGGTGCCCGGCGAGCAGGCGGCAGGAGCGATGCTGCTTGCCCTCTGGGACGCCGATACGCGAAACGCCATGCGCATCGATCTGTGGACCAAGGACATGACCGTGCAGGAGATGAACGAGTTCGTATTCCAGACGCTCATGTCGCTGGCAGACTCGTATCAGGGCGCTACCCGAAACCAGTCGCTGGCCGCCGAGATGAAGCTGTTCGCGCGCGAGTTCGCGGAGCGCGCGGTAAAGGCCGAAGCGGGGGGCAAGAGCTGAACTGCCTGTAATTGGAGCTCGCTGCCGTGTCGCAAGGCACGCCCTGCCGCAGGTTCACAAGGCAAGGGCTGCCTCCAGGTCCTCGTGCTCGAAAGCGCTGGCCATCCGCTCGATTTCACCGGGAGTTGCCCCGCAGGATGTCGCCACCCCGCGCCAGGTTCGAGTGGTTAGGGCCACCTCCCGCACGACCTCGCGCGCCTTGCCATGGGAGAGGTCGAAGTAGGCGGCCACCTCCAGAACGAGGCCCACCTCGCAGGTGGCGTCCTCCAGGCTGATGCTTGTGGTCAGGCGCCGCTCGCGCACATCCACCGGCGTCGGGTTCAGGTCATAAGCCGGGGAGAGCATCCAACCGCTCGAGCCCACCCAAAGGAACGCATGATTGCGAAGGTGATCATCCACGGTCGACACCAGCACGTTGAACGCCAGGCGCCGGTACAACTCCACCGCATCGCCCTTCGCTGCCGCCCCATGGCGAGTCAGGGCGTCGACTAGCTCAGGATAGCTCGCCCGCTCACCATCGGCACGGGCCAGCATCGACAAGGCCGACAGGAACGGGATCCGCTTCTCGCCCAGTCGGTCAAATCGTCGCACCACGAGCACCGGCCTACCAGCCACGTCCACCAGCCTGCTCCTAGCTGTCCGGATGCCCGCAAGCGCGGCCAGTGCCAGCGCGATAGCCTCCCACCGTTCCAGGCTGTACTCATCGGTCTCCTTGGGGAACTTGGCGATCGCCAGTGAGCCATCCGCATCGACCATGGAGGCCTTCGGTCGCGCTCCGCCCAGTGACGAGCCGGGCGCCAGGATCAAGCGCAGGTCCGCTTCCGACTCCTCATCCCGTAAGGTCCGGTCGGTCGCCTCCAGCAACCGCTGCAGATGAACGACGCTCGGCACCCCGTCCGCGTTCGGCGCCAGGAACACCTCCTCTTTCGGCCGGCGGAAGCGCAGCGCCCCGATCCGCGCAACATCGGCCACCCCCAGTAGGAAGTCCAACTCGTGCAGGCTCCGCACCGGCCTGCCCTCCCGATTCGCCTGCCTTCGCTCCGCATGCCGCAGGAGCTGCCGCCCCCACGTGTCAGGCGCCGAGTCGCCCAGCGATCCGAACAACCTATGACCCGACCGTGGTGAGAAGGCGCCGGGGCCCAGCGCCAATGCCGGTTCCAACGAGAAGGCGTCAGGCCGACCCAACCAGGCATCGCTGTAGCGGAATCCCACCGCCTCGTAACCGCGCCGCGGTTCGCGGTGCAGACTCCCAACCCTGACGGGCTCACCAGTGTGGTCGATGAAGACCAGCACCTCATCCTTCATTGCGTTCCCGCTTCCGCCCTGCCCACTCTCCCGCCCGCTGCGGCAGGTCCTCCTCGGCCAACGCCAGGCCAACTTCGTCTTCCCGCGGGCTAGTCACCGCCGCCAGTCGGTCGAGCAACCCCAAAGCGTTCACTACCGCCGCGTAAATGCCCATGCCAACGCCCGAGTCACCTCGCTCGACGCGCTGTAGCGTCGGCCTCGAGGTGAATGCCCGCTCTGCCACGGTCTGCATGCTCAAGCGCCGACGCAAGCGAGCGGTTCGAAGATCCCGGCCAAGCTGTCGCAAGGCTCGCTCGACCGCTAGCGGTGGACGATGAGGAGTGGGCATAGTGTCAACATCATATCTCACAGTGGTCCACTGTGTAAAGCGATGTTTGCAAAACAGGCAGGAGCTTGGATAAGATTAAGGCTTTTGCCGATCAGCGAGTGGGGCGGTAGTGGAGGTGGACCGTGCCGTTGCCGAATTGGCGCTGGTCGAGCAGCTCGAGGCTCAGCCGAAGGCCCTTGGGTAAAGCGGGTTTGCCCGAGCCGACCGACACGGGTACCAGGAACAGATGAACCTCGTCGACGATTCCGGCGGCGAAGGCAACCGCCGCCAGTTCGGGACCGGAAACCGTCAAGTCCATCCTGGCCGCTTCCTTCATCCCCTGCACCGCTGTGGGCTCGAACTCCCGCTCGAGCCTGGTCCGCTCGGTCGTGACCTGCGCCAGCGTGCGCGAGTAGACGATCTTGTCCGAATCGTGCCAGATGGCGGCGAACTCCCGCTCGGCCGCGGGCAGATCGGATCGCTCCCGCAGTGCCTCCCAGGCGGACATCACCTCGTACATGCGCCGCCCGTAGAGGTGCGTGCCCACCGGTCGCAATAACTCGTTGATGAACTCGTGCACCTCCGTATCGGGCTGGGCCCAGTCGAACTTGCCGTCGTCGCTCTCGATGTATCCGTCAACCGACGCCAGTGCTGAATAGATGAGCTTTGCCAAGGCACTCTCCTCCTGGTCTCGAGTATAGGAGCAGCGAATGTCGGGAAGGCTAGTGGCGGTCCACTGCGGGTTGGAATCGCTGTCGCGCAGGACAGGGCCGTTGGACCGCCCCTTTGCAGATTGAAGTCGCCAGCTTGCTGCCTACCAGGGAGCGGCTAAGTGCGGCAAATTACCCGGTCAAGGTGGAGGTCGAGACGAACTGGTACCAACAGCATGAGGTGTTGCACGGCCACCGGGAATTCCTCGTCATGGACGGTATCTGCTGCGTTTCGTGGAGTCGCTGGGTGAGAAGCCAGTGGGCCAGCATCCGTGAGATTCGGCGGGCAGACTGCCGGTCCGGTCATCTCGAGTTGCTTGGCGACTTCGCTTGGCGTACCCGAGTTTGCATAGGCGCCTAGAGTCCGTGCCTTCATGTTGGACAACAGGTTTTTCGGCTCGATTCTTTGGTTAGCTTCCATGGGATAGTGTGACTCCCTGAACCTTTCAAAATCCAACCGGAAAATTGGCTCGGCCCTTCGACCTCGAGTGGTTGCCGCCCGGCCCGTGGCGGGCGCGTCCAGGTACAGGTGCTTAACGAAGACATGAACCGCCCCTAGCTTCAACACCTGGGCGCGACAGTTGAGGAATTGCTCATCCCATACTTCAGTTCTTGGCTGGCAGTGCGCGGTCCGGGCTCCTTCGCGTTCTCACCCAGGTCACCGATAGTATGAGTGTCCGGAGGATCGGCAGTGAGAGAAGATAGGCCGGATGCCTTGCAGCGCATGCCCCCTTGGTTGCTGTTTCTCCTGGCCATTGCGCTCACCTTCCTAGTCGCGTACGTCGACTTAATCACCGGTAGTGAGTTCGGTGTTTCCATCTTCTACCTGATTCCCGTGACCGTAGCTGGTCTAAGCGGTACGCGCGGAGGCGGCTATACTGTTGCCGCGCTGGCTGCGGGAACTTGGTACCTGACGGAACTAAGCGGGCCACCTTACTACACCACAATCTGGGCACCCGTATGGAATTCATTCGTCCGCCTGGCCTACTTCTTAACAGCCGCTGTCCTCGTAAGGGAATATCTGGCGAAACAGCTTCTCACCCGGGAATTAGAACGCCTGAATCTCGAACTTGAAACACGGGTCAACAACCGCACTGCCGATTTGCGAGAGCTCAACGAGGAACTGGAAGCGATCAATTACAACATCGCACACGACCTTCGCACACCATTGCGTGGCATCAACGGCTACAGCAACCTTCTACTGGAGGAATATGGTGACGTCCTCGACGAGACGGGCAGGGAGTACTTACAGCGGGTAGATGCGGCTACTGCCCGCATGGGCGCCCTGATCGAAGCGCTGCTCTCTCTATCGCGTTTGGCGCGGGCCGAGATCCGACAGCAGCAAGTAAACATTACGGAAATCGCGTTCAGCGTGTCGACGGGCTTGGCGGAGCAGGAGCCGGGAAGGGAAGTTCGAGTCGAATTCGCGGAGGGGCTGCTAGCGAGAGGAGACCCCTCCCTGCTTCGGACAATGCTCACGAACCTGCTGGATAACGCCTGGAAGTTCACAAGGGGCGTGCAGCCGGCGGACGTGCAGGTGGGTGGTCAGGAACGTTGCGGGGAAGTCGTATTCTTCGTTCGCGATAACGGCGTCGGCTTCGACCCTGAGTATTCAGACAAGCTGTTCCAGCCGTTCCAGCGGTTGCACAAGCCAGGCGACTATGACGGCCTAGGACTCGGCCTGGCGACCGCTCACCGTATTGTCAACCGCCACGGCGGACGCATCTGGGCTGAGGGGCGCGTCGGCGAGGGGACGACGATATACTTCACTCTCCCAGAGTCGCCCCTGCCACCATCTGGAGATTATCCTCGCTCAGAGCGATTGCTGAGAGGGTGAGTTACTGCGTTGCGACCCGCACTCTCTGGGCAGGGGGGTGCCAGCGCACCCTGGGAAGCAGAAGCAACCAGAGTCCGTACTTCAGGCATCGCGGGCAGCACTACGTTGTCGGGCAGAACGAGCTTGTGCGAGGCAGAAACTCGCAGGCGGTGCAACGTGGTCTCGCCCGCAGCTCAGTCAGTGGGATCAAGCGCAACTTGTCTGGCTGAATTCTTGTCGTTTAAGGCGCGAAAGTGGAGGAAAAGTAGACTCATCGCGAGAGTGTTAGAACGTCATCAGTTCGCAAGTCGCCTTGGTATAGGGCTTCGCACATTTCGCGGGGATGAGCGTCTACCGGGTTTGCCCCTCAAGCTCATACACAAGCTCTAGCATTGCCACGACATCATCGACTCCCCCGAAGGCATCAACTCCAAAACTCGCGGGGTTGACACCCTCCAACCGCAGTGCCGCCGCAAACCGCGCCACATCCTCCGCGGCAACAGTCGGAACTCCCGTCAGCGGGACCGGTGGCAGCGTCTGCAAGAGTCGAACGACATCGTTCTTATGCTTCCTGATCTCCTTTGCATCCACCTTTTCGCCGCGCGCCCGCCGCTCCGACAAGTCCAAGGACGCGCGCGCCTTCAGGGGAATCAGGTGACCTGCACCCACGACAGGCACGCCATTCAAGCTGTAGCGCCCGGCCATCACCCAGTCGTAGTACGCATCATCCATCAGGATCGCCGAGAGGCTGGACAAATCCGTGTCCGCAGGGATAGAGATCAGCCCCGAGCCCGCCGGCGCGGGAATCGAATCAAGGCTGCGCGTGAACAGCTCCAGCATCACTGGGAATTCATCGTTCGCAGGCTTGAGGAATCGAAAGTATTCGCGGGTTCCGCCGCTCCGTTCCCGCGTCTGGTACCCGCCGGCCTCCACGAACCGCCAGAACGCCGCAACAAAGTCGCCACGGAGCGCTTCAACGCACAGCGCGATGTCAAGGTCCTTGGTAGCTCGAAACTCAAGACCGGCATCACTCATTATCAGATCGCTTGCCGCACCACCGATCAGCACGTAGCAGTCCTCGAAATCGGCGAACCAGTCCCGGAACTTCTCCAGCCCCCTCACCACGGCAAGTTCTCCAAGGCATCGACCAGTGCGGCCTCAACTCGTTCGTCAGGCTCATCCCGCAGCGACAAGGCCAGCGACAAGATGTCCACGGTCGGGCCTTCCGCCAAGGCCGCGGGCGGATAGGTCCACACCTCGACCACCATCTGTCCGGGCTCGCCACGCGCGCTGGGGGAGAAGGGCTCGACGGGCACCCGCTTCTTTATTCGGCGCCAGGATTCCGACGACATGGCAACGGTCGGGCCCGAAGGCGCTGAGATCATCGAGTAACGGGCAAGAGCCGTTAACCCCGCTTCTAGTGCGCCGGCCAACTGCTCTTCGGGTACGAGGTAGCGGCTCCTTACCGGCGATACCAGCCGCGGTTGCGCGCGCTCCCACACGTCCCGTTTTGCTCCAGACAGACTCAGTGGTCGCGACCTTCCCTCGGTCCACCGAATTGCAAGCCCGGCGGCCTCCAGGTCGCGAAAGGCCCTACTAATGGATATTGGCGAGTAGCCGAGCTCCTCTACTGCCGACTGCGCGTCCAAAGCAGCCTTGCTGCGCCGGAGCAGGGCATGCAGCAGGACCACTTGGGTCACCGGCTTAAGCAACTCGGGAGCCTCTACTGCCCGATTGCGTGCAGCCTCGCGAAAGTCGACTCCGAGAGGTGGGAGGTACAACTGCGTGAACGGCACAACGAACGGAACCGCTTGCGCGACGAGGCGTTTACGCTGGTACGCCCTTAGGTCCGGTGCCACGTAAACGGCCGGCAGTGCGAGAAGGTCTTTCACGCGGGCCATCTGTCTCGCTAGGGAAGCGGGCGCCGCCCGCCCTTCCGACAGGTTCACCATGAAGACGCACTTGACGCCAAGAACGCTGCCGCAGGCGAACTGGTAAGCACTCTGCAAGTACGGAGGCAAATTGCTGTCGCCACATGGCCGTAGGTGCAGGTCGGTTGCCAGCGCCTCGCTCACGTAGCGAGCAGTGTCATCCAGGAGCTGCTGGAGGCCTTGCCTATCTACCATCAATCTGCACTCTACCATGTCGCGTGGTAAAGTGCAGATTGATGGTAGATACGTGGCTGAGGCCACTGGCACCCCTCTTAAGGCAAGGCGCTCCCAAAAGTTCGTGATTCGGGCGCGAACGTGGAGCTTTTGGAGACGCTTGAGAACTCGGGTAGTCATCTGCCAGGGCACGAGGTAATGCAAATGCATTACACTGTGAGGGAGGAGGCCAATCATGCCCACCAGGGACAGCAGTGAGGTCCTGCTCAGCGAGTCCACCTTGACCAGCCGTGGGCAGACCACGATCCCCAGCCCTATCCGGAAAGCCCTCGGCCTGACTGCGGCCGATAAGATTCGTTTCGTCCTGCACGACGACAACACCGTTACGCTCACAAGGGCTGAGCAGGAAACGGAGAACGATCCGATCGTCAAGCGCTTCCTACAATTCCTCGAGCAGGACACGCTCGAAAACCCAACTCACCTTCAGGCGCTTACACCGACCGTTATTTCTCGAGCCCGGTCGCTGGTCGAAGGAGTCGAAGTGGATCTCGAAGTCCCCCTCGAAGACGACGATGAATGACCGAATCGGGAAGGCCCATCATTATCAGTGGGTGGAAGATATATGGCCACTCCCTGTTTCTGGAGCAGCTTGAAGAACTGATCACGGAGGTAGAGCGCCTTAAGCAGCGGGACGCGAGCGGTTATAGAAGAAAGAATCCGACCAAGCGCCTCGCTGCCATCGTAAGACTAGCCTTCGACGTCATTCCGCAAGACCCCACACGGCCTGAGTACCGGCAAGGTACGACGCTTGGAAAGCAGCACAAGCACTGGTTCAGGGCCAAGTTCTTCCAGCAGTACCGCCTCTTCTTCCGCTACAGCCAAAGAGATAAGGTGATCATCTTCGCTTGGGTGAACGACGAGCGCAGCAAGCGGGCGTACGGCAGTGCAAGCGACGTCTACGCGATCTTTCGCAAGATGCTCGAGTCTGGCAGTCCGCCCGACACGTGGGAAGAACTCCTAGCTGAGGCACGAAAGAATCACTCGCGCCTACGGAAGGCAGTGCCCACTTCTAAGTGGTAGCCGGTAGTTGCAGAAACGGGCGCGTAATTGGAAGTTGAGCGCCTGCCCCCTAGAGCTGGTTATGTTACCATGCCATAGGTTGTCTTGACATATACTGCTGTCGTGAACGTGATCGCCCCCCGAACCCTTCGAGAGTTTTGGGAGCGGCATCCGCAAGCTGAAGCACCGCTGAAGGCCTGGCAAAAGTTCATGCAGAGCAGCAGCTACGCCAATTGGGCAGAATTATCGAACGACTTCCCAAGCGCCGATTACATAAGCGAGCGGCGTCTCACCGTCTTCGACATCGGCGGTAACAAGTACCGGTTGATCACCTTCATCCGCTACGAAGCGCAAACCGTGTTCAGCAAGCACGTCTTCACCCACGCCGAGTACGAGAAGTGGAACAGAGGAGGACGACGATGACAAGCGAACGTGTCGTGGGGGCTTGGGCAGAGTTCCAAGCCAACTCGGGCGGGCTCGGCAGACCCCGGGCCGAGGCGGACTACGAACAGGTCATCGCCCTCTTGGGCGACCTCACTGACAACTACGACTGCACCCGTGAGCCGTATGCCTCGCTCTTCGACCTCCTCGCCAGCTATGCGGATGCATGGGAGCAGGAGAACGAGCCTGACCTTAAGACCCCCGACGTCGACCCGCACGAGATGCTCGCCTACCTGATGAAGGAACGGGGCGTCACCCAGTACCAGCTTGCGCAGGACGGGATCGTCGACCAGGGTAACCTGAGCCGAATCCTCGCGGGAAAGCGCAGTATCAGCAAGACACTCGCAAAGAAGCTTGCCGGATATTTCCGGGTCAGCGTTGAGGTCTTCGTCTGACGTAGTCCCGCGACATGGCCCAGCGACTACCTCCCACTTGCCGACAGCGTCTCCGATTAGTGTGAATCCATGCGCCAGCGGCGATACTTCCACTCACTCGCAGACCTGTTGAGGATACGGGCGCGAAAACTTAGCTTTTCCCGCTGGATGCCCTAGGCTGCGCCTTCCTGCTCCTGATCTGCATACGGAGCGGGAGGGAGGCAGGAACCATGGGTGTTCCGTGTTGGAGGATGTCAGAGGTCGTCGAGGCATATCTGCTGCGGCGACGGAGTGAAGGGTACAGTCGAGCAACTCTCGTCGCGTACGAGCATCATCTTCGATCACTCATTGTCTACTTGGTCGACCCGTCCGTGCTCGATGTAACCCTTGAGCAGCTCCGGGAGTTCCTGGCTTCGTTCGCGCACTTGAAACCCTCATCCCTCGGCGCCAAGATTCGCGCTTTGCGCGCGTTCTTCAGATGGGTGCACGAGGAGGGCTTGACTCGGGGGAATCCGGCGGCGCGTATGAAGGAGCCGAAGCACCTGAGCGTGGAGGAGTTGGAGTTGTTGCGTGACTCCTGCCGCAAGGCGGTCGAGCGCGCCCTGATCGAAGTGTTCTTCGCCACAGGTGCCAGGATCGGTGAAGTTCACGGGATGAACCGGTTTGACGTCGACTGGCGCGAGAGCAGCATCCTGGTGTTGGGCAAGGGCAGCCTACTTCGGCGCCAAGGCGGCGATCTGGCTGAAACGTTACCTCTCGGCCAGGGGCGACGACCAGGTAGCCCTATTCGTGACTACCCACCAGCCGGTGCGGCGGACGAGTGTTGCGACTCTGCGCTGGCACGTGAATAAGGTGGCGGAGCGAGCGGGACTGCGAGATCGAGTGACGCCTCACGTCCTGCGGCATACGTTCGCGACGCTCATGATCAACCAGGGGGCGGAGTTGGTCGAGGTTCAGAGCTTGCTGGGGCACGCCAAGCCGGAGACTACGTTGCGTTACGCGACGTTGTCGGGGGCAGCGCGGCGGAGGGCGTACCAGCGGTACTTCGTCCAATAGGCTGGGTTTGACTCGACTTCCCTTGCCGCTGGTACGGCATTGCCGTATAGTGGTGTGTGCGGACGGTCGCCGAAACCTCTGTCTTCGTCAAGTACGCGGCGGATGTCTGGTCGGACGTGGAGCGAGAGGAGTTCATCTCCTGGATTGCTGCGAACCCGGAGGCCGGCGATCTGATTCCGGGCAGTGGGGGCAGCAGGAAGGTTCGGAGGTCAGCAGGACGCGGTAAGCGTGGAGGGGCTCGGGTCATCTATACCATTGCTCGCGACGGAGTCGTCTGATTGCTGATCGTTTACACCAAATCCAAGTTCGACAATCTGCCGAGAGAGTTCTTGGCTCAACTGAAACGAGGTATCGAGGATGAATAGAGAGATGGACAGGTTTCAGAAAGATCTGCTCGAGTCCGTACAGCAGATGAAGCGGGGACAGGCAGAGCGGGTGACGGAAGTAGAGTTGTCGCCAGTAGCAGCGGCGCGAGCTCACGTTGGGATGTCTCAGCGTGATTTCGCCGGGCTGCTTGGCGTTTCTCCGCGCACGTTGCAGGACTGGGAACAGGGTCGCCGCGAACCGACGGGCGCAGCTAGGACTCTGCTTCAAGTCGCCGTTAGGCATCCGGAGGTGCTCCGAGAACTCGCGAAGTAGGCGGCCCAGTAGGCGTTATTGAGAAGGGCGCGTAATTGGAAGGTCTTAGATGGCCGGGCGTCTATTGAAAGCGTCACTATCGCTTCACCTTATTCTTGAAGCCTCGAGGGCTGGGAACAAAGACCGCTTCTGTCTTTGGAGTGGAAATCCTCTGGGTGCTCCCGGGGACTACTCCAGAGCGTGCCTTCCGTTCCCTAACTTCGAAGCTTCCAAAGCCAGTCAGTTGCACCTTCTTTCCCGCGTTTACGTTGCTGGCAACTGTCCGCAACAAATGATCGATCACCGTTCGCACGTCAGTCGCACTTAACCCCGTGTCCTCAGCAATAGACTCGACAAGGACTTGCTTGGTTACGGCCTCAGGCTCATTGTCCTGGCGTACTTCTTTTCGAGGCCGGCCGCCGCGTTTGCCATTCACTTGAGCAGCGCGACGCTTCTTGAGGCTCGTCGCATGGCCCCCTTTTCGGCCTATTTCCTTCATCCACTCATTGGTGCCGTAGACTCCTTTGACTAGTCCTGGGACGGTAAAGTGAACGTCTAGGGAGCCCCAGTGAAGAGCGAGGCCTTGTTCGGCAATCTCTCCCTTCTTGACGTCTGCCCATGGCGCCCTTGAGATGCCCTGAAGTTCATCAACAGGGATCCGGACCGAAAGGCCGTTTTGCATGTTGAGGACAAGCAGTCGATCATCTTCTTGAAAGTCGACACTTTCCACTCGGGGCGATTTCTGCAGCGCGCGTTCACCCGTCCGACGCGCTCGTTCAATTTGCTTCTGAATCGCAGCCTCACTCATGCGCGCCTCCATGGATGTTGTGCCAACTCTTCAGGTATTCCGCTTGTTTCTCCTGCACCAATCTCAGCGCTCGCTTGACATCGTTTACTTTCATGTTTCCCCTCACTTCCCGCAGCTCCAACGATCCTATTATCGAGATGTTGAATACCGCCACGCAGCCTGAGGAGTGGATTACATGAACGTGAGCAGGCTCGTGGTCATCGAAGTAGATGACCACCTTGAACGGTCCGATGCGGTCGATATTGGGTAACCTGGCGCTCCATAACCCACCGCCCATGCCCCGTGCTCTTACAATAGTCCGCCGCTTGGGTTTTGTCTAGATGCCCCATTACCCAAGCGGCGGACGTGCATCCCATCTTGGCTGATTCCCAAAAGAGCACAGGCTTCGATTGTCTGGCATAATGCGGAGGGATCCCCACACCACCCATGGATCGGTCAGCGTGAAGAATCCCGAAGTGGCGAGACCGTCGCCGACGACAGAGTCTCGGTATTACTGAGCAATCTGAGGCGTCGAAACAGGCGCGAATTATTCCAACCTCGATCGGACGTCGGCGGTCTCGATCCGGCGGCCAGGACCGTTCAGCCTGACCGGCCGCACAGGACAGTCAACGCCACAACCCACACATGCAACCAGGAGCACTCAGCCAAACCTCTGCCCAGCTGCCCCCGCCCCCGTGCGCCGGAACTTGTGGCGCTCGTACAGCAGCTCCGTCCCATCGTCGGTACGGCGAAAGAGCACCGGCAAGCGGCGCCCTTCGCTGAGGGTGAAGAACCGAGCCTCGCCGCCGCTCACGCCTTCCGGTACCAGAGTCACCTCATCGGGGTTCGTTCGGCTCGGGAAGCGCAGCTTGAGGAAATCACCGTGACGCTCGACCGTCGCCCGTACCGTGCCCTTGAATGTTTCATAGTCGCCGGTCAGCCTTGCCAGCTCGTCTTGCAGTCGGATCGTCGGAAGTTCACCGGGTTCACTGCCCAGTGCGATAGCCAGCACCGCGCGCGCCAACTGGGCCAGCGGGTAGCCGCTGCCGTTGGCCAGAACGGCGACTCCCAGGCCCTCTTCGGGCAGGAACGCCAGGTGGGCGGTGGACACGAGCACGCTACCGCCGTGGCCCACCAGACGCCTGCCCAGGAGCTGCTCACTGGCGAGCCCGAATCCGTAGTGCTGAGCCGCCTCGCCGCCCCCAGCGCCGCCGCCAGCGCCGGTCAACTCCGGCGCCGTGCGAAACGGAGTCTCGACGCGGGGGCGGACCATCGCCGCGATCGATTCGGGACTCACCAACTGCCGCCCGTCCACCAGCGCGCCGTACCTCAGATACATCGAGAGGTAGCCCGCAAGATCGAGAACGCTGCTTATCAGGCCGCCCTCGCTCCTTATCAGCCGGTACAGGTAGTGCCCGGGAACCGGCGGCCCGTCATGGGGCAGCACGTACGGTACCGCCACGTCGTCCGCGGCTTCCACGTCCGTGCGGGCCAGGAATGTCCGGTCCATGCCCAGGGGGACAAGGATCTCGTCGCGCAGGTAATCCTGGTATGACTTGCCCGAGACCCGTTCGATAATGAGGCCGAGCATGGCGTAACCCTCGTTGGCATAGGCCCACCGTTCGCCCGGGCTGCTCTCCTCCCAGTCCTCGGCTCCGTCCATGAACGTCAGCACGTCCTCCGGTCCGGAGATGGGCAGCCAACGGCTACCGGTCCCGTTGGCATGTCCGATCACGGCCTCGGAGTAGGCGAGCGCTGGGATGCCCGAGGTGTGTGCCAGCAGGTGCTCGAGCCGGACGATCCCCCCCTTCGGCCTGAAGGGGAAAGGCAGGTAGCGATCCACCGGGTCGCTGGGATCGAGCAGGCCACGCTCGGCCAAGCGCATGATGGCCAGGGCGGTGAACGACTTCGTCACGCTGCCGATGCAGTAGAGCGTTGAAGGCGTTGCCGGTAGCCCGTGCTTCAGGTCGCGTTGCCCGAAACCTCTGGCATGGATCAACTCGTCGTTCCTGACGAGCGCAAGGCTCAGCCCGGGCAGGCGCGAGGCGGCCATCTTCTCGAACACGAAAGCCTCGAGGCGGCGGATGTCCATGGAGCGACTCTATCGTGCCAGCGCGGCCCGCGGTCGAAGGGCAACCGTCCTATTCGACCGATCGGAGCCGTGCTAATCTCGCCTCGTTCGACAAGCGGCCGCTCGGTCTCCGTTCCTCGCCGTCCTTCGTTCGCGCTGGGGCGGGACAGAAGGATCCAGGGGTGTCGAAAATGACCGACGTTGTGCGACAGGAAACCCCCACACCGGTCGCGGGAGCCGTCTCTCCCGCAGGGCGATTCAGTTCATCGTCCGAGGGCGGTGAGGTACACCTCGGCCGCACGTTGATCTCGCTGCTCGACGAAGCAGCCGAACGCAATCCCAACCCGGCAGCGTTCAATCAGCTCCGTGACGGGAGCTGGCGGAGCATGTCGACACTCGAGTTCCGGCTGCGCGCCGAGCTCATGGCCCTGGGTCTGGCGAGGCAGGGGTTCGAGCGCGGCGAGCGCGTGGCGTTCTTTGCACTGAGCGACGCATCGTTCGCTTTGCCCGACATGGCCTGCCTGATTGCCGGGCTGGTCACGGTTCCCATCTACCTGACTCACAATCCGGCCAACGTAGGGCACATATTGCGCGAAAGCGAAGCGCGCGCCCTGGTGGTCACGAACGACGAACTGTTGGCGGAGATCGCCCCGCAACTCGCGGACTCGCGGATCGATACGGTCATCGTGATGGAAAGGGACGCGGGCACAACTGCATCGGTCGGAGTACGCCGGCTCTCGGCCGAGGACCTGGTGCGCGGCGGTCAAGACGTGATCGAGGAGAAGCCTGGCGCGGCATCGGAACTCAAGCGTGCGGTGGCGGCCGACGACCTGGCGACCATCATCTACACCTCGGGTACGACCGGCGTACCGAAGGGTGTGATGTTGAGCCACGAGAACATCTCCTCGAACGCAATCGCAGCCTTCAGTGGACTGGAGGGGTACCGGCGGGGGGCCGACGAGGTTGTCCTGTCTTTCCTGCCGCTCACCCACATCTTCGCGCGCATGCTGCAATACGGCTGTATGTGGTACGGAAACACCATCTACTACAGCGACTCGGAGCGGTTGCGGGAGCACTTCCGAGAGGTGCGTCCCACCCTGCTGGCAACAGTGCCACGGGTGTTGGAAAAGGCCTACGACCGAATCATGGACGCCGGCCTGGAACTCGGCGGCGTTAAGCGCAGGCTCTTCGACTGGTCGCTGGGACTGGCCAGGCGTTACCGCGTGGAGCGGCCCCCGCAGGGAGCCGAAGCGGTTCAGCACAGGATCGCCGACAGGCTGGTTCTGTCGAAGTGGCGTGCCGCCCTTGGAGGACGCATCCGCTTCGTCATCGTCGGAGCGGCCGCCCTGCGCCCTGAACTGGTCAACCTGTTCGGCGCGGCCGGCATACACGTCCTGCAGGGATACGGCCTCACCGAGACCAGCCCGGTGATCAGCTTCAACCGGCCGGCCAAGAACCGACCCGGTACCGTGGGCACGCCGATCGACGGGGTCGCGGTAGCGCTGGCCGAGGACGGCGAGATCCTCGTCCGCGGGCCGAACGTGATGATGGGCTACTACCGTAGGGAGGACGCTACCGGCCGGACGCTCCAGGACGGCTGGCTGCACACCGGCGATGTAGGTGACATCGACCACGACGGCTTCATAAGGCTCACCGGCAGAATCAAGAACCTGTTCAAACTGTCCACCGGCAAGTACGTGATGCCGCAGCCGATCGAACAGCGGCTCGAGGCCGACCCGCTGGTGGAGCACGCCGTCGTGGTCGGTGAGGGGGAGAAGTATTGCGCGGCGCTGCTGTTCCTGAGTGAGGACGCCCTGCTGACGCTGGCCCGGCGCGAGGGCATGACGGGCGATCCGAGCAAGATGCTGAGCGAACCGGTGGTGCAGGAGCGAATCCGTTCCGCGGTCGGGCATGCCAACGGCGAGTTCCCGGCCTGGTCCTGCGTCAAGCGGGCAGCACTGGTTGTCGGTGAGGTCTCTATTGCCAACAGCTTGCTAACCCCTACCCTGAAGCTGAGGCGTGAGCCTGCGCTGGAGAAGCATCGGGCTGCGCTCGAAGCGCTCTACCGGCCGGGGGCCGACGACTCGCAGGCTGTCACCATCATCGAAGTCGAACGGAGTTGACAGAGAATCGCGCCAGCAGTCCAGACGCATCTGTCGCTCAGCGCAGCGGCGGCGGACTGAAGCTTCGCTGGGATTCGTACGACGAGTAGCCCTTCCCGTTCGACAGGGTGGCGCTGCGGGCGCACTGCGCGCCGCCGAAGCACTTCTCGTGGACGGCCCCGAGGTCGACCTGGCGGTAGGTGAGACCGAGGTAGGCGTCTTTCGCGAGGCGTCGTTGGTGTACTGAACCTTCCGTTCAAAACTGTCGGCGGTACGGACGCTGAGTAAAAGAGTGCACTGGGTCATTGTCGTGTGTCCGCTTACGACTCACGTTAGTGTCCATACGCCCTGACACGCCAGGAGGCGCCGAGCGAATCCGGCTCCGATCGAATCGCGAGAGTCAGACGGGGAGGAAACCATGGCAATGGGAGCACGGGCTGGAAGCACCCTCGTCATGGTCGCGGTGCTTCTCCTGGCGGTAGCGCTGGCGGTGGCAGGATACTTTCTGGTCGAAAACAGACGGGCCGGAACCGACGAGGCGGTGCCGCTTCGAGGGTCGAGCGAAACGCCGGCAACAGGCGATACCCCGGCGATCGACCCGGAAGCCGGTGACCGGGCCGACTCGGGCGGCCTCGAGATCCGGGTGGCACCCAGCGGGGCACGAGTCGCGGTTATCGGGCCCGACCGGTTCGTCCATGCGAGCACTCAGTTCGGTACGGCGACGCTGGGCAGCTTGCCAGCCGGGGAGTACTTGCTGTCGGGAACCAAGGACGGGTACGCCGCCTCGATTCAGGCGTTTCGGGTGGAGCCGGGGGAACTGACCTCCGTGGCGCTCGATCTCAGGCGGGCGGGGGTTCGCTGATGCCCCAGAGGCATCGACCTTTGGTCGGAACGCGAGGAGCAGTAGCTGGCAGGGGGGTATCGGTAATGAGACGAGCGATTGTTGTAGGAATCGTCACGGCGCTTCTGGGTGTGGCGTTGGTTCAGGAACGTCAGGGCCAGGGCGCAACGCTGGAGATCAGTACCGAGCCGGCCCAGGCGCTCGTGAACATCACTGGACCCCAGGGCTTCATGGCGATGCTCGATCTGTCGGGACCGGAGACGTTGACCGGGTTGCCGCCCGGACAGTACTACATCGTTGCGACGGCCGATGGCCATCAGGTCGCGCAGGAGGAGCTGGAACTCGCGGAAGGCGCCGAGGAGAGCGTCTCGCTCCAGTTGCAACCGTCGGACGGTGAAGAACAGGCCGGACAGAGCAGCGAATCGCAGCAGGAACAACAGAGCCAACAGCAGGACGGTCAGCAGGCACAACAGCAAGACGGTCAGCAAGCGCAGCAGGATGGTGGCCAGGCGCAGGAAGGCCAGCAGGCGCAGGAAGGCCAGCAGGCGCAGGACAGCCAGGCGCAGGGGCAGGACGGCCAGCAGGCGCAGCAGGGCCAGCAGGAACAGGTAGCCGGCGGAGGACAGGTGCAGGCCGGGGGCCAGGATGGCGAGCAGGTCTACCAGAACCAGTGCGAGCAGTGCCATGGCCAGCAAGGCGAGGGCGGAACCGGCCCGGCTCTTGCCGGGAACCAGAACCTTCAGAACGCTGAGATGGTGATCAACCAGATCATGCAGGGGGGCGGCGGAATGCCTTCCTTCGCCAATCAGTTGTCGGAAGAGCAGATAGCGGCGGTGGCCACCCATGAGATGA
>JBBDRK010000074.1:2622-27451 GCA_040905465.1 Trueperaceae bacterium | reverse complement strand
TCAGGAGCAGCCGGAACCGGGGCAGACAGGCGGCGAGCAACAAGGCCAGCAGCAGGATCAGGTAGCCGGCGGAGGTCAGGCGCGGGCGGGACAGCAGGGTGAGCAGATCTATTCCCAGCAGTGCGCACAATGCCATGGCCAGGAGGGCGAAGGCGGCGCGGGCCCACCCTTGGCCGGGAACCAGAACATGCAGGACGCCCAGATGGTGGTGAATCAGATAGTGGAGGGCGGTGGCGGCATGCCGGCATTCGGCAATCAACTCTCAGACGAGGAGATCGCCGCCGTAGCCACGCACGAAATGAACAGTTGGGGCAACAGCTTCGGTGAGGTTACTCCCGACCAGGTGGCGCAGCAAGGCGGCGCCCAGCAGCAAGAAGGCCAGCAGCAAGAAGGTCAGCAGGCGGACCAGCAGCAAAACCAGGAGCAGCAACAGCAACAGGACCAGCAGGCGCAACAGTCGCAGCAGCAGGCGGGCGCGTTCACCCGCGACCAGGCGCGCGTGGGAATGGAGGAGTACACGTCACACTGTGCGGTCTGCCATGGAGGCGGGTTAGAGGGGCGCGCCTCCTACCCGCCCGTCGCCGGTGAGGAGTTCCTCGCGAACTGGCAGGGTCGCAGCGTCGAGGAGCTGTTCGACTACATAAGCAACGAAATGCCTCAGGACCGGCCCGGTTCGCTGGGACACCTGACCTACGCCAATCTGACCGCTTACATCCTCTCGCAGAACGGTTTCGCAGCCGGCGATACCGAGCTCGATCCCGAGTCGGGTCGACTCGCTCAGCTGTTGATCCAGGGCTCGGCCGGTGGTGGTGGCGGGCAACAGGAGAGTCAGCCGCCGGCGCCGGTCGGCGAGGAATCCGAGGACCAGCCCGAGCAGGAGGAGCAGTGAACGGGCGAGCGGGAGTGCCGGGCGGACCGGTGTCGCGTGCAACCACAGCCGAGCGCCCGCCTGGGGCGCCGCAATATCGGGAGGAGTCATGCTGAGGAGATCGATCTACTGCCTCGGAGTCGTAGCGTTCCTGTCCCTGGCGGTAGCGCAGGGTAACGGCCGGGAGTCGGTGCGCGAACTGGAGTTGCCGGGAGAGAACGTGTTCCCGGAAGGCATAGCCGTCGCCGAAGACGGGCGGATCTTCGTCGGCAGTTCCGAGGACGGGACCATCTACGCCGGAAGCCCGGAGAGCGAGGAGCTGTCGGTGTTGGTCGAAGGTGGCAGCGAGGGCAGTCTGGACGCCGCCTTCGGCATGACCGTCGACGCGATGGGCCGACTCTGGGTAGCAGGCGGACCGACCGGAACGGTGGGCGTCTTCGATGGCGAGACCGGCGAGAACATCCGCACGCTGGAAGCGCCCCCGGCGGAGAACGGTACTTTCCTCAACGACCTCATCGAGGCGCCGGACGGCTATGTCTATATAACCGACTCTGCCCGGCCGGTGCTGTTTCGCACCCAGGTTTCTGAAGAGATGGCTGGAGAACTGGAGGCCTGGCTCGACCTTTCGGAGTCGCCAATCGATTACAGCACGACCGGTGAGGGCCCGCAGGGAACCAACCTGAACGGCATCGTCGCGACCGACGAGGGAGACCATCTCATCACCGTCGACATGAACGACGGCCTGCTCTACCGAGTAGCACTGGAAAGCGGCGAAGTCAGCGAGATCGACCTCGGGGGTGAGTCGCTGTCGAACGCCGACGGCCTGGTAATCGACGGGCAGACCCTCTTCGTAGTGCGCCTGACCGAAAATGAGGTCGTCACGGTCGATCTGGCCGACGACTACTCCAGTGGCACGGTGACGGCCCGGTTCGGCGACCCGGCACTGCACTGGCCAGCGACGGCCGCCCTGGTCGACGGCCGCCTGTACCTGGTGAACACGCAGTTCGACCGTCAGGAGCAGGGCGACGCGGACCTGCCATTCACCGTCGCCACCGTGCCCGTGGACGTGGTGGCGCAAGGCGGTCAGCCCGAGGAACAGATGGCCGAGGCGGACGGCGGGCAGGAGGAGCCGCAAGCGGCGGGCGAGGCGGAGGAGCCGCAAGCCGAAGGCGAGGAGCCTGCCGAGGAGCCTCGGGCCGAGCAGGAGGAGACTGCCGGTGAAGAGGACGGCGAGGTAGCGGGCGGCGCGGCCGCCCAGGACGCGGAGGAATTCGAATACAGTCCGGTAACCGATGAGCGTTTGCGTGACCCGGAGGCCCGCAACTGGCTGATGTGGCTGGGCACGTATGACGCCTGGAGCTACTCGCCGCTCGACCAGATCACGCCCGCGAACGTCAGCGACCTGAGACCGGTGTGGACCTACTCGACCGGGCTGAGCGAGGGCCACGAAGCCCCGCCCATCGTCAACGATGGCGTCATGTTCGTGAGCACCCCGGAAAACCACGTGCTCGCCTTCGAGGCCGCCACCGGCGACCTGCTTTGGCGCTACGAGCGCGACCTCCCTCACGACCTCTTCCAGCTCCACCCGACCAACCGGGGAGTGGCGCTCTACGACGACAAGGTGTACCTGGCGACGCTCGACACCTACCTGGTGGCCCTCGACGCACGTACCGGCGAGGTGCTGTGGGAGCGAGGAGTCGAGGACTACCGCGACTCGTATTACATGACGCTCGCACCCCTGGTCGCCAACGGCAAGGTCATGGTCGGGGTGTCCGGCGGGGAGCTGGGGGTTCGCGGCTTCGTGCAGGCTTTCGATTCCGAGACGGGCGATCCGGCGTGGAAGACCTATACGATCCCGGCGCCCGGGGAGCCAGGCAACGACACATGGCCCGGCAACACCTGGGAACATGGCGGAGCACCCGTATGGGTAACAGGCTCCTACGACCCTGAACTGAACCTGAGCTACTGGGGCACCGGAAACGCCGCGCCATGGACCGGAGACGCACGGCCGGGCGACAACCTCTACAGCACCTCGGTCGTGGCCCTCGACGTGGACAGCGGGGAGCTGGTGGCGCATCATCAGTATCACTGGAACGGCTCCTGGGACTGGGACGAGGTGGCCACGCCGCTCCTGATCGACTTCGAGCGCGACGGCGAGACGGTTCGCGGTCTGATGCACGCGGCTCGAAGCGGCTACCTGTGGTGGCTCGAGCGGAGCGAGGACGAGATCGGCTTCGTCGAGGGCAAGCCGTACGTGAACCAGAACGTCTTCGAGAGCCTCGACCCGGAGACCGGCAGGCCCACCTACGACGAGGAACGCAAACCCGCAATCGACCAGCAGGCCGACTTCTGTCCGTCGCTGTGGGGCGGCAAGGACTGGCCGCCCGCGGCCTACAATCCCGAGACCCGCCTGATCTACATTCCCGCGAACGAGAACCATTGCGGCAGGATGACTGGAATCGAAGAGGAATATGTGGCCGGCCAGACCTACTTCGGCGCCAGCAGTGAGTTCTACATTCGGGACGGGGCCGACCACATAGGCGAGCTTCAGGCCTGGAACGTCGATACCGGCGAGCAGGAGTGGGTGCACGAGTTCACCGACTCCCACACGTGGGGTCCGGTGATGACGACCGGTGGCGGATTGGTATTCACCGGCGGAACCAACGACCGCTTCTTTCGGGCCTTCGACGCGGGGACCGGTGAGGTGCTGTGGCAGCACCGTACCAACTCAGGAGTCAACGCCGTTCCCGTTTCGTTCGAGGTGGATGGAGTTCAGTACATTGCGGTGCAGTCGGGCTGGGGCGTCGACGCAGTCAGGTTCCAGGAAGCAACCGCGGCCGACCAGGGGGGACAGTGGAACCTGAGCGTGCCGCAGGGCGGCGTGATATGGGTGTTCGCTCTCGATGAGATCCGCTAGGTGGGCGACCGCCTTCCTGCTTTCCGCCTTCCTGCTGCTCCTCGGCGTGGCGCATGCCCAGCAGTGGGACCTGCGGATCTGTGCCCAGGGCGACAGCTTGCCGTACTCGAACAGACAAGGCCAGGGGTTCGAGAACCGGATCGCCGAACTGCTGGCTCGCGAGTTGGGCGTGAATCCGGTCCACGTGTGGCTGCCGCGACCCGACAACCGGGTGCGCGACGCGCTGCTGCGCAGTGGAGAATGCGACGTGGTCATGGGCGTCAACGACGGGCATGCCGGCTTCCTCACCAGTCTGGCTTACTACCGCAGCAGCTACGTCTTCGTCTACCGCCGGGATAGTCCGTTCGACATCGAGTCGCTGGACGATCCCGTGCTCGGCGAACTGCGCGTAGGTGTACAGGTGGCCGGGCGCGGCGTTAGCCCGCCAACTTTGGCCTTGGCCAATCGCGGACTGCTCGACAGGCAGGTTGGCGTGGTTCCCGACTATGACGAGCCGGCGCCGCTGGCCCGGCTGATAGGGGCAGTGGCGGCGGGGGAGGTGGACGTGGCGATCGCCTGGGGACCGGTGGCCGGCTACTTCGCGGCCAGCAGCCCGGTACCCATGGAGGTCGTACCGGTGTCGCCGAAGATAGAGCAGCCGTTCGTTCCGATGGTCTCGTCGATCGCGCTGGGCGTCAGGCCCGGAGACGAAGCCCTGAGGGACAGGCTCGACCTGGCGCTGGCGCGAACCTGGGAGGAGATCCAGTCGATCCTGAGGGAGTACCGGATTCCGCTGGAGCCGTTGCCGGCGCCCACGGTGGAAGGGTCGTAGTCTTGCCGGCCCGCGTCGTCTCGCGCCGTCGGCTGCTCGCGCTCTGCGGAGCCGGTCTGGCCTCTGGTCTGCTCGGGGGTACGATCGCCCGTGGAAACGCCCACGAACACCGGTCTGCCGACCCCGCCGAGCCGCTCCGAATCGGCATGGTGCTGCCGCTTCGCAGCGGCGGGATGCCGATGGATGCGAACACCCTGGAACTCGCGGGAGAGGCGGCGCGCAAGGGTGCGCTGATGGCCGAGGAGGATTACGGGCGGCTGGCGGCGGCCGGGCGGCGCGATCTCGAGGTGCTGGTCGCAAGCGCTCCTGACGCGCAGTCCACGCAGCGTGCGGGCCAAAGGCTTGCGGCGAGTGGGGAGGTTTCCGCGTTGGCAGGCGGCATCGGCCGAGATCAGGCTCTGGCGCTAGGCCGGGTGGCCGAGGAGTGGGGCATTCCGTTCGTCAATATCGGTTCGGCCAGCGAGGCGCTGCGCGACCCTGGTTGCGGCAGCCACACCTTTCACGTGGAAGCCAGTGCGGCGATGTACCTGCAGGTGCTGGTGGACGCTCATCCGGATACCGGACGGTGGTTCCTGGCGTACTCGGATGACGAGGAAGGACGGGCACTTCTCGGCCGCACCCGGCAGTTGGTGGCTACCGCGGGCGGCAGCGAAGCTGGATCCCTTGCCCTCGACGGCCCGGCCGGCCACCCGGCAATGCTCGAGGCGATCAGGCAGTCGGATGCGGACACGGTGTTGATGTTGACAGACTGGCGCAACCAGTTGGACTTCCTCGGGCGCTACCAGGCGGACTACCAGGCGGAGGAGATGCGGCCGACCATCAGCGGGTTCCCCTATCCTGTCACGCAGACGCGAGACTTCCTGGACTCGTTGGTACGGGCCGCGCCCAGCCGCGGCGTCGGTCCGCGAGTCTCTCTCTGGGAGCCGGCAGAAACTCCGGGCGCGGTCGCGCTGGGGGAGAGCTTCCTGGCGCGCTGGGGCGTCCCGATGGACCCGCCCGCCTGGGCCGCATACATCGCGGTTGAACTGGTGGCAGGGGCCGCCGCGACGGCGGGGAGCCTGGCGGGAGAGGCGATAGTGGCAGAACTAGACCGCTCCTCCGTCACCGTGGAGGCCCACAAAGGTGGGCGCACTGGTTTCCGGTCCGGCGACCGCCAGTTGCGGCAGCCGCTCTATGTGATCAGGCCCGACCCGAGGGCGGCCAGCCGCCGTGAGTTCGTGCGGGTTGTGGAGCCGTCGAACGAGGCAACGGATGCGGGCGCGCAGCCTGATCCGGCGAGGGAGTGCTGAAGGCAGTCGCTGCTCGGGGTTCAGGGGCCGAGGTTGGATGGCCCGGCGTGATAGTTCTGCGCTTGCGAAATGCCGACGAGACCGAACTCGTTGTCCCATGCAGTCCGGATATAGCTGGCGACGGCGGCGATCTCGGCGGTCGACATCACTTGGTTGAAGGGCGGCATGCCGTCACCGCCCATCACGATTCGCGAGGCGACGAGGCCGTCGTAGCGAAGTTGACCATTCCCCCGCAAGGCCGGAGCTACTCCGCCACGCCCCTGGCTTCCGTGGCAGGCCGCGCAGTGGTGGTCGTATAGCCGGCGGCCTGCGTTGAGATCTGCCGCCGCGTCCTCCGGTGGCGTGCGTTCCTGCCTTCGATTCGCCACATCCCGGGCCGTCACCTGCTCGAAGCCGTTGCCCCAGCCGACGCGCTCATGAGTGGCGATCGCTGCGATCTGAGAATCGCTCAGCCGGCGGGCGAATGGCGGCATTCGGCCGGCGCCGCGCAGGACCCGATCCAGCAGGAACTGGGAGTCCCCAAGGTTGGCGTTGCCTGCCAGTGCCGGCCCCACGCCTCCCTGTCCCTCCGGTCCGTGACAAAGTGCGCAGGAGCGCAGGTACTCCTGGAGGTTCGTCGTGGTTGGTCGAACGTCGTCGGAAACAGGTGCGGCTGTCCGACTCTTCCCGGTGGTGAGGCTCAGGAGGCCTCCTACCATCTCCGGCTCCACCGGTCCGAAGTCATTGCCGAATGCGGTGCGCACATGAGAGGCAAGGTCGGCGATCTGCCCGGCATCGAGCAGCGGCTCGAACTCGGGCATGCCGCCCTGGCCGTGGAGGATCTTCCCGGTCACGTACTGCGGGTCGCTCAGGTTCTCGTTCAGTGACAAGGGTGGGCCGATTAGTCCGCCTCCTTCCGCCCCATGACAGCGCGCGCAGACGCGCTGGTAGAGTTCGGCGCTATCACCGGCGCCGCGCCACCACTGCGAGGCGAGCTGTCCCCTCGATATCGATCCGAAGTCGTTGCCCCAGGCCGTGCGAATGTGGCTGCTCACGGAAGCGATCTCCCCTTCCGAGAGCCGACCGTGGAACGCCGGCATGCCGTCCCCGCCCCTAAGTATCAGCGCCAGGACGTAATCGGAACGCTCGAGGTTGCGGTTGCCGGCCAATGCCGGGGCGATGCCTCCCCGTCCCTCCCTGCCGTGGCAGACGGCGCATGCCTGGGAGAACACGCGCGCCCCCGACCGGACTCCCGGCTCGCGGGCCAGCGCCGCAGACGCGTCCCCGTCGGTGGCCTCCTCCCGCTCGTCATCGGCCCGCCCGGCGCCAGCGGGCTCGGCGCCACCCGGTTCGGGGCCACCCGGTTCGGGGCCACCCGGTTCGGGGCCACCCGGTTCCGTGCCGTCAGTGGAGGCGCCGCTTTCTATGACCAGTGTTCGCTCCCCTTCGCCGTCAGTCGACGCCGGCTCCTGGGCAGCGAACAGCATACCGGCAGAGGCGGCCGCGAACAGGGCCAGTGCAACCGCTGTAAAAACCGGAGTAATCACGGGACAGGCGGCCACGAAGCCCTTGCGAGCCAGTTGCTTCATCGTCTGGCTTTCCGGTACTGCCTCCCAGGTCCCACGATTCCGAGGCTAGCGCCGGGGCCCGCGGCTTTCGTTAGCCCTCGGTACGATCGTCGAAACCGGACGGCAGAATATGGCGAGATTGTAGGTCCGTACCTCTTGAGCATCGCGGATGCGACGCACGATGAGGTGTTGCGGCGATCAAGAGGGGAAAGGGGAATTCTATGATGAGGAGTCTGCTACTCCTGCCTATTGCGGCGTTGGTGATCGTTCTCGTTGCCTGTACTCCGGGAGCGGTCCAGCCGGAGACGATCAGCTACGCGCTCGACGAACAGAACAATTCGGGGATCGACGGCATCGTCACCTTCGAGAAGATGTCGGCCACCGAAACCCGGGTGTCGATAGATGTCGACGGTACCAGCGGTACGCAGGACTACCCGGCCCATATCCATGTCGGCGACGTGGGCAGCGGTGGTGCGATCTACGTAACGCTCGGGTTCGTCGATCCCGATACCGGGACCAGCTCGATCGTCGTGACCGAGACCGACGCGGGCACGGCTGTTGATTATGAGCACCTGGTCAACTACGACGGTTACGTAAACGTCCACAACCCGGCAGATCCGAGCGTGATATTTGCGGCGGGTGAGATCGGAGAGGGCGCCAACGACGTGCAGATCGACCCGACGCTAAATCCGGCAGGCGACACGACGAACTAGGGGATCGGTTACTCCTCACGCCCATCGAGGGTGAGGAGTTTCTGGTAGAGGTCGGGCCGCCGGTCACGAAAGAAGCCGAAACCGGCACGGAAGAGGCGGGCCCAGGCCAAGTCGAGGTCGGCGTATAGGACGGTTTCTTCGTCCTTGCCGGCCTCGACCAGCTTCTCGCCTTTCGGATCGCAGATGAACGAGGAGCCGTAGAACGTCGCATCGCCTTCTCGCCCGACCCTGTTCGACGTGCCCAGGTAGCAGCAGTTGCTGACCGCATGCCCGGTCATTGCCCGCTGCCACATGTCGCGGGTATCGAGACCGCCTGCATCGACCGGTTCCGAGCCGATAGCGGTGGGGTAGAGCAGCAGGTCGGCTCCCTGCAGCGCCATGATCCTGGCCGCCTCCGGGAACCACTGGTCCCAGCAGATAGCCACTCCGATCGTTCCTGCCGATGTGCGCCAGGCCTTGAAGCCGCTGTCGCCGGGATTGAAGTAGTACTTCTCCTCGTACCCCGGCCCATCGGGTATGTGGCTCTTGCGGTACACGCCCAACCGGCTGCCATCGGCGTCCACCATCATCAGGCTGTTGTAGTACGCCTGATTGGCACGCTCGAAGAAGGATATCGGCAACACCACGCCCAACTCCGCCGCCAGGGCGGAGAAGCGCTCGAGGAACGGGTGGCGATCGACCGGGTGGGCCAGCTCGAACATCTCCTCGCGCTCGAGTTGCGGAAAGTAGAGGTTCTCGAACAATTCCTGCAGCAACACGATCTGCGCGCCCGCGCCGGCGGCCTGGCGCACCAGCGCCTCGGCCTTGTCCAGGTTCTCGTCCAGACTGTCGCTGCAGGACATCTGGGTGACGGCCAGCCTGACAGTGGGGTGCTCAGCCGGCATGTTTCACCTCGGAAGCAGGCGGGGATCGGCCGGCGAGCCGCGTAGCGCCGCTCGACGTGTCAGGCGCCACCCGCTACCTCCCCTTCGGGTTGCTGCTGGGTGATGCAGTGGAAGGCGCCGCCCCCGGTAATCAGACCCTCGGCGTTCAATCCCACCACCTCATGGCGTGGAAAGCAGCCGCGGATGATCTCCAGTGCCCGTTCGTCGTTCACGTCGTCGTAGGTCGGCACCGCCACGAAACCGTTGCCGACATAGAAGTTGGCGTACGTAAGCGGCAACCGCTTGCCGTTGATGCTCGGTTTCTTGCCGGGCGTGGGCAGCGTGACGATCTCGAACGGATTCCCATCGTGGTCGCGCATGTTCTGCAGGAGTTGCAGGTTGTGATGCAGCGTGACCCGGTTCGGGTCGCCTTCCTCCTCCTCGACCACGCAGAGGATCGTGTGATCGTCGGCAAAGCGGACGATGGTGTCGATGTGCCCGTCGGTATGGTCGTCTTTCATGCCGCCCTCGAGCCAGCAGACGTGCTTCACTCCCAACTGGGCGTGGAGCACCCGTTCGTACTCGTCCTGGGTCATCTCAGGGTTGCGGTGCTGGGACAGCAGGCAGGAGCGGGTAGTCAGGCAGACACCCTGGCCGTTGAGCTCGAGCGCTCCTCCCTCGAGCACCACCGGCACGGCGAACCGGCGCATGCCCAGCGTCTCGGCCACCCTCAGCGGCGCCGCGTCGTCGGCATCCCAGGGCGCGTACTTCTCCCCCCAGGCGTTGAACTCCCAGTCGGTCAGCGCCACCTTGCCCTCGCCATCGCGAACGAACAGCGGACCGTTGTCACGGAACCAGGCGTCGTTGAGCGGCAACCTGTGGAAGCCGACCCGCGCGAGATCGGCTCCGGCTTCACCCAGCCGGCGGCGGGCATCCTTCTCGCTCTCGCCATCGCGAACGTTCAGCCGAACGGGCTCGAACCGGGCGACGGTGGCCACCAGGGCAGCAACATCGTTGCGCGCCTGTTCGAGGTAACCCTCCCACAACTCGTCATCGAAAGGCCAGGAGACCCAGGTGGCTGCGTGCCGCTCCCACTCCGGCGGCATTCGGAAGCCGATATCGGCCGGCGTCTCGGATGTCGTTCGATTCATTGCGCAGCAACTCCTCGTCATCGGCTCGGCTCCGGCCGAACGTGTCGGGGCCTTTAGATAGGACCAGGGGAAATATGCTACATTACCACCGTTTTTTCTGTCGTCCATGACAGATATTTATGGAGGAGACCAGTTGGCCACCAAAACGATCGAGGCCCCGTTCCGGCAGTCCGAGTTGGAGGACATGTACCACATCTCCAACTGGAGCAACGGTTACTTCCAGGTGGGCTCTGGCGGCAATCTGGAGATAGCGATCGGCGGCCAGCGGTTGGCGTTGCCGGAGTTGATCGCCGAACTGCGCAGCACGGGCCACACCGTTCCGGTGGTGCTGCGCTTCCCGCAGATCATCGAAGACCGAATCGAGCGGATAAACAAGGTGTTCTCCCAGGCCATAACCGAGTCCGGCTACGGCGGGCAGTATCAGGGTGTGTTCCCGATCAAGGTGAACCAGCGCCGCATGGTGGTGGAGACGGTGGCCGAGTACGGCGCGCGCTACCGGACCGGCCTGGAGGCCGGCTCGAAGGCAGAGTTGGCGCTGATTCTCGTTCAGGACATCCATGAAGAGGCACTGATCCAGTGCAACGGCTTCAAGGACGACGATTTCGTGCGCCTGGCGCTCTGGGGTCGCAAGCTCGGCAAGAACGTGATAATCACGCTCGAAAAGCACGCCGAGCTCGAGCGGGTGCTGCGGGTGAGCCGCGAGATGGGGGTGCGCCCGGCCATCGGCGCTCGTTTCAAGCTGCACGCAAAGGGCGCCGGCCAGTGGGAGGCTTCCGGCGGTGACGAGGCAAAGTTCGGACTCACTGCCGCGGAGCTGATCGATGTCGCCAACCGGCTCAAGGCGGAGGGCCTGGGCGAGGCACTGGTGATGCTGCACTGCCACGTGGGCTCGCAGCTAACCGACATCCGCAAGATCCGGGTGGCCGTGCGTGAGGCGGCGCAGACCTACGTCGACCTGCAGAAACTCGGCACCGGCGTGGAGTACCTGAACGTCGGCGGCGGGCTGGCGGTCGATTACGACGGCTCCAAGACCAGCTTCTACGTAAGCGGGAACTACGGGCTGCAGGAGTATGCCGACACGGTGGTGTACGCGGTGATGGAGGCGTGCGACGACTCGGGCGCCCCGCATCCCACCATCGTCACCGAGTCGGGCAGGGCCCTGACGGCCCACCACGCGGTGCTTGTCATCCCGGTAATCGACGCAATCGGCCCCACCCGCAACTCCGTGGAGTTGCCGCCGTTCGAGGGCGAGGTTCACAGCCTGGTTCGCGACATGCGCGAGCTGCTGGCGGACGTCACCCTGAAGACCTATCGCGAGGTCTACAACGAAGCCGTCTCCAACAAGGAGACCATGCACAACCTGTTCGACCTGGGCTATCTGACACTGCTTGAGCGGGCACACATCGAGAACCTCTACTACCGGATCCTCAAGCGGGTGTCGCGCGTGATCGAGTCGCTCGACTACGTCCCGGAGGAGTTCGAGACGCTGCCGCGAGTGCTGGCCGACAAGTACGTCTGCAACTTCAGCCTCTTCCAGAGCCTGCCCGACAACTGGGCGATCCAGGCGCTCTTCCCGATCCTGCCGCTACATCGGCTCGACGAGCGGCCGACGCGCAATGCCACCCTGGTAGACATCACCTGCGATTCGGACGGCAAGGTCGACAGGTTCATCGACCTGCGCGACGTCAAGAGCGTCCTGCCGGTGCACGAGCTTCGCCAGGGGGAGCCCTACTACCTGGGGGTGTTCCTGACCGGGGCGTATCAGGATGTGCTGGGCAACGCTCACAACCTGTTCGGCCGCGTCAACGAGGCGCACGTGCGGCTGGAGGAAGGGGGCTGGCGGCTCGAGCGCTTCATCAACGGCCAGAAGGCCCGCAGGGTGATCGAGAACATGGGCTACGAGGCGCCCGACCTGCACCGCTGGTTGAAGGAGACCATCACCGAAGCCGCCAACGGCCACCGCTTGACCGAAGAGGAGGCCGACAAGCTGGTCGCGCTGTACGACGCCGAACTGGTGGGCTACACCTACCTCGAGGAGGTCGGCTGAGAACGGAACAGGCAGTCGCGGTCCGTCGGCGATGTAACTTCCAAGGCGAATTTGCGGCCATCGAATGCGGCCACCGGAGGCGTCGCCTGCTTCACGGGTCGATCCGGCCTCACCGCCTTCGCCACCACCACAGCATTGCCACTCCGCTGCCGATCAGTACCAGCGGCACGAGCCAGCCGGGAGTGCGGCCGCTGGGGTCGTTTGCCACCACCGTGACCATGATCAGCACAACCGCCGGCGCCAGCGCCCAGCCCTGCCCGCCACGCTCCCGTGGCAGCAGATAGAGCAGTGTGAACGTGCCGGCCAGTACCAGCAGGAATAGCGGCCCGGCGTCCCAGCGGGGGAAGAGAGTCTCGACTGTCGTCACGAGGCTGGCGCCGGCCATCACGCCCGCCGGGATGATCGCCCACCACTGTCGGGCGTCCCGGAGATAGACCAGTGCGAAGGCCATGGCGATGAAGCCGGTAGCGGCCGTGCCGGCCATCCGGCCGGAGGTGGTGGTTGCCAGGAGCCCGATCCCGATGAAGAGAAGCAGGCGTTGGGGGAAGGCGAAACACCCCGCGCCCAGCATCCACACCGCGGCACCTGCGGCAAACAGCGTCATGACCCAGACGAACGCCGGCAGCAGGCCGAATATGCCGGTGTTGGCGACCAGCGCCAGCGCCCCGAGGCCCAAAAGTGCGAAACCGATGAGTCTCGCGCGCTCCGGTGTCACGTGCGCTCCCTGCCCTGGTTCTCTTCCTCGGCGGGCAGGGTTACCCGTATTCGGGTGCCGGACCCGGTGGCGCTCGTCAAATCGAGCCGGCCGCCCAAGGCACCGACGCGTTCCTGCATCGAGCGCAAGCCCAGGTGGCCGGGGAACTCCTGGTGAGGGTCGAAGCCCACTCCGTCGTCTTGCACCTCCAGCACGAGCCGGCCGCTTTCGCGGACGAGCCGCAACTCGACCCTTGCCGCTTTCGCGTGCTTGACCACGTTGTGCAATGCCTCCTGGGCCACCCGGAACAGCACCTGTTTGCTGGTGAGCGAGAGATCCGGCTCGCCTTCAATCCGACCCACGGTTTCCAGGCCGTGACGCGACTCGAGGGCGTCCAGCTGCTTGCGCAGGGCCCCGCTGAGTCCGTCTTGCTCGAGCGACTCGGGCCGCAGCTCGAAGATGAGCGCGCGCATCTCGGCGATGCCGGCTTCGGCCAGACCTTCGACGTAGGCGAGAGCCGAGGTGGCGGCCTCCGGATCGCTCTCGATTTGCCGGCGAGCAGCATGGGTGCCCAACAAAATCGCGTACAGGGCTTGAGAAACGGAGTCGTGCAGCTCGCGCGCCAGGTGCTGACGTTCCTCCAGGGCGGCCCGCTCGTGGACCTGAACCGTCAGCCTGGTGTTCTCCAGGGCGACGGCCACCTGGTTGGCGAAGGCCGAGGCCAGCCGCACTCGCTCTTTCGGGAACGGCTCGTTCGGCGAGTGGGCAAGCAGCAGCACACCGATCGTGGACTCGCGGACCACCAGCGGCAGGGCCAACAGCGCTGCCCCGGGAACCGGCGCCGGTGCGTCCATGGCGGCGATGGACTCCAGCATGCCGGGCTCGAGTGGCAGATCTCCGCGTCTGCGCAAAATTCGCGGAGCCGCCGATCCATCCGACTGGATCACGGCCGACCCCTGGTCGCCGACCGCTTCGTGCAGCCGGTCCAGGATGCGGTCGAGCAGGGGTTGGAGCTCCAGCGTCAGCGCGGTCGAGTTGGAGAGTTCGAGCAGGGCGCTGAGTTCGGCGGTGCGTTCCTGCACCCTCTTCTCAAGCAATGCCAGCGTCTCCAGGTTGCGCTCCTCCGCCAGCCGCAGCGCCTCGTTCGAGTCGGTCAGCTCACGGGTGCGTTCAGACAGGCGCAACGACATGGTGTTGAAGGCCTGTGCCAGCGCTCCCAGCTCGCTGCGCGACGTCACCGGCAAGGTGAGACCGAGGTTGCCCTCAGTGAGTTCGCTCGTTCCTTTGGCCAGCGACGTGATCGGTTCGACCAGCAGACTGCGCGAAAACAGCGTCGCGGCGATGAGCGTGAACAGGAAGACGGCTATCAGGTTTATCACCGTTCCGCGAATGATGGCGTTCAACTCGGCCGGCGCCACCGCTTCGCCGGTGGTCGGCAGCAGTCCGGCGCCGGCCAGGTTGAGTCCGCGTACCAGCAGGATGGCGGCGCTGCCGGCCAACACCGCAACTATGACCAGGATCAGCAAGGTGAGCCTGGTGGAGAGCCGATGAAAGAACGGAACCTCATGCATGAGTAACGACGCCGGGCCGTTCGACAGCGCACGCGCATTCGGTTCGCCTGGAACGCGCGCGATTCATTCGAGTCCGACCAGCCCCTCCTTTAGAGCGAATAGGGCGGCCTGGGTTCGGCTCTGCACGGCGAGTTTGGACAGGATGTTCGAAACGTGGGTCTTCACCGTCACCTCGGAGACCTCCAGGCGCTCGGCAATGTCGCGATTGGAAAGCCCTTTCGCCACCAAGCGAAGGGTTTCGGTCTCCCGTGCGGTGAGCGACTCGCGCATTTCCGGCGTCCGGAGTTCGCGTACCAGCCGTCGGCGCGCCTTGGGATCGAGGTGCACTTGGCCGCGATGGGCTGCTCTAATCGCGGCGCATAGAACTTCGGGGCCGGTCTCCTTGAGTAGATAGCCGCTGGCCCCGGCCTCGACGGCGTCGATCACCAGCCGGTCCTCGAGCACGCTGGTAAGGGCAACGACTTCGATCTCCGGGTGATCGCGCTTGATCGCCCTGGTGGCGTCCACGCCGTTCATAACCGGCATCAGCAGATCCATCAGCACCACGTGCGGGCGCAGGTCGGCTACGCGGGCAAGCGCCTCGCGGCCGTCGCCCGCTTCGCCGACCACGTTCAGGTCCGGCTCCAGCGACAGCACCATCTGCAGTCCCCGACGAACTACAGCATGGTCGTCCACCAGCAGGAGACGGATCTCGTCACCGCCGGCAATGAGGGCGTTCTCGGGGTCGCTTTCCACGCTTTCACACTACCGTGCCCGGCCAGGCGGCATCCTCCATCCAAAGGTGGAGCATTCCTGTTCCCGCCCCACGACTTTTGGATGATGCGGATGGCCGCCGGCGCCGGTAGCCTGCGTCAGGAGGAACGACATGAAACTGGAATCGAAGCGAGATTCAGGCTATCCGGCAATCGGGATCCTCTTGTTGGCCCTGGGTGCCTTGGCGCTACTATCGCAGGCCGGCTTGTTTCGAAGCCTCGGCGGCCTGCTTGGCGCGCTGCTGTTCGGCCTGGCCGGGCTGTACCTTATCCGGCGCCACTACCGGGAGGATCGCCAGGTGTGGTCGTTGTGCACGGGTTTCGCGCTGCTCGGCCTGGGCGTAGCGGCGCTTCCCGGTCCGCTGTCGGGCGCTGCCTTCCTGGCTGTTACCGGTGTGGGCTTCGTCGCAGCCTACCGGGAGGACCCGCGCCACTCGTGGGCGGTGATACCGGCCGGGATTCTGCTCACCCTGGCCGCGGTTGCCGGCCTCGACGGGCTCGCTCTCCCGTTGGCAACGGGTCCGCTGCTCTTCCTGGGCCCGGCGGCAACCTTCTGGTACCTCTACCGCCGGCCGCGCGAGAAGCACCGCTGGGCGTTGTATCCAGCGGTGGCGCTGCTGATCGTAGCCGTGCTCAGTCTCTCGGTCGGCGGTGGTTGGCTGCTCCCGTTGGCGCTGATCGCCGCGGGCGCCTATCTGGTGGCCCGGTACAGGGACGGGCGGGTGGATTGGCAAGGCACGCTGGACACCGTCGAGGTCTATGGCGAGCGCTTGTTCGTGGCCGCGCAGGTCCTGATTCGGGAGGTGACCGGAGGCAAGGCGTCGACGGGCGGCGAAGACCGGCAGGAGCCGGCCAGGCCGGCGGGCGATGTGAGCGGGGACGCAGGCGACGCCAGTCGCGAGGCCGGTCGTGCCGCCGGGGACCGCGCCGCCGGTGAAGGCGCCGCCGACGAAGAACGGCCCTACCGCTGAGCGGCAGGGCCGTTTCTCGCTGGATCGCGATCAGCCGGAGGGTCAGAGGTTGATCTTGCGCACCGCTTCCGGGTCGAGCTTCATCCCGGGCTCGATACCGTAGTGGGTGAATGTCCCCGCCTTGGCGGCCAGCAGCCAGCGGTGCGGTTCGGTAATCGTGATCCGCTCCATGCCCAGCGTCGAGGCAGCGACGGCGACTACGTTGCCTTCCCCGTCGATGGCGGCGAACTCCAGGGGAACCCGTACCTTCTCGAGCGAGTAGCTGATGCGGCCGCTCGTCTGGCGGCTCTGGGCGTAGAGCAGGTAGTGGTTGGCGAGGGCGTCTTCGCCTACGTCACGGAATCCGATCATGCGCGCCTGGCTGGTGTCGGCAATGCGGACCGGCAGGAGTGCGCTGCTGTCTTCACCGACGAGCGTGATGACGCCGGTGGGGAGCGCGAGGAAGCTGGCCGGCAGGTTGCTCGGCTGAGCGCTGCTGCGAATCGGGGCGACGACGAACAGCCCGATAAGGAAAGCGGCGCCGGCGATCGCCAGCCAGGTGGCGTAGGTGCGGGCGCGTTCGGTCCAGACTTCCATGGTGGTGGAGCGGGTCGGCGAAGCTGCTATGTTTGTCATGCTTCCGATCCTTTCGGGCCCAGATGTCTGGGCTGTGGCCGGGTCCTCGCTGAGCGGTGGCCCCGACGTGAGCAATTACCGGAGTCGAGGTACCGGCTGTACTCATGCCGAAGGCTAGGAGCAACTCGTGAATCGAGCATGAAACATTGCGAGTCCGGCGGCCGGGCGCCGGGCGGCTGCCGACAGCAGCCACGGCGGCCGATCGCAGTGACCGGCGATTCCTGCCGAGACGTTTGCAACCTCGCTCGGCTGGACGGCGGCCAACGGTAGTGCCAGCGCGCCAGGCATCGCTTCACGCCCCGTTCATCTGCCCGCCTTACCGTGAAAATCGCTTCGCCGGGTCGGAGCGGGGTCGGGCAGGAGGAGCGACGTGCGACTGTTGATCGTGGAGGACGAACGAAGCCTCGCGACAACTCTGGAGGAGAGTCTCCGGGCGAAGGATTTCGAACCGTACGTCGCCCCCGATGCCCACGCCGCGTGGGAGGCGGCCTGGTCGCGTCCTTTCGACCTGGTACTTCTCGACGTGATGCTGCCCGAGGGCGAGGAGGCGGGGTTCGACTGGGCTCGGGAGTTCCGCGAGTCCGGCTTCCGCCAACCCATCCTGTTTCTCACAGCGCGCGAAGCTCTACCCGACCGGGTTCGCGGGCTCGAGTTCGGGGACGACTATCTCGCCAAGCCGTTCGCGCTGTCCGAGTTGGTGGCGCGCCTGAAGGCGCTGCATCGCCGGGGGGAGGTTCGCGCTCGGCAGGTGACGTGGGGGCCCGTTACCTTGCTGGTGGAAGAACGCCAGGTGCGCCTGGAAGGAAAGGCCGTCCGGCTTACCGGCAAGGAGTACGAAGTGGCCGAGCTCCTCATGCTCAATCCCGGCCGGGTGTTCACCAGGGAAGAGGTGCTCGAGCGCATCTGGGGTCTCGGCTACGACACCCCCTCCAACCTGGTAGACGTGTACGTCAAGAACCTGCGGCGCAAGTTGTCCGACGCGCTGATCGAAACGGTGCGTGGTGTCGGTTATCGCTTCTCGGGATGAGCGCGGCCGCAACCGGCTGCGCGGCGCGGATGCGGGGCAGTGAGCCTGCGCGCCCGGCTCTCGCTCATTGCCGCGGCGCTTACTTTCGTGGGGCTGGCGCTGGGCATGACGATCACCTACTGGTCGCTCCTGGGTCTTCGGCTGTCGGAGATGGACCGCGAGAGCCGGTTGCTGGCGGAGGTCATTCTCGACGCGGTCGTGCTGCGACCGGAGGGCAGCATTCGGGTGCCGCCTATCGTCGAGTCGTACCTTACCGATGAGAACGGGGCGAGCTCTGCTCAGGCCTACCTCGATGGCCAGCTCGCCTGGGAGGGCGGCGTGCTCAACGCGCCAAGACCGCTCGACCCGGCCGGCGTGCTCGAAGGCAGGGGTGAGCGCAGCGTAGGCGGATGGCGTGTATATACCGCCAGGGACGAGGACGAGCAGGTGATCATCGAGGTGGGGCGACCGTTGGCGGGGGTTCGCGAGATGTTGACCCTTTACCGGGCGATCGCTATTCCGTCGGCACTGGGACTATCCCTGGCCGCCAGCGTGATCGCCTGGTTCGTGGTCGGCTTGGCTTTGAGGCCGCTGCGCGAGCTGGCCGATGCGGCGGCGGCCTTCGAAGAGGGACGTGAGATCCCGACGGTACCGGGTCGCGACGAGCCGGCCATGCTGGCCCGCAGTTTTGCCGACCTGCTGAGTCGCCTGCGCGGCCAGCGGAAGCGCGAGCAGAACTTCCTGGCCTACGCTGCTCACGAACTGCGCACGCCCCTGTCGGCGTTGCGGGCCGGCCTCGAGGCTGCTCGCTTCGGCCGTATACCCGCCGACAGTGATTTCATCGACCGGCTCCATGGCGAGGCGTTGCGGTTGGAACGGCTGGCGCAGAACCTGCTGGCACTGTCGCGAGCGGAAGGGGGCGGCATGCGCTTCGAAACGCTGGGGCTCGAGGACCTGGCAGCCGCCGCCTACGACCGATTCCAGCCGCTGGCGCTGGAGAGAGGGCTCGAGCTCACGTTGGAAAACGACCCTGCCGCTGCCGTTGCCGACGGCCGGCTGCTCGAGCAGGCGCTCGACAACCTGATTGCCAACGCCCTGCGTTGCACTCGCGACGGCACGGTGGCGCTGCGCTGCGGAATGGCCGACGACGGCCCGTTTCTCGAGGTGGCGGACACCGGTCCGGGGCTGCCCGAGCCGCTTCGCGAGGGACTCGGTCTGCGTGTGGTGCGTGCGGTTGCCCGAGCGCACGGCGGCCAGTTGCGGCTCTCCCCCGCCGGCAGCCGGGAGGCGGGCACTTTGGGAACCAGCGCCCGCCTCGCACTACCCAGGCGCGGGCCGAGCTGATCGACTGCCGAGACTGGTCACTCTGTTACCGAGTGCAGCTTGCTCGGCTCCCAAGCGCCGGCCAGCCGCGCTCGGCGCATTCCGACCGGCGCCGGCTCGGCCCTCGAAGGCAACCCGACCCCGATGGGCGATCGCCGAACGCCTGGACCCGCTTGTTGCCGGGTCGACTTCGCCGGCAGGCAACATCGTCTATCATGGGCCTGTTCCAACCATAGGCGGAAGGTACCATCGTTTCGACGTTGTGAAGGGGGAGTCAATGGGGGAACAGGTTGCGGCTCAGCAGGCCTTTGCGTTGTCGGTAGAGTCCGGCCTCCTGAAGAGTGAATTGCAGTTTAGGCAGTTCCTGAACGTGTTGCCGGCGGCAGCGTATATGTGCGACGCCGCGGGCTTGATAACCTACTACAACGGCCACGCTCACGAACTGTGGGGGCGGGAACCGCTGTTGAACGACGATGGAGACATGTTCTGCGGCTCGTTCCGGCTGTTCACACCCGCCGGCGAGCCGGTTCCGCACGAAGAATGCTGGATGGCGCTCGCGCTCCGCTTCAACAAGGAGTTCAACGGCGAGGAGATAGTGATCGAGCGCGAAGGCGGCGAGCGCCTCACCGTGCTCGCCTACGCCAGGCCGATCCGCGACGAGGATGGCGACCTGATGGCGGCCGTCAACATTCTGGTCGACATAACGGAGCGCAAGCGAGCGGAATCGCAACTCGCCGAATCCCACGACGTTCTCGAGCGCCGGGTAAGAGAGCGGACCGAGGAGCTCGAGGCGCTAAACCGTGAACTGGAGAGTTTCAACTACTCCGTATCGCACGACCTTCGGGCGCCACTCAGGGGAATAGACGGTTTCAGCCGCGCTCTCGAAGAGGATTACGCCGGCGTTCTGGACGCGACGGCTCAGGACTATCTGAACCGAATTCGCGGTGGGGCCAAGCGCATGGGAGCGTTGATAGAGGCGCTGCTCGGCTTCTCGGGCATAGCTCGGGGCGGCGTCGAAAAGAGGCCGCTGGACCTGGTTCCGCTGGCCGACGCAGTGATCGAACGACTGCAGGCACGACAGCCGGCACGTAATGTATGTGTCCGGAAGCCGGTAAACATGTACGCCTGCGGCGACGACCGGCTGCTCGCGATCGCTCTTCAGAACCTGCTGGAAAACGCCTGGAAGTTCACGTCCGAGCAGGAGGATTGCGCCATCGAGTTCGGGGTCGACGGCACCGAGGACGAACAGGTCTACTTCGTTCGCGACAACGGATCCGGTTTCGACATGTGTCACGCCGACCGCATCTTCGTACCGTTCCAACGGCTCCATAGCGGGGTGGAGGGTACCGGCGTCGGTCTGGCGACGGTGCAGAGGATCGTCCATCGGCACGGCGGACGTATCTGGGTGGACTCCGAGCCTGGCGCCGGGACAACCATGTACTTTACCTTGCCGGACTAACTTGCGACGAGCTGATTGCTGCCAACGGGCGCGCGTGCACCTGACCTTGGCCGGTTGCCGCTGCCCGGCTTCGACTGCTATCGCTCGACCGGTTCGGCGGACCGCGCGCCCCTTCGCTCGAGCGCGTCGCTGACGAGCGAGTGGATCAGGTAAAAGAGCGCGTAAGCCAGCGATACGTAAAGAAGCACGGCGCGCAGCGAACCGGCCTCCACCAGCAGCGCCGCAAGGCAGGCCACGCCCCACAAGGCTGCCAAGGTGAAGTGCAGGGTTCGCCATCGTCGTACCCGCGAGACGTAGATAAACTTGATCGACGAGAATACCGAGGACGCCAGAACCAACAGGATCGCCGTGTTGAGGAGCGGTCCCGTCTCGAACAGGTAGAGGTAAAACACCACGATATTCCAGTAGGACGGGAAACCGACGAAAAATCCGCGACCGGCGATCTTGGCGTCGGTACGGGAGAAGCCGAAGGCGCTGGCGAACATCAGCAGCGTTACCCACAGCGTCTCCGGCGCAAGCACCATGTCGGCGTGCAACAGGAACAGCATGGGCAGCGCTACGTAGCTGAGGAAGTCGACGATGTTGTCGAGCAGGTCGCCCTGAATCGCGGCCGCCGTCTCGGCCACCCGGTACTTGCGTGCCATCGCACCGTCGGTGGCGTCGATTATGACCGTGGCTGCCATCGCCAGCAGCGCAAGCTGATACCGTTCGGCCAGTATCCACTGCATTGCCAGGGCGACGAAGAGGAGGGTCGATGCAGTATATGCGTGAACCAGGTAGCCGCGTACACCGGCTGCGATCGGTCGGGACATCGCCCGCGAGCGTATCAGAACCGGCGCGCGGGCATTGATGACCAGATTCCTGTCGGTGGTCGGGGCGCTGCTGGCTGGCCTGCTGGTGTGGGGCGTAGCGGAGCCCTATCGACTGGTGGTCGAGCGCCGGGAGGCGCGGGTCCCCGGGCTGCCTCCTTCCTGGGAGGGCCGTCTGGTCGCGCTTCTGAGCGACCTGCACATCGGAATGCTCTCCGGTAACCGCCTCACCGCGTCACGTGCCGTCAAACGAATTGTCGAGGCGCGTCCCGATCTTGCGCTGCTGGCGGGCGACTTCATCCATGACAACCGCAGTGGCATTTCGGACGCCGTCGCGCTCGTGCGAACGCTGGTGCGGGCCGGGGTACCCGTATACGCGGTGTTGGGGAATCACGACTACGCCATGCCCACGCGAAATGCGCAGGGCGACCGGTCCCTGGCCCAGGAACTCGCCCGCGCACTCACGGCGGCCGGAGCGCGCGTTCTACACAACGAAGCCGTAGCCCTGCAGCGAGGGGATGGTGTTGCCGATGAACGACTGTACCTGGTCGGCATCGGCGCTCATACTCCCGGCGAAGACAGGCCGTGCGAGGCACTCGAACGGGTGCCGGACGGCGCTCCTCGACTTGTGATGATGCATCACCCGGCCTCGTTCGACGCCCTGCCACCCTGCTCGGCTCCCTTCGCGGTAGCGGGGCACACCCACGGTGGCCAGGTCAGGCTGCCGCTGACACCTTTGTGGCGCTACCTGACCTACGTGAAGGAGGTTGAAGTGTTCGTTGCCGGCTGGATCCGAAGTGGCATGATCGACGGCTACGGCCAGGAAGGCAACAACCTCTACGTGAGTCGCGGGATCGGCTGCAGCGTGGCGCCGCTGCGCCTGTTCTGTCCGCCCGAGGTCACCCTCTTCACGCTCCGGCGAGCAGCCTGACAGTGCGGCGTGGATAGCCGGCCGGATCGTGTGTGCCACCTTGTTGACAGCCGCTGCCCGGTGGCCCATCCTGTTCCTTAGCCATAGGGGAGTACCGATGGCGGCTGCCCAGGTCGTAGGACTCCGAGCGGCGGTGCCCGAGGGTACCGTCGACGACAGTCGTCGCGACCGAAGTCGAGTTCTGCGGTCCGGCGCATCCTGTTATCGAGGAGAGCCATTATGGACAAGTCCGAGTTGTTGCAGAACCCGGTCGAACATATCGACATCAAGCAGGTAAACGTGGTGCCCCTGGTCGAGGCCATGGAGAAGACCGCTTTCCAGGCGCGCAACCTCGCCCGCGCCGCTCGTATCGCCGACATGATGGTGCGAGACCGGGACGCAGGTGTGATTCTCACTCTGGCAGGCTCGCTGATCTCGGCCGGCCAGAAGCAGGTCATCGTCGACCTGATGCGGAACAACATGATTGACGCCATCGTTTCTACCGGCGCCAACATAGTCGACCAGGACTTCTTCGAAGCGCTCGGCTTCCGCCACTATCAGGGCGACGTCGCCGCCGACGACAATATGCTGCGTGAGCTCATGATCGACCGTATCTACGACACCTATATCGATGAGGACAATTTGCGCGTCTGCGACGACACGGTGCGCCAGATCGCCGATGGCATGGAGCCTGGCGTGTACAGTTCCCGCGAGTTCCTGGTGGAGATGGGCCGCTTTCTGGTCGAGCGTGATCTGGGCAAGGACAGCGTCGTGCGGCTGGCGTTCGAGAAGGGGATTCCCATCTTCGTGCCCGCCTTCAGCGACTGCTCCGCGGGATTCGGGCTCGTCTTCCATCAGGTGCACAATCCCGAACGCCACGTAGCGATCGACTCAGTCAAGGACTTTCGCGAGCTCACCATGGTCAAGGTGCATCAAGGCGTGACCGGGATCATGATGCTCGGCGGTGGCGTGCCCAAGAACTTCGTGCAGGACATCGTGGTGTCCGCCGAGTTCCTGGGGCACGATGTCGAGATGCACCGGTATGCGATCCAGCTCACGGTAGCCGATGAGCGTGACGGGGCGCTTTCCGGTTCTACCTTGAAGGAGGCCAACTCCTGGGGCAAGGTCGACCTCGCCTGGGAGCAGATGGTCTTCGGCGAGATCTCCATCAACCTGCCCCTGGTAGCGGGCTATCTCTACCACAAGCGCGGCTGGGAAGACCGTAAGCCGCGCAATTACAACCGGGTGCTGGCCCAACCCCAGGTGGTTTCTGTCTGACGCCAGCGTGGCGCGGGTGTCGCAACCGCGCCACGGTGAGGCGCGTCGACGTTCCGGTCGCAGGCGCCTCCGATAGTCTGGCTCGGTCAGTTTGGCTCCGACAGTTTGGTTCGGTCAGTTTGGTTCGGTCAGTTTGGCTTCGATTTTCGGGCGTTTCCCCTCGGGAAACGCCCGTTACTTTGATCGCAGGTCACCTTTCGCTGCCGTGACCGGCGGTAATCGCGCAACTACTTGACGAATAGCGAATACGGCGGTAAAATGCTTTTATCAGTCGAAAGAGCGAACGCGCCCGAAGGCGCGTATTTTTTTGGGTTCGAACTCAGGCAGCGATCCTAGAACCGGTAACGCCCACCCTCGAGCCCCTTTTCCATATTGGGGAAGGTCTTTCGGGCGGTGGCCAACTCCTCCGGCCCGAGCTGCTCCTCCGAGGGTAGGTGGACCAGCAGCAGGCGCTCCGCTCGCGCTTCGGCGGCCACTCGGGCGGCTTCGACCGCGCTCGAGTGGCCGGGGCCGTTGCCGGTGGCTTCGTGAATCAGTACCTGAGCATCCTGGGCGAGCCTGACGATCCGATCGCAGTACTCGGTGTCGCAGGAGTAAGCCACTACCCCGCCGCCCGTCACGTCGCGGAAGCGCAGGCCGACCACCGGCACCGCGTGGATGCCGGGGGAGGCGCTCACCTGCCAACCGTCGCGCTCGAGTACCGCCGCGCCTTCCTGCAAGGCGACCGGATGATAGCGGATCTCGGGATAATCGGGCCAGGCTGAAGTGTCGAAACTGTCGTGGGCCCGTTGTGCCTGGCGTATCGCTGGGTCGATGCCGTATACGTCGAGCGGCTCCCTGCGCCCATGGAGCCACAGCTTCTCCATCAGCAACGGAAAGCCGCTGACATGGTCCGGATGCTCGTGGGTAATTATCAGGGCCCGAATCCGCGACGGATCGCCTCCGCTCGCAAGCAGCCTTTGAAGTGCGTCCCCGCCGCAGTCGACGAGCAACGATCCGTCGTCGTTCTCGACGGCCAGCATGGTGGTCGTTCGATGCGGGTCCGACAGCGAGGCTCCGGTCCCGAGAAGATACAGAGTGGCCAAGACGCTCCTTCCGGTTCGGTGATACTCGACGCGACCGTCCGATGATACCGGCTCCGCGCGGGCGGTCCCCGACAAGCAACACATCCCGACTCGGCGCCTGCGGTGACGTGCAGACAGCCGCAAGCGAGCAAAATTGAGGATACTGGCGAG
>JBBDRK010000074.1:0-2522 GCA_040905465.1 Trueperaceae bacterium | reverse complement strand
GCCTGCGGTGACGTGCAGACAGCCGCAAGCGAGCAAAATTGAGGATACTGGCGAGGGAGGGCAGTAGTGGACGATGTGGTACAGGAGCGAGCGGCCCGCGAGGCGGCGCCGTGGGTGGCTAAGCTGGCTCGCTACGGCTACGCCGCCAAGGGAGCGGTCTACCTGGTGGTGGGCTGGCTGGCGTTGCAGGCGGCCCTCGGTAGCGGGGGTGCCACCACGGATACCGAGGGTGCGCTGCGAGCGATCTTCCGGCAGCCGCTCGGCCCGTTCATCCTGCTGCTGGTCGGCGTCGGGCTGTTCGCATACACCAGTTGGCGCCTCACCCAGAGCCTGCTCGACGTCGAAAACAAGGGTCGCGACCTGCGCGGTCTTATCAAACGTACCGGATATCTGATGAGCGGACTGGCCTACGGTGGCCTCGGGATTAGCGCGGTGCGTCAGGCGGTCGGGTTGGCGGTCGAGGATGGCCGTTCCCAGGAGGACTGGACGGCCCTGGTGCTCTCGCACCCGTTCGGACGGCTACTGGTCATCGCCGCCGGGGGCTTGTTGGCCGCCCTGGCGATAAACGCGGCCCTGGTGGCGTTGCGAGGCCTCTACCGAAGGAAGCTCGAGGTCGACGAGATGTCTCCGGCCTTGCGCGGCTGGGCAGCCGGGCTGGCCGTGTGCGGCCTGCTGGCGCGTGGCGTCGTCTTCGGGCTCCTGGCGGTGTTTTTCGTTCAGGCCGGCTGGGATGCCGACCCGGACCAGGCGGGCGGGCTTTCGGACGTGCTGGTGGCGGTGGCTGCCCAGCCGCAAGGTCCGTGGCTGTTGGGTGTGATGGCGATCGGTCTGGTGGCGTACGGTCTGTACGCGGAGGTAGAGGCAAGGTTTCGGCGGATAAGACTCCTGTAAGAGTTCTGTAAGGTAGCCGGGGCTACTCTCACTGACGAAACGCCCCGACTGCAGCTTCTTCCCCAGCCACCTGCAACGTCTCCTCTGCGACGGGCGTTTCATTTCTGCCGCCTTCGCAGGCACCCAAGACGCACCCCCGCCACTTACCAGCGGGGGTGCAGGGCGGCGGCCCAAGGGCTCAGCGCGAACAATCGGGATCGACAACGCTCACGCGTCAGCGCAGTGGGATTCCGTCTTTCGGCAGCTTCTGCTCGGTGAATCGTACGAGCAGCGACGACAGGATGGTGAGGATGAGGAACAGGCCGCCGACCATCGATAGCGGTATCAGGTAGCGGAAGGTGCGGTCGCCGATGATCTTGGCGAGATTCAACATCTCCAGGACCGTTACCGCCGAGAGGATGGCGGTGTCCTTGAGCATCGACACCAGGTAGTTCCCCAGCGCCGGCACGATTCGGGGTACAGCCTGCGGAATCACGACGTCGCGGAACACCAGCCAGGTGGGCATGTTCAACGCCAACGAGGCCTCCCACTGGCCGCGTGGCACGGCCTCAATGCCGGCCCGGTATACCTCGGCGGTATAGCCGCTGTATTGCAGACCAAGGGCCACCGCGCCGGTCAGGAACGCCGGCAGGATGATGCCGAAGTCGGGCAGCACGAAGAACAGAAAGTAGAGCTGGACCAGCAGCGGGGTATCGCGGATGAACTCCAGGAAGAACGCTGTCGGCCAGGAGACGATCTTCAGCGGCACCATTCGCAGCAGGGCCAGGACCAGACCGAGCACCAGGGCGATAACGAAACCCAAGGCGGTCGCCTGCAGCGTGATGATCATGCCACGCAGCAGGATCGGCAGGATGGAGATGGCGAAGGCGATATTCGAGCTGGTGTCCCATTCGATGCCGAACATCATGATGCTCGCGCCCTCCCTTGGGCAACGCCCACTCTGAAGGCGATGGTGCGTTCCAGCCAGCGCATGACGGCGATGAACATCAGGGCCATGGCGAAGTAGAGCAGAAGCGTGAGGCTGAAGATGGGCACGGTTTCGAGGGTGAAATTGCGCAGGTTCTGAGCGCGGAATGTGAGATCGCTCAGCGTGATGAGCGATACGAGCGCGGTGTCCTTGAGGTTCTGAACCACCAGATTGCCGAAGGGCGGCATCATCTCAACGAGCGCCTGCGGCAAGACCACGTGCCAGAGCGTATACCGCTTGGTGAAGTTGAGGGCGACGGCCGCCTCGTACTGGCCCTTTGCCACCGATCTGACGGCGCCGCGGACCACCTCGGCCCCGTAGGCGCCGATATTGAGCCCCAGAGCGAGAATGCCTGCCATGACGGGACTGAGGCTTACTCCCAACAACGGCAGAGCGTAAAATAGCCAGAACATCTGAACGAGCAGCGATGTTCCTCGGAAAATCTCGACGTAGATGACGGCCAGCGTTCTGACCAACGGATTGCCGGATAGTTTGCCGATCCCGGCCGCGAAAGACAGAATACCGCCGACGGCGGTAGATGCCAGAGCCAACTGCAGGGTGACGACGCTGCCCCGCAACAACGAGGGGAGTAGATCGAGAAGATGCTCCATGACGTTTCCGGGGTGGTGCTGGAGCCGGGGCCCCCCCCCGGGGGGCCCCCCCC
>JBBDRK010000073.1:0-17613 GCA_040905465.1 Trueperaceae bacterium | reverse complement strand
CACAAGGTCACAGCCCTTTCATGCCCACTTGACAAAAATCGATCTATATCAGTTGAAAGCGTTGTCAGCCGGGCCGTCTTGCCGCAGCCGCTGCTCGCAGCTTGCTTCCGCGCCTGCGGACGCCCTCGAGCTGGCTCACCCGCTCGGCGGGGACTGAGAATATGACCCTGATCTGCTGCAGCAACTGCCTGCCGAGGCGGCGACCGCCGGGATCGAGCGAGCGGCTCACGGCCGTGGAAAGGTCGCGCCAGACGTTACCTCGCAAGGCGTAAAGGCGAACGCCGGGCTCGTCGAGCAGGCCAATGGCCACCAGCGAGCCGACGTCTCGCCACCACGCACCCACGGCGTCCCGATAACGAACCTTGTTTCCGCGAGTATGGCGGGCAAGGTAACCGGCTTCGTCGAGCACGCGCAGCAGCGGCTTTCCGTGGGCGGCGCCAAGCGGTGGCCTGGCCCAGCGGCGCAGGAAAGAGACCTGCCAGGCGAGCTAGAACGCCGGTCCTTTGAGCGACAGCAGCTCGAACGGGACGTGTTCTAGTGCGTTCATCGGCTTGGTCAGGCCCAGCGCGGCGAGAAGCTCGGGGCTGAAAGCGAACTCTACCCCGAAGACGCCGGCCTCTCGAACGGCGGCCGCCATGTCCTCCGGCTCGCCGTTCAGCGCGAGCAACAGGGATCGGAGCGGGCCAGCGGCGAGAGGCACACCCTGGTCGTCCAGCGGCAGCGCGCGGACCAACAGGCGCTCGAACACCACCAGCGGCTCGGCGGCGCCGGCGAAGCTAACCTGCATGGCGACCACCCGGTTCGGCAGATCGAACAGCAGACAGCGCACGAGCTCGGCGTAGTAACGCCAGTAGTAGCCGCTGTTGGTGCCGCGTCCGAGTGAGAAGCCGAGCATCGCCAGCAGGTCGCGCAGGCGCACGCTCTGACGGCCGTCGCTCCGGCCGTCGGCGGCCGCCGCGGCAGCCAGCGAAAGGAGCGCGACGAAAGACTTGGCCTTGAGTTCGCTGCCCGGCACCGCGAGGGCGGCTTCCCCGGCGGCCTCCCGGCCAAGACCCGGCGGTGCCGACAGACCGTCGGGTCGATCGAACTTGACCGTCACCTGGTCGACGCGCTTGGCACGGCCGGCTGGACCCGAGCGCAACTCGTCGAAGCCGTAGCTGTCGCGCTCGACCTTCTGCAGCCCCGCCAGGTAGCGGGCACAACTGATGCTGGTCCGGTCTACGCTCAGCAGCAGGCGCGCGGGCAGCAGAGTCCACTCGGCGGCCGCCGGGATCCGGCTCTGCTCGCCCAGGATCTCTCGAGCCTTGTCGATCAGTTCCGCACCCGCGGCGCGCACCAGCTCGTCGGCCAGCTGCTCGCCGGCCCGCCGGCGAGCGACTGGGGCCAGTTCCTGGTGGCGGGCGACGCGCTCGAGCAGCCGCAGCAACTGCCGGCCGGAGTCGACATCGAGGGACAGCGGTAGCGCCTGGGCGAGCAGGTGCTGGGCGTAGAGGGCGGCCGCATGCCCGCCCGCGGCGGCGTCCGCCTTGGCGCCGTCGCCACGCAAGGCGCCCATCAGCCGTTCGATCAGCTCATCGAGGCGGCTCCGCTCGGCGGGCCGGCAGCTGGCCAGCCGCGCTCGCATGTCCGGTGCGCGGACCAGGAGGCGCCGGAGCACGACAGGCGCAAGCTCGTCCGTGCCGAGCAGGCCGTCCACCGCCGCGTCCAGGCCGGCCTCCGCTTCTGCCCGCTCCTCGGCCGACAACCGCTGCCAGGCGGCTCGAGCCGCCTCCAGGAAGTACCTGTTCTGATCCACCAGCTCCCTCGCCGGGTCGTGGAATCGTGACGCCTGCCCGTGTCCGAGTATAGTCGCGCGCCGCAATCGTGCGGCCGGTTTATTGTGGTGCATGAACATGACAATGACGCCGCCAGGAACTCGTGCGCGATTCGTGTCCAGGCGACCGTGAGCCTCCAACACCCGTTATCCGTCGGTCCCCACTTCGGCACGAGGCCGCTCCTGGAGACGCTCGCCAGCCAGCTGGGCAGCCACCGCTACTACCTGCTCAGCGCGGCACGCGAACTGGGAGCGCCCCAGTTGGACACCCTGGCGCCCGGTTGCAGTAACTCGATCGGCGCGATTCTGGCTCACGTTGCGGCGGCCGAGGTAATGATCCGCAACCTCATGTTCCACGATCTGCGGTTCGCGGCTGGCCAGGAGGACCTCGAACGGGCGTTCCGATTCGACGGCAACCATCTGGCCGGGCAGGACATGGCGGCCTACCGCGATTACCTGAAGCGGACCCACGAGGATACGCTGTCGCTGCTCGCCGAAAAGGATGACGCCTGGCTGGCCACTCCCAGGACTTTCGCCGGGAGGGCAAGCAACATTCACTACTACTGGACGCACCTGATGATGGACGAGTCGCGCCACACCGGCCAGGTAATTCTGATTCGGAAGCGCCTCCTGCCCGGCAGCGACGGCTCCTTCAATCCGTACGTGTTTCCGTGATAGGTGGTATTCGTCCATGAGCGTCAATCGCGATCTCGAAGTCTTCTACTCCCTTGCCCGGCGCACCCGGGCGGGCGTACTCGACTGGCTCGACACCCTGCCGGAAGAGGTCTTGAACCGTAAGCATCCGGACTTCGCCTTCGGCAGCCTGAGCGCGATCTACTCGCATGTCGCCGACACCTACCTGTGGTGGGTCGGCTCGGTCGGACTCGGCGGTCCCGACCCGGAGATCCACGCGAAATCGGTCGCCGAGTTGCGGACGGCGTTCGACGAGGTAGATTCGACGGTGGCCAAGGCGCTCGACGCCTTCAACGCTCCGGACAACCCTTTCGACTGGACCTCTCCCAGTGGCAGCCGGTCGACGCTCACCCAGCGTTGGCTGATCCTGCATCCGATCACCCACGAGTTCCACCACAAGGGGCAGGCACTGGCGCTGGCCCGCGTGCTCGGGAATCCCCATCCGGGTAAACCGGACACCGACCTGCTGGAACCGGGTCCCTGAGCGGAGACGTGGAGGAGGCGCAACCGTGCCGGCGGGACAGCCGACTCGGCGGGACGCCCTGCTGAAATTGCCGCCGCACTACGTTTGCCGGCGCACTGGGTCGCCGAGCGACTACCGCGTCTCCCAGCGGCGTCTCGCCAGCGCGTGCCACAGCAAGCCGGCTGCGACCAATCCGAGACCGACCAGCCAGATCCGGGTCTCGACGAAAAAGGCCAGCGTCAGACAACTGACGAGACCCGCCACCGCCACCCAGCGCGGGTAGTAGCGCTCCTGGTCGCTCAACCTCAGGGCGGCCAGGTTGGTCAGGGCGTAGTACCCCAGTACGGTAAAGGCGCTGAAACTCCAGGTGGTCTTGACATTGCCGACGGCGGCGAGGCCGGCGATCAGCAGTCCGACCGCTACGACGGCCGCGACGGGAGTGCGGCCCCCGGCGCCCAGGTTGCCGAACAGCGCCGGCATGTCGCGGCGCCTGCCCATGGCCAGCAACACGCGCGACAGGCCCAGGATCAGGTTGAGCAGCACGCCCGCCATCGCGGTTACCGCGCCGGCCGCCAGTACCATCGGAGCGAAGGGCAGGGCGAAGCTGCGCGCCGCGACCTCCAGTGGTGCCGTACGGTTCTCCACGTTCGAGAGAACCGCCGTGCCTGCCGCTCCCACCCCTACCGACGCAACCAGCGCATAGACGACCATGACTCCCAGCAGGGCGGCGATGATCGCTTTCGGAATGGTCCTCCTGGGTTCCCGAACCTCCTCACCCAGGGTGGCGATGCGGCCGTAACCGGTGTAGGCCACGAACATGAGCGCCGAGGCGTACAGGAGGGCAGAGATTCCGCTTCGTCCCGCCTCGGGATCGAAGAACGGCGTGAAGTTGCCGCCGGCTTCACCGAAAAAGGTAGGAAGGCCGGCGACGACGAAGAAGGCAAGGCTTGCCAGGGTAACGCTCACGATCACGATATTCGTCCGGTTGGAATGGCGCATGCCGGCGAGCACGATTACAGTGAGCGCCACGACCAGGGCGAGCGCCAACGGCACCAGCCAGGTTCGCCCTTCCACCCCCAGGGCGTTCAGGGCGTAACCGGAGAAGCCGAGGGCGGCCGTTGCCGCGGAGGCGCTCTTCGCCAGCAGGAAGAGCCAGCCGGCCAGGAATCCCAGCCAGGAGTTCAGGTAGCGGTAGCCGTATTCGTAGGTGCCGCCCGACACGGGATGGTTGGCCGCCAACTGGGCGCTGGAGAGGCCGTTGAAGGTAGCTACCAGCGCGCCTATCGCCACCGCCAACACCACCGAGGGGCCAGTAATGCCGGCGGCCACGCCGATCGACACGAAGACTCCGGTGCCGATGATGGAACCGAGGCCCATCATGGCGGCGCCGAACGTCCCGAGTTCGCGATGAAGCCTGGTGTTGTCGCCGGTTTTGGAGTTCATCGGAACGCTTTCGTCTACTTTCTCGTGCGAAGTTGCAGGGCAGGTGAGCCTCCACAGGGTACTTATCGCGCCGGGAACGTCTCAGCCGACGATGTTCAGCCGGGCATCTCCCAGCCGCGCGTCGCTCACCCGGCAACCGCCTGCGGGTGCTCGGCGGGGGCAAGCTCGGCCGCCAACGCGTTCGACTCCACCTGCTCCACGCTCTTGCAACCGGGGATCACGCAGGTCACGGCCGGGTGTCTCAGGCACCAGGCCAGGTCCCAGGCGGCCATCGGCACGTTCTCGGGCATCTCATCGCGACGTATCTGCTCGACCTCTTGCAACTTCCGTTGCACCTCGTCGGGATCGTGACGCGAGCGGGTGTCGGACTCGTCGCTGAAGCTGTCGCCGGGACGGTACTTGCCGCTCAGGTAACCGCTGGCCAGCGGTACCCGGGCCAGCACGCCGAGATCCTGCTCCCGACAGGCGCCGAACACCTCCTCCTCGGGGGCGCGATCGAGCCGGTTATAGACCACTTGGATTGCGCCGGCCCCAACCCGGCTGGCGCGAGAGGTCTGGTGGATGTTCCGATTCTTGCCGATGGAGATCCCCAGGCGGCGAATCCTGCCGCTGTCGACCTGTTCGGCCAGCATCCGCCACAACTCGTCGTTGTCGAACGCTTCGTCGCTGCCCGAATGGAACTGGTACAGGTCGACGTAATCGGTCTGGAGGGCAGCAAGAGACGCCTCCAGCTGCTCGGCCACCTCGGACGCCGACCACTGCTGGCTGCGCTCGAACTGGCCATGGAAGCGGTGACCGAACTTCGTAGCCACAATCCACTACTCCCTGCGGCCTGCGATGGCCTTGCCGACGAGGCGTTCGGAAAGATGATCGCCATAACACTCGGCGGTGTCGATCAGGTTGATGCCGAGTTCGCCCGCCCGACCGAGGATCCGGTCGGCCTCCTGTTGCGAGAAGCTCTTGCCCCACTCGCCCCCGAACTGCCAGGTGCCAATGCCGACGACGGAAACCTCCAGGCCGGTAGCTCCGAGCTTGCGATACTTCACGAATACCTCCTCCTTCGGCCGACACTCTTCTCATGAGAGGTTGCGGGCTCTCATGTTCCCGTTGACTAAGGTAAGCAGGTCCGCCACACCGTGACTATTCGTTACCAGTCAGGAGATACATGACAGTCAACAGAACAGCTACCAGCATCTCATACGCCGCCGCAGGCACCAGCCGTTTTCTCGCACTCCTATTCGCCCTCCTCTCCCTCGGCGTGCTGGCATCCGCGAACGCCCAGAGCGACGCGCAGGAACCGCTGGTTATCGAAACGGATCAGACAACACTGAGCAAGAGCGAGTTCGACCGGGAATTCGAGATCGCCGCCAGAGCCGCCGTCATGCAGCAGGGGGTGGAACCGACCGAGGAGAACCTCGCGCCGCTGCAGGAGTTCCGTCCGGCATTCCTTGACCAGTTGGCGAACCAGTTGGTCCTGCTCGAGGAAGCCGAGGAGCGTGGGGTCGCCGCACCCGAAGAGGAAGTCGAGTCGTACGTCCAGCAGATACGCGAGGTCCACGCCGGCGACGAGGAGTTCGCCCAGTACCTCAGTGACGCCGGCTTCAGCGAAGAGGCCGAGTTGCGCGAACGCGTCGCCGAGGTGCTTACCGTCCAGCTGGTGGTCGAGAATCTGGCCACCGAAGTCGAACCGACCGATGCCGAGATCGATGCCTGGTACGACGAAAACCAGGAGCAACTCCCCGCGGAAGCCGACGACGCTCAGATGGAGCAGATACGCGAGCAGGTAGCGACCCAGTTGACCCAGGAGGGCCTGGACCAGCTAATTCAGCAGCTACGAGCCGACTCCAACGTGCAGGTTTACCCAGAGAACTTGTAACGACGGCGCCTGACCGAACGATTCGCCCGCGGGCAGATACCTGCCGCGGGCGATCGTCGTACGGGGCCGCTGGGTGCGAACCTTCCCACGGACACCTATCCCAGATGCCGGACCCTGGGGATGTACTTTTCCTCGTTGGCCCTGTTCGCCTCGTCGCCGCCGGGCAGGTTGGCGCTCATCCAGATCGGCGGCTCGACCCCCAGCTCCACCAGTTGGTAGACGGTTTCGACCATCAGCAGGTTGAGCGTATAGAGGTTGCACATCGTCGCGGTGGGTCCGGTTTTCTGTTTCGAGCCGGCGATCACGACGGCGGCGTCTCCGTAGGGGACGTGGCAATCGAGGAAGTGGTCTACCTCCTGATAGAGGTTCTTGGCCGACGGGTGACGAGAGGGGTGGTCGTGCTCTAGGTTGTCGGCGAAACCCCTGGAGGTGATGCCCACCGACGTCATTCCCCGCTTCTTCGCCTCCAGGGCCGTGTCGATCACCATCGAGTTTATGCCGTAGGCGTTGACGATGATGATCACTTCGCCGGGGGTGAGGCCGACCCGGTAGGCATCGAGCACCCTGCTGGCGTAACCCGGCGTCCTCTCGATGTAGTTGGAGCGCTTCGCGCCGTGGATCAGGTTGGTGCCGGGGTCGAGGATGGCGTTGATGGGAGCCAGTCCGCCGGCCCGCCACAGCACCTCCTCGGCCGCCATGTTGGAGTGGCCGCCCGGGCCGATCACGTGAACCACCTGATCACCGGCAATGGCGCGAGCCAGCACCTTGGCAGCCGCTTCGAACGCCGGCTCCTGGCTCTCGATCTCGGCAAAGGCGTTCGCGACCGCAACCCGGTACTGTTGCAGATGCTCCTTGTTCATGGGCTTCTTGCCTCCTTCACTAATTTCACGAGCCGCTCCCCGCAGTACAGCAGCAGCAGCACGGCGCAAACCGGGACGGCGAGGTAGGCGTAGCCCGTCGGTACCTGCCAGGTGTCGAACGGTACGCGCATGCGTACCTGGGCGACGTCCAGCCCATATACGAGCAGGATGACGAAGAACGGAATCAGGACCAGGTTGATCCCCATGAGTGTCAGCAGCCGAACTCGAGGCTTCATCCTCAGGAGGAAGAAGTCGATGTCGAGGTGCGCTGCGCGCCGGTAGGCTGCGGCGATTCCCAGGAATACCAGCCAGATGAAGACCAGTCGCGAGAAGCCGGGGATCCACAGCCAGGCGATTCCCGCGATGTTGCGCAGGACGATGTTGAGCAGATTGACCAGGAACAGGGCGACGAACGACAGGGTCATGACCCATTCGAGCAGCGCCGTGAGGTAGTCGATCGTTCTAGTCACAGCAACTCCCATCAGAACACCAGGTTGGGGATCCACAGCACCACTGCGGGGACGAACGTGCACAGCAGCAGCACGCCCAGGAGGGCGAGGATATAAGGCCAGATCTCACCCAACAGCTCCCCGAACCCCACGTCACCGATCTTTGTCTGAATGAAAAGGAGCACGCCGATCGGTGGCGTGAGCAAACCGATCATCAGGTTGAGGACCGTGATCACCCCGAAGTGGGTGGGATCGATTCCCAGTTCCATGGCGATCGGCAGCAGTACGGGGAAGAAGATCAGCATCACGGGGATGGCGTCCAGGATGGCCCCCAACAGCAGGAAGAAGATGGTCGTGAACACCAGGAAGCCGTTCTTGCCGAGGTTCAGCGCCTCCACCATCGACTCGAGCTGGGCGCCCATCTGCTCGGTGGCGACGATGTACTGGAACAGCCCCACAACCGCGAAGATCGCCATGAGCGTCGCCGAAAGCAGGGCGCTGCGGCGGAACACCTCGGCCAGCTGCGACCATGTGAGCGTCCGGTAGACGAACAGGCCCAGGAACATGACGTAGGCCACGGCGATTGCCGCCACCTCGGTAATCGTCACAAAGCCGAACACCACGCCGGAGATGACGAAGCTTGGGGCGAGCAACGCCAGCAGCGTCTCCTTGGCGAGCCTACCGAAACGCCGCCAGGAGAAGCCGACAGGCGCTTTGGCGTACCCGCGGCGATTGCTGACCAGGGTCGCGACGAACCACAGGATTCCGGCCATGAGCAGTCCGGGCAATATGCCACCGAGGAAGAGGCGTCCGATGGAGAGGCCGCTTATCACCCCGATGAAGATCATGGGAATACTTGGAGGGAAGATAGGTCCGATTACCGCCGAGCTGGCGTTGATGGCAGCCGCGAAGCGGTCGTGATATCCGCGCTTGCGCATTATCGGGTGCAGTACCGAGGACACCGAAGTTGCGTCTGCCACCGCCGAGCCGGACACTCCGGCCATGATCACGCTCACGATGATGGAGACGTAGGCCAGTCCCGCCCGGAAGCGACCGACGAACAGGTCCGCGAAGTCGGCCAGTCGGCGGGTGATGCCGGCGGCGTTCATGATGTCGCCGGCCAGGATGAAGAAGGGGATCGCAACCAGGGTTTCCGAGTCGATCCCGCTCACCATCCGAGATGCCACCAGGCGGAAAGACACCTCGCCTTGCATCACGATATAAATGGCGCCGCTCACGCCCATCGCCGTCCAGATGCTGAAGCCGACGGCGATCAACGCGAACAGGAGGCCAAACAGGACCAGTATCAACGGGGAGCGTCCTCCGAAGGGGCAATGACTGGCTGGGGAGCGCGATCATGCTCCCCAGCCTTGGGGGTGGACTACAGGCCTCTTATCTTCTCCAGTGTGCCCGCCGGCCATTTGGTGCCGTCCCAGTCGGAGAAGGTGCCTTCCAGCTCCTCGCGAATCGCCTCCAGGTCGAGTTCCGGGGGCCGGATCACGGTGATCTCCTGCTCGAGAACCTCGTAGGCCTCGGTGAGCTGCTCCTCGGTGAGCTGGGTGACCAGTTCACCTGCCTCCTCGGTCGCCTGGTGGATGGCCTCGCGGTCGGCTTCCGACAGGCTCTCCCAAACTCGGGGGTTGACGTAGAAGGTCTCGATGTCGCGGATGTAGTCGGTCTTCATATAGTACGGCTGGACCTCGTAGAGGCTGGCGTTGACCACGGTGATTGCGCCGTTTTCCTGAGCGTCGACCACGCCGGTCCTGAGCGCAACGTAGAGGTCGGAGAAGGGCACTTGTTGCGGAAGTGCGCCCAGGCGCTGCATCGCGCGGAGTACGACCTCGCTGGCGGCCGTCCTGATGCGGAGCCGCTGGAAGTCCTCGGGGCCGTGAATGGCGCGGTCGGCAGAGAGTCCGCGCGGCGCGGTGTCGCCGGCGATGTTGATGATGTGTATGCCGGTATTCTCCTCGGCCTCTTCGATTATTGGCGCGAAGAAGTCCGCGAGAAGCGCCTCTCGCATGTGCTCGTAGTCACGGTAGAGGAAGGGGATGGCGGTGATGTCGAAAGCCTCTCCACCACCGATGAACGCCAGCGTGTTGATCCCGCCGTAGACCATTTCCAGGTCACCGGTTTGCAGCTGCACGAACATCTCCTGGATGCCGCCCAACTGGCTGTCCGGAAACACCTCGACCTCGACCCGCCCCTCGGTGGACTCCTCGACAAGTTCGGCGAAGTGGAGCGCGCCAAGGTGGGTAGGGTGGGCGGTGTCCCGGATGTGCCCGAGTTTGAGCGTGGCCTGCGCCTGAGCGAACGTGAGCGCGAGCGCTGCTAGTCCGAACAGCGTGACGAGTGCGATTCTGAATCGGTTCATGTCTACCTCCAACTAGAGTCGGCTTTGGGGGGCGAGAGGCGAAGGGGGCGATCAACCGTTCATGCCGACCACCCCGCTTCCACTCCGGGCGGCTTGTGATTGCAATCGACGTGGATCATCTGCGCTCCAGCAGGCGCGCCGAGGCAACGTCGAGGTAGAGGTTGGCGTGCCCGGCGGTGCGGAGGATCGAAGCCGGGCAGGAGGGATCGATCGCCCCTTCCAGAGCTTTGTGGACGGCCTCGGCCTTTCTGTCCTCGGGCGCAATCACGATGATGTGCCGGGCACTCAGCAGTGCCGGGATGGTGAGGGTGATGGCGTGGGTCGGTACTGCTGAAATTTCGGGAAAGTGACCCTCTCCCACTTGCTGCTGGCGGCTCACCTCATCCAGAGCCACCACTCTGAGCAGTTGGGGATCGTCGAAGTCGACGCCGGGCGGGTCGTTGAAGGCGAGATGCCCGTTCTCGCCGATTCCCATGCAGCAGAGGTCGACGGACTTGGCGGAGAGCAGTGCCGAATAGCGCTCGATGGTCTCCTCGGCGCTCTCGGGATCGCCTTCGATACCGTGGAACTCCCCCAGTCCAAGCGGCTCGACAACCTCTCGTCGCAGGAAGCGGCGGAAGCTGGCAACGTGCGCCTCGCCAATTCCCAGGTATTCGTCCATGTGGAAGGCCTCGACCTTGCTCCAGTCCACGCTCCAGTCGCCACTGTCGAGCTGCCTGAGCGTCCGGAAGAATTCGAGTTGCGAATTGCCCGTCGCCAGTACCACCCTCGCCGTTCCGCGCGATTCGATCGCATCGGCCAGAAGGCTCGCGGCCCGAGTAGCGGCCGCCTGTGCCAACGACTCGCTGCTCGCGTGGATTTCGACTCGCAGTCGATCGTATTTCCGCACTTCCGGACCGGAAGGGCTCATGCGCACCCCCCTTCGATTTCCCGGCTGGAGGCGGCGCCTCGCTCCAGTGAGCGACGACCGGTCACGCCGCCAGCTCCAGGGCGAGCAACGTGCTGCGCGCTATGTTCCGCCCGAGGCCGACCGCACCCATCAGCGAGGCTTCGCGGCCGAGCTCGGTGCTTACGATGCTGGGGACGATGGGCACGAACCCGTTGAGCCGTTCCCTGATCCGTTCGATCCAAACGGAGCCGTAACGTCCGACGCCACCTCCCAGGACGATCAGGCGCGGGTTGAGGGTGACGACGACGGCAACCAGCGCTTGCCCCAGCGCTTCCGTCACATAGTCGGCTATATCGTCGTGGTCCGAAGCTTGATTGGCCAGGTAGCCGAAGACTTCGCCACCGGGGACTGGCAGGCCGGCGTGGGCTGCGAACTCTTCAAGCGCCCTGCGGCCGATTACCTGCTCGAGCGATCGCAACCTGCCCCCAACATGGACGGGCAGATAACCCAGCTCCCCGGCGAAGCCCCTCAGGCCGCGGTAGAGGGAGCCGGAGATAACGGCGGCGCCGCCGATGCCGGAACCGAGGCTCAGGTAGAAGAAGTTGTCGACCCCCGTGGCCGCGCCGTGCTCCCATTCGCCCAGAGCGGCAAGGTTTATGTCGTTGTCGACCTGAACCGATTCGGGCCGTATGTGCTCGGAGAGCGCCGCGTGAAAGAGTGTCCTGGCGTCGACGCCCTCCAGGATGGAGAGGTTCGGTGCCGCGTAGACCTGTCGGTCGGACTCGTCCCACACGCCGGAGATACCCACAACCAGCGACGCCAGCTTCAGTTCGGGCGCGTGGGCTGCACGCGTTTGCAGGACGAGATCTCGCATCTGGCCGGCCAATGCGTCTATCCCGGCGTCGGTACGCTCGACCTGGGCTCTGGCGACGATCGTACCGGCGAGATCGCTGAGGTGCAGCCGCATAGATTTAGAGCGGATACTCATCCCGGCAACGAGACCCGCCCTGGCGTTGACGTGGAGAAGGGTCTGCGGCCTGCCTACGCCGCCGGCGACTCGCTCGCCCTCCTCGACCAAACCGGCTCTTATCAGGCCCTCCACTACTCTGCCTACCGATGCAGCCGACAGCTCGAGCCGGCGAGCCAGGTCGGCACGGGAGGCGGGCCCCTCGTTCGCCAGCTGTTCGTAGACGGCGCGGTGGTTGAGGTCCCGCAGGAGGCCGTTGCGGCCCACTGCGCGACCGTGGATGGCATTCAGGCTCTGGCTCATAATTACTTTCTCTCGTTTAGATAGTAACCTAGCATGCGACACTGGGCGGCGCAATCGAAAGGCGCAGGCGAAGCGGCTCGCCAATAGGCAATAGGCGATAAGGAGGTCAACGTGATTGCCCACGACGTTGAGAGCGGCCAGTTGAGCGAGGTGAGCATCAGCCAGGGGCGGCTGCTGCGACGAGCCGTGAGCGGACAGGAATCCACCGTGTACCTGAGCCCCGGCTGGTTCGACGTTCAGGTGAACGGTTTTGCCGGATTCGACTTCAACTCGGGGGAGCTGACCACGGACGGCTTCGAGGAGGTAGTGCGGCGCCTGCAGGCCGAAGGTGTGACCCGATTCCTGCCCACCGTAGTAACCGACTCCCTCGTGCACATGAAGAAGTGCCTGCGAATCATCGTACGGGCGCGGCAGGAGTCTCCGGTCGTGACCCGGGCGGTCCCGGGGATCCACCTCGAGGGCCCATTCATCTCCCGCGACCGTGGCGCTCGTGGCGCTCATCCCGAGGAGCACATTCGCGACCCCGACCGGGCACTGTTCGATGAGTTTCAGGAAGCCGCGAACGGACAGGTCCGACTGCTCACTCTGGCACCGGAGATGAGGAGGGCCGCGGAGCTGATAGGTCAGCTCACCGCCCACGGTGTGGTCGTGGCCATCGGCCACTCCGTCGCCAATGGCGACGAAATCGAGCGGGCAGTCGCTGCCGGAGCCAGGCTCTCCACCCACTTGGGCAACGGCATCCCGGCGCAGCTTCCGCGCCACCCCAACCCGATCTGGGAGCAACTGGCCCGAGACGAGCTCACGGCCAGCGCCATCTTCGACGGTCATCATCTACCCCCGAGTGTCATGCGGGTACTCTTCCGCGTGAAGGGCGTCCAAAAGCTGGTTCTCACGAGCGACGCGGTCTCGCTGGCCCGCTGTGAGCCGGGCGTATACGAGGGTCAGGTGGGAGGCAAGGTCGAGCTCGGCAAGGACGGCAGGCTGCGGATCTTCGGAACCGAGTACCTCGCCGGCTCTGCCAGCTCGCTGCTCGACGGTGTCGATACCGCGCTCAATCGCCTGGGAATCGATGCTGGTTCTGCCTTGCGGATGGTGAGCCGAACGCCCGCGGAGTTGTTGGGGCTGGAGCCACGGGAGGACTGGACGCTCATCGACACCGCAGGCCGGCGCGTAGAGCTGCTGGCGGTCGTCGCCGACGGTGAGGTCGTGGTGGATAAGATGGCGGGAGGATCATGAGCCAGTTCAGCCTCAACGGCAAGGTCGCCGTGGTAACCGGTGGAACCGGAGTACTGGGCAGCGTGATGTCACGGGGCCTGGCAGCCGCCGGCGCCCGCGTAGCAGTGGTCGGCCGCCGCGGCGAGACGGCGAGGGCGGTTAGCGAGGGCATCAGCGCCGCGGGGGGCGAGGCGATGGCGTTGCCGGCAGACGTGCTGGACCAGTCCGCGCTCGAGCGGATCCACGAGGAGTTGCTGGGGTCCTGGGGACGAGTCGACGTGCTGGTGAACGCCGCCGGGGGAAACAGGTCCGACGCGACGGTGACCCCCGACGCCTCCCTCTTCGACCTGGACGCCCAGGCGGTACGCGAAGTGGTCGACCTGAACCTACTGGGCTCGCTGCTGCCGGCGCTCGTGTTCGGCAGGACGATGGCAAAGCAGGGCACCGGGTCGATCGTCAACATCTCCTCGATGGCGGCACAGAAACCCCTGACCAGGGTGGTAGGTTACTCGGCTGCCAAGGCGGGTATCGACAACCTCACCCGCTGGCTTGCCGTTCACATCGCGCGCGAGCATGGAGCCGGCGTGAGGGTAAACGCCATCGCTCCCGGATTCTTCGTGGGCGAGCAGAACCGCAGCCTGCTTCTCAACGAAGACGGCAGCCTCACCGAGCGGGGCCGACTGATAGTCGACCACACGCCCATGGGGCGCTTCGGCGATCCCGAGGAGCTGGTGGGCTGCCTGGTGTGGCTGTGCAGTGAGGCCGCTCGGTTCGTGACCGGAGTCGTCATCCCGGTCGACGGTGGCTATTCGGCGTTCGGCGGTGTCTAGCTTGCGTGGTTCGCGGATCCGGTAGAGGAGTTCGCGAAGCTCCTCTACCTAGTGAGCCTCGCGTCGGGCCACGGTGTTCGGCATCGAATTACGCCAAGGCGAACAGGCTGAACAGCGTTACAACCAACTTCCGAACAACTCGCGGCCGTTGGGGTTGATGGCAGCAGCGTCAGCAGGTCAGGGACGGGGCAGAAACCGTTTTTCCATCACGCTAACCATCGTATACGCCGGGTCGAACATGTTGCCTAGGTCATAGTCGCAGGCTTGGCCGATGAGGATGGACGCCGCTTCGATCGAAAGACCGTAAGTGCTGCGGAGCCACCGCGTCATCTCCGTGGTGGCGTGCTGCAACGCTTGCTCAAGTGGGCGTGCATTGCCGATGGTGAAGATGGCATCGGCGGTCTCGCCCCGGGGCCACAGGACTCGTGCTTCGGGCGGAACGGACCGCTCCAACTCTATCTGCAATTCGACGTTGGCCGATACCTCGATCCCGGTGCCGGTCAACTCCCCGGCGCCTTGGGCCGCATGGGCGTCGCCGATGTATAGCAGGGCGCCGTTCGTGAGGACGGGGAACATCATCGTCATGCCGGCTCCAATACGCCGATAGTCCATGTTTCCGCCGTGCCTTCCGGACGTGGCACTGGTGATCGCTTGCCTTCGCTCGGGCGCGACCCCAATGCAGCCGAGCATTGGAGCAAGCGGCAAAACCAGGTGTTCATTACCTTTTACGGGCCTCGCTTGGCGCACGGTCCCGGAGTCGATGTCGATGTGCCAATCGATGCGCCGGGACGTACGCTCCAGCTCCCATACGTAGTCGGAGTCAACGGCTACCGGCGCAAGGGCAGCACTCGAGAAGCCACGTATGCGATTTGGACGGACGGCCCGGATGTGCACGATGAGCGTGTCGCCGGGTTCGGCGTCCCGAACGAAGAAGGGTCCCGTCAGGGGATTGCCGCGTTCTGCGACTAGTTCGTCGCGGCTATCGCGACCTGCCGCATCGACGGTGCTCGTTTGCACGACGTCACCACTGACGATAGACAGTACGGTTTCGTGCGGCCCGAAGGTGTTACAGAAGCTGGACGGAACAAAGCGGTGCACAGCCAAGGTGCCTCCTATCACTACCGATGCGACTACGCGGTGGTATCGGATAGTTTGCCGCGATCTTAGCGGTGGCTTCCCACACCGACATGGCTAGGCGGCTGATCGGGAGAACAATGAAGATCTTGCCGCGGGCGGCAGCCACTACGCGGTTCGCTCCAAATGATCGACCCCCTCGAGCATCCCCTTGATATAGCCGATCGCAAATAATCGTCCGAGGTGCATATACATGGGGTCGGTATTCGCCTCGCCGTCCATGACCGGCGCGTGGTCAGGCCTCATCGGACCGTTGAACCCGACCTCTGAGTAGGCCCGCAACGCCTCGTACATATCGGTCTGGCCATCATCATGGAACGTCTCCGTGAACCGAGTGGCGATCCCTGGCCACTATGAGCCTCGCCAACACCTGACCGCGCTCTTTCCTCAGCTCAACGAACCCAAGGCCGGAGTAGAGTTTTTCAGCCGCTTCGTTGTCCGGTAGTACCGTAACCATACTTCCTGGCAGTCCGGCAGCGGGGCCAGCTCGTTGATGACCATTTGGACAACAGCTCGTCCGTAGCCCTTCCGCTGCTCCCCAGAGGCGATCAGCAGGCGGAAAATCCGGTATCCCCAATCCTCGTCATCTATCCCGTACATCACCAAGCCCACTGGCCGACCTTCCGCACCGAGTACGGCCTTCAGTCGCACGGCCGGATAGAACTGCGCCTCGGCAATAGAGAACAACGCAGACCTGCTAAAACGCTCCTGCAGCGGATCTACCCGCAACTCCGCCACCGCTCGCCATGTTCGCCTCACTGACATCAACCAGGTGCACATTGGCAATCGACTGCCGCGACATCTTCAATCACTCCCAAGTCAAGTGCGGTCGAAACATACGCCGCAACTTAGCTGTACCACAGCAAAGCCGCTGAGCCTTTGCGCGGGCTGGCGCCCTTGCGTGTTTTTTGGCGGGCCCGTCTGTGTCTGGTTTCAAGACATATGCGACAGCTGATAGGTGGCACATGAGTCGAGACATGAGCGACAGTCTCATTCATGTCCAAGCGTCGGGTTGTTGTTCAGCAAGTGCTCTCTGGAGCCATGACCGTCAGCGCCGCAGGCAAGCGTTACGGGTACTCCAGGCAGCACGTTCAACGTCTCCTCAAACTCTTCCGTGAACAGGGCATCGATGGTCTCGAGGAGCGCTCGCGGCGACCGAAGTCGAACGCCCGAGCGACCACCGAGTCGCTTCGCCTCCGGATCATCGAACTACGGTGCGAGCTGACCAACCAGGGACTCGACGCCGGGCCGGTGACCCTCGCCTGGCATCTGGAGCGAGAGGGGGTCAAGCCGCCCAGCACCTCGACGATCAGGCGGGTGCTTTGCACCGCCGGCCTGGTCAAAGCCCAACCGCAGAAACGCCCCAAGAGCAGCTTCATCCGCTTCCAGGCGGCGCAACCCAACGAGTGCTGGCAATCCGACTTCACGCACTGGCAACTGGCCGACAGCAGCACAGTCGAGATCATCAACTGGCTCGACGACCACAGCCGCTTCCTGCTGTGCAGCAAGGCCTACAGGCGCGTCGGCGGAAGCGACGTGATCAACACATTCACCGCCTGCATCGACGAGCACGCCACGCCAGCCTCCACCCTCACCGACAACGCCGGGGTATACACCAGCAGGTTCGTAGGAGGCAAGAACGCCTTCGAGCACCTCCTAGCTCAGCTAGGCGTACGACAGAAGAACGGACATCCCGGCCATCCCGGCACGCAAGGGAAAGTCGAACGCTTCCATCAGACACTCAAAAAACGCCTGAAATCCCTCAGTACCCCGGAGACCCTAGTGGAGCTCCAAGCCCAACTCGACACCTTCAGGGCGCACTACAATGAGCACAGGCCGCACCGCGCCCTAGCGGGCAATGCCACCCCGGGTGACGCCTACCGCGCCACCCCCAAAGCAGCGCCAGCCAGCCAGGCCGACGCCACCCACTTCCGCATCCGCAACGACCGAGTCGACAAGCTCGGACTCCTCACCCTCCGCCACGCCGGCAAGCTCCACCACCTCGGCGTCGGAAGGAAGCACACGCGGGAACGCGTCACCATCCTCGTGGACCACACCACCGCCACCGTCATCCACCAGGAAACCGGCGAGATCCTCAGCCGCCACACCATCGACCCGAGCAAAGACTACTGGCGCAACCAAGACAGAAGCCCCGGCCGCTGGCCGGAAGACAGAAAGAAGAGCGGGACAGAAGCACCCTGAGTGTCACAAATGACGCGACTCAGGTGTCGCCTATGTCCCGACTCATCACATGGCGGGCCCGTCTGGACTTGAACCTGCGACAAATAGATTATGCGGCGGCTCCTT
>JBBDRK010000072.1:0-81850 GCA_040905465.1 Trueperaceae bacterium | reverse complement strand
AGGTAGTACACTCTCACCACCACGGGAAGGAGGTGGTCTCTTATCAAACGCAAATGTATGACCAGTGGAGGTGCCCGCCGAGGGTAGCTGGTTCGCGCCTCCTCTGAGACCGGACCAGTGGTCCTCTCAGTCCAAGGCGGGTGTCCGACACCCCCGGTTCAAAACCGGGGGTCTTTCTTTTGGCTCGGCCGAGTTTCTGGCATACCCCAGCCGGTAGCCCAGCCGAGCCGGCGGATTGCCCGGTCCCCCACCCAGCCAGGAAACCGCAGCGAGGAATTCTACTCGCGTTTGCGAACAGTGAGGCAGTACACTGTAGCGAATGGCCGCCAACTCCACGAGCGCCCCCTCCGCCGTTCCTGAGGTCCTGTGGAAACTTTGTAGCTACCTCAACGAGCGCCGGCGCCTGCTGGAACAGCTCGAGCAGGTAGCGCACTGCGCTGCCGAGCTCACAGCCACCGACCATGCCGACATAACTCTGTTCGACTCCACGCTGCGGCGGTTCATCCCCTTGCGCAGCACGCTCGTGTTCATCCATCAGGGCGAGCCGGACGCGGCGGCACGCGTGCGGGACGGCAAGCGCACCGTGCTCGTTCCCGACCTCAACTTCGCGGCCTCAGACGAGGACCTGGCGCTCTTCAACCGTGACGTCGCCTCGTACCTGGCGGTCCCGGTGATGAACGGCGCACGGGTAGACGCTGCGCTGGTGGTGTTCAACCGCGAGGCGCGCAACTACGACCAGGGGGAGCAGCAGGCGCTGGAGGGGCTGGCGGCACTGGCGGCGGTAGCCCTCAAGCAGAAGCGGCTGACGCTCGGACTCGAAGACGCCACCCGCACGCTGTTGAAGCTCTCCCTCACCGACCCTCACACCGGCATCGCCACCCGCCAGCAGTTCGACCAGATGCTACAGCACGAGTGGCGCAAGGCGCTGGGGGAAGGCCTGAGCATCTCGCTGATCCAGCTGGAGATCGACGGGCTCGGGGCACGGTCGAACGGCGCCCAGAACGGCGGGTCGAACAGCGCCTCGAACAGCGCGGTGAACGACAGCGCGAACAACCGCTCGCCCGGCGAAGACGCCGGCCCCGGCGACACGGTGAACGACATCCCGGCAAACGGCAACGGCGCGGAAGCGAGCGGCGGCTCGGAGCAGGGCCACGGCATTGACAAGAACTACGGCGTTGCGAAGAACTACGGCGCGGAGCAGTATGGCGGCGCCGAGCAGATCGACGATGACGTCCGCCAGGAATTGGTGCGCACGACCCGAACGCTGCGCGCGGCGCTCTATCGTGCCGGCGACATGATCGCGTTGCTGAGCGACTATCGCCTGGCGATCATCCTGCCCGATACCGACTTGGCGGGAGCCGGCGCGATCGCCCGGCGCCTTCAGCGCGACGTGGCGGCCGCCTCGCTGGGCGAGGACGGCCCGCCGATGACACTATCGATCGGCATCAGCTCGTTCGATTCCCTGCAGTTGCAGCAAGGAATCTCGGGCACGCCGGAGAAACTGTTCCGTTACTCCGCCTCCGCGCTCGAACGCGCCAAGAAGGGCGGCGGAAACCAGTCGCAGATGCTCGAGCTCGCCGACTAACAGAGACGAAATCCTTCGCGTAAGCCTTTCAGCCGGCTGCCTGCGGCATCTCGGCGAACGGCGCCGCCGCCGCCGGCTCGGGCCTGCGTTCCAGAATGCCTTCGATCACATGCCTGAAGGCGGTGCCGTATCTCTCGCGGGTGTAGGTGTTGCGAGCCGTCCGCCACGATGCGTGCGCCATCGCCCGCAACTCCGCTTCCGGCCGCTCCGACAGGCGCCTGACCGCCATCCTGATTCCCTCGATCGAGCCGTCGCTCAGGAGCACGCCGAAGCGCGGATCGATGTCCACGCTCGCCTCGGGCGTGACCACCGGGATGAGACCCGCCTGCATGCAGGTGATCACGCTGCCGCCGCCGCCCTCCGAGCAGGACGGGTAGACCACCGCCAGCGACGTTCCCACGATCTCCCGGAACTCTTCGCTGGCTATGTCCACCCAGTCGACCGTCCGGATGTTGGGCAATTCGTACAGCTCTCGCCGGTAGGCGTTGACGAATCGGCGGTCGCGAGCGATCGGCCCGCACACCACCAGTTCGAAGTCCTCCATCTCCGCGAACGCCTCGAGCGCCAGGTCGAGGCCCTTGTGGACGAGCCCGTCGGAACCGAACCAGACGAAGCGGCGCCTGCTCTCGTCGAAACTCTTCCCCTCCTGCCAGTCGAACACCTGGCAGGTGGGCAGCGGCAGCCGGAAGATCGGCTTGCCGGCGTACCGATACGTGTCTTCGGTGAAGCGGTTGCCCAGGATAGTGGCATAGTCGGCGCTCTCGATCGCCCAGTTCGGTTCGACCACCTTGCGCGGCAGGTCGATCACGGCGTGGGTGCGCTGCTTGATCGCCAGAGCCCGCTGGTAGGCGTTGGCGTTGTTCACCAGCCAGTGCGCGGTATCCAGATGGGCGACCTTAACGCACTGCGGCCCGAGCTGGCCGGCGATCCGCGAAAAATTGGTGCGCGCGCCTACGAACAGTTCGTACTCCCGGTGAGGCACGAAGGTCGTGTTGCGGTAGCTGATGACGTCAACCCCGAAACCGAGGTCGAGCAGCGTGCGCGCCATCTGCAGCGACTCCCAGTGATTGGTGTGGTTGTTGGGAATCGGGGTACCGGGCTCGAGCAGGAACGGCTCGATGACGTAGGAGAGCAACGCCCACCTGCGAGGGTTGCGGACACCGTCGGGCAGCAGCGTGGCCCTGGCCGTCTCGTCGAAATCGGTATGACGCCGTACCAGTCGATGCAGCTTGTTGACGGCTCTGTTGATGAAACTCTTCATGCTGCCCCTCGTTACCCTCCGGTCGCAGGGCCGGCTCACCGTTTCCTCGGCTGCACCCGCCCATCCTGATCGCTGATCGGGCGGCGTCAATGCGTGCCTGCCACGAGCGTCTCCTGGTGCTCTTCCCCCTCGGGCACCAGGCCCGCCCAGCGCGCCCAAACCTCCGTGACCTCCATCCCGGCATCGAGCGAAAACCGTGGCCGGTAGCCCAGCCGTTGCCTGGCCTTGTCGATCAGCACCCGGCTGCGCGCGCTGAAGAAGGCAGCGTCCGAGGCGGCGACCGGATGAACCTGCGGTTCGTCTACCGTTCGTAGCCGACGCAGACGGTCCAGTTCGGGTGTTGCGCTGCGCCGCTGGGTCCCGGCTCGCAGCGACCGCAGTGGGCCCAGCAGCTTCGCCAGCAGGCGGGCCTCTGCCGTCCGCCTGAGTCTGTCCCTCACCAGCGGCTCCTCGCGCACCATTGCCGCCAGCTCGCGCCACAGCGAAGGAGACCGGACCGGCTTGGCCGTTGTGGACGTGCTGACGGGCACCGTTGCCGGCACGCCCAGCATCGCCTCGTAACGGCCGTAGAACTCCCGCCAGGTCACCGGCTCGGCCGCCGAGACCAGGAAGCATTCACCCAGTGCCGCCTCGCTGCTTGCCGCCAACAGCGCCGCGCTCACCACATCATCTACATACACTGCGTTGCAGATCCCCTCGCCGCCGTCGATGAGCGGCACCCGGCCGGCGCGCATGCGCCGCAGCACGTCTACGGTCCACACCGGGGCGTGAGGACCGTACACGGCGGTCGGCTGCAACACCGTCACCGGCAATCCTTGGGCCGCCGCCCTCATCACCTTCTCCTCGGCCTCCAGCTTGCTGTCGGCGTAGGTGCTGCCGCTGCGCCGGCGCGGCGTGCTCTCGTCGATGTAACCGCTCTCGCGCACTCCATAGACCATCTGGCTGCTCAGATGGACCAGCCTCGCTCCGCTCGCCGCGGCGGCGGCCAGTACCCTTTCGGTGCCCTCGACGCTCACACGCCGGCGTTCTTCCCGTGAACCGCGAGCGCCGTAAGCGCAATGGAAGATGACGTCGCAGCCCTTGGCCGCCTCCGTTACCGACTCCTGGTCGAGCAGGTCGCCACGAATCAGGTCGACCGGAAAGCGCGCGATCCGGGCGCAGCGCGAGTAGCTGGAAACCAGCGCCCGTACCGTCGCACCCTCCTCCAGCACCAACCGCTCGATCAGCCTGCCGCCGATGAAGCCGGTGGCCCCGGTAACCATCACCGCGCGTCCGCGCAGGCTCATGCTGCCACCTCCGGAGCGCTTTCCAGCCACGGCAGCCGTAGCGGCTGCCGCCTTTCCCGGCAACTCTCCAGCAGTTGCACGCCCACGCAGGCCTCTTCCGGCCCCACCAGCGGCGGCGCGCCGGAGACGACCGAGTTGGCGAAGTCCTCGAGCTGCTCCACGAAGATCTCGCGTACATTCCGATAGCTGCGCTCGGCCGGCTGGACGCTGCCTGCCAGCGGTTCCACTCCCAGGTCGAGACTCACTCGCCCGTCGAAACCGTTGCCCGCCTCGAGCACGGCCCGGCTGCCGACTATCCTTACGCTGTTCGCCAGCTCCCTGGTGCGGCTGAGCTCCACGCGGGCGTTCGCGCCGGATGGCAGAGTCAGTGCCACTTCGCACTCGGCTTCCACGCCCCCGAAGGCGTCGTCACGATAAGACTCGACCCGCGGCTCGCCGAACCACCAGCCCAGCAGGTCCAGCACGTGCACGCCGGTGTCGGCGAGAACTCCGCCACCGGTCTCCCGGCGAAACGTGAAGTCGCTGCTGACCTCCCAGCGAAAGGGCGCTCCTTCGCGGACCGTCACCTGCTCGATGGTGCCCAGCAGCTCGCTCTCCAGGGCACGCTTTATGAAGCGGCTGGTGGGAAAGCGTCGCCTCACCATGGCGACAGCCAGGGTCAGTCCGCGCGCCCGGGCCAACTCAGCCAGCTCGCTGCACTCCGCCGCGCTCAGGGCCAAAGGCTTCTCGACCAGGACGTGCAGTCCGGCCTCGAGCAGCTCTCGCGTCACCGGCGCGTGCAGGTGGTGCGGGAGCGCCACCACGGCGGCGTCGGCCAGGCCGGCGACCTGCGCCGGCGTCTCTCGTACCTCCTTCACGCCGTACGCGTCGGCCATGGAGCGCGCCCGGTGCGGGTCTACGTCTACCACGACAGTCGTTTCGATTCCTTTGGATACGACGGCGGATGGTAGATGCAGCGATTCCGCCGCCCGTCCACACCCGATCATCGCCAACCTGATAGTTCGCATTCATCGCCCCCCGCGAATCTGCGCTCCACCGCAACTCCCGGTTGATCGGAAGCCTCAACAGCGCGGTATCGTCGCGAACGTCGGCGCCTGCAAAATGGGCAGGCATCGACGCTGCTTGCTATCAGTATGGACGGACGAGAGGCGCCGTCCTGTGATGGCTATCCCAGCCGCGAGGGTGTTCGAACCGTTATGGCGCCCGGCTCAGCGGAGCAGCCGCCAGGCTGTAGGAAGCAGCGCCACCGCCACCAACAGCTTGAGCAGGTCGCCGAGCAGGAAGGGCCACAGGCCCCATTGCAAGGTAGTGGCGAGGTCGGGCGCGAAGCGCGAGAGCCACAGCAGGCCGAACAGGTAGATGACCAGGTTCCCCAGCACCATCGCCGACCCCATCAGGACATAGGAGCGATCCCAGCCGCGTTGCGCCTGGTAGCCCACCAACAGCGCGGCCGGCAGGAATCCGATCAGGTAGCCACCGGTGGTGCCGGCGAAGGTGGACCAGCCTGCGCCCGCCCCGGCGAAAAGCGACAAGCCCATTCCACCGGCAATCAGGTAGCCGAGGACCGTCACCCCGGCGAGGCGCGCGCCGTAAGCTGCGCCGATCAGCAACACGCCCAAGGTCTGGCCGGTAACCGGCACGGCGCCGATCTCGATGCGCGCCTGCGCCAGCGCCGCCAGCAGCGCGATGCCGAGAAGCACCTGCAGGACAACTCTCACTCCGGCGCTGCGGACCGGCACTAGCTGCTCTATGAGCGGTTGATACAGTACTCGACCAGCACCTTCGGATGCTGCCACTCGACCTGCCGTTTCACTGGTCACTGATTACCTCCCGAAAGGTGTTCTGGCGGCAGTATAACGGGCCAATGCATATACTGGCTCCCGAGGGCCGGAGTACCCGGCACGGCCAGCCCCACGCAGCCACGATACGATGCCGGCGCCGCCGGACGAGCAGGCAGCGCCGAGAACCAGGCGCCGAGAACGCAGCACCTGGAACCAGCACCCCGCGCCGAGGAGGTACGCATGACCGTCGCATCAACGACGTTCCCCATGGACGTCAGCAACTACCGGCCACTCACTCTGGACCCGACCGCAGAGAACCTGACAACCGAGCAGCGCCGGCAGTGGGAAACGAACATCGGCATCATGCGCGACGTGATCGTGTTCTTCACGGCCGTGGCCGGCGCCCGTGGGCTTTCCGGCCACACCGGCGGCGCCTTCGACGTGGTTCCCGAAGCGCTGCTGGCCGATGGCTTCATTCGGGGCTCCAACCGGGTCTACCCGGTGCTCTTCGACGAGGCCGGCCACCGGGTTGCGCTGCAGTACGCCATGTCGGCCTTCAACGGGGCGATGGCGTTCGAGGAGTTGCTCTACTACCGGGAGGAGAACCGCGCGCTCTACGGCCACCCGGAGATCGACGAGGAGAGAGCGATCGGCTTCGCCTCTGGACGGCTCGGTCACCTGTGGCCATACGTCAACGGCGTGGCGATGGCGCATCCCGACCAGGCCGTGATCCTGCTAGGCTCCGACGGTTCGCAGATGGAGGGCAACGACGCCGAGGCGGCGAGACTGGCGGTTGCCAAGGACCTGAACGTGAAACTGCTGCTGGACGACAACAACGTCACAATCGCCGGGCATCCGCAGGATTACCTGCCGGGTTTCGACCTGGAGCGCACCTTGGGCGGGCACGGGCTGAGCGTGGCGGCAGGCGACGGCGAGGACCTCGCCGGGCTCTACGCACGCTTTCAAGCCGCCCTGACTCGAGAAGGCCCGGTAGCGCTGGTGAACCGCCGCAAGATGGCCCCGGGCCTGCCTGAGATCGAGGGCATGCCGGCCGGGCACGAAGTGATCGGCGTGAACGCCGCGAGCGAATACCTTCGGCAACGGGGACACCAACGGGCTGCCGAGTATCTGGGCAAGGTGGAGAAACACAGCGAGACCCGCAGCTACCTGGGCTCCAGCGACGAGCTCGGCTCCAACCGCAAGACCTTCGGAAAGGTCGTCGCCGACCTGATCGACGAGCTTCCGGAAAGCGAGCGGGCGCAACGGATCATGGCGATCGACAGCGATCTCGCCGGCTCGACCGGGCTCAACACCATCGCCAAGCGCCACCCGGAGGTCTTCGTCGCCTCCGGTGTGATGGAGCGTGGCAATTTCTCGGCCGCGGCCGGCTTCGGCTTCGAGTCCGGGCGCACCGGCATCTTCTCGACCTTCTCGGCGTTCCTGGAGATGATAGTTTCCGAGGTCACCATGGCACGGCTCAACGGCTCCAATGTGCTCTGCCACTTCTCGCACGCAGGCGTGGACGCCATCGCCGACAACACCAGCCACTTCGGTATAAACATCTTCTTCGCCGACAACGGCGTCGAGCAGCAGGGGGTGACGCCGCTGTACTTTCCGGCAGACGCCCACCAGTTCGAGGCGGTGGTGCGCAAGGTGCTGTGGGACGAAGGCGTGCGCTTCCTGTTCAGCACCCGCTCCGAGGTGCCATACGTGCTGGACGAGTCGGGCGAGCGTACCTACGACCCGGCCCGGTACAGCTTCGAGCCGGGCAAGGACGAGGTGATTCGCGAGGGGAGCGCCGGCTGGGTGGTGTCTTTCGGCGAGATGCTCTACCGCTCGCTCGACGCCGTAGAGCAGCTCAGGGCGCGCGGCGTGGATGTGGGGCTGATCAACAAGCCGACTCTCAACGTGGTCGACGAGGAGATGATCGCGCGCATCGGTGGGTCGCCGTTCGTGCTCGTGGTAGAAGGACTCAACAGCCGCACCGGTCTCGGAACCCGTTTCGGAAGCTGGTTGCTGGAACGGGGCCATTCCCCGCGCTACGGGGCGGTCGGGGTGAGCAAGGTAGGCGAGGGTGGAACGTGGGCCCAGCTCGGCCATCAGGGGCTGGGGACCGACGACATCGTGAACCGCATCGAGAAGTTGCTGGCACGCTGATGCCGGCGCCCGAACTCCAAGGAGGATTTATGGCACGCCGCTTGACCCAGGTTTCGTTTCTCGCGTTCGTCCTGCCGATCGCGCTCGGATCGGCGTTCGCCCAGCGGTTGGCCCCGGTGCTGCCGGAGGAAACGGTCTTCGCGCTCGGGACCGAAGGGCTTGCCGACCATGCCGGAAAGCTCGATGCGTTCATCGCCGAGGCCGAGAGGCTCGAGCTCGGTGACGCCCTCACGGCACTGTTCGGCGACGCCGAGGAGGGCGAGGAGTTCGGCGACGATCTGCCCGCCGGCTTCGATGAACTGGCTCCGCTCGACCTCCTGGGCCAGGAGGCCTGGTTCGCCGTCTCGATCTCCAGCTTCAACCCGCTGCCGGCGCTCACGCTCATCGCCCGTACCAGCGGAGATGCCACCTCTCAGGTGGCCGAGGGGATCCGTCAGTCGGCCGAGGAGGAGGGCGCGGAAACGGCCAGCGAAGGATCGGTCACGATCTACCTCTACCCCGTCGACGGAGAAGACACGCCGTTCCCGGTGATGGCGATCAGCCAGGCCGATGACGTGGTGGTGGCGTCGACCAACCCCGACGTGCTGCGCTCGGTGCTGCGGCGCATGGCGGGGTCGGGCGAGGCGGGATTCAGCTCGAGCGCAGGTTACGGCTCGACCCTCGGTCAACTGGACGGCGGCAACATCTACGCGTTTCTCGACTACACCCGGCTGGCGGCGGCGCTCGAGCCCCTGGGCTCGGCCAGCGGCTTCGAGCTGTTGGTTGCGCGTGCCTTGGGCGGCCTGGGCACCGTGGGCACCAGCGGCAGCGTTTTCAGGGTGGACGACGACGGCGTTACCAGCGAGTCGATCCGGATCCCCGGCGCGGGCGACCCCGCCCTCGCCGCGCTGCTGACGGCGAGCGCGCCGGCGTCGCGCGAGCCGCTTCGTTTCACGCCGGCCGAAGCGCTGAGCGTGAGCGTGTCTCACTTCGATCTACCGGGATGGTGGGACTACCTGGTGGACCTGGCCGGCTCCAGCGACGAGCTCGGCAACCCGGATCTCGATGAGCTGGCCATGCAGTTCACCGGAATCGACCTCCGCGCCAGCCTGTTCGACTGGATGGGCAGCCAGGTGGCCAGCATCACCACCGGCGTGACGGCGCCGGTGGAGCCCGGAGTGCCCAGCGAGAACCTGCTGGGCGAGGCGGTGTACCTGGTGCAGAGCAGCGACGACGCCGCGGCCGGCCAGGGTCTCTCGATGCTGTTCGGTACCGTCGGCGGCCTGGTGGCCGGGTTCGCCGATCCGACCGGCCAGGGTGGAGCGGCAGGCATTGCCCAGCGCGACGTGGCCGGCGTCCAGGTGACCTCCTACCGCATGGGCCCCGGCGTAAACCTCGCCCACGCGGTCACGGACGGCTGGGCGCTCATCGCTACCTCGGACGACGCCATCGATCAGGCGCTCGCTGCCCGCGACCAGGGCGGCGCGTTGCGTGGCGAGCTGGCGCGGCTGGCCGGCGAGGTGCCCGATTCGGCAACCGCCTACAGCCTCACCGATCTGGCCGAGACACTCTCTCAGAGCGGGGCGCAAACGGCGAGCCAGATGCAGATGTTCGCCGGCCTGGCCGGCGGGAACCTCGATTTCGACGCCCTTCAGCAGGCGGGCGAGACCCTGGAGGAGTTCGTCTCGTTCGTCGCCGAGCGGGCCGGCGGCAGCGTGAGCTACACGGTGACCGATGCGACGGGAACTACCAGGTCTTACGGCAGGTCGGAGTTCAACTGGTAACGATCTTCGGCCACAGCTCGGCGACCTGTGCTTTCAACGAGGCCAGGTCGCCGCTGTTGTCGAGCAGATGGTCGGCGGCAGCCGCCTTGCGCTCGGCCGGCCACTGCGCCTGGTCGCGGGCACGGAAGTCGGACTCCGACAACCGGCCGCTCGCCAGCGACCGGGCGATTCGCGTTTCGGTCGGAGCCCGGACCACGATCACCGAGTCGAAGCTCCTGTCCAGTCCGTTCTCGAAAAGGAGCGGGATATCGTGGACGATCACCGGAGGCGGTTCGGGGGACTCGATCAGCCGCCGCTGAAGCGATCGGCTGCGCGCCCTCACCCAGGGGTGGATGATCCCCTCCAGCCGCCGCCGGGCCTCGGCGTCGGCGAACACGAGCTGGGCCATGACGGACCGGTCCAGCCGTCCGTCCGTCACCATTCGTTCGCCGAACTCCGCCGAGATCAATTGCAACACCGTCGGGTCTTCGCTGGCCTGTCGGGCGAGCGCGTCCGAATCGATGACGGCCGCTCCTCTTTCGGTCAGGAGTCGCGCCACGGTCGACTTCCCGGAACCGATGTTTCCCGTGAGGCCGACCCGGCTGACGTGATCGGCGTGTCGTTCCGATCCGGAGATGGTCCCGCTGCTGGCCATTCCCAATTAAACAACAAGCAACCGTCCACCGCACCGTACATCGCAGTTGACAACTCGGCTTCCGCGACCCCTGGAGGTCGCCTGAATCGGTATTTGAGTAAACTCATGGCCCGGATCCTGGTTCAATGGGACATGGGATGGCCCTTCTCTCTCCCGCGGAGTCTGTCGCGGATTCTGTTCCGGCGACCCGCACGGCTGGACATGAGCGCCTTCGCTCCGGTACCGAGCGGGGCCTACCTGGTCGGCGGGGCGGTTCGCGACACCCTCCTCGGCGTCGAACCGGCAGACCTCGACTGGCTGGTAAGCGATCCCGAGACCGCTTGCCGGGAAATCTCCGAAGCAACCGGTGGCCGGCCGTTCGCACTCGACCACGAGCGGGGCCATTGGCGGCTCATCGTCCCGCCGCCCGACGGGAGAACGCTCGACTTCATTCCGCTGCGGGGCCCATTGGAGGAGGACCTGCTGGCGCGTGACTTCACGGTCAACGCCCTCGCCGCCGACAGCAGCGGAAGGGTGACGGACGTGCAGGGCGGACTTCGCGACCTTCGCAGCAGGGTTCTGCGGATGACCTCCGAGCAGGCGCTGCGCGACGATCCGTTGCGCCTGCTGCGCGCGCCGCGCCTGTCGGTACGGTTCGGTTTCGCCCTGGATTCGGGCACCCGCGCCGCGATCGTCAGGGGATCCGCCGACATCGATTCCGGCCTGCTGCCGCTGCCCGCCTGGGAGCGCATCCACGAGGAGCTCGATGCGCTGGTGCTGGGCCCCTCGCCCGGATCGGCGATGGCCCAACTGGAGGGCCTCGGCCTGCTGGCGATCCTACTGCCGGAACTCGCCGGCGCTCGCGGTGTGGAACAAGGCGGCTTGCATCATCTGGACGTGCTGGACCACAGTCTCGAGGCGCTGCAGCGGCTGGCGACGATCTTTCCCGACGCCGACGTGGCGCTGCGCTGGGCGACGCTCCTGCACGACGTCGGCAAACCGCGGACGCGCGAGCGGGGAGAGGATGGCCGCACCCGCTTCTACGGGCACGACCGGCATGGCGCGGAACTGGCCAGGAGCGCCATGAGGAGGCTGCGCCGCTCGATCCGGGAGCTCGACCGCATCGCCGCGCTGGTGCGCTATCACATGTTGCCGTTGCCCAGAGGCGACCGTCAGGCGCGGCGCTTTGCGCACCGTCGCCGTGAACTGCTGCCCGACCTGCTGAAACTCATGATCGCCGACCGTGAAGCCGCCCGCGGGCCGCTCTCCAGCGAAGCCACCCGCCGTGCCTACCGCACTTCGCTCTCCCGCATAGTCGCCATCCTGGAAGAGCCGCCGCCGCTCGCACCGCTGCTCGACGGGCGCGAAGTCATGGAGATCCTTGGCTTGCCCGAGGGTCCGCAGGTGGGCGAAGCGCTGCGCTTCCTGGGCGAGGCCAGGGCCGTGGGCGACGTGACCGACCGGGAACAGGCGCGGGCCGCCCTGGAGGGGCTGGCGCGGGCGCGCGGTTGGCTGTCGTGACCCGGCGTGAGCGCTCACGCCTCCTGCTGCCTTTCCTGCCGTCGCTGATCTTCGGAGTCGCCGGAGCGGTCTGGGTGGGGCTGGCGCCGCCCACGCTGCCGGAGCCTGCCGGGACCGTGCAGGTGGCGGTGGCCGCGGCCGCGCTGGCCGCGTCGTTGCTGGCCGGCGCCTGGCTGCTGGAACGGACCGTGCCGTCGTTTCGCTGGGCCAGCCGGCTGCTCGAGAGCGCGCTGCAGCGGCTCCACTTGACTCCATTGACCGCGGTCCTGCTGGCGGCACTGACAGCGGGTGGCGAGGAGCTCTTCTTCCGCGGCGGCCTCATGCAGCTCCTGGGGGTGTGGGGCCAGGCGCTGCTGTTCGGCGCCCTTCACCCGGTCTCCCGCAGAGGCTGGGCCTACACCCTCTTCACGGTGCTGGCAGGGGTCGCGTTCGGCTACGCGACCCTCCTGACCGGCACCTTGTGGACGGCCGTGCTCGCTCACTTCGCCGTCAACCTGCACGGTTTGCTCGGTACCAGCCGGCGCCGCGCCGGTGTCCCGCTTGCAATCGGCCGCCTGTCGCCCTGCTACCGTTGTGCGGCGGCGCCGCCAGCTCACGGTCGCACTCTCCGTGGCCGCTCGAGGCGGACGATGGCCGCCGACGGGGGTGCCGATGGAAACGACTTTCGACTGGTTGCAGCGCAACGCTTCGGTGTTGTCGACCCTCGTGACCATGGCAACTCTTCTGGTGTGGCTGGTGTGGCTTCAGTTGATGTACAGCGACTATCGCCGGCGCCGTCACCCGCGAATGCTGATCCACCAGACGCACGGCGTGGGTCCGGACTCGCACTGCCTGCTGGTGAACCTCAGTCAGGGCATCATCCACATCCAGTGCGTGAGGGTGGCCGCCGTCGGTGAGAATGGCGAAAGCTCGCTGCCGCTCGGCGCAGCGCTCTCCCCGGAGAGCGAACTCGGCGGACTGGAGTTGGAAAACGTCATCCGTCAGGGCCCCCTGGCGCAAGGCCAGTTCCTGCGGCTGGGCAGCTTCGAGGAGATCCTCGAGAGCCTCGTGGGCCAGAGCCCGGCCGAGGGCGAGAAGTGGCTGGGATCCGCCGTCGCCGATGGACTGAAGCTGCTGGAGATCCGGGTCGCGGCGGTTTACGGCGACAGCGACCGGAGCGTGGGTGCACGGCGCACCTTTCGGTTGGAGTCACGTGATGGGGCGCTTTGCGTCCGGCCCCGCGACACCTACACCAAGCAGCTCTACTCTCGAAGAGAGCGGCGGATCGCCGAGGGGTGGCTGAGGCGGTGCCTGGATGAGTAGGTCGACGCTGCCGATCGACTCGTGCGAGCGAAACGGCGCATAGCGAAGCGAGGAGCCAGTGATCGGTCGGGTTGGCTAGCAAGCGGAGCAGTAAGACATACCAACAGAACCTGGCCGATCACAAGAGGACGCCGGGGGGCGGGCGAAAATGTGGTCGAGACAGGCCATGGCCGCCTACTGCTCCGCGGATAGCACAATAGCACTTCGTCGGTTGGAGCCTGCCGATTCAGCGGGACTCTATCAGCACCCGCACCGGTTCGTCGTCGATCCGGCGTGCCTCGCAATCTTCGGTGTTGCGGCAGGCAGTCAGGTACCGGAAACGGCGGCCGTTCGAGCCCGGCACCTCGGCACGCAGTACCTGCAGGTACTGCCGGATGCTTGTCCAGCCGCACAGGTCGCAGCAGAGTCGGGTAGTGGCGCTCCCGGAAGCGGAGACGGGCAACAACCGGCCGAGCTCGCGTTCCTGGGAGTCGCGGATTATCAGGGCGCCGTCGCCGGAGCGACCCAGCTGGTAGGTGTGAACCCTCGGTATCAGTCTTGCGTCGGTTGCAGGGAAGAACTCGAGCACGATCTCCCGTGCCGAGTAGGTGGGCTTGGGCTCCTCGCTCACTCCACTTCCTGACCGATTCCGGACCTCACCCGCCCGGCTCCGTGCATTTGAGGCAGCAGGGTAGCCATCTCGACCGCGGCAGTGGCCGCCTCCGCCCCTTTGTTTCCCGCTTTGCTGCCGGCGCGCTCGATCGCCTGCTCGATGGTATCGACGGTCAGCACACCGAAGATCACCGGAACCCCGGTCTCCAGCGATACCCGCTCGACGCCCGACGAAACCATCCCACAAACGTAGTCGTAGTGGCTGGTGGCACCTCGAATCACCGCGCCGAGAGCCAGCAAGGCGTCGTAGCGTTCGCTCCGGGCCATCGCCTGCGCCGCCAACGGAATCTCGACCGCGCCCGGCACCCAGGCCACGTCCACCGCCTCACCGGAAACGCCGTGGCGCCGCAACGCGTCGAAAGCACCGTCCAGCAAGCGTTTGGTGATGAAGTCGTTGAATCGGCTGACTACTATTCCGATCCGGAGACCGCTTCCGTCGGCGCTTCCCTCCAAGACGCTCATTGCCCCTTTATATCAGGTCGGCGCCATGGAGTTTCGACACGACATCGCTCAAGGCAGCACCGCAGTCAGCACCAGGTCCTCGACGGCCTGGTGAACGCCGAACTCCAAGGCGCCCTCGCCCGGGAACCGAACGGTGAAGACGTTCCAGCCCTCCAGGAGTTCCAGGGTCACGCCGGTGCCGGTGAGCGTGGCGTCTCGGTCGACATAGAGCAGCGAGAAGAAGCCGCCAGGCTCGTCCAGGCTGGAGACCCCGATGTAGAAGGCGTCGCTTACACGCTCGAACATGCCGCTTTCGTTGTTGTCAACGTACATGTTGACGCGACCCTGGAGAAAGTTCACGTTGTCTGGACTGACCCGGTACTCGTTCTGCAAGCCCGGCAGCAGCACGACCCCGGAGCGGAAGGCACGGAGCTCCTGGCCTTCTACCGGTCCTGCGCTGATGCTGAAGGTACCCGCTACCGGCGCTACGGTCGCGATCTCATCGCCCCATACTCCGTCACGATCGACCACGTGAATCGCCACGCGGGTGCGCTCCGCCAGGGGATCCTGGCTTTCGATTATTCCGCTCAGTTCTACGCTTCGCTGCGCCAGACCAAGCTGCAGGCAGAGCGCCAGCAGCAAGGCGGCGATCAACCTCGAAAAGCGTAATGTCATAGCGTCTCCAAACGACGGCCAGCTTAGCATGGGCCGCTACCACGACCACGATAGCGGCGCTCAGCCGGAGTAACCGTGCGGATGTCGCTGGCGCCAGTTCCAGGCGGAGCCGACTATCTCGTCCAGGTCGTGATGGCGCGGCTGCCAGCCGAGCTCGCGCTTTATCTTGCCGGAGTCTGCCACCAGGGTCGCCGGATCGCCGGCGCGCCGTCCTACCACCTCGCTGGCGACCTCACAGCCAGTGACGCGGCGGCAGGCCTCGATCACCTCGAATACCGAGAAGCCGCGGCCGTTTCCGAGGTTGTAGCTGCGCCGCTCGCCGGGCCGTAACGACTCGACAGCAAGGACGTGAGCATCGGCGAGGTCGCGCACGTGGATGTAGTCGCGGAGGCAGGAGCCGTCGACCGTCGGGTAGTCGTCACCGAACACGGAGATGCGCTCCCGCTGGCCGGCGGCAACTTGCAGGACCAGCGGTATCAGGTGGCTCTCCGGCCGGTGGTCCTCGCCATAGGTCTCGCTCGCTCCAGCAGCGTTGAAATAGCGCAGCGCGGCGTAGCCGAGCCCTCCGGTAGCCAGCCAGGCCAGCGTCCTCTCGATGAGGTACTTGGTCTCCCCGTAGACGCTCTCCGGGGCGATGCGTGCGTCCTCGGCGATAGGCACCGACTCCGGGGTGCCGAACAGCGCGGCCGTCGACGAGAGCACAAACTTGCGGACGCCGGCGCGCTCCAGTGAGCCGAGCAGCTCCAGGGTACCGACCGTGTTGTTCTCGAAGTAGTCGTGCGGACGCTCCATCGACTCCCCCACCAGCGAAAGCGCAGCGAAGTGAAGCGTCGCCTCGACCTGCCGATCGCGAACGGCGGCGCTCACCGCCTCGCGGTCGCGGATGTCGGCCTCGACGAAGGCCGCTTCCGGATGCACTGCTTCGCGGTGGCCGGTGACGAGGTTGTCGAGCACGGTCACCCGGTGGCCGCGGGCGATCAGCGCCTCGCTGGTCACGCTGCCGATGTAGCCGGCCCCGCCGGTAACGAGGATGTTCACCACGGTAGTTTACCCAAACCCTTGACGCCTGGTCTCCGCGGTTGCTCGGGGGCGCAGCGCGGTTCTGTCCCGATCGCATCGTGGTCGCCCCGGTCGTCGTCACCTCCTGGTCGTTCCGGCCCCTATCCTCTTGTGGTCGCGCCGGTCTCTATCGCCTCGCGGTCGCGCCCCGGCCTCGCCTGTATGATTGGGGATGACATCTCGGGAGGTCCCTATGGCAGTCGAGTCCAAACCCGCCCCGGCCAGCACATCATCTCTGGATGCCGGCCATGTGTTCCTCGATGGCGAGTTGGTCCCTCAGGCCCAGGCGCAGGTATCGGTGCTCACCCATGCGCTGCACTACGGCACCAGCGTGTTCGAAGGCATCCGCGCCTACGAAACGGCTCGCGGCGCGGCGGTGTTCAGGCTCGACGAACACAGTCGGAGGCTTCTCGACTCGGCCAAGATTCTGGGGATGAAGGTGGACATCGGCGTCGACGAGATCAACGACGCGATCCTGACGACCATTCGCAAGAACGAGCGCAAGTCGTGCTATATCCGGCCGCTGCTCTGGTACGGGGCCGAGTCGCTGGGAGTGAACCCGACTCGCAACGAGGTCCACTTCATGGTGGCGACGCTGCCCTGGGGCGTGTACCTGGGTGATGAGGCGGTTCGCAGCGGGGCCAAGCTGATGACGTCTTCGTGGCGCCGCAGCTCGGGCGACATCCTGCCGACCAAGGCGAAGGCCGGCGGAAATTACATCAACTCGGTACTGGCGAACCAGGAGGCGCGCGAAAACGGCTTCGACGAAGCCCTGCTCCTGGACAAGGAAGGGTTCGTGGCCGAAGGCTCCGGCGAGAACATCTTCATGCTCAAAGACGAGGTCCTCTACCCTATCGCCCACTCGGTCAACCTGCGCGGGATCACCCGCGACTCGGTCATCCGAATCGCCGAGTGGATGGGCACCGAGGTAAGACCGACCATGGCCACCCGCGACGAGCTTTACATAGCCGACGAGGTGTTCATGGTGGGCACCGCCGCCGAGGTCACGCCGATCGCGGCGATCGACCGTCGCCCCATCGGTTCCGGCGTGGCCGGGGAGTTCTCGCTGAAGATGCGCAAGACCTACCTCGAGGTGGTCACGGGCAAGCTCCCGGAGTTCGACCACTGGCTTACCTACGTCGATTGATCGGCGGCCCCCTGCCTGCCCCGGCCGGGCTTCCGGCCGGCTTGCGGCCGGATCGGATGGTCGTAGCCTCACGCGAAGGTCAAGAGTGAAGCTGCGGTTCGGCTGACCCCGTGAGCCTGCTCGCCCTCGCGCTGGTTCTGCTGTCGGCGTTCCTGCACGCCACCTGGAACCTGCTTGCCAAGCGGGTCTCGCGCGGTGCCCCGTTCGTGTGGCTCTTCGCGGTCTGTTCGTCGGTACTGTTCGCTCCGGCCGCCGCGTTCGTGATCATCCGTGAGCGCCCTGTCCTCGGCCTGCCCGAAATCACCCTGATAGCCGGCTCGGCGGCCCTCCACCTGGGGTACATGCTGGCGCTGCAGCGCGGCTACCGCTCCGGCGACCTGTCGCTGGTCTATCCGCTGGCGCGCGGCAGCGGACCGGTACTGGCGGTGCTGGCGGCCGTCGTGCTGTTCGGCGAGCGCCCCGGTCCGGTGGCGATCACCGGCGCCGCCCTGGTGGTGCTGGGCGCCTTCGTGCTGGCGGGCGGCGAAAAGCTGTTCCTGCACGGCCGCCGCCGCGCAACCGCCTACGGTCTTCTGACCGGGCTCTTCATCGCCTCCTACACCATCACCGACGCCCACGGAGTATCTCGCCTGGCCATCCATCCGCTGATCCTGCTGTGGTCATCCGAACTCCTGCGCGCCCTGATGCTCACGCCCCACGTGTACTCGCGTTTCGACGAGGTGCGCGAGGTGTGGCGCAACCACCGGCGTGCGGTGTTGGCGGTGTCGGTGCTGTCGCCGTTGGCCTACCTGCTGGTGCTGTCCGCCCTGCTGTTCACACCGGTGAGTTACGTGGCGCCTGTGCGCGAGGTGAGCATCCTCTTCGGTGCCGCCCTGGGTGCCGGCTTCCTCGGAGAGGGGCAGTGGCAGCGCAGGCTGATAGCCGCGGGGGTGATGGTGGCGGGGGTGGCCGCGCTGACCCTGGGCTGAGGCCGGCGGTTTCTGGGACCGGGATGAAATTCGTCTGAAGAAGCAGTTGCAGTTGTTACAGCCAAGAACCGGAACGCTTCTCTAGAATCGGATATGGAGAGCGCGGAACTGTTAGCGGAACTGCGGGACCGACACAGCCGGCATCTCGTGTACGAAGGCCCGTACCGGCTGCAAGGCCGTCGCACCATAGCCCAGGAGTTGACGTCCGTCCTCAAGGCGTTCGAGGAGTGGCGGCAGCGGATCTATCGTTTCGAGAACCGCCTGGGCGCGTCGGTGGTGCTGTACCAGCCGATCAACCGCCGGGGGATGCGTTGGGACCTGATCAAGACTCGATTCCCGGGCGATGACCCATTCTCCTTCCACTACCAGGGGGGCATAGCGAACAACCTCAGTTGGCGCGAGGTGCAGCGGATCCTCGACGGCATTCGCGAAGACTGAGCGGCTCGGGTGAGTCAGGGGAGGAAACATGACAGACGCCGTGCGAAAGATCCTAGCCAACTATCGCTCGCAGCCGCCTGGCGTTCTGGCCAACCTGGCACGGATGCTGGGCCACGGCCGGCTGGCGGGAAGCGGGAAACTCGTGATACTGCCGGTCGATCAGGGTTTCGAGCACGGGCCCGCCCGAAGCTTCTCCGACAATCCGGCAGGCTACGACCCGCTCTACCACTTCGACCTCGCGGTCGACGCAGGCTGCAACGCCTACGCCGCACCGCTGGGTTTCATCGAAGCCGGCGCCGCCGAGCGGGCGGGTGAGGTCCCGCTGATCCTCAAGCTCAACAACCACGACTCGCTGTCGCCCGACAACGAAGACCCGGTGCCCTCGGTCACCGGCAGCGTGGCCGACGCACTGCACCTGGGCTGCTCGGCCATAGGCTTCACCATCTACCCCGGCTCCATGCACTTCAAGTCGATGTACGAGGAGTTGCGCGAGCTGGCCGAGGAAGCCAAGGCGAGCGGGCTGGCCGTGGTGGTGTGGTCCTATCCGCGCGGCTCAGGGCTTTCCAAGAAAGGCGAGACGGCGGTGGACGTTGTGGCCTATGCGGCGCAGGTTGCCGCCCAGTTGGGCGCGCACATCATCAAGGTGAAGCTGCCGGGCGAGCACATCGAGAACGACTCGGCGCGCAAGAAGTACAGCGAGCATTCGATCCCCGTCGGCACGGTAGCGGATCGGGTGCGGCACGTGGTGCAGAGCGCCTTCGACGGGCGCAGGATCGTGATCTTCTCAGGCGGCAGCAAGGCGGGCGAGGAGAGCTTCTACCGCGACATCCGCGGCATCTACGAGGGCGGCGGTTTCGGCTCGATCATCGGCCGGAACTCGTTCCAGCGCCCCAAGGACGAGGCTGTTCGCTTCCTCCACAACGTGATGGACATCTACCTGGGGCAGGGCGCGCAATCCAAGCTGGCCGAGGGCGCACAAGCGGTGTCATAGAGCGGCTGACGAAGCTGGTCCACCGGTTTCATGAGCGAGCGGCCGAAGCGTGTGCTTCGGCCGCTCGCTCGGTTGTTCCGGTCTCCGTTCGCTGGTTTTCGTTCGCCGGGACCCGTTCGCCAGCCGGGGCCGATCGTCCTGCCGCCATTATGGCGCAGTCAGAAGCGGGCCAGTTGACGGTCGTTCGGAGCGCAGGCTGGCTCGAGCCGTGCAGCCAGATTCATCAGAGCGCGGGCCAGGCGGCTGCGCCAGCCCAGCCGCAGTACGGCGAGTTGCCGCACGACTTCGGCTTCACGATCGAGTTCACGGGTTCGGTCCCTGGCGAGGCGGTGGACAAGGTGTTCGTTCATGTACATGGTGGACCTCTATGCAGTGCCTTGGGAGCGAACCCGGTCTCGTTCGGAGTACTGGTTCGCTCAGCGGTTCGCCCAGTGGCGCTCCTTGCGCGGCTCGCGAATGTCGCGGTAACCGTCGCGCTTCAGTTGTGCCGTCTTGCGGTCTCGCTGGAGAGACTCCAGCCGGCCGAATGCGGCGTAGTGGTTCAGTTGATGAATCATGGTTCACCTCCTTCTGTCGTAACGAGCGGGAAGGTCGAGTCACGACGCGGCTGCCTGATCAGGCGCCATCGGTCACGACTCAGGCTTCACGGCGGGGCTTCCCGCGTACGAGTCGGTGCTTCCCTGGATTGCTTAGGGTCATGCAAAACCCGGCGATCTCTCTGGACGCCGGGGGAACCGTCAGGCGAGCGAAATCAGCTCGAAAGCCTAGGTCGCGGCCGGTTCTCCACGCATCGAGAGAATGATCGTGAGGAGAGCAGGGAAGGCAGCGATCGCGCATGCCCCGTTCGCCCGGGATACTACTGGCTCGATCACCATCAGCTTCTCACCTGCCTCTCCGGGCCGGAAGGCCCTGGCCGCCAGCTTGCGGCCCGAGAGCGAATAGTAGCAGAGATATAACGCATATGCAAGAGGGTATCCGAAGCCGGGATCATCGAGCGACTCCCGGCAGCAACCGTGGACTTCTAGGGGCGAGTGCAACCGCCGGTGCAACAGGTCGCGGGCGGGCAGCCTATAATTCCGGCAGGAGGCACCGGGCATGCAAGTCGAACTTCCCAAACGCAGCTTCACTGTAGACGAGTACTACAAGATGGCGGAGAGCGGCATCTTCGAGAGCGAGCGCGTGGAGCTGGTGGAAGGCGAGGTCGTGGCGATGGCGCCGAAAGGGAGCTCGCATGCCGGCTGCGTTACGCGCCTCACCAGTCGCCTCGGGGCGGTGATCGGCCAGGACGCCCTGCTCCGCGTGCAGGACCCTCTTCGGCTCAACGACAGGACCGAGGTGGAGCCGGACCTGGCCATCGTCCGATTTCGAACGGACTACTACTCGGCAGCCCACCCCTCAGCCGCCGACGCACTCCTGGTGATCGAGGTAGCCGACAGTTCCCTGGCCTACGACCGTCACGTTAAAATGCCGCTCTATGCAAGGTTCGGCATCGCCGAAGCGTGGCTGGTGGACCTGACCCAGTCGCAGGTGTTGGTTCACAGCGAACCTTCCGCTCAGGGCTATCGCGGGGTTGTCGTGAGTGGTCTCGGCCGGGTGATCAGCAGCGTCGCCATGCCGCAATTCCGGCTGGCGGTCGACGACATCGTCGGCTAAGCTTCTTCCCGTTCCAGGCGCCGCCGTAGCTTTGCCCGGCGCTCCGGAGTTCGAATCTCCTGAGAGCCCAACGCTTCGGTGACCGCCATGACCAGCAGGTAGCGATCCTCCTGGCTACCGCTGCGAATGATCTCGACATCGTAATCCTCGAGGGCATCGAAGACTTTCAGCGGCAGGCCCAGCACTGCCTGCCTCGGTCCCCTCAGGAACACCATGGCCAGGTCGCTGCGCCGGCGCGCCGGCCGGCATCGTGCAAGCACCCCCGCCCGTTCCGCACATGCCATGACTATCAGCCGTACCTCGGCTTCGCGCTGGGACTTTTCCCGGTCTGCCACGCCCCCAGGATAACGCGCCCGGCGAAGGGGTAGTGCCGCTCCCTCAATATGCCTTGGCAAAAATCACCTTGCGCGGGTACCCGCTCGGCCTGCCCGTGTGTACGCAAGAGGTGCCTTCGGCGCTGGGCCCGGTGAGCGGCAGGCAGCGTACCGTGGCCTTAGTTTCCTCCTGGATCGCCTTCTCGCTATCCGGATCGCCGGAGTGTGTTGCGTACACGAAACCGTGCTGCACCATCTCCTTGAGCTCGTCGTAGGTTTCGGCATGGAAAGTGTGTTCGTCACGGAAAGCCCGGGCCCGCTCGAAGAGCCGGTCATGGAACGCCGTCAGCTCGCCGGGCATGCCGGGCGCCAGCTCGCTCAGGCGAACTTCGCTCTTGCCGTCCTCCAGGCGGTTGGCGACCGTCGCGGTACCCTTCTCGAGATCCTTGGGGCCCAGCTCGATACGTAGCGGTACCCCCTTCTGCTCCCACTCGTTGAACTTCCAGCCCGGGCTCATCCCTTCCCGGTCGTCCACGTGCACCCGGATACCCTGATCGATCAGCGCCGAACGGAGCTTGTCGACCTCGGCCGTAACGCTCTGCCGGGCGGCGTCATCGCCCGCCCGGAATATCGGCACGATCACGACCTGGTAGGGGGCGAGACGCGGGGGCAGGATGAGACCCTTATCGTCACCGTGGGTCATGATTATCGCGCCGATGAAGCGGGTCGAGAGCCCCCAGGAGGTGGTGTGTACGTACGCCTGCTCGTTGTTGACGTCGTTGAAGGTGATGTCGAAGGCGCGCGCGAAGTTCTCGCCCATGTAATGGCTGGTACCCGACTGCAGCGCCCGGGTGTCGCGCATCATCGCCTCGATGGTCAGGGTCGACAGCGCCCCGGCGAAGCGTTCGCCCTCGGTCTTTTCGCCTCTGATGACCGGCACCGCGCCGAAGTTCTCGGAGAAGTCGGCGTAGATCTCCAGGATGCGATCGGTTTCGGCCTTTGCCTCCTCGGCGGTGGCGTGGGCGGTATGCCCTTCCTGCCACAGGAACTCGGTCGTCCGCAGGAACGGTCTGGTCCGAAGCTCCCAGCGCATCACGTTGCACCACTGGTTGTAGAGCAACGGCAGGTCGCGGTAGCTCTGGATCCACTTGGCGTACATCTCGCCCACGATCGTTTCGGAGGTGGGCCGGATCGCCAGCGGCTCCTCGAGCTCCTTGCCGCCGGCGTGCGTGACAACCGCCAACTCGGGAGAGAAGCCTTCCACGTGCTTCGCTTCGCGAGAGAAGAAGCTGACCGGAATCAGCAGCGGAAAGTACAGGTTCTGGTGGCCGGTGGCCTTGAACATCGCGTCCAGTTCGCTCTGGATGTTCTCCCAGAGGGCGTAACCGTACGGTCGGATGACCATCGAGCCCCGCACCGGCGCCAAGTCAGCCAGGTCGGCGCGATAGACGATCTCGTTGTACCAGGAACTGAAATCCTCGGATTGCGGGGTAAGGCCCTTGCTCTTCGCCATGACGGTACAGCGTAGCAGAAAGCCCAACGTAGTCGCAGGTCCGGCGTAGCTGCGCCGGACCTGCAGGCCAAGCAGAACGGATGACGCATGTCGACCTTCAGCTCACATATCGTTGATCCACTCGTCGACCTCGCGCTTGACGCGGTCTTTCGAGTAGCCGTAGCGCTCCTGGATCTTGCCTTCTAGCTTGTCGCGGTTTCCTTCGACCTCCATCATATCGTCGTCGCTCAACTGGCCCCAGCGCTTCTTGGCCTCTCCCTGCACCTGCTGCCACTGTCCTTGGATCCGGTCCCAGTTCATGCTTGCCTCCTCCTGAAAGTCTGATTCGATCGTTGGGGTCTGGCGTCGCGGGGTGCAGTTGGGGTCTGGCATCGCGTCTGGCATCGCGGGGTGCGGTTACAGTCAGCCTAGCCGACTCTCGTCGCAAAACATTTGTCCAACCCACGCTCGGACGAAAGGACGACTTTCGCTCCGCTCCGGGCCAACGACTGCGGCCGTGGTCCTCGTGAATCATGACGGGTGGTGCGAATGGCTCTTTGCACCGCGTTGCGGGCGGTCTATCGTACGGGTCAAGAGGGTAGCGGGTGATTATCCAGAAAGACCGGCACGGGGGCGCCGGTCTTTCACATTGGCGACCTCGATGCCTGCGCGGCCAGCAGGAGTATCCTGGGGAATCTCGACCAACTGGAGGCCCATGGAAACGGAATCGCTTCGCGCCGCACAGGCACCGCTCAAGCAAAGGTACCGGGAAGAGCCGGCGACGGCGGTCGTGACCCTGCAAGCCGAGGGGCGCGTAGGCGAGGGCGTGAGCTGCAGCGTCCAGACCGGCAAAGCGCTCGTCGAAGCCGGACTTCATCCGGCCACCGGCGGCGACGGCTCACTCGCCTGCTCGGGGGACATGCTCCTCCAGGCCCTCGTCGCCTGCGCAGGCGTCACCCTGCAGGCGGTGGCTGCCTCGATAGGTATCGACGTTACCGGCGGTACCGTCCGGGCGCAGGGTGACCTCGACTTCCGGGGAACGCTGGCGGTGGCCAAGGACGCCCCGGTGGGCTTCAGGGAGATTCGGCTCGAGTTCGATCTGGAAAGCGGAGCTACGGCCGAGGAACTGGAAACCCTGCTCCGCCTTACCGAGCGCTACTGCGTTGTGTTCCAGACATTGCGAAACCCGCCGCTGCTGTCAGTCTCCTGAGCAGGGACGCCCAGCGACGGCCGCGCCGGCAACGAGAGTCTCAGGCATGGCGACTGGGTGCCGGGTCAACTGGGCACGCAGGTAACGATGCCGGCAGCCCATCACGCCACGATCAGGCCACCAGCACTGCGCCGCGAACCAGCCCGACGACCTCCTCGACGACTCCGCCGAGCATCGACTCGAGCCACCGGTTGTACTTGTAGGAACCCATCAGGACCGTGTCGCAGCCGTGGGCCTCGGCCGCCTCGACGATAGTGGCGCCCACCCGTCCCCGAACCGCGAGGTAGTTGGCCTCGATGCCGTGCGCCTCGAGGTACTCCCGCGCGTCTTCGAGCGGCGAACCGCTTGCCTGGCCGCCATCGTTCACCGTCAGCACGGTCAGCCCGGTCTTCCATTTGGCGGCGATATAGGCAGCGATGAACAGGGCGGCGTTTGCCCGGGAGCCGCCGTCGTAAGCCAGCAGCGCCCGCCGGAGTGGGCTGGCCTCACCGTTGACCGTGAGAACGGGGCGCGGACTGTTGCGCAGAAACGACCGGTAGCCTCCCGAGAGCCTGACGTCCCCCTCCCGATCGAGCGGCAGGGGCGCGACCACCAGATCGCTCCAGATAGCTCGCGCCAGCAGTTCCTCCTGGACGGTCCCTTGCGCCACCGCGAACTGAGCCGGCACCCCGGCATCCCGGCAACGCGCCTCGAACGCACGGCGCAAGGCACGGACAGCGTCATCGCTTCCGGCTTGGCCGACGGCGTCGGTGCGGCCCTCGACCACGTGCAGGCCGTAGAGCCGTGAACCCTCACGGCGCGCGACCACCAGTGCCTGATCGAGCGCAGTCAGGGCGTCGTCGACGCCGGGCAGGGCCACGAGGACATCGGCGCAGATCCTCTCCCACGAGCGGTTGTCGCCCTGGTCGTCGGCAACGGCCGCCTGCAAGGCGCGCTCCCGCATCTCCGGGGAGAGCTGCCGCTCGCCCGAGACCTCGGCGGCAACACCCTGTGCCACCGTCTCGGCCGGCAGACTCCAGCCCAACTCCTGCTCGAGCACCCCGCGATGCTCCGAGAGCCAGAGATACAGATCTGTCTCGGTACGTCCCGGAAACCCGCGCAGCAGGCCGTGCCTGCGGATACTCTCGACCACCGGCAGGTAGACGTTGTCGTGCCAGTGGGTCACCGCCTCCTGATAGTCGATCTCGCGGTCCTCATCTATCCCCATGAAGTAGCGGTGCACCGAGATGTGCTCGAGCAGCCTGGCGTACTGGCCGGGTGCAGTAAGGCTCAGGTCGGTCTCCGGGCGCAACTCGTCGAGACCCGTTTCGAGCAGAAAGTCGGCCTGCTCGGCCTTGATGATGAGGTCGTCCGGCTCGACATCTGGCTCCAGCTTCACGCGCGAGTGAACCGGCGTGACGTAGGCTTGCAGGTACTTCGTGCCCAGTTGCCGGGCCACGGACACCCGGTGGTTGCCGTCCTTCACGAAATAGGTGTCGCCGATACGGTAGACCTCGATCGGCGGAACGCCCTCTATCCCGGTCATGGCCTGGCGCACTCCCGCCCAGCGCTCCTTGTCGCTGTCCTGCCTGGGCAGGAAGCCACGTGTGAAGTCGTTGTAACGCCCCACGCTGCCGACTATGGCGTCGAGGGGAACGTCCTCGAGTTTCGGAGTGGATTCCTCGACCGCGCGAAGCTTGCGCCGCACCTCCTCGTAGGAGAGCAACTGGTTCGGGGCGCCGCCCAGAAACGACAGCGCCTCACGCAGGTTGGCGCGGCGCCGGGCCCGCCAGAAATCGTTGATGGCCGATGAGAGGTCCCGCTGACCGTCCGCCATGGGAACGCATTCTTGCACGGGTTGCGGCCGAGGCCTGCTCGGCGCGAATCGGCGCGGGCGGCCTGTGCTATAGTGCGCGCGGTATGGCATGGCGAATGCTGAATCGGAGCCCTGTTATCAGGTAAGCGACACGCTTTTCTGAGTCAGGGCGCCGTGATGCGGCGCCCGCTTTTTTGGTTCTGGAGGATCCGATGGACACCGAATCCGCTTCCACACGCGCGGACGCACGAGAGCAGGACGCAAGCCAGCACGACAGAGAAACCTTCTACGCCACCACCCCGATTTTCTACGTCAACGCCGAGCCGCACATCGGCCACGCCTACACCACCATCCTCGTCGATGTGGTTACCCGTTACCACCGGTTGCGCGGGGACGACACCTTCTTCCTGACCGGCACCGACGAGCACGGCGAGAAGATTCAGAAGACCGCCGAGGCGGCCGGGATTACCCCCCAGCAGTACACCGACGAGGTATCGGCACGGTTCCGGGCGATCTGGGACGACCTCGGCATCGGCTACGACGAATTCATCCGCACCACCGAAGAGCGCCACAAGAAGGTGGTGCAGGAGATCCTCCAGCGGGTATACGACTCCGGCGACATCATCTTCGGCGAATACGGTGGGCTCTACTGCGTTCAGTGCGAGCGTTACTACACCGAGAAGGAGCTCGAAGGCGGTCGCTGCCCCCAACACGACATAGTGCTCGAGTACCGCAGCGAGGAGAACTACTTCTTCCGGATGGAGAAGTACCGGCCCTGGTTGCGTGAACACCTCACACGCAACCCCGACTTCGTTCGGCCCAACCGTTACCGCAACGAGGTCCTGGGCATGCTGCGCGAGCCCATCGGCGACCTGTCGATCAGCCGCCCGCGCGACCGCGTGCCCTGGGGGATACCGCTGCCCTGGGACGAGAACCACGTCACCTACGTCTGGTTCGACGCCCTCATCAACTACTGGTCGGCGCTGGAATCCCGTGGCCTCGAAGAACGCTACTGGCCGGCCGTGGAGCACTTCATCGGCAAGGACATCCTCAAGCCGCACGGGGTGTTCTGGCCCACCATGCTCAAGGCGGCCGGCCTGCCGCTCTACCGGCACCTCAACGTGCACGGCTACTGGCTCACCGACCAGGGCAAGATGAGCAAGAGCCGGGGGAACGTGGTCCGGCCCCTCGACCTCAAGGACAAGTACGGCAACGACGCCTTCCGCTACTTCCTGATGCGCGACATGACCTTCGGGCTCGACGCCACGTTCAGCGAAGTGGCTTTGGTGGAGCGGGTGAACTCCGACCTCGCCAACGACCTCGGCAATCTGCTCAACCGCACCCTGGGGATGCTCAAGCGCTACCGGGACGGCTTGGTGCCGGGGCTGGCTCGCACGGAACCTGGCGAAACGGAAGCTGCCGCTGCTGAAACTGCCGACGCGGAGTTGCGCGACGCTTTCGCGGCGCTTCCCAAGGCGGTCGACGGCTTCGTGGCCGAGCTGCAGTTCGATCGGGCGATAAGCGCGGTGCTGGATGCGGTTCGCAAGGCGAACAAGTACATTAGCGACACCCAACCCTGGGAGCTGGTCAAGGACGATGCCAACGCGTCGCGCCTGGACACCGTGCTCACCAACTGCGTGGAGGCGCTGCGTTGCGCGGGAATCCTGCTGACGCCGGTGATGCCCGACAAGACCCGCGAGCTCCTGGCGCAGCTCGGGCTGGCCGACCAGAGCATCGAGCTGCACGCCGCCGGCGAGTGGGGCGTGGTCGCGGCCGGCACCCGCACCCGGCCCGGCAACCCGCTGTTCCCGCGAATCGACCTAGACGAGCTGAAGCAGGAGATCGCCGACCCGGAAGCGTCGGCACCGGTCGCGGAGCAGGTGCAACCGCTCGAGCACAAGGAAGAAGTCACCATCGACGACTTCGCCAAGCTGGAGCTACGAGTAGCAACGGTTCTCGAAGCCAACCAGCATCCCAAGGCCGACCGGCTGCTGGTGCTCAGGGTCAAGCTCGGGCCCGAGGAGCGCACGGTGGTCTCCGGCATCCGCGAGCACTACTCGCCCGAGCAACTCGAGGGCAAGAAGGTGGTTCTGGTGACCAACCTGAAGCCGGTCACGCTGCGCGGCGTTGAGTCGCAGGGGATGATCCTGGCGGCCGAGGACGCCGGCGGCAGACTCAGCCTGGCGACACTCGACCGCGACCTGCCCGACGGCAGCGAGGTGCGCTGAGCGAGAGCGTTACTGGTGCCGGCACTGGTGTGTGAAGGGTAGTTCCGCTCGCCGGAGACCTCGCAAGCGCGGTAGTAGCGAGTGGAAGAGTGCCGGTCACCGAGTTGGCCCCCGCACAGCGAGAGAAAGTGCATGCAATGGCTTATAATTCGTGTTGTGAGTGACGTAGCGTCCATCCGCCTGGATAAGTCGGCATTCTCCATCACTTCTCTGGGCGACGACAGAGACCAAAGGGTCTTTTGGCGAAGTCGCGGGCCGAAAGAACGTCTCGAGGCGATCGAGCTCATGCGTCAGGTGAACTATGGCTACGACCCGGCTACCGCCAGACTTCAAAGAGTTCTTACAGTTACTAAACTCGAACGGCGTTAGATACCTTCTTGTCGGCGGCTATGCCGTGGGCTACCACGGCTATCCCCGTTCGACCGGCCACATGGACGTGTGGGTAGCGTCGGAGCGAGTGAACGCAGAGAGTCTGGTTACTGCTCTGCAAGCGTTCGGATTCGGGTCGCCGGATCTGTCCGCCGACGTCTTCCTGGAAGAGGATCGCGTAATCCGTATGGGCCTACCGCCATTCCGGATAGAAGTGCTCACCACTATTTCAGGAGTCGATTTTCAGGCCTGCTACGATCGGCGCATAAGCGATGAGATCGACGGTGTGGTTGTCAACATAATCGACAACGAGTGCCTCAGGGCCAACAAGACGGCAAGCGGTCGCTCAAAGGATCTCAACGACTTGGAGAACCTGCCGTGACGTGGCGCGGCGAGACCCGGACTAACGGCTGGCGATACTGCGCGATGTTGGAACGCGACCTGCCCGACGGCAGCGAGGTGCGCTGACGAGCGACGCTCAATCCCTGGGGAAGCGCTCCTCGAACACAAGGTCGAAGTGGAACCGGCTGCGGGCGTCGGTCTGGAAGCGGTTCAGCACCGGAGAGTAGGTACTCACGGCGATCCGATCACTGCCGCCCTCGCCCCCACTGGGAACGAATTCGATGATCCGCAGCCAGCCGTCTCCCCCGTTGGGATAGCTCTGGTAGTTCGACAGCATCTCGTAGACCTCCAGGCCGGTCTCGTTGCGGCTGACCTGGTGGTACTCCCCGTCGTCGGTGCCGCTGGCCTTGTGGTAGTGGCCGTTCAGCACCATGAAAACGTGCGGAAACGGTTCCACCAGCGCCTCGAACATCCCCTGGCCGGTGGTTCCGGGGAAGGTCATGCTGCCGCCATCTAGGGTGATGCTGCCCTCGAGCTGCTCGCTGGCCCAGGTCCGGCCCTCCTGACCGGGATAGTCCCAGAGGTAGGCGTGGGTTGAGATGATCGTCGGCAGTTCCGGATGATCCGAGATGACCTGGCGAGCCCAGCCCAGAGGCGAAGCTGGGTCGTCTGCGGGACCGGGAGCTTCCCATTCGAGCGCCACGTGCAGGAACTCGCGGCCGCCCGCCTCGAACACCTGATAGTGATTGACGCCGTTCGGGCCGCTACCGCGGTACCAGTCGTACTCCCGGTAACGTTCCGGGCCGAACCAGGCCCGGTAGTTGGCGGTGGAGCTGCCCATGTCCTCCTCGATGGCGTAGTCGTGATCGCCGAGGGCGACGCTGTACGGCACGACCCCGTCGAGCAGGCCCAGCATTCGGTCGGCCCGCTGCCACTCGCTGACCTTGCTGCCGTCGTCAACAACGTCGCCGAGTTGGCTGACGAAACGGATGTCGAGTTCGTCGCGGCTGTCGACGACCCAACGCGCCATGGTCGTCACCATGGTGTTCTCTCTGCGCATGATCAAGTTCTGAGTGTCGGGGATCACTACTACCGAGAACGACCCTTCAGCCGATCCCGATGGTGACGGCTCCGCGGCGAAGGTCGCCTCGACGGTCACGTCGCCAGAAAGCGTCAGGACGCAACTCTCTCCCCCGCCGCAACTACTCGAGCTCCACCCTTCGAAACGCGAACCGTGGGCGGCGGCAGCGGAGAGCGCAACCTGACTGCCCTCCGAAAACTCGGCGCTGCAAGAGGCGCCGCAGTCGATGCCAGCCGGATCGCTCGCCACCCTGCCGCTGCCGTCACCGGCCAGACCGACGGCTACTGTCCGACGCTCCACCGCCGGCGCGGGCTCGTCGTCTTCCGGTTCTATCTCGGTGTTGAGTTCGGAGCAGGCGGCGAGCGAAATCGCGAGCGCCGCCGCGAAGATCAGCGGCAACACACGACGGCTACTACGATCGATGGGGCGAATAATGCGGCAAAAAATGGGTCCTTCCATCAATCGACACTCCCCGTGTTGCTCCCCTTGGAAATGGGCTTCCGCTCACAATCGATCCAGTGTAAGGACGGGGCAGGAGTACCCCGGTTCAGATGTCACGCTTGGGAAAGCTGTGTGGGTGCCGAGCGGGAGTCCGAGACCTTGAAGTAGCGGGCTACTCGAGTGTCGCGCGAATGCAGCGTAGCTGCGCGTAGGAGTACCGGCCCGCGAGACGCTCGAACAGGGGCTTCAACCGCCGCCGTTCGGAATCAGGAAGTTCGTTGACGGCGTCCTCGATTTCGGCGAGGGCATCCGCGCCCAGACCGGTCGCCTCCTCTGCCGTGATGTCGCCGCGCCGCACCAGATCGACCAGATGCCCTTCTACCGTGCTCAGCTTGAGATTGCGCAGCCTGGCCACCGCTTCCGGGGAGTTCCCGGCGAGGACCAGCCGGAGCGTTCTGTCCACCGTGTCACCGGCACCTTGGTCGTCGTCCTGGATTTCGAATGAGTTGTCAGACGGGTGGTCATGCGGGTACTCCTGCCGATCGTCGTCGGCGTGTGTCGCGTCGGGAGGTGGGGCCGCTGACGCGAACAGCGGTGCCGCGTCCGGTTGCCGCGCGTCTGGCCCCGCGTTCGGTTGCCCCGCGCCGGACAGGTCCTCCGGCTCGACAGGCGCCGAACCGACATGCTCCGGCTTCTTAGGCTCCGGTCCGACTGTGGGAACCGAACGATGAGCACCGATCGGCCCCAGGAACGCCTCGCCGTAACGCTCGAGCTTCGTCTTGCCGACACCGGGCACCAGGGCGAGCTCCGCCGCGCTCGCCGGCAGGCGCGCCACCATCTCCCGCAGGGTGGCGTCATGGAAGATCACGTAGGGAGGAACGCCCTGCGCCTGCGCCAACTCGGTCCGCACCCGGCGCAGCTCCTCGAACAGCTCGGCTCCCGGCCCCTCCGGGATGGCCGCCCGCTTTCGCGCGCCCCGGCCGCTCGACTTCGACGTACCGGCATAGGGCGCCGGGTCTCGGCGCAACGCCACCGACGCCTCGCCGCGCAGCACCGCAGCGCTGGCCCCGCCGAGCTTCAGGGAACCGTGCCCCTCGCCGTCGGTCACCAGATAGCCGCCGGCGGTCAACTGCCGCACCACCCGCTTCCAGCCGTCACTGCCGAGCTCGCTGCCCACACCGAAGGTGCTCAGCTTGTCGTGTCCAAGGCTCTGCACCCGAGTGTTCGCCTTCCCGGTCAGCACGTCGCACAGGTGGCCGGCGCCGAAGCGCTGACCGGTTCGGTAGACCGTCGACAGCAGCTTCTGCGCCAGGACCGTGCCATCGAAGGTGTCGACCGGATTCAGGCAGGTATCGCAGTTTCCGCACGGTTCGGCGAACTCTTCACCGAAGTACGCCAGCAGCGCCTGCCGGCGGCAACCGGCGCTCTCGCAATAGCCCAGCAGAGCATCGAGCTTCTGCTGCTCGACTCGCTTGAACGCCTCGCCCCCGTCGCCCGATGCCATCAGCCGGCGCAAGGCGACGACGTCGCTCAGGCCGTAGGTCATGAAGGCTTCGGCCGGCTGCCCGTCACGTCCGGCACGACCGGTCTCCTGGTAATAGCCCTCGAGGCTCTTGGGCACGTCCAGATGCGCCACGAAGCGCACGTCGGGTTTGTCGATACCCATGCCGAAGGCTATCGTCGCCACCATGACCACGCCCTCCTCGCGGAGGAACGCCGCCTGGCGCTTGGACCTGGTGGACGAATCCAGCCCGGCGTGATAGGCGAGCGCCGGCACGCCCTGGCCTTGCAGCCAGGCGGCGGTATCGTCGACCGAGCGCCGCGACATGCAGTAGACGATGCCGGCGCCGCCCTGGTGCTGGTCCCGGTAGAAGGCGAGCAACTGCTGCCGGGCGTTCTGCTTGTCGACCACCGTGTAGCGGATGTTGGGCCGGTCGAAGGAGACCACGAACTGCCGAGCCCCTTGCAGGCTGAGCTTCTCGGCCATCTCGCGCCGTGTCATCGCATCGGCAGTGGCGGTGAGCGCGACGCGCGGCACCTCCGGGAAACGCTCCGCCAGTTTCGACAGGCCCAGGTACTCGGGCCTGAAGTCGTGTCCCCACTGGGAAACGCAGTGGGCTTCGTCGATGGCGAACAGCGCCAGCTTCGTTCGCTCCAGCAACTCCAGGAAGCGTGGGGTGAGCAGCCGCTCGGGTGCGACATAGAGCAGGTCGAGTTCGCCACCCGCCATCGCAGCCTCCACCCGGCGAGCCTCCTGTGCGTCCTGGGTGGAGTTCACGAACGCGGCGCGGACGCCCAGCAGCCGAAGAGCGTCCACCTGGTCCTGCATCAACGCGATGAGCGGGGATACCACCACGCCCACCCCGTCCCGGAGCATCGCCGGAATCTGATAGCACAGCGACTTGCCGCCGCCCGTGGGCATCAGCACCAGGGCGTCCTCACCGCCGTTCAGCCGCTCGATTATCTCCGCTTGTGGCCCCCGGAACTCGGGGTATCCGAAGACCCGCTGCAGCAGCTCCTGCGCCTTCGCCATGGTGGACGTCCCAGGGGTGGAGGTCGGAGGAGTGGACGTCGGAGGGGTGTGGCTCAGCGTGGTCTCTCTCACCGGCGTTCGCTCCAACTCATCCTCGGGCACAGGTTACGCTCCGGCTCACCGCGGCTCGGTCGCAACCCGGTAGCTGGCGTCTATCTCGGAGATCGCCGAGACCGCGAAATCGAGGTCGCGCAACAGCCCGTCTTCGAGCCCGTAGATCCAGGCATGCACCGTGAGTTCGCGCTCCCGTGCCCACGCTCCCTGCACGATGCTGGTATGGCAGACGTTGCGCGCCTGCGCCACGGCGTTCAGCTCGGCCAGCCGGCGTGCTCGGTCGTGGGGCGTCAATCCCTCCAGTGTCTCGCGGTGCTGATGGGCAACGTCGCGGACGTGCCGCAACCAGTTGTCCACCAGCATGTCGGGCCGGGCCGGGGCCAGCGCCGCGGCCACTCCGCCACACCCGTAATGGCCGCAGACGATCACGTGGCGAACCCCGAGCACGTCGACGGCGTACTCGAGAACCGAAAGCATGTTCATGTCGGCGTGCGGCGCCACGTTGGCGACGTTGCGGTGAACGAACACCTCGCCCGGCGGCAGATCCACGATCTGGTTGGCGGGAACCCGCGAGTCGGAACAGCCGATCCACAGGTAATCGGGCCGCTGAACCGCCGCCAGCCGCTCGAAGGCCTGCGCATCGTCGCGTCGCATGCGCTCCGACCACCTTCGGTTGCGCTCGAACAACTCGGGCAGCTTCTTCATGCCGGCACCACCTTGCGGCTCGCTCGCCGCTCACCCCACCTCATGCTCAGGAGCGTCACGCCTGCCAGCACCAGTGCCACCCCCGCCCACTGGACGAACGACAGGTTCTCCCCGAATATCAGCCGGCTCCACAGCACCGACCCCATCGGTTGCGCCAGGAGCACGATCGATGTCTCGAGCGCCGGCAGCCTGGGCAGGGCGGTGGTTATCGACAGCCAACCGACCACCTGCGAAACTACCGCCAGCGTGAGCAGCCAGCCGTGAGCCGGCCACACCGGCGCCAGTTCGAGCGACGGGCCGCCGGCGAGACCGACCGCGGCAGTACCCAGCATCGCTCCCAGGGTAGCGTCCAGCAGCGGCCCGGAGGCCGGAGCCAGGACCCGGTTCGAGCGGCGCAGCGCCACCAGGAACCCACTGTAGGCCAGGCCGGCGCCCACCCCGAATAGAACCCCGGCAAACGGATTGCTGCCGTAGGCATCTGCCCCGCCCAGGCCGGACAACAGCACTACCCCCAGGAACACCACCGGAACGAGGGCCAATGCCAGCGGCCGCGGCCGCTCGCCATGCAGGAACCAGGCGATCAGGCCGACGAACAACACTTGGGTGTTGGCGAGGACGGTCGCCAACCCGGCGCCGATGGAATCGATCGAGAAGTGCCAGAGAGTGAAGTCGGCGCCCAGGAGCAGCCCGCTCACGAAGGCAAGACGACGCATCGGCGGCGAGCGCCGGTCGCGGCCGCGAACCCGCCACCAGATCACGAACAGGAGTGGCAGTGCGTAGGCGGTTCGGAAGAACGTGGCGGTAGCAGGGGCAACGTCGGCCATGCCGACGAAGATCGCCGAGAACGAGATGCAGATCGCCCCGAACAGGGCCATGAGCCGGACCATGCGGGGCACTGTAACCGATACGCTAGCGCGCGGCCTCAGGTGTGGTGGCAGAGGTCCCGAACTCGACCCCCAGGCGTGCGACACGTTCGCCTCGCAGTAGAGCACTATACTTGTGGTGCGGGCACCGCCCGCCACAAACCGATCCTTCGGGGCAGGGTGAAAATCCCTACCGGCGGTGACGGCCACGCTATCAGTAAAAGCGTGCCGAAGTCCGCGAAGCTCCACGACAGCGTGGCGCCCGAGCCGGTGTAAGTCCGGCACCGACGGTGATAGTCCGGATGGAAGAAGGAGGTGAGCCGAGGCGTGGCCAGATATGGCTACAGCATCCGGCATTGAGATGCACGGTACTGAATCGATAACGGTCCGGCTTTGCCAGATGCCGGCCGGCGAACCGGCGGCCCGGGTATGACGGGCGGAGGCGGGGAGCCGGTCGGCGAGCACGAGCGCTTCATGTCGCGCGCCCTGGAGCTGGCCGAGTTGGGCCGCTCCACCACGCTGCCCAACCCCATGGTCGGCTGCGTCCTGGTGCGCGAGAGCAGCGGGATAGTCGGCGAGGGCTGGCACGAGCGAGCCGGCGACGACCACGCCGAAACGCGCGCGCTGGCGGCGGCCGGCGAACTGGCGCGTGGGGCGACCGTCTACGTGACGCTCGAGCCCTGCAACCACCACGGCAACACCCCGCCCTGCACCGAGGCGCTCATCAGCGCCGGCGTGAGACGAGTGGTTATCGCCGGGTTCGACCCGGACCCACGCGTGGCCGGAAGCGGGGTCAGGCGCCTGCAGGAGGCCGGGATCACGGTTGTAGAGGGAGTCCTGCGGGACGAAGCCGACGCCCTCAATGCGGCCTACCTGCGCATGCAACGATCCGGCCGGCCGTTCGTCCTCTACAAGACGGCCATGACCCTCGACGGCAAGATCGCCACCCGAAGCGGCCAGTCGCGGTGGATCACCGGCGAGGCGGCCCGTGAGCTGGTTCAGCGCTGGCGCTCGCGGCTGGATGCGGTAGCCGTCGGTATCAACACGGTACTTCTCGACGATCCGCTGCTCACCGCCCGAGTCGACGACGGCCGCACTCCCGTGAAGGTGGTGTTCGACTCGGTCGGCCGCACGCCGCCCGACGCCGGCCTCTTCGCACCCGACCGGAAGGGCGAGGCACCTAGAGTCGTCCTGTTCGTCACCGACAAGGCCCCGGCCGGCCGCCTCGAGGCGCTACGGGCGGCAGGTGCCGAGGTGATCACTGTCTCTGCCCAACGGGGCCGGGCGCTGGTGACCGAGGCGTTGCGGGCGTTGAGGGAGCGCGGTGTACGCAGCTTGCTCCTCGAAGGAGGGGGCACGCTGGCGTGGTCGTTCCTGGAAGCCGAAGCGGTCGATCAGGTGGCCTGGTTCATCGGCCCGAAGCTCCTGGGCGGCTCCGGAGCGACGCCTCTCGGCGGTCTGGGGATGAACGCGATGGCGGACGCGCTCGAGCTCGAGGCCATGCGTACCGAACTGATAGGCGGTGACCTCCTGGTGACAGGAGGCGTTCGCTACCAGCCGACCTCGTCGACGTCCTCGCAGACGTCATCGCAGTCGTCATCGCAGTCGCCCTCGCAGAGGTCCTCGCAAGCGTCCTCGCTGAGGTCGTCGTCGCAGACTTCCTCGCAAACCGTGGAGACGAGCGAAGCGGCGGGCACAGTCGCCGGGTCGGAGTCGAAGAGTACTCCGGCCGCCGGACCGGCCGTCCGACCGGCCGCGGCTGACGACACGGAGGCGACCTGATGTTCACCGGCATCATCGAAGAGGTCGGAACGGTGGTCGAGGCCCACGGCGGCAACGGCGACCTGCGTATCCGCGTCGCCGCCCGCCTGGTTACCCAGGACCTCACCGTGGGGGACTCGATCGCCGTTTCCGGCTGTTGCCTCACGGCCACCGAGGTCGACGGCGCAGGTTTCTCGGCGGAGTTGTCGCAAGAGACGGTCGCCAAGACCGCGCCGCGCTGGCAGGCCGGAGCACGGGTGAACCTCGAGCGGGCCATGGCGGCCAACGGCCGCTTCGGCGGCCACGTGGTAAGCGGACACGTCGAAGGTGTCGGCGAGGTGCTCACGGTGCGGCGCGAGCCGGGAGCGTTCGTGCTGACCGTGCGCGCCCCCCAGCGCCTGGCGGGCTACCTGATTCCCAAGGGTAGCGTGACGGTCGACGGCGTGAGCCTGACGGTCGTCGACGTCGGCGGGCCGGCCGGCACCGATGCGCGGCTGGCTCCGTCCGAATTCACGCTCTGGCTGATCCCCCACACCCAGGGCGCCACCACCCTGGGCGAGCTCGCGCCCGGCAGCACCGTGAACCTCGAAGCAGACCTGATAGCGAAATACCTCGAACGACTGCAGCTCGTTAAGGAGCCCGAAAATGTCCCCTAGAGACCCCCGCCTCGCCGACGTCGCCACCCTGGTCGAAGAGCTTCGCCGCGGCCGGCCCGTGATCGTGGTCGACGACGAAGATCGCGAGAACGAAGGTGACATCATCATCCCGGCGCAGAACGTTACCCCGGAGCTGATCGCCTTCACCATTCACCACACCGGTGGGGTGGTGTGCCTGGCGATGACCAATGACCTGGCCGACCACCTCGATCTGCCGCCGATGGTCCAGCACAACACCGCCAAGCGCAGCACCGCCTTCACCGTTTCGATCGAGGCGACCGAGGGAATCGACACCGGCATCTCGGCCAAGGACCGGGCGACCACCATCCGCACTACCGTCAAGGACGGTGTCACCTCCGCGGACCTGGCCCGACCGGGTCACGTGTTCCCGCTTCGGGCACGTGACGGCGGTGTGCTGCGCAGGGCCGGACATACCGAGGCGGCGGTCGACCTCAGCCGCCTGGCCGGCTTCAAACCGGTGGCCGCCCTCAGCGAGCTCATGCACGACGACGGAAGCATGATGCGGCTGCCGGAGATCCTCGACTTCGCGCAACGCCACGACCTGAAGGTCGGAACCATCGCCGACCTGATCGCCTACCGGCTCGAGCGCGATGCCTTCGTCCGTGGCGTGGACTCGGCGAGGCTGCCTACCCCCTGGGCGGAGTTCACCATCCATGGCTACCGCGACGAGTTGAGCGGTAGTGAGCACATCGCCCTCAGTCTGGGCGACGTCGGCGACGGTGAGCCGGTGCTGGTGCGAATGCATTCGGAGTGCCTCACGGGAGACGCCCTGCACAGCCTGCGCTGCGACTGCGGCTTCCAGCGCGACGCCGCTCTCAAGGCGATCGCCGACGAAGGACGGGGAGTGCTGGTGTACCTGCGCCAGGAGGGCCGCGGAATCGGTCTTCTCAACAAGATCCGCGCTTACCGTTTGCAGGACGACGGCGCCGACACGGTCGAGGCGAACGAGCGGCTCGGCTTCGCCGCCGACCTGCGCGACTACGGCATCGGCGCTCAGATCCTGCACGACCTGGGGGTAAGGCGACTGCGCCTGCTGACCAACAACCCCCGCAAAGTGGCTGCGCTCGACGGCTACGGCATAGCCATCACCGAGCGGGTGCCGCTGAACGTGGGCGAGAATCCGTATAACGAGCGTTACCTGTCGACCAAGCGGGAGAAACTCGGGCACCTTGGAGAGTAATGAAGCGGCTCCCGGATCGGCAGAACTCCACACCGCGACGCTATCGGCCTGGTTATGGTGCAGTTAGCGACTGCGAACAGGAGACATCGTGACCACTGAATCCATCACCGCCCCGTCGCCCGACGGCCGCTTCGACCTGCCGACCGTGCTGCGCGAGGCCCGTGGGCTCATCAAGGGGAGCAAGCGCACCGTGTTCGTCCTTGGCCTGCTCGGTGTGCTCGTCCACCTCGGGCTGGCCGCGATCGAAAGCTACACGACGCCTGACGGCCGTGCGGGCACAGGCCCCGACCTGGTCTGGCTCACCGTCAGCTCGCTCATAGTGCTTCCCGTTACCATCGCCGTCACGGCTGTCGCCCTGCGGCGCGCGGCCGGGCGACCCGTAAGCGACAGAATTCTGCTGGAGTACATCGGCCACTATCCGGGCTTCGCCGTGATCGCCCTCCTTCCGGTCCTGTTCCTGTCGATTGCCGGGCAGTTGCCCACGATCTTGGTCGTCATCGTGTTGATCGTGCTGGGTTCCATGTTCGGCTTCGCCGGCTACTACATGCTCGACCGCGACCTCTCGCCGTTCGCGGCGATGAGGGCGTCGTTGCAACTCTTCTTCGTCAACTTCCGGCGGCTGCTGCTGTTCTGGCTCGTCAGCGCCGTCCTGACCATCGTCTCGCTGTTGACGCTGGGAATCGGCTTCATCTGGGTCGCGCCGTTCCTGACCATCGCCCACGGTCTGATGTACGCGCACGCGGCTGGCCTGCAGCGCTTCGCTCCGGAGGAGAGACCGGCGTAACGGCCCGCTGCGCCGATCAGGCCGCGCCGCGCGGGACTCCCGCCCGAGCGAGGAACGTTCAACAGTCGACAGCCCACTTTCTCGACCCGCCCGCGTTCGTAGGCTGGCGGTTGATGGCGCGACCACCGGACCGCGACCACCCCGCGACCACACGGACCGGTGTCGCCGCCGAGAGCGTTGGGAGGACGGCAATGACCATCGCCGAAGAGCACAGAGTCACCATCGATCACGACACCATCCGCCGCTGGGCCGAGGAGCGAGACGGGTACGCCGCGACGGTAACGGGGAGCCACTCCGGCGAGGAGCCCGGGGTCCTGCGCATCGGCTTCGAAGGCGACGAAGGCCTGGAACGAATCGGCTGGGACGCCTTTTTCGAGAAGTTCGAGGAGAAGGCCCTGGCGATGCGCTACCACAACGAACCGCCGGAAAGCGGAAGCGACCGCTTCCACGAGTTCTTCAAGCGGCGCTGAGCGAGCCGGGGGTGCCACGAAAACCGCGCCGACAATGCTCACAATGAAGACTCACGAAGTCTAGTCCCATTCTCTCAGTAGCCTTTGCGCAAGCGCCTCGCACGAGAGCGCTATGGTTGTCTCATTCTCAAGCTCAGCGCTGGCTCGTACTGAATCGCCTGTAAGTCTTTAAGTGGCCGGTCTGGGACTGGCTGCCATGCTGGTGATAATACGCTTGCTCGTGCTCGGCAGGTGCGTAGCTGTCAGCCCCGGGGCCAACGGATATCGCGCCGAATCGCACAAAGATAATATAGTCAGCGAGTGTTTGGGCTCTCACATCCGTCGCGGGCACTCACCTTCACCCTCGTCATCCTGGCCGTCGGTTTTGTGTGGGGTGCCCTGTCCGCAAACGTTCCGGCTCTGCGCAATGCCCGCAGCCTCCCTTACCTGGCCAACAACTGGGCCGTAGCGCTCCCCGTTTTCGTTTTCTGGGTGGGCCTTGGTTACCTGTTCGCGGTGCGCTACCTGCACCTGGAGGGCGGCGGCGCCGGCCAAGGTCTGCGCCTGGGCCTCCTGTTCGCGAGCGCTGCCTTCCTGTTCGACGTCGTGGTCGTCGCCGGATTCGTCGGCCAGGGGTTGAAGCACTTCAGCCAACCGATTCTGTGGATCGCCTATTCACTGCTGATATTGCTGCCCTTGCTTGTGGGGCGAACGACTTCGTAGGATCGACTAGGCCGTTGGTAGGGAGTCGGAAAAGGCGTTTTCCGGTCCGAAAAATGCCGGTTTCCTGGTCGCGAACCGGGCTCGAGCGCAAACCCTTGACGAATAGCGAATACCGGGGTATCTTGAAGACAATGCACGCAAGCGCGCCGGTGGGCGCGTTTTTTGTTGCACCTGTTCACAGGATCGTCTGGGTTTTGCGCAAGTAAGCGCTTTGCAGGCCCACCTAGCGGTAAACCCCCGCCTTACCCCTCGACGGCCGGCGTTACCAAGCCGTCCGCCGGCTTGAACCGCTCGCCGTGGCTTGCCTGTAGCGCTTCAAGCCGCTCGCGGACGCGCCGGCCGCCCTCGACAGCGATGTAGTGGAACGGCCCGCCGAGAAACGGCGGGAATCCGATGCCGAACACGGCCCCGGCGTCTCCGTCGTCCCGCGAAGAGATGATCTTCTCGTCCAGGCAGTGCTGCGCCTCGTTGACCAGCGCCAGGAGCAGTCGAGCCCGGATATCGTCTGGGGGAACGGTCCTGCGCTCTCGCGCTCCCAGCAACCGGTAGGCCTCCTGGTTCGGTCGGCGCCGGCCCGACTTGGGATAGCTGTAGAAGCCGGCGCCCGCCTTCCGTCCGGTCATGCCGGACTCCGCCAGGCGGCCGGCGAACTCGTCGAGTCGCACTCCGCGCTCGGCGAACAGCGGCGCCAGTACGCCGGTGACCTTGGCGGCTACCTCGAGCCCGACATTGTCCAGCAGGCGAAACGGGCCGACCGGAAAACCGCCGTCCTCCATAGCCCGATCCACCTCGGCGATTGCCGCCCCCTCGCGCACCAGCAACAGCGCTTCGTTCAAGTATGGAGCGAGGATGCGGTTGACGTAGAAGCCGGGCGAGTCGCCTACCACTATCACCGACTTGCCCTGGCGCAAGCCGACGCTTACGGCCGTCGCCAGCGCTTCGCCGGAAGTAGCGGTGCCGCGCACGACTTCGAGCAACGGCATCTTGGGGACCGGGGAGAAGTAGTGCATGCCCACGACGTTCTCCGGCCTGGCCGCTCCCTCGGCCAGTCGGGAGATCGGCAGTGAGGAGGTGTTGCTGGCGAAAACGTGGTCATCCCGGGCGACCGCTTCGGTCTCATTCAACACCCGGCGCTTCAGGTCGAGGTCTTCGAGAACGGCCTCGATCGTGAGGTCCACGCTGCCGAAGCGCTCGTAACCGGCAGCGGGCACCACTCGCTCCGCCGCCGAGTCGATCTCGAAGCGGGTCAGGCCCTTGCCCAGCCGCTCGCTCAGCCCTTCATGGGCGGCCGCTTTCCCTCGCGCCGCCAGTTCCAAGGATCGGTCCGTGAGCAGGACAGCATAGCCGCCGGGATGCGAGCTCACCTGGGCGATTCCGGCGCCCATCAGGCCGGCACCCAGGACCGCGATTCGCTTCACTGGGCGAGCCTCCGCGCGGAACGGCTGCCTGCGGGTTCGCGTCCTGACGAAGAACAGGTGCCGCAGGGCGCGCGATTCGGCGCTGAAGAGCAGGTCCACGAACGCTTCGGACTCCAGTCGCAGGCCCTCGCCGAGCGGACCGCCGAAGCTGCGCCGGACCGTCTCGATGATCCGCGGCGGCGCCGGGTAGTTTCCGCGGCCCTGCTTCCGTGCCTCCTGCCCCGCGCGGCGGTAGACCAGTTCACGGCCCGGCGCGCTCTCCAGCAGCCGCGACCAGACGTGGCGCTTGGGGCGGTCTCCGCTCGCCTCTCGGGAGACCGCGCTACGGCTAGCCAGCTCGCGCGCGGTCCGGATGGCCGCCTCTTCGAGTCCCTCATGGTGCACGGTGGCGTCGACCAGCCCTGAGCGTCGTGCCGGCCGGGCGTAGAGCGACCTGCCGGTCAGCAGAAGTTCGAGCGCTGGGGCCAGGCCGATCAGCCTCGGCAGACGCTGGGTCCCTCCCAGGGCCGGCAGCAGCCCCAGCCGGACTTCGGGCAGCGAGAGGCTGGTGCTCGCGTGGATGCTCGCCAGGCGATAGTCGCAGGCCAGCGCCAGCTCGAGGCCTCCGCCGGCGCAGGGACCGTGGATGGCGGCTACCGCCGGTTTGGGGAGCCGGGCCAGCCGCTCGACCAGGCTCTGAGCGTGGAGAACGAGTTCGAGCGCCTCCTCGCGGCTCTTCAGGCCGTCGAAGAGGGCGATGTCGGCACCGGCCATGAAACCGGCGGGATTTCTCGAGGTCACCACTACGCCTTCGATCTCCAGGTCGCTCTCGAGCCGCTCGAGCAGCGGCGGGAGGGCGTCGAGCGCACCTCGGTCGAGCAGGTTCGGTCCCTCGCCGTCCCGTCGGAACCGGAGGACGGCTATGCCGTCATGAAGTTCGAGTTCGATGCTCGTCACTCGCCGACACGCCCATCGATCGCGCCGGTCACGTCTCGACGCGCTCCAGCAACATCGCGTGGCCCAGGCCCCCGGCGGCGCAGGCCGTCACCAGAGCCAGCCGGCCGTCTGCGGCCACCAACCTGTTAGCTGCCGTCGTCACCAGGCGGGCGCCGGTGGCTCCGAACGGATGACCGAGCGAAAGCGAGCCGCCCCACGGGTTCACCCGCTCCAGGTCCACGTCGGCTACCCTCTGCGACCTGCCCAGCCGTTCGCGCGCGAATCGGTCGGAACCGAGCGCCGCCAGGACCGCCAGCACCTGGCCGGCGAACGCCTCGTGTATTTCGATCACGTCCAGGTCGCTCCACGACAAACCATTGCGCTCCAGCAGCCGCGGAACCGCGAACGCCGGGCCGAGAAGCAGTTCGGTGCCAGGATCCTGGGCTACGAACAGCCAGTCACGGATGAGCGCCCGCACCGGCAATCCCAACTCCTCTGCCCGCTTGCCGGAAGCGAGAAGCGTGACCGCCGCACCGTCGGTGAGCGGGCTCGAGTTGCCGGCGGTTACGGTGCCGTGCGGCTTCACGAACGCAGGCGGCAACGCCGCCAACTTCTCCGCGCTGGTGTCGTCACGAAATGTGTCGTCCCTGTCGAGTGGCTGGAAGTCCGGCGGCAAGGCGGTGGGTACCATCTCCGGGGCCAGCTTGCCGGCGCGCGTCGCCTCGGCCGCGGCGCGGTGGGACCGCAAGGCGTAGTCGTCCTGTTCCTTGCGGGTGACCCCGAACGCCGCCGCCAAACGGTCCGCGCTCTGCCCCATCGTCTCGCCGGTGCTGTACTCGGCGATTGCCGGGGCCTTGGGCAGGAGGTCGCCGGGGCGAAGTCCACGCAGCAGGCCCAGGTAGTCGCGCGCGCTCTTGGACCGCCGCATAGCCAGCAGACGCTGCCGCGCCCCCTTACCGAGACCGACCGGTACGTCCGAAAGCGCCTCTACGCCTCCGGCCAGGATCAGATCCGCCCGGCCGGCTGCGAGTTCAGAAGCGGCGTCGGCGATTGCCCGGTTCGCGGAGATGCAGGCCATGGTGACGGTGTGAGCCGGGGTCTCGTGCGGCAGGCCGGCGGCGAGCGCGGCGTCGCGCGCGACGTTGCTGGTCTGCGGGTTCTGGACCACCGAGCCCATTACTACGGCGTCTACCTCGTCACCCGGAAGGGAGTGGCGGTTCATCATTCCGGCCAGCACGCTGCGCGCCATGTCGTAACCGGTAAGGGACGCATAGTCGCCGCCGGCTCGGCGGAACGGCAGACGACAACCGTCCACCAGAACGACAGTTTGCACCCCCGGATTGCCCTTCATTGACCGATTGTACTCGCAGCGCGTGCCGGCTCCGGCTCTCGGGTACCTTGCGTCGAAACCTGGCGGCGGTTTCGGGCGGCGGCTTCGAGCGGAGGTTTCGGGCGGCGGTTTCGAGCGGAGGTTTCGGACGGCGGTCCAGGTCGTGGCTCCGGGTAGTGGCTCTACGCCTCGATGCCCTGGCGCAATTCCATGCCGCGGCTCCGGCTCGCCGCCCTCTTCCCTCATACTGGACGGCATGGAACTCCTCTTCATCGGCGGCAGCAGGTTCGTCGGCAAGCATGCCGTGCTGGAAGCGGTAGCGCGCGGCCACTCGGTAACGCTGTTCAACCGCGGCAACCAGCCGCTCCCGGCAGGCGACCTGAGGCACGTACAGGGGGACCGAAACAGCGACCTGGAACGCCTGGCAGGCGAGACGTTCGACGCCGTGATCGACACCAGCGGTTACCTCCCGAAGCAGGTGCGGGCGTCCGCCGAAGCGCTGGCCGGGCGGGTCGGCGCCTATCTCTTCGTATCTAGTATCAGCGTCTACGCTGACCAAACGACACCTCACCAGGATGAGGAGGCGCCGCTGGTCGAGCTGGAAGACCCGAACGTCGAGGAGATCACCGGCGAAACCTACGGCGGCCTCAAGGTCCTGTGCGAGCGCGCGCTGGTGGGGTCCTTCCCGGTCCCGCCGCTGGTCGTTAGGCCGGGCCTGGTGGTCGGGCCAGACGACCCGACCGACCGCTTCACCTATTGGCCGGTGCGGATCGGTCGCGGCGGCGAGGTGCTGGCACCGAATCACCCCGGGCTGCCCGTCCAGTGGATCGATGCTCGTGACCTGGCCAGTTGGATGATCGGGGGGCTGGAGCGTGGTGAGCAAGGGACTTTCAACGCGGTCAGCCAGGTGGATCGCTTCAGCCTCGGCGGGCTGCTGGAAGCGTCACGGCGGATTACCGGTTCCGACGCCCGGTTGACCTGGGTCGACGAGGAGTTCCTGCTCGACCACGAGGTCAGGCCGTTCGTCGACCAGCCGCTGTGGATCCCCGGCGAGAGGGCGAACTTCTTGCGGATCGACGGATCACGCGCTCACGCGACCGGCCTGGACATTCGACCGATGGAAGACACGATCAGCGACACCCTGGAGTGGTACCTGAGCGTGGGCTCGGGCCAACCGGCAGGCGGCGAAGGAGGCGCTCTCAAAGCGGGACTCGATCCCGAGCGCGAACGCGAGCTCCTCACCGCCTGGCGCGCGATTTGCGGCCAGCGGAGTTGAGCGGTCCACTCCCGCTCGTCGGCTCTCGATCGCAGGCTGACGCCCCGCTCGTGCGTTCGCGGGCCGGGAGGGCGGCCCGCCGGGCAGGCTAACCGAGCTCCTCCGCCAGGAGCGAGCGCAGCCCGGCGTCGGGCTCGGGCCGTGCCCCGAGTTCCTGGATCGTCCAGGCCGAGACCCTGGTGGCGAAGCGAGCGGCGTCGGCGGCCCTGCAACCGCGCAGGTAGCGGGCCAGGAACACTCCAGCGTACGAGTCTCCGGCTCCGGTGGCATCGACCAGCCGATCGGTTGCCGGCGGGATGTGCTCCAGGTGTTCGCCTTCGACGATCAGGGAACCGTCTGCGTCGAGTTTGAGAACTATCAGCGCACCCGGATAGAGATTCTGCAGGGCCGCGGCTATCGCCTCCGGCTGGTGCTCGCCGGTCAGCGCCGTCCCCTCCTCATGGTTCGGGAGCAGCACGTCGATCCCCAGGTCGCGCGTGAACTCCAGAAACTCTCCCAGGCCGACCTCGCCGATCATCTGGAACGATCCCGGATCGAATGAGAGCGTCGCTCCCGCCTCCTTGGCGATGCGGGCCGCCTCGCGGGCGGCCGTGCGCGGCGGGTCCGCGAAGAACGACCAGGCGGTCAGGTGGAGGTGGCGCGTGTTGGCGAGGACTTCACGTGGCAGTTCCGACGGCAGCAGGTAATGATCGGCGCCGCGTCCCGAGACCATCGAGCGCTCTCCAGCGTGGTCTACGAAGACAGCAACCGAGCCGGTGAGCTGCGCCTCGGTGTGGAGCAGGTACGCCTCCACCAGCTCTCCGGTCAGCTCCTCCACCGCCAGTTGCCCGAAGCGGTCGCGGCCTATCTTGCCCACGAACGTCGTGGCCAGGCCGGCTCGGCGCGCCCACACCGCCACGTTGGCTGCCGAGCCCCCCGGCAACAGCGTCACTTCGCCGTAGGTATCGCCGCCTTGGAGCAGCTCCGTGTTGGTACGTATGAGGACGTCCCAGGCATAATCGCCCAGCACCACAAGCGGTGTTTTCATGGCTGCGGAGTCTAGCACGCCGGGGCGGGCCTACAGACTATGAGCCCGCGCCGAGAAGGAGTAGGCTGCCGTCTTTGACAATAAACGCAAGTCAGCCTATATACTTATTATCTAAGGTATCCGCCGGAAGGGAGACAGCATGAGGCCCCGAATCAAGGTCATTACGCTAGGCGTCGAGGATCTGGAGCGGTCGCTCGCATTCTACCGCGACGGACTCGGCCTGCCGACGAAAGGGATCGTCGGAACCGAGTTCGAAGACGGAGCAGTCGTCTTCTTCGAGATGAACGACGACCTGGTACTGGCCCTCTACCCCCGCGCCGCGCTTGCCAAGGATGCCAAAGTAACAGCGAGCGGACGGAGCAGCGGGGCGTTTGCCATCGGCCACAACGTGAAGTCCAAGCAGGAGGTCGACGACCTGGTGCGTCAGGCAGAGCGCTCCGGCGCGAATGTCACAGACCCGCCAGGAGGCCGCTTCTGGGGCGGGTACTCCGGGTACTTCCAGGATCCCGACGGCCACCTCTGGGAGATCGCCTGGAATCCGGCGTGGGAGGTCGCGGAGTAAGCTTCGGGCCGCCTCGACCCGGCACGGCATCCGAGCTACGCCCTTGCCGACGTCCTGCCGCTGAGACCCCGCGACTTGAAGCTGCACGGCGATCACCGCACCGGTCTGATCGGCCATCGACTCCCCCTAGCGGTTAGGCGGCCGGATCGAAAGTGAAAGTGGGAGCCGACAGTAAGCGCCCCCGCCAGGCAGCACGGTAAGCAACGTCGACGCTCGGCCCGGCAAGCTGATACGCTCGCCAACAGGTCGGCGCCAGCCGGTCATCGGCCATTGTCGAGGAGGGACCAGCACTGACAGCTCAGGAACGAAAGCCCGGGCCCACAGGTGTCACCCGCAGCGAACTGCTGGAGCACTGGCAGGACGAAGGAGACAGCGCGTTCGTCTACGGAGCGCTCGCTCGCCGCACGCCGGATCCAGCCATACGAGGCGTGCTGGAACGGCTCGCCCGCGAAGAAACCGGCCACCGCCGGAGGTTCGAGCAACTCCTTGATGAAGCTCCGTCGTTCAACCCGAGCCTGCGGGCACGGTTCCTGGTGAGCGTTTCGCGCTTTCTGGGAACCCGGCTGGTACTCGCCCTGTTGCGCCTGGAAGAGGGCAGGGAGGTAGGTCGCTTCCTGCGGCTGGCGCAGACCGGCGTGGACGAGCCCTGGATGCGAGAGCTGGCGCACGAGTCGGCCGCTCACGCCCAGACGCTCGGACGCCTCACCGGGATTCGATCCGACCCGTGGCATCACAACGAGTCGGGGGGCACGGTTCGCAACGTCGTCTACGGCTTCAACGACGGCCTGACCGCCAACTTCGGGCTCATCGCCGGGGTGATCGGAGCCGCCGTCGGCCGCGACATCGTGCTGCTGACCGGCTTCTCCGGCCTGGTGGCGTCGGCGTTCTCGATGGCGGCGAGCGGCTACCTCGCCGCGCAGAGCCAACGCGAAGTGGACGCCAACGAACTCAACACCCAGCGTGCCGAACTGCTGCTCTGGCCGGAGCGGGAGCGGGCCTACCTTGCCGACGTCTACCAGGACCGCGGGTTGTCTCGCGACGAAGCAGACACGGCGGCATCTCGGGTGATGGGCGACCCCGAGGTGGCCTTGCAGGAACTGGCGAAGGAGAAGCTCGGTATTGGCGAGGAGGGTGACTCGCCGTTGAGAGAGGGCCTCGTTACCGGCTCTTCCACCGTCTTCGGGGCGCTCGTGCCGATCGTGCCGTTCTTCTTCGGCGGGGGTAGTTGGGCGATCGGAGTGTCGTTCGTCGTTTCGATGACCGCCCACTTCCTGGTGGGCGCTGCGCGCAGCGGGCTGACGGGACGAAACTGGTTTCGCAGCGGCTTCGACATGTTCGTGGTGGGTCTGGGCGTGGCCGGGGCAGGCTACCTGGTCGGCTACCTGCTGACGGGGATCCTGCCGGCGGGGTAGCGGCTGGAAGGCACCACGCGACACTCGCGTACGCTGGACGCGGCGAGCGGAAGCGACATCCTCCTCCCACTTCACTGCTATTCGTAGAGGTCGTCGAGGTTTAGCAGCCTGATGTTGGGGTCGGCCCGGGCGAGTTGCTGGAGTTCGGGGGTGAAGCCAGCGGCGCTCACGTAGAGGTGACCCGCCGAACGCGTTCCTGGCAGTGCCTCCTGCGCCCACGCCTGCCCGGAGCGCCCGAGATCCTCGAGGTTGCGAAGGAGTTTCCCGTGTACCTCCGCGCCAATCGGTTTCGAGGACCACTTGAACTCTCCGGTCAGGATTCGGTCGTCGTCGAGGCGCGCCACGAGGTCGAGTTCGATGCTTCGGCGGTTACGGTCTCGCCCTTCCCAGCGGGCCCACTGTTGGAAGTCGGGAAGCCCCCAGCGGAAATGGTGGTGCCGGTAGGCCTCCCGGCAGATGCTCTCGAACGCCTTGCCCATGTAGTCGTCGAGGTGCGGCTGAACATGGTGCATCCACACCTCCTTGGGATCGCCGGTCTCGAGTCGACTCCTGTGCGGGTACACGAATCGGTACCAGAACCGTACGGCGTGGTCGGAGATGCGGTGACGATAAGGGGCCTTCTTGCCTGCATCAAAGTTACGCTCGCGCCACACCAGTTCGAGGTTCTCGAGGATCTCCACAACGCGGCGTACCACATGCGCACGGTCCTGCAGTCCAGTTGCGTTGGCGATTTCCGGGAGGAGAGTTGTCCCGTTGGCGATGGCGGTGAGGACGGCCCGGTACTCGGCAGGGTCGCGGATCCCCTTTTCCTGTTCGATGATCCGGTCGAGTTGAATGTTCACCTCGCCGTGGGGCGACAGCACCGACTCGACCAGCCGTTCGGCCAAGTCGTCCTCCGGACGAATTGCCGCGAGGAAGCGGGGGGTGCCGCCCAGTATGCCGTAGAGGAGCATCTTTTCGCGGGTTGGCCGCTCGGGTGTCATTTGGGCGGCGTGAAGGTATGAGAACGGACGGAGGCGGGCGGCCCAGGTCCAACGGCCGTAGAGCGGACCGGCGCCGCTGCCGAGCTCTTCCATTGTCGCGACCTCGGAGCCGCAGGCGATGAGCACCAGAGGCCTTCCGCGCACTTCCCGGTCCCATACCGCCATTAGTTGCGATGCGATGTCTTCTTCCTTGTTGAGCAGGTGCTGGAACTCGTCGAGAATCACGACGAAGGGTTCATTGGACGCTAGGTCGGCGAAAAGGCGGAACACGTGGCGCCAGCTCGGGAACAGGCTGGGGTCGGCATCAGCCGGGTCTTGCAGCAGGGGCGTTATCTCGCTAAGGAGTTCGCGTTTGTTTTGTTCCTCCGTGGTATCGCCGGCGAGGAAGTAGAAGGAGCGCTTTCCTGCCCAAGCGTGGTCGAGTAGGTAGGTTTTCCCGACGCGGCGGCGTCCGTACAGCAGTGCGAGCGCGGGCCCGCCGCGTTCGGCGAGCGAACGCAGTTCATTCAGCTCCCTTTCGCGATCCACGAAGCGCGGATCCTGCAGGGTTCCTTTGCCTTTTGAGTCCATAGTGGAATAAGACTATAGCGTTATTAGCCTACGGTGTCAATTCAGCAATCGTCGAAGTTGTAACGAACCGAGCATTGCCAAGGGGTCCGGGCCGAACCGGCCTAGCCGCCTCCAGGATCACGGGGGCTCAGGCGTGTACCTCTTCGTCTTCATCCTCATCCTCTGGGAGGTCGTCATCTGGCAGAGAGTCTAACCATCTGTCGTTCTCGGCGTGCACATCCTCGGCATCGAACTTTACCTGCATGAGCCAAGCCAGCACTTCCCCCTCGAGCGTCACATGCTCGTCAGAGTCGGCGTCCGCCCTCTTCAGCTTCTCCCACGCATCGAGGAAAGTGCGTGCATTGCCGGCCGCTTGTTCCAGCAGCCAGTTGAGGTGTTCTGTGCTGCTCATTAGCGCCTCCTCCCGGGGAGCCTTGCCGTCAGCTTAGACAAATTTCTTTGATGGCGAGCGACATCCTTCTCCCACTTCACAATGTCACGTCGATTCGGGTACTCATTCAAGAGCTCGTTGGCAATCTTGTCCAAGTGCGCGTCGATAACGCTCACCTCGGCCCTTATTTGCTTGCGAAGCTTCTTGTTATCGCCCACACAGCATTGTTCGAACCTTAGCTAGTCCGAGGGGGCTCGAGGCGGTAGTTGACGATATTGAGACCGCTGCCGCCCATCCCCTCATCCACCTTTTCGCCGACGGCGGCTCATAAGCTCACCGTCAGTCCCTCGACTGCCAGCCAGCTGGCGTAACCGAACATCACCAGGGCGCCAACGACAAGCATCCAACGACGTGCACCTTCCGAGATTTTCCCGCGACTAAAGTGCAGAAGCCCTGCCAGGCCGACGAACCACGCCAGCGAACCTGCGAGTACCGCCCCGGCGAAGAGGATGGGGAGGTCTCCGGACGAAAGCGACGAGACGCCCAGCAGACCGATCCACCAGGCGAACGTGAACGGGTTCAGAGCGGTGATCAGCAGGCCCCTGAAAAACGGTCGCAAGCCTAGCCGTGGCGACGCGGCGGCGTCGAGCTCGTCTGCTGCCGGGTCCGGCTGCCGCGCTTCCCGCAGCATCCCCCAAGCCAGATATCCGAGGACAAATGAACCCGCGAGCCACAAGACCCTTTCGAGACTCGGAAATGCCAGCAGCAATGGGTAGAGCCCGAGCAACGTGAACAGCAGTACTACAGCGTCTCCGGCAATGGCGCCGGCACCCACCAGGAGCGCGGCGCCAAGGCCGTACCGGCTGCCCCAGCGGGCCTCCTCGGCGTTGCTTGGGCAGGTCGGAGACGATATGAATCCGAGTATGAAACCGTTCAGAACGGCGTTGACCATGATTGATCTCCCTGGCTAAAACGAGAGGATTGCCGGGACGAAAGAGCATCCCGATTGCAACTCGTGAACGTTCAGGGAGATCTAGACGATCAGCACGTCACACGATGCCGGCCGCGCTGCCCAGAGCGGCAGTACGTAGCACTCGTACCAGCTCGCGCAGTCAGGGCTCCACATCGTGCCTCTATCCTAATGGGGCAACCCGATGACCGTTGTATCCGTCGGCAACAGCCCGACGCTTGCCTCAGCTTGGGCTACCGCCGGGGGCGACGGACTTTGACGTCTCGGATCCAGGGATCTCACTCGTGAAAGCGGAAATCTCTGCCGGTAATCGGCGGACTACCGCCTCCAGGATCACGGGGGCTCAGGCGTGTACCTCTTCGTCTTCATCCTCATCCTCTGGGAGGGAGTCCATCCACCTGTCGCTCATCCCCCTCCTCCCGGGAAGTCTCGCCTTTAATTTAGCGAACAATCGTTGGTGCCGAGCGATGTCCTGCTCCCACTTCTCGATGTCCTGAAAGTCAGGGCCACCGGAGCAAAGGCGTAGCGAACAGGCGTTGCGGAACATCCCAAGCTGGGGCTCGTCCGCTCGAAGCGCTAGGCCACCTTCACCTCGGTCAACTCACGTTGTGGCTCGGTCGTGACTCTAGGGCCGACCGCCTCCAGCACGACGTCGATCTCCGAGCGCACCCCGAACTCCGGGAGGTAGACTCCCGGTTCGACGGTAACTGCGATTCCGGGCAGCAGGCGCCGGGTATCGCGGGTCTCGAAGTCGTCCAGGTGCACCGCGTCGCCGTGCGTGCCGTTCATCCCCAGGCTGTGCCCGGTGCGGTGAATGAAGGCCTCGCCGAAGCCGTGTGAGGTGATTCGGTCTCGCACCACCCTGTCGATCTCACGACCTTCCGGGTGCCGGCCCGCGTCATAGGCCTTTCGCATCGTCGCTACCGCCAGGTCACGCGCGTCGCGCACCACTTCGAAGACCTCGCGCAGGCGAGCCGACGGCTCGCCATAGACTCCCATCCAGGTGATGTCCGCATAGGGGGACTCGTCCCCCGGTTCCTTGGCGAAGATGTCGAGCAGGATGGCATCGCCCCTCCTGAGCAGGCGGCCGCCGGTTGCCGGCGTGGCGTAGTGAGGGTCTCCGCTGTTCTCACCGAAACCCACGATCGGGCCGTGGTCGAACTCCAGGCCGCCGCGGCGCAACTCGGCGATGATCACCTTCTGCACTTCGCTCTCGCTGATCGTTCGGCCGGCGCTGGCCTCCTCGGCAAGGTGAACGAACGCCGCATCCTTAGCCCGATAGAGAACCGCCGCCGCCCGCTCGTGCGCCGCCAGTTGTTCCGGGCTCCAGGCGCTGAAAGCCTGCAGCAGGTCGCCGGAGCTCACCGGCTGGCTTCCCAACTCACGGACCAGTTCGACCGTTCCGGCGTCGACGAACGAGAGGTAGGGTATGTCGTTGCGCGGCGAGTACTCCATCGCGATCCGGTCCGCCGGCAGGAGCTCGGCCAGTTCGGCCTCCAACGAGTCGCGTGAGCTGTAAGCGACGATCTCGTACGGCAAGGCGGGCAACGACCCGCGCTCGATGGCGTGCACCAGCAGGGTCAGTCGCCCTCGAGCCGGAACCAGCAGGAAGACGCGGCGGGTGATCAGCCCGGAGAGCCCCATGAAGCGCTTCGCCACCGGATTCGAACCGCGGAAATCGTAGATCAGCCAGGCGGCCAGGCCCTGACGCCGCAACTCCTCTTGAGCCGTCGCTATCCAGTCCATGCTGCCTTATACCAGAGCCGCCGTCTCTCGCCGGTCAGTTGGTAAGCTGAACGCCATCGAAACGGAACCGACCAACCTCGATTCGCCGGACCTCAGCCGATGGTGGGGACAGACCGGATTCGCCGATGATCAAGTGCGGCGGTGGAACATCGGTCCCAGTGCGGTCTGGGTCGAGCGACGTGAGTTCGAGTGGCGGCTGCACCGACTGGAACGTCCCGCCGGTGATGACACCGAGATCGAGGCGGCGACCATCTGCAATGCCGACGAGATCGACCCCGACGCCACGCTGGACCGCTTCGCCGTCGGCAGCAACGGGATGAACCTGACTGTTAGCGCGCTGTTGGCCGACCGGCCGGTGGTCGTGCGGCCGGAAACGCCGCTATACGTGCCGAGCGGCGAGGACGTTACCCTATACGTGTCGACGCCAATCTGGCTGAGGTTCGAGGTGGCTCCGCCCAATCGACTCTTGGCGGAACGGCCGGCACTGAGGCCGTCGGACACCTGGTTCGGACCTTCCACGCTGGTAGGCGAGCTCTGCTACGCGTCTCGAACCTCGGGCCGGCTGAAGCTGGCCGAGCTGCCCCGTCGCCCGCACCGCGCCATCACCCCGATGCGGATCCGCAATCTGGCCAAGGACGCCTTGCTGCTGCAGCGGGTAAAGGTTCCGGTTCAATACCTCACTCTCTACCACTCACCGTCCGGCGGGCTGTGGACCCAGATGGCAACGGCCCTGCGCGAGCAGGACGGCGACCTGGCGGCGCTGCAACTCGGTCGCAGGGCACCGGCGGAGGCCGCCGGCGCCAAGCAGATTGCGGCACCGCGTCAACAGGCAGAAAGCCATCTCGCACTTCGGGCATTCACCCGTCTGTTCGGGAGCGCCTGAGGTGCAGGAGCTGTGGTTGAACCTCCAGGCCTGGACGCTCGCGCTAGTGGCATCCGAAGCGCTAGGCGTCTGGCTGCGTGCCGTGCTGCTGGTACTGGGCGGGATCCTGCTCGCCCGGGCGGCCCGCTTCACGGTACGCCGCGGGTTCGCGCGCACCCTGTCCGCCCAACAGCGGGTGATGCTCGAGCGCGCATTGACATACACCATTCTGACTCTGTTCGTCGTGTCGGCTCTGCGTCAGTTGGGCTTCAACCTGGGAGTTCTGATTGGCGCTGCCGGCATCGTAACCGTGGCCATCGGGTTCGCCTCGCAGACCTCCGCCTCCAACCTCATCTCCGGCCTGTTCCTGACCCTCGAGAACGCCGTTGCCGTGGGAGACGTCATCCGGGTCGAGGGTGTCACCGGCGAGGTGTTGTCCGTGGATCTGCTCTCTACCAAGGTCAGGACATTCGACAACCTGCTGGTTCGCATCCCCAACGAGACCATGGTGAAGACGCAGATCACCAACCTCAACCGTTTTCCGATTCGCCGGGTGGACCTGCAGATCGGCGTTGCCTACAAGCAGGACCTCGAGCAGGTCCAACGGGTGCTGTTCGAGGTTGCCGATCGCAACCCGCTGTCGCTCGAGGAGCCGGCTCCATTGCTTATAGCCCAGGGGTTCGGTGAGTCGTCCGTCGATTACCAGTTCAGCGTGTGGGCGAAGAGCGAGAACTTCCTCGAGCTGCGCAACGGGATGCAGCACCAGATCAAGGACGCCTTCGACGCCAACGGCATCGAGATCCCCTTTCCGCACCGCACGATCTACACCGGCTCCGTCACCGAGCCACTCCCCGTGAGGCTGGTCGAAGAGGCTGGGAAGTGAGCGGAGATCCGGAATCGGCCGGCGACATCCTGCGCTGTTACCTGGCGGGTCTGGCGTTCCGGTTCCGACACGTCACCGACGGCACGTCCGCAGAGTTCGGTGACATCGACGCCGGCAACGGCGTTCGGGTGCCTCGCGAAATAGTGCGGCACATGACCGGGCTCGTCCTGTTGGCGCACGATCAGTTCGAGGAGAAGGCGGGCGGGGTGCTGCAACCGCTGGCGTGGCAGGAAGAGAGGGAGCGGTTCATCGACGCCGTCTGGACGTTCTACCGGGTCACGGAAACAGGTGACCGGCTCCGACCGGGACGGAGGATGGCTTCGCTGGCGCAGGTCTGGCACGGACCGCTGACCGACCTGATGACACACGTCGGTCAGTTGGCGACTCTCCGTCGACTCGCCGGAGACCCGGTCGAACCGATACGCTACTGGCAGGCCGAGCCGCCCGGTCCACCGGACATCGAACATTGAGACGTGCAGTCTCCTTCAATCTACGGCAGGCGGCCTGATCCAGTCACGGAAAAAGTCGTCCAGCTCGCACTCGCAATGGTGCTCAGCCAGGCTCTGGAAGTCGTCCGTCTCAACCAGCTCGAAGGCGAAGCGGTGGGCGTAGTCGCGCAGGAAGGCGTCGAAGACCGGCCGCTCCATCATCCCCGCCAGCCATTCCACCACCAGCGGCCCCAGACCGTAGACGACGGCGCCGTACTCACTCAATCCGTAGTCGGACACGGGAGAGCCGATCGGCACCGTCCGGCGATCGACCTCGGCCCAACGCGACATCAGACCCTCGCGAAAACGCTTATAGCCGGTTGCGCCGTGACTTTCGAGGAAGTAGCGCAGCGTCAGGTACTGGGTGAGCGACTCGTCGAGCCAAGGTTCGCTGACCTGGTCGTTGCCTACCAGCGAGTAGAACCATTGATGAGCTACCTCGTGGACGACCGTGCTCTCCAGCCAGCGCTCGCCTTCGGCGGGTGAAAGCAGCTCACGGCGCAGGGCGATGATGCCCGGGAACTCGACGCCCAGGGCGCTGGTGGAGATCACTACGACATCGAGCTCGCGGTAGGGGTAGGGGCCGAAGCGGCGCTCGAAGATCTCGAGCGCCTGCGCGGCATGCTCCACTGCCGCCCGGGTTGCGGCCTCGGAGCCCGCTGGAGAGTGCCCGCGAACGAGCACCTCGCCGACACGCTGCTCGATCGTCTCCAGCGACTCGCCAGCGGCCAGATAGAAGTCTCGCACAGGGCCCGCCACTACCTGCAGGTACTGACGAGAACCCTCCACCCGTCGCTCGAGCAGTCGTCCGCCGGTAGCGATGTCCAGGGAAGCCGGCGCGTCCACGGCGACGCGGAAGAATGCACTCTCCGCGTGTACCAGGTCACCGTAGCGTGGTGGCCGGTCCAGGTCCCAGCCATCGGCGCCATGAACGGCCAGCAGTGCGTAGGCGTGGGCCAGCGACAGGGCGCCGTCGCGGTAGCCGAGTATGCCGTAGTTGCGGCCTCCGGCCCGCGGAATTTCCAGGTGGTACTCGAGCGACACTACGGCGGCGGCGCCCGGCCGAAGCTCCTCGGGCAGGCCGATCGTGAGCAGCCGGTTCGACTCGTCGAGGTCGGCGGCTGCTTCCGCCCCGTTCAACAGCAGTCGCCCTACAGTCATGCGACCACCCAGCAGGTTTGGAAGCAGATGAAAGTGGAGCTCGCGCCAGGGAACTTGCGAGCCGTTCACCACCCGAACCTCTTGCCGCGCGTGCAGTTCGTTGCCGACGGTGAGACTCCAGGCGAGGTGGTACACCGGCGCCCGATCCAGTCGCAAAGCCAGATCGACCAGGTCGTCTCTTACGTCAACGGCGTAGGTTCGTCGGTCGAGCCAATCGGTGTCGAAGAGTTCCGGTTCGGGCTGCCCGAACGCCGCGCCGAGGAGGAGCGCCAGGGTGACCAGCAGGAGCGCGCGCAGGGCCATGCTCACGCCCGGCTTCCGTCGGCGGCCCTCCGCAGCCCTTCGATCAGCGGCCGCAGCAACTCCCCCTTGAGCTTCAGTGCCGCCCGGTTGACCACGAATCGCGCGCTCGAGCGCAGGATCACGTCCACCTCCTGCAAGCCGTTGGCGCGCAGCGTCGCTCCCGTCTCGACTACATCCACCACCGCATCGGCCAAACCGGTGAGGCAGGCGAGCTCGACGTTGCCGGCGAGCCGAACCACCTCGGCACTACTGCCCAGCCGCCGTAGGTAGGAGCCGGTAATGCGCGGATACTTCGAAGCTACCCGTCGTATCGTTCCACCCTCACCCGTCGGCCGGATCAGCGACAACCGGCAGGCGGCAAAGCCGAGGTCGACCGGTTCGTAGAGGCTGCTGCCCGATTCGAGGAGCACGTCCTTGCCCACTATTCCCGCGTCGGCCACACCGAGCTCCACGTAGACGGGCACGTCGGCGTTGCGCATCTCGATGACGAAGGCGTCATCGCTTTCGTGTCGCAGGCTTCGCTCGTCGGCCGAGAGTTCGATGTGCAGCCCCGCCTGCCCCAAGGCGGCCAGGCTCTGCTGCAGCACACGTCCTTTGGGCAGCGCCAGGGTAAGGTCGGGGGCCCGCTGGGGTTCAGTCGTCATCGCTGTCTTCCATGCTGCCGCCTTGCAGAATGCTGCCTCCCGGGGTGCTGCCTTCCGTGGTGCTGTCTTCGCGGGGGCTGTCTTGCAGGGCGCTGCCTGCCAGGCTGCTGCCGTCCAGGATCCGCTCGAGCGTCTCCAGATCCGAGCGGTCGTCGTCGAGCGGCTCGAGCCCGCCAGCCAGCAGGTAGCCGGCGCCAAGCTCCCGTGCCTCCACGAGAGCCGCCTCGCGGTCGCTGCTCAGCGCTCGCACTACGCACACCCCGGCCGACCTGAGCTTGCGCGCTCCGGCATCGTCCATGCTCAGCACCACGGCTCCATCTTCCGGACCCTGATCCGGTAACGCACTCGCCAGCCGCTCCAGGCCGATCGAGAAGCCGGCGGCGTACGGCAACAGAGCACCGTCGTAACGCCCTCCGCCGAGCAGGGGCTGCCCGAAGTCGAAGGTGTAGGCGCGGAAGGTCATCCCGGTGTAGTAGGCGAGCCGGCGCGCCATTCCCAGGTCGAGCAGCAGTTCGCTCGGATCCTCGAACTCGGCAACTATCTCTGCCAGACGGTCGAGCTCCCGGACGGTCTCCGGCCAAGGCGCCAGCTTGCGTGCTGATTCCAGCACGCTCAGGTCGCCGTAGAGATCCGGGGTGTTCTGCAACGCACGTCGCAACTCGGCGGGCGGCGCCAGGGCGTCGAGAAGCGCATGGAGGGTCGCCTGATCCTTCCGGTCGATTGCGTCCGCCACCGCGTCACGCGACGCATCGGCCACGTCGGCAAGGTCGAGCAGCGTTCGCACGAATCCGGGAGCGCCGACCTCGACGCGGGGTACCAGCCCGACGGCCCGCACCGACTCGCGGGCCAGGTGGATCAGCTCTGCGTCGGCCCGGGCGTTCGAAACCCCCACCAGTTCCAGCCCCAACTGGGTGAACTCGCGGGTCCTGGCGAGATCCGGATCGATCGCGTGCCAGACAGTGCCTCTGTACTGAAGCCGGACCGCCTTCTCGCCCTGTGCGGCCTGTGGATAGTGGGTCCGGATCAGCCGGGCCAGGGCCGGGGTGAAGTCGCTGCGAAGTGCCAGTACTCCGCTATCGCGGTCGGAGAGCTTGAAAGACTGGGCGGCTCGGGGGTGCGACGGGTCGTAGCTCTCCAGCGCCGGTACCTCGGCCGGAAGGTAGCCCCAGGCCCGGTAGAGGTCGCGCAGCCGGTCGAGCAGCCGCATGCGCACCGAGGCGTGCTCAGGCAGGACGAAACGAGTGCCGTCGGGTAGTGAAGTCACCGGGCCGCCCCGCGGCAGCTCGAGCGGCTCAGCGTGTCGGCAAGCGCGGGGGCTATCGCGGCGGCAGTCGGTCCCGGAGCGCTCATCCCGGCCGGTAGGCCCTCAGGGGGTTGACGTCATCGTCGGGCCCAACTCGCCCGTCCACGTCGCGTCCTTGGTCATCGACCTCGGAACCGGCGCGCCCGGACCCACCACGTTCCGAACTATCTCGGCCCGACCAACCACCCCCGGATGCACCGCGCCCGGTGCCGTTACGCCGGTCCCGGCCGCCGTTGGCGTTGGAGCTCGTGGGCTCGTGACCACCAGGTTTCGCGCTCCGTGCCGAAGTCCCGCCGGTCTCGGTACTGCCGAGGAAGGCGCCGGTGCCGACCGCCAGGTCGAAAACCAGCAGCAGGATGCTGCCCAGTGAGAGCGGCCCGTCGAGGAGGAGCGAGACCAGGCGGCCGAGCGCGCTGGCCAGCCACAGGAACGCCGTGAAGCGCAAGACGGCGCGTCCGCGGGGCCGGACCGACAGTGCCCACAGCATGTACCCGCCCATGGTCAGGAACAGGGCTCCGAACAGGGCGCGGGCCTGGCCCAGTCCACGCGGCTCGATGACCTCCAGGCCGGTGAGCCTGAGGGTGAGTATGGGGTTGAGGAGTCCCAGCAATCCGAGGACAAGGGTCAAGCCCGCCGCCAGGTAAGCCAGTTGCGTTCGTAACGACATACTCAGCTCCAGGGCGCCTGTCGGCGCCGTTTGGCACCGATGCTACCATCCGCCCCGGCGTCGGCGCGGCCGCTGCTGCCCACTCCGAGCGGCCAGTCCTCGCCTCAACGTTCGGAGAGAACCAGGTTGTCGCGGTGGATTATCTCGTCGAAGTCCTTGTGACCCAATACCTCGGCGATCTCACCGGTCTGCCGGCCGCGGATACGGGCGACCGCCTGGGAGTCGTAGTTCGACAGTCCCCGACCGATGACGGTTCCATTCCGCCTGATCGACACGGCGTCGCCGAACCCGAAGGTACCCGACACCGCGGTGACTCCCGAGGGCAGCAGGCTACGCCCGCCGCGCAGCGCCCGGGCCGCACCGTCGTCGACCTCCACCGCGCCCCGCTCTGGTTGCTGCGCCAGCCACGCCTTGCGCGCCGGAGCCTGGGCTCCGGCCAGGAACCTCGTGCCCCTCACCTCGCCGCGGGCCAGCGACTCGAGCCCTTCACCGCCACCACCGATCACCAGGGTCTCGATGCCGGCGCGAGTAGCTATCGCGGCGGCCCGCAACTTGGTGACCATCCCTCCGGTTCCGCGTTCGCTGCCCTGGCGACCGGCGACCTCGGCCACGGCCTCGACGTCCTCGACCACGTCGATTCTCCTTGCTCGCGGGTTACGTCGGGGATCGCCGTCGTATAGTCCGTCGACATCGGTCAGTATCACCAGGGCGTCCGCACCCACCAGGTAGGCGGTCCAGGCGGAGAGCGTGTCGTTGTCTCCGACCATTATCTCGGCGGTAGCAACACTGTCGTTCTCGTTCACGATCGGCACGGCGCCGAGCTTGAGCGAGGCCTCGAGGGCGTGCTTGGCGTTCACGTAGCGCTCGCGGTCCTGGATGTCGGCGGCAGTGAGCAGCATCTGGGCAACCGGCATGGGTGCCAGGGCTCGTGCCCAGTCGAGCATCAGCAGGGCCTGGCCCACCGCGGCTGCGGCCTGCTTCTCGGGCAGCGTGAGCGGCAGGCGCAAGCCGAGTCGTTCCCGGCCAGCCGCGCCGGCGCCCGAGGAGACCACTACGGGCTTGCAGCCACGGGCCGACGCCAGCACCTGCAAGCCGCGCCCCAAGGCCCATAGTTTCGGTAGCGAGATCCGCCCGGAGTCGTCGGTGAGCGAACTGGTGCCCACCTTGACCACGATTCTGCGCCACTGCCGGCCGGCCGGCAGCCGGGCTGGTTCCGGCCGAGCCAGCGCTGCGAGCCCGACACTCTCCTGGTCGGCAGCCCCGTCGTCTGCGGCATCTGGCGACCCACTCCCGGCCGCACTCGTGGTCGCCCGGGGCGGCGTTGCGTGGGAGGTGCCCTTGGACGAGGGCTTGGCGCTCTTGCGCGAGGCAGGCATGGAGTACATGCTACCGGCGGTAGCGCTGCTGTCAAGCCAAAGGGCTATCCGGGAGCGCAGGGGCGCCGGTCGCGCCCGCGCCACGCTGCCAGTTGCATCCCGCGACGGCGCGTTGGTCGCCGGTCACGACCGGTGACCGGCGAGTTCATCGACGCGGCTCGGGGCAGATGCGTGTTTTGCAGGCGTCGGCCGGGACGCGGGAGCGTGCTAAACTCCCAAACCGACGTACCGGACGGGGCCGCAGCGAGCGGTGCACGTTGGCGCCGAGCGGTCGCGAGGCGGGTACGGGAAGCGAGGTAGCGGATGCGGACAGCCATAGTCGGAGCAACCGGAGCGGTGGGACAGGAGTTCTTGCGCCTTCTCGAGGCCAGGCGGTTCCCGTTGACGTCGCTCCGCCTGTTCGCTTCCGCGCGCTCGGCCGGCCGCACAGTCCGCTTCCGCGGGGAGGACCTGAGCGTCGAGGAGTTGCCGGCCCACGGCGACCTGGCGTCTGACGTGGTTTTCTCGTCGGCCGGCGGCGAACTCTCCAAACGGCACGCCTGGAACTGGGCCGCCCACGGAGCGGTGGTGGTGGACAACACCAGCGCCTGGCGCATGGATCCGCGGGTTCCTCTGGTGATACCCGAGATCAACGGCGACGCCGCGCTCGCTCATGACGGCATCATCGCCAACCCGAACTGCTCGACGATCATCGCACTGATGGCACTGGCGCCGCTACACCGGGCGTTCGGCCTGGTCCGCGCCACCGTGGCTACCTACCAGGCTGTCTCGGGGGCGGGCGCGGCCGGCATCGACGAGCTCGAAAGCCAGACCCGCGCGGCGCTCGACGGAAAGCCTTACGAACCGGCGAAGTTCCAGCACGCCATCGCCTTCAACCTGTTCAGTCACGACAGCGAGGTGGGTGAGGACGGTTACAACGTCGAGGAGCGCAAGCTCCTGCTGGAATCGCGGAAGATCCTGGGCGAGCCGGAACTGGCCCTCAGCGCAACGTGTGTCCGCGTTCCGGTGTTCCGGGCCCACAGCGAGGCGATTCACGCCGAGTTCGCCCGGCCCGTCTCGGTTGGCGAAGCCGGTGAGGTCCTGGCCAGGGCACCGGGTGTGCGACTGGTGGACGACCGCAGCGCCAACCTGTTCCCGATGCCGGCCACGGCCAGTGGCCAGGACGATGTATTGGTGGGGCGCCTGCGAGATGACGCCAGCCGTCCCGGGGCCCTGGTACTGTTCGTTGCCGGCGATCAGATCCGCAAGGGAGCTGCGTTGAACGCGGTGCAGATAGGTGAACTACTCTCAGAAACGCGGACGTCCGAGCCGGTTCACGGTTGACGGATTCGGCTCGACGGATTTGGTGAGCCGGCCAGGTTCTCTGTGGCGGTCGGGCCGTGAGGACACAGGGACCGCACGCGCCCTGACGCTACGGCTCCTCAAGGCCAACTGATCCTGCCGCTCTGGATGTATACCAGCACCGCGCCCCACTCGCGAACCGCTTCGTCGAATCTCGCGAGACTCGCACCGGGTAGCGGATTCGGGTTCAGCCAGCCCGGTACCCCGGAGGTCCGGTAGTCGACCGGATACGGGACGAGGCGCCAGCCGAGGGTGCGGAAAACCGCCAGGGCTCTCGGCATATGCATCGCGCTGGTGACCAGCAACCAGGTCTCGCCGGCGTTGGGAGAGAGCCTGTCGAGCGCCTGGAGCGCGTCTTCATACGTGCTGCGGACGGTGCCTATGAACTCAATCGATCGGCCGCGATACTCGCTGCCGAAGATCAGGCTGGCATCGGTAGGCACCGCGACGAACTCGTTGGCAACGTCTTCCCGGTAGACGCCGGTAAACGCCAGGCGTGCCTCCGGATAGCGGCGCGCCAACGACGCGGCGGCGATGACCCTCTCTCCGGCCTGATTCACGTTCAGTTGCTTGCGTTCGCGGCTGACCTGCCACTCGACCGCACCACCCAGCACAAGGATGCCGTCCACCTGCTCCGGCAACGCCGTCGGCGCTGCAACCCGGCGTTCCAACTCCCATGCCAGCCGGCCGGCGACATCGAAAACCGTGGGCACCGCAATCAACAGCAATGCGAGCGCGCAGAACATACCGCCAAGGCGCGGCCGACTCGCCATGAGCGCGAGGATAGCGGCCAATGCTGCTAGCAGCAACAGACTGCTGGGCTGCAACAGCCCCCAGATGTCGAACATCTTCAATCCTTTCGAAACCGGGCGCAAGATTGGCAGGTGCGTCCGTCCCGTATACTCATACGGATATCACGCAGCGTCATTGCCGCTCCGCTCGCCGCCGGCGACGGGGGAACGGAAGGAGAAACATGAAACTTGCCATCATTACTGACTCCACCTGTGACCTTACCGCGGACGAACTGCAACGACTCGACGTCCAGCGGGTGCCGCTCTACGTAAGCTTTCGCGGTGAGACCTACCGTGACTGGCTCGAGATAAGTCCCAAGGAGATCATCGAAGGAGTTCAGGCCGGTGCCGATCTGCCGACCACCAGTCAACCGAGTCCCCAGGACTTCGAGGCGGCCTTCGAGAAAGCGGTCAGCGCGGGCGCAGAAGCGATCGTTTGTATTACCATCAGTGCAGAGCTTTCCGGGACCTATCAATCGGCCAATATCGCCAAGGACTCGGCCGGCGTCCCTGTCACTCTGTTCGACAGCCGGGCGGCCAGCATCGGCCTCGGCGAGATGGTCAAGAAGGCAGCCGCCCTGCGCGACTCCGGCGCCGGAGCGGAGGATATCGTGAGCGCACTGGAAGGGATTCGCGACAGTAACCTTCCGATGTTCACGGTCGCCACGCTCGACTTCCTGCAGAAAGGCGGGCGAATCGGCAGGGCTTCTGCTCTGCTGGGCAGCCTGCTGAACATCAAGCCGATCCTGTCGCTCGAGAACGGCAAGATCATTCCGCTGGGCCGGGCCAGGGGGAACAAGAAGGCGCTGGCGGAGCTCGTTTCGCAGGTGCAGAAGCATCACCAGCGCTTTCCGGGCACGCTCGTGCTGAACTTCCTGCACGTTCAGGATCCGGCCGCGGCGGAGCAGGTGCGCGGCGCCATCGATGGAGCCGGTATCGATTACCACGGCGGGGAAGTGTACGAAATCGGCGCGGTCGTGGCGTCGCACGTCGGTCCCGGCACGTACGGGCTCTACATGCACGTCGAGCCGGCTTAGTCAAAAGGCGAGGGGCGAACCGGTTTGCTCCACCGATCCACCCCGTAGCACGGGCTCCAAGCCCTGTCTCAACCGTGCCTAGTTGGCGAAGTTGATCGTCCCGTTGGAAGTGTCGAGGCTAACCGTGATCGAGGTGTCGGCCGGTGTCGGGGCGGCCGCTTCGACATAGAGAAAGACCGTGCCGCTGATCGCGTTCTGGTCGGCGACATCGCTCTGGTCCGCGGGATCGTCGTTCGTAAGGATGTCGTTCCACAGTGTCGAGAAGTCGCTGCCGCCCACCGAGAGATCGATCAGGCTGCTGAGCTCGCTCGCCGCGGCGTCGGTGGTGTAGGCACAGGAAACGCTACCAGCGGTCTCCGAGCACTCTCCCTTGTCGAACTGAACCGAGACGCCTTCTTCCTTGCCGAACAACTTTTCGAAGGTGGGTGTTCCGTCTGCGTCAGTGACCGCGATTTCCGCCCAGAATGCAACAAGCGTGAGCACGGCGGGCAGGTCGCTCGAGCTACCGGTAGCTGCCACCGTGGCGCTCCCGCTGATCCCGATCACCTCGCTGTAGCTCTTCGGTGCCGGGAGGGCGACCGGGGATTCTGCCTGAATGGCTTCCCAGTCGACGTCCTCGAACGTGTCCGCGAGGCTTCCGACGAAGTACTCGCGGACCGCCTGAGTAGTCAGGCCGGCCGACTCGAAGGTCGGTTCCTCGGACTGCTTGGCAGCAGCCACTTCGACGGCATCGAGGCCCAAGGCATTCTCGGCCGGCTGCGCTCCGATGAGCTGGCCGATGAGTGCACCACACGAGGTCAGCAACCCAGCGAGCAGTACCAGTACGACAGCGTTCTTGAACTTTTTCATCTCTTCCTCCAGTTACGACGTTCTTGCTCGGTAACTCCGCTGCCGTCGGTCACCCCCCGGACGCTTCGGCAATGGTCCGGGTACGCAATATCGGTCGAAAGTATTTGCGCCGTATCCAACAATACCAAATGTGACGCCGTCCGAGGCCGGGTAATAATTGGCCTGGGCCGAGCTCAGGCAACCGGGCCAGGCACTTTGGCAATACCATCGGTCATGCTCGCGCAAGCAACGTCGGCTGCCCTTCTCGGCATCGAGGCTTTCGAAGTGCGAGTGGAGGCAGACATCGCCAACGGCTTACCCCACCTTCTCATCGTCGGGCTGCCTGGAGCGGCCGTTCAGGAGTCGCGAGAGCGCGTGCGGGCGGCACTCCAGAACGCGGAACTCCCATTCCCGATGCGGAGGGTGGTAATCAACCTGGCCCCGGCGGACGTGCGCAAGGAGGGGCCGGCGTTCGACCTGCCCATCGCCTTGGCGCTGCTGTTGGCTCAGAGAGCACTGCCGCCGGATTCGTTGACGAGCACGATCTGCGTGGGGGAGCTCGCGCTGGATGGCGAGCTGCGTCCTGTGCGCGGAGCGGTGAGTATCGGGCTGCTGGCGCAGGCCGCTGGCGCAAGGCGCGTGATCGTCCCGCCTGGGAACGCTCCGGAAGTAGCGTCGGTGGCCGGCATCGACGTGGTAGCGCCTCGCTCGCTGGCCGAATCGGTGCGATTTCTGCGTGGCGTCATTGCACTCGCACCGGTCGAACCGCCGCCGCCTGTACGGGGGCCTCCCGGCCCGGATTTTGCAGAGGTTAAGGGTCAGGCAGGTGCGAAGCGCGCACTCGAAGTCGCCGCCGCCGGCGGCCACAACCTGCTCATGACCGGGCCGCCGGGTGCCGGCAAGACGATGCTAGCGACGCGCCTGCCAGGGATCATGCCCGACCTGCTGACCGGTGAGGCGGTCGAGGCTTCCCGCGTTCTATCCGCCACCGGACTGCCTGCCCGGGGCCTGTCCGTGCGGCCCCCATTCCGACAGCCGCACCACACCATCTCCTACGCCGGACTCATCGGCGGGGGCGGATCGCCGCGCCCGGGAGAGGTGAGCCTGGCTCACAACGGCGTCTTGCACCTCGACGAGTTCAGCGAGTTCAATCGCACCGCCCTGGAAGCGCTGCGTCAGCCCCTCGAGGATGGCGTCGTCACCATAAGCCGGGCGCGTGGCAGTCTCACATTCCCTGCTCGCTTTCTGCTGATCGCCAGCCGCAACCCATGTCTGTGCGGCTACAGCGGAGATCCCGCACACGTCTGTATCTGTTCCCCGGCACTGCTTCGAAGGTACCGTGACCGAATTTCAGGCCCGCTGCTCGACAGGATCGACCTGCGCATCACCGTACCGCGCGTTCCGCCGGAGGACGTTCTGCGCTCGCCTGGTGGCCCGTCGAGCGCGGCGATTCGTGCGCGTGTGGTTCGATCACGGCAAACCGCCCTGGAGCGCCAGGGCAGTACCAACGCGCGACTCACGGCAGCGGCTCTCCGCCGTTACTGCTCTTTGGACGCGTCTTGCGAGTCGTTCGCAAGGCACGTGATCGGCAGGCTTTCGATGTCAGGCAGGGGCTTCGATCGGCTCCTTCGGGTGGCGCGAACGATAGCCGATCTATCTGGCAGCAGACGAATTTGTGAGGAGCACCTGGCGGAAGCGGTGAGCTACCGCGATGACTATTGAGCCATGCGCATGCGTAAAAAATCGGTGCCCTGGAGACATCGATGCTGCAGGTGGTGTTGACGAACGTTCGAAGGTGCCTAGCGCTCTAGCGCCCCATCCACCTGGCCCGGCTCGGGTTCGACAGTCGTAGCCGGAACGTTCTGGGTGGGCGAAATCCCACCCCGGTCATTGAACACGTCGAGGCAAGCGGCGACTACCCGCGGGTCGAACTGCGTTCCGCTGTGCGCCTCGATCTCCGCCAGTGCATCTGACACCGACCAGGCGTCCTTGTAAGGGCGCTCGTGCGTGAGTGCGTCCAGGACGTCGGACACTGCGACAATTCGGGCCGACATCGGAATCTCTTCGCCCTTGAGTCCGTTCGGATAGCCCTTTCCGTCCCACCGTTCGTGGTGGGCAAAGGCGATCTCCTCGGCCATCCGCAACAAGCGTGAGTGACCTCCCGACAGAATGCGTCCGCCGATCGTCGAATGCCCGCGCATTAGCTCGAACTCTTCGTCACTGAGCTTGCCTGGCTTGAGAAGCACGGAGTCCCGGATGCCGATCTTGCCGACATCGTGCAAGCGGGCAGCCGAGAAAAGTAGGTCCGCTTCGTCTTGCGGCCAGTCGAAAGCGCGAGCGATGGCGGCGGCGTTGCGCCCGACCCGGCGGGTGTGCTCGCCGGTCCCGTCGTCGCGATACTCACCGGCGATAGCCAACCGCGCAACGATCTCCTGCTGCGCCTCTTCCAGCTCGCGCGTCCGTTCTCGCACCATCGCCTCGGCCCGTTCGCGCGCCTGCTGCTCCACCTCTGTTCGCACACGATAAGTTTCGGCTTCGTGCCGCGCACGTTCCAGATCGAACTGTACGGTAAGGCGTCGGACGCGATCTTCGTTCTCCTGATTGAAGACGACCTTCTCGGCAAGGTAGAACTCTTGGTGGTGGCGGAAAGCTGCTTCAAACCGACCCTGCTTGGCATAAGTCTCCGCGAGCAATTGGTGAGCCTCGAACAGTGACCTCTTACGGCCCTGCGCTTCGGCGAGCTTCAGGCTCTCACGCAGCGCGGACACCGCCTCTTCCGCCCGGTCGAGTGCCAGGTAATCACGACCGAGGTTCAGCAGTGCATCGATTTCACCCTCGCGCTCGCCGGACTTGCGAGCGATATCCAGCGCCCGGTCATGGGCGTGCCGTGCCTTCTCGTAATCCCCCAGCGCCGCGTACACCTGGCCGAGGCCATCGAGGTTATCGATCTCGTACTGGCGCAGACCGTCGCGCCGAGAAACCTCCAACGCCTCCTGGTATAACTCTCCGGCTCCCGTCCAGTCTTCCGACCGCCCGAGGACGTTTGCCAGCGAATTCAGCGATGCAGCCTCCAGAATGGAGTCCTTGGCAAGTCTGCCGACTTCCCTGGCTCGCGAGAAAAACTCGCCGGCTGCCGGATAGTTGTCCATCTCCCGGTACAAGTGGCCCAGATTGATTAGATTTACTGCTTCGGACCGTGTACCGGGTGCCCGTGCGCGTAGCAGTTCATCCGCTGCCTTCAGGTGCACGAGGGCGGTCGGGTAATCGCCGACCTGCCTACGAAGGTTTCCCAGGTTGCTGAGAATGTGCGCTTCCTGTTCGCCGATGCCCAACTGCTTTGCTATTGAAAGCGCCGCCTCGAGGCACTCGATTGCATCGACGTGTTTCCCCTGCGAACTGACGACGCCCGCATAGATATTCAGGGCCTCACACTCGGCCCTTCTATCACCAAGACTCCGAGCCATTTCAAGAGCTTCAGCGGCGTGTCCGGCCGCTTCATCGAGCAGAGCCATCTCGCGCTCTACTCTCGCCAGCAACAGGAGAGTGGTAAAGAAAGACTCCGAGGGACCCGTGCTTGCGAATAGCGTTCGGGAGCGACTGAGGGGTTCGAGCGCCTCTTTAGCACGCCCGCCGGAGTACTCCGACTCGCCAATGAGCTGTAGGGCACGTGCTTGAACGCCTGCATCGTCGGTCGACTCCACGATACGCCTGGCTACGCGGACCGCTTCGACTGGGTCCGAATGCAGCAGAGTAACGGCATCCGCCAATTCGTCCGCCGCGGAGTCTATTGAAGGATAGGCCGCCTGGACGGTCTCGTCGCGCCGGGGCATCGGCTAAGTTTACCTGTCCCCGCCACCCAAAACATCGAGAAGGAACTGATGGACATCGAGGCGACCCTCGCCAAGCTCCTCGTGTTTGTACTTCGTATTCTCTTCGATGCCGTAAATGTCCAAAGACGATGTCTTCAGGTATTCAGCCAAATGTTGGCGATCTACGCTAATTGGCTCGCCTAGTGCCAGCGCGATGGCGCCAGCGGCCATTGGGGCAGCCATGGAGGTGCCCGACCACGATGCCAACATTGGTTCGCCCCCCTGAGTCGGGGCGGGCCCGTAGACGTTCTCCCCGGGCGCGGAGAGCTCGAGTTTCTTGCCGAAGTTCGCGAACTCCGACTTGGCGTCGCCGCTGCTGACGCTACTGACGCTGATCATATGTTCGCGCTGTTCAGGCCGGCCCTGGTCACTTTCACGTGCCGGGTAACTGAGCTCTTCGATGTTGTCGTTACCGGCGGAGCTAGTGATGAAAACGCCTTCTCCGGCGGCTCGCTTGAGCGCCTTGTCGACCGTCCTGAGGCGCTTGTCGGCTCCCAGACTGAGGTTAATGACGTCCGCGCCCATCGTTACCGCCCAGTCAATGGCAGCCGCCAGGTCAGCCACATTGCCTTGCCCGTCTGAACCAAGCACTCGAATGGGGAGAATGACGGCCCGCGGAGCGATCTGCCGAACTATCCCGGCTACGTTCGTCCCGTGCCCATAGCCACCTTCGCCGAAGTCGCCAATATCCTGAGGCAGTGCGTCATTGTCGACGAAGTCCCACCATTGCCCGCTCGGCGACAGCGCTTGTTTAAGAGCCGGATGCTCCAGGTCGAGGCCGGTGTCGATTACCGCCACCGTGACGCCGTTTCCGAGGTTCGGCGCTATCGTGTGCGCCGGCTCCAACTCAATTTGTGCCCAGACCGGGTCGTTTTCCGGTACCCACTGATACTCGCCGCCTGCCCACACGGTAGATGCACCGCCGGCCCAAACAGTCGAGGCACCGCCGGCCCAGACGGTCGAGGCGCCGCCTGCCCACACCGTAGAGCTGCCGCTGAAAGCGATTGTTCCGCCGGCAACGAACTCCTTGCTGTTACGCTCCCAGATCAGCTCAAAAGCTAAGTCGCCCTTTACCGGTTCCGACTCCAGGCCCAGAAGCGCGTAATCGTCGGACTCCCAGACGATGACGTCACCGCCATAGCGCTCCTCGACGCCCTCGACGGTATCCCCGCTCTCGAGTTCGACTGCGAGAACGAAATTGGGGCTCTGGACGTCCGCGATGAACGGTTCGTCTGGCAGCTCTCCATCGCCGTTTCCGCCACCGCCCGGACCACCGTCGGTAACGCCGCCACAGGCGGCGAGCCCAAGAAACGAAGCGGCGAGCAGGAAGCTACGCAGGCGATTTCCGTATCGGTTATCAAGTCCGAGGCGACTCATGGATGGGGGCTCCTTCGCGGCTGATGAGCTTTGAAGTATAACTTGGATAATCAGCAACGTAACGACAGTTCGTCGATCGTCGATGTTTAAACTCTAATACAGAATGCCCTATCGACCCTTACCGGTCCCTTAAGTCCGGATCGGCGTCGATGTCCGGGATGCTGGTCGGCGGTTGCTCGAGCACGCCCAGAACGAGATGGTCAGGTGGCCCCGCCGGATGAAGGCCCGGTCATGCCCGACGACGCCTTGCGCACCATCTTGTCCTGGTACATACGCTGATCGCTCAGTCGCAGAAGGTCGGCCACTGAGCCCGCTTCCTCCGGCAGAACCGCCAGCCCGGCACTCGCCATCATGCCCGGGAAGCCGGACTCGCGTAAGGCGGCAATGGCCTCGCGCACCTTGGAGCGGGCGGACTCCACATCGTGCATCCCCAGGTGGACCAGGATCACCGCGAACTCGTCCCCGCCGACCCGGTAGACGCGGCCCATCTCCTTGAGCTTCAGGTGGATCGCTCCGGCAAAGGCGCGCAGCAGATCGTCCCCCCGCTCGTGCCCTTCACGATCGTTCACCACCTTCAGGTCGTCGAGATCGATGGTCAGCACGGCGATACGGTCGCTGTGGCGCAAGGCGCGAACCACTTCGGCATCGAGATCCGCCTCGAACGCCCGTCGATTGCCGAGACCCGTAAGGGTGTCGGAAAACGCCATCACCTGCATCCGGCGGGCGGCGGTTTCGGCTTCGCGCCGTGCCTGTTCCAACTCCCGGGTGCGCTCGGCCAGCACCTTCTCGAATCGATACCTCATTGGAATGGTGCTCGGCACCGGCCGGGTCGATCCTTCGCCGGCCGGCCGGGGCGCTTCCTGGACCGGCGAGAGCCCGCCTGACACGTTGAATACATCCATGCAGGCGGCGACTACTTTGGGATCGAACTGGTGGCCGCTATACCGGCGCACCTCCGCCAGGGCGTCTGCGACCGGCCATGGGCGCTTGTATGGCCGTGCATGGCTCAGGGCGTCGAGCACGTCCGCGACCGCGACAATCCGGGCCGACAGCGGAATCTCCTCCGCCACCAGTCCGAGTGGGTAGCCCTTGCCGTCCCAACGCTCGTGGTGTGCGAACGAGATCTCTTCCGCCATGCGCAGCAGCCGCGAATGCCCTCCGGAGAGGATCCGTCCGCCGATCATGGTATGCCTTCGCATCAGCTCGTACTCGTCGCTGCTGAGCTTGCCGGGCTTGAGCAGCACTGCGTCGCGGATACCTATCTTGCCGACGTCGTGCAGGCGCGCCGCCACCGATATGAGTTTGACCTCGTCGTCTGACCACCCGAGGCGGGCGGCGATGGCGGCGGCGTTGCGGCCCACTCGCCAGGTGTGCTCACCGGTCTCGTCGTCGCGGTACTCGGCGGCGATCGCCAGCCGGGTGACGATCTCCAGCTGTGCTTCTTCCAGCTCGAGCGTACGCGCCCGCACCCTCTCCTCCGCCTCTTCCTGTGCCCGTTGCGCCAGCTCGGTACGCACCCGATAAGCCTCCGCCTCACTGCGGGCACGTTCCAGCTCGAACTGCACCGTAAGGCGGCGAACGCGGTCCTCGCTTTCCTCGTTGAAAACCGCCTTCTCTACCCGGTAGAACTCACGGTGGTGCCTGATCGCGCTCACGAGATCGCCTTCGTGCTCGTATGCTTCGGCCAGCAGCTCGTGCGCCTCGAAGCGCGAGCGCCTGCGCTCGAGCCGCTTTGCCAACTCGAGCCCCTGCTCCAGCGGAGCTATGGCATCGGCGAAGTGACCCATTGCCATGCTGCCGCGCCCCAGGTTCAGGAGGGCGTCGGTTTCGCCCTCGAGGTCTCCGATCTCGCGCGCGATGGTCAACGCCTCGTGGTAGGCGTCTCCCGCGTCCTGGTGCTCGCCCAAGGCTGAGTGCACCTGCCCGAGACCATCGAGATTGTCGATTTCGTAGCCCCGGTTGCCCATGCGCCTCGCAACCTCCAACGCGTCCCGGTATAGCCGCCCGGCGCCTTGCCAATCCTGATGAGAACAACAGATGCTGGCGAGGTGATTGAGCGAGGCGGCCTCCACGGTCGAGTCTCCCGCCTGCTGGCCCACGTCATGGGCCAGAGTAAAGAATTCCTGGGCCCTTGACGGTTCCTCCATCTCCAGGTAAACGCGGCCCAAGCTGATCAGATTGGCTGCCTCGCTCCGCGTTCCGGGAGCTGCCACCCGAATCAGTTCGTAGGCCGCCTTGAGGCTCTCGAGCGCTCTCGAGTAATCTCCTAACTGAAGGTGCAGCAGCCCGATGTTGCTCGAGAAATTCGCCTGTCGCTCTGCCGAGTCGAGCCTCTGAGCGATCTCGAGCGCTTCCGTCAGGCGTTCCAGGGCCGCAACGTACTCTCCTTGCGAGTTGAACGCTCCGGCCTGCAGGTTGAGTGCCTCAGCCTCGGTAACCTCGTCCCCTAGCCGCCGCGCGACGACCAGGACCTCGCCGAAACGCTCCGCCGCTTCTCGGTAGCGTCCCAGGTCGTGTTCGGTGCGCGCCAGAAGCATAAGCGCTTCGAGCCGGCGCGGTTCATCGTTGAGAGTCAAGTAGAGTTCGTGTGCTTCGCTCAGGGGCTCGACCGCCGCCTGTGGCCGTTCGAGCCGGTAGGCGGCAGAACCGATAACCAGAAGCGCCCGAGCGGTCTGTCGCGAATCTGCTGTTTCGGCCAGCTCGGCCTCGGCCAACGAAAGCGCCTGCTCGGGATCGCTGCTCAGGAGCTCGATCGCCTGGTCGAGCCGGCCCGGCTCCTGACCCGTAGCGTATGCCGTGGCTGCGTCTTTACCCGCGGGCATCAGCGAAACTCATTCAGTCTCGCTGCCCCCGCTAAAGGCGACGCGTTCGATGAACGCAGCAACGTCTATACGGCCGTCTCCAACCTCGTTCTTGTACTGACCGTTGAGACCGCCCGCATAGACATCGGCGGAGCTTGCCTTGAGAAGTCCAGGCAACGACTCTCTCTCCACGGCAAGCACCTCGCCGAGCGCCAGCGCCAACGCGCCGGAACCCATCGGTGCGGCCATCGATGTTCCCGACCACGCCGCCATCCGCTCTTCCGGTGCGGGACCGAAGATGTCCTCTCCGGGCGCCGCCAGCTCGATCTGCCGATGGTAGGTGGCGAAGTCGGACTTCTCGTCGCTGGCACCCACGCTGGTCACGTTCACCATGGCGTCAGCCTCGACGCCGTTGAAGGTGGATGTGGCAGGATAGGTGACATCCCGATCTCCGGTATTGCCGGTGGAGGTGAATACGAACACACCCGACTGGGCAGCGTTGCGCAGCGCCTTGTCCACCGCCTGAATCCGGTGGTCGGCGCCCAGGCTGAGATTGATGATGTCGGCTCCCCTGCTGACCGCCCAGTCGATCGCGGATGACAGGTCGGCCACGTCGCCCTGACCGTTCGGCCCGAGCACTCGCAGGGGCAGGATGGTCGCTCGCGGAGCGATCTGGCGAACGATCCCGGCTACATTCGTTCCGTGCCCGTAACCACGGTCGCCGTAACTTCCGTCTTCGTGGGGAAGAGCGTCGTCATCGAAGAAGTCCCACCAGTCGGACTGTGGAGCAAGCGCCTCGCTGAGCCCGGGATGATAAAGGTCCACGCCGGTATCGACCACGGCCACGGTTACCCCGTAACCGAGATTGGCCGCCATTCCCTGAGCCTCTTCCAACCGAACCTGCTGCCAGGTAGCGGTGTTCTCCGGCATCCATACGAATTCGCCGCCGGACCAGATCATGGATTTACCGCCGGACCAGATCATCGACTTGCCGCCGGACCAGATCATCGACTTGCCGCCCGACCAGATCATCGACTTGCCGTTCATCTCCGCGAGCTTGCCGCCCGCCAGGAACGAGTCGCTGTTTTCTTCGACTATCGTTTCGATTTGGGTCGGTTCGTCTCTGTCACCGATCGAATCGAGTCCGATCAAGGCGTACTCCCCGGGCTTCCAGACGAGTACGTCGCCGCCGGTACGCTCCTCGACTGTCTCGATCGACTCCCCGCCCACGAGCTCGAGTGTCTGCACGTATCGAGGCGAGGCCATACCGGCCGACAACGGCACCTCTTCCGGCAGGCCCAGACTATTGCTGCAGCCGGCCAGTACGACGACAACCACCATGCCGACGAGGCCGCAACCTAACGACCACATCTGGCTAAACTGCAGATACTTGCACGCGCGACGCTTCATCGGGGGCTCCTAGAGTCGAAGTGCTGCGAATGTCGGTATCCCCATAATGAGGATCGAGTGACGCACTATATTACAGATATTTCACATTTGGCTAGCCCCCGATCGGATAAAGGGGTCATTACCGACGCGATTGGGGGTCGAGGGCATCGCGTAACCCGTCGCCCAGCAGACTCCAGCCCAGCACCGTGACGACTATCGCCAGGCCCGGCGCCATCGCGGGGTAGGGGCTGAGCGCCATGAAGCTTTGGGCCTCGCGCAGCATGTTCCCCCAGCTCGGAACGCGTGGCGGCGTACCCAGGCCGAGGAAGCTCAAGGCGGCCTCGGCGAGGATGGCGATCGCCAGGCTCAAACTGGCCTGCACCAGGATCGGCGACAATGCGCTCGGTAGGATGTGGCGCCACAGCACCCTTCCGCCACTGGCACCCAGCGCCCGGCCGGCCTCGACGAAATCACGCTCTTTCAGAGTCAGGACCGAGGAGCGCATCAATCGGGCGAACACGGGAATGGTGGCGATACCGATGGCGACCATGGCGGTAAGGGTACCGGGACGGTAGATCGCTGCCAGCAGAATGGCCAGCAGAATCGGCGGAAAGGCGTACAGGACGTCGGCCACGCGCATGAGCAGTTCGTCGAGCACGCCGCCGATGTAACCGCTGGCCGCGCCGATCAGGCCACCGAGGCCGAGGGCGATACCGACGGCGATCAAGCCGACGTAGAGAGTCGCTCGTGCACCGACCATCAATCGGCTCAACAGGTCGCGCCCGAAATGGTCGGTCCCAAGCCAGTGCTCCGCGGACGGCGGAGCGAGTCGGGCACCGAAGTCGATGACGTTGGGGTCGTACGGGAGCCAGACGAAACTCAGAAGTGCCGAAAGCACCACCGTGCCGATAAGCACGGCGCCCAGCGCGAGGTTGACGCGGCCCCGAAACGGTCGGAACAGAGCGCTTATTCGCCAGCTCAGTCCGGACCTGAAACCCGACGTCGCCGGGAACCTTGCCATCAGGAGTACCTGATGCGCGGGTCGAGGAACGCGTACAGCACGTCGACTGAGAAACTCAGGGCCACGATCGCGCTGGCGTACAGGAGGACCTCGGCCTGCAACAACGGGAAGTCCCGGGCGCCTATCGCCGTGAGGGCAAGCCGGCCGAGGCCCGGCAAGGAGAACACCTGCTCGATGACTATCGCGCCTACCAACAACTGGGCCATGCTCAGGCCGATGATCGTTACGATTGTCACCATGGCGTTGCGCAACGTGTGCACCAGCACCACCCGGCGGCGCGGCAACCCCTTGGCGCTGGCGGTGCGAACGTAATCCTGGCGCTGTACATCGAGCATCGACGCGCGCGTCATCCGGGTAATGACCGCCGCTTGCCCCAACCCCAGGGCCAGCGCCGGCAGGATCAGGCTGCGGATCGCGCTCACGGGACTTCTCTCCCAGGGAACGTATCCGCCTGCCGGCAGCCAGCCCAGTTCCACGCTGAACAGGAGGATGAACATAAGGCCGAGCCAGAATGAGGGGATAGCTGCGCCGACTTGGGCAAAGCTGACGATCACAGGATCGAGCCAGGTACCTTGCCTGAGCGCGGCCACCGTGCCGAGAGGCAAGGCGATGAGGCAGGCGATCAGCATGGCGCCCAGCGCCAGCGGGATGGAGACCTGAAGGCGGCCCGCCAGCAGTTCCGAAACCGGCCGGCGATAGTTGAGCGAGTCGCCGAAGTCGCCTCGGATTGCCCCGCCCAGCCAGTTCAGGAACCTGGGCACCGGAGGGACGTTGAGGCCGAGTTGCTCACGCAGCGCGGCGGCCGCTCCGGGGCTGGCGTTCAGCCCCAGGATTATCTCGGCCGGGTCGCCTGGAATTGCCAGGAGCGCCGCGAATACGAGTATCGCGGCCAGAAGGATGCTTATCAGGGCGGAGGCGAGGCGACGAATCAGATAGGGCAGCATTAGCTCGGTTAGCCATTCCCCTCAGCGGCGAGGAAACGCATGCGGACCTGCCGGCCACGCATGCGCTCCCACGCCGTATTCGGCTCCATGGGACTTGGGGAGCGGTTGGCTCAGCGGGCCAGGAAAGCCTCGGTCATGTCGATCGCCACCGTCGGCTGATCTTCCCAGTACCCGTACAGCTCCTGCTTGGCGGCCACCAGATACGCAGGGTTGAAAGTCCACACGTTCACCGCATCCTCGGCGATGATGCGGGCGATCTCCCGGTAGCTCTCGGTCGCCGCTTCCTGACTTGTGGCCAGCTCGGCTTCGTCGAGCAGTTCGCCGATCCTGGGGTTGTCGTAGTGATAGTAGTAATCGGGGTTGCCATATACGTTGATATCACGCGGTTCGCTGTGGCCGATGATCGTCATGTCGTAGTCACCGCCCAGGAAGATCCGCTGCACCCAGGTGCCCCACTCCACCACGCTCAGTTCGACGTTTACACCGACCTCTGCGAGTTGTTGGGCGATTACCTGACCGGCGGTGCGTTCGATGTTGTACGGCTCGGGCAGCTCGAAGCGCAGTGACAGGCCGTCGCCGTAACCGGCCTCGGCCAGGAGCTCGCGGGCACGCTCCGGATCGAAGGGATAAGGCTCCAACTCGAGCCAGTAAGGCTCGACGGGCGTGGCGTGAGTTCCGATGACTGTGCCGAAGCCGAAGTTGGCTCCCTCGACGATCGCGCTCTTGTCGATGGCGTGCGTTATCGCCTGGCGTACCAGCGGGTCGTTCAGCGGCTCGCGAGTATTGTTGAGCGCCATGGTGATCTCGGTGGTGTTCGAACCGCGCGTGACCTTGAGGTTCGGGGCCGCTTCGGCCTGGATCGCCGACTCCGGACTCAGGGCCACCCCGATCATGTCGATGTCCCCCGCCTGCAGCGCGGCGAAACGGGCGTTGGGGTCCCCGATGATGCGAAAGGTGACGGCGTCGAGGTAGGGTATCCCATCTATGTAGTAATCGTCGAAGCGCTCCAGGCGCACTTCGCTGCCGGCCACCCACTCGACGAAGCGGAAGGGGCCGGTGCCAACCGGGGCGCTGCGCTGACTCTCCGCGGTCCCGGCCGGATAGATGACCGAGTCAGGGCGAGCCAGGTTGTAGAGGAGGGCGGAGCTGGGGCGGGACAGACTGAAGGTAACGGTACTCCCCTCGCTCGTGACTTCCTCGATCGCTTCGTAGTACTCGGGGTGGGTGTGGCCAGAGTCGGGATCCATCGCCCGCTCGAACTTCGCCACCACGTCGTCGCCACCGAAGTCGCTGCCGTCGTGGAACTTCACGTTGCGGCGCAACTCGAACGTCAGGGTGAGGCCGTCGTCGGAAACTTCCCACGACTCGGCCAGCGCCGGCACTATCGCGCCGTTCCGGTCAACCCGTGCCAGCCCTTCGAATACGTTGTGGTACATGACGCGCGCTATCTCTTGAGAGGTGGAAGCACTCGGATCCCAGCCGGGCGGTTCGGCCGTTATGGCGACGACCGCTTCGCCCCCGTACACCGGTTCCGGAGGTTGTTGGGCAAGGGCTGCCACCCCAAGAAGGATGCCGACTGTTGTAAGCCAGAAACGTCTCATGCTGATGAACCTCCCTTTGAACCGAGCCCCGGCCTCGGGGCAATTATCAGGCTGCCTGTCCGGCCTCCAGCTTAACCGCTAGCGCTCGCTCTCGGAACCTTCGGCGACGAGGAACTCGACCGCGGCCGCCGCGTAGAGCCGCGCCGACTCCACGAGCGCTTCGACCTCCACGAACTCATCGCGCTGGTGAGGAATGGTCCGGTCCCCCGGCCCCACCGTAACTATCGGCACTCCAGCGAGCGAATGCAGAAAGGTACCGTCGGTGGCGCCCGGCACGCCTCCGTAGGCCGGCTGCCGGTCGAGCGCAATCCGACAAGCTCGCTCCAGTGCCTTCACCAACGGATCATCCGCGGAGGTCTCGGTCCAGGGCCGCTCCTCGATCAGTTCGATAGCGATATCGGCACGCGGGTCGCCGGCGGTTATCTCGGCCGCCAGCCCGGCGAGTCGCCGGCGCAGCTCCGAATGTTGCTGTCCGGGCACGGTGCGGATATCGAGAGCCAGGTACGCCGTCTCGGGAAGTACGTTGAGCTGCTGCTCACCCTCCTTGGGCGCCCGTACCACGGTCGGCGTGAGCCAGGGGAGCCCCAGATGAGGGTGCTCCCCCACGCGCGCCTGCTCGTCGGCCTCGATCCGGGCGACGCCTTCCACGAAGCGCGCCAGCCACGGTATCGGATTGACTCCGGCATAGGGCATGGCACCGTGCGACATCACCCCCCGGAAAGTGACGCCGATTCGCAACGCACCCTTCTGGTGCAGGCACAGCTCGTTCTCCTCCGGCTCGCAGATGATGGCGCCATCGATCCCCGCCGCCCAGCCACGAGCGATGAAGTCCTTGATTCCGATCATCATCCCCTCTTCGTCGACCACGATGCCGAGGCGAATTCGCCCGGCAAGGTCGGGGGCGGTACTGGCTACGGCCTCGACGGCGGTGACGGCGGCGGCTATCCCGGCTTTCATGTCGGCGCTGCCGCGCCCGTAGAGCCGGCTGGCGACGACTTCGCCGGCGAACGGGTCGTGTGTCCAACCGGAACGGTCGCCTTCGGTAACCACATCGGTATGTCCCTCGAACATCAGGGTCCTGTGCCTGCTCGCTCGGAAGCCGGTCCCCTGCCAGTCTGCGATTACGTTCGGCCGGCCGGGCACGACCTCTTGGACCGTTACCCGCAGACCCGACTTCCTCAACACGGCCGCCAGGTAGGTCGCCGCGGCCGTCTCATTGCTCTCCGGATGGCCCGGCTCGAACACGCTGCGGATCCGTACCAGAGCCTGCGTGAGTTCGACGGCCCGCGTGGGATCGACGGCCTCTGCAGCTCGCCGCGCCAGTTCGCCGGTGGCGCGGCCGCTCACGACCGGTTCCCGCAAACGCCCGGGAAGCTGTCGCAGTAGCTCTTCAGTCCACCTGCGCTCGTTGCGCTGAGCATGCCGCTGACCACCGCCCTGGCTATCGTGTCGGCGGCGACCGCTCCGAGCATGGCCAGCTCGCCGGCACCGGCGACCTGCCGCTCCCCAGTGCTAAGGGCGAACAGCGTGTCGCCGTCGAACATGGTGTGCGATGGTCTTAACGCTCGCGCCAGCCCGTCGTGCGCCATCTGTGCCAGCTTTCCGGCCTGAGCCTTGTCGAGCAGCGCGTTAGTGGCGATCACGCCGATGGTCGTGTTGCGGCCGGCAAGCGGAGTATCGTCGCCAAAGAGCGCTCGGTAGTCGCGGTCCTCGCTCCCCCGGTAGCCGTGGTCGGCTGGGACTCCCAGGCCCTGGAATTCGCCCGGCAGCCCAAGAGACCGGCCGTAGAGTTCGCCCGTGAACGGATCGTGCGCCCGGCCGAAGGCGTTTACCACCGCGATCGCCCCGACCGCCAGCCCGCTTTCCAACAGCAAGCTGGCGCAGCCGAGGCCGCCTTTCAGTCCTCCGGCCCGAGCTCCGGTACCGGCGCCCACGTTCCCCTGTGCGGGACAATCAGAGCTGGCGTTTTGGGCCGCCCGGTAGCCGTGTTCCGGGCCGGGCCTGACTGCCGAACTGCCCACGTCGAGATCGAAGATCACCGCCGCCGGCACGATCGGAACCACCCGGCCCCCGCCTACGGACTGGCCCAGGCCGCGTTCCTCGAGATAGCGCATAACTCCACCGGCGGCGTCGAGGCCAAAGGCGCTGCCGCCGGAGAGCACGATCGCCTGTACCCGCTGAACCAGGTTCTCCGGAGCGAGGAGATCTGTTTCCCTCGTTCCCGGCGCCGCGCCCCGTACGTCGACTCCCGCTACCGCCCCTTCCCGGGTGAGGATCACGGTCGTCCCGGTCAGTGCTGCGTCGTCGGTGTCGTGCCCGACTTCGATACCGGGAACATCGGTGATGGAGTTGTGCGGACCTGCCCTCAGCACGTTATCCAACCCACTCTCGGCACTTTTGCTCTGAACCCATGGCTCTCGGCACTATGGCGGCCAACATCGCAGTTGCCAGAATCATTGGGGCAGCGGCGGGGTAAAGCGGCCGTCGATCGCCGTCCAGCCGCCGTCGACGTATAGAAGCGAACCGGTTACGAAGGAGGAGGCTTCACTCGCCAGGTAGACAACTGCCCCCACCAGTTCGCGCGGCTTCGCCCAACGTCCCAGGGCGCTCTTGTCCGCGTACGCCTGATACCAGTCGGGCTGCTTCTTGATCGGCTCGGTGAGCGGAGTCTCCACGACGCCAGGGGCAATCGCGTTCGCCCGGACTCCGAGAGGTCCGAGCTCCGCCGCCATGGCCCGCACCAGTTGCAAGGCTCCCGCTTTGGTTGCCGCATAAACACCCTGGCCCGGCTCGACCACCTGCGAGCGGATCGACGAGAACACGATGATGCTGCCGCCTCCCCTGTCCGCCATGACCGCTCCAGCAGCTTTGAGGACGAAGAACGTACCCTTCAGGTTCAGGTCGACGACCCTGTCGAACTCTTCCTCGGTGTAGTCGAGCAGCCGCTTGCGAACGTTGACCGCCGGAGTGCAAACCAGCACGTCAGGCGCCCCGCCCTCAGCGAACAGTCTGTCGACCGAGTCGGGTTCCGTAAGGTTCACTTCCGCTGCCGTCGCCTTGCCGCCACTGTCGAGTATCGCTGCGGCGGTTGCCCCGGCGCCTTCGGCATTCATGTCGGCAGCCACTACGTCGGCACCGAAGGCCGCGAGGCCTCTGGCCGCTGCGCTGCCGATACCCGATCCCGCCCCGATCACGAAGGCACGCTTGCCGCTCAAGTCAAAGATATTACGGTAGTCATCGAGTTCCGACATGAAGCCGAGTTTACATCGCGAGTCCGCACTCTCACGGGCCATCGGCGGGGCCGTAGTCGCCAGCCTTTAGTGCGGTGCACTATATTCCCTGCTCCCCACCGTTCTTGACAGGTTCGCCACTTCCCATATATGCTCGGTAAGCGAAATACCTGTTACACCTCGAAGAGGTCGTCCGCATGCCGCGCGATGGTTGCGGCCACTGTTGACCGTGCGAGCCGGTGGGATGTGGCGTGCCAACCGGAAGTTCGGTATTAGTCGCTGGGACTATAGCTGGGGCTGAATGAAGGAATCGAGGTGCTGAATGAAGGAATCGACGGGTCTCAAGGTAATCCTGATCGTCCTGGGGCTTACGCTGGTGATCTTTGGCGGCTGGCGTCTAGTGAATCCGATTGGGTTCTACACTTTCAGCGGCCTGACGTTGTCCAATGAAGCTGGATTGTTGAGTGAGGTGAGGGGAGCTGGTGGGATCATCTTGGTCTGCGGGCTCTTCGTTGGCCTGGGAGCATTTCGACATGCCTGGTCGCGCACCTCCATCGTGCTCGCGGCTGTGGTGTTCTTGTCGTTGGGGCTGGCGCGTCTGTTGGGGATTGCCCTCGACGGATCTCCGGGTGCGGACGTCATCAAGGGGATGGCTATCGAACTGTTTTTCGGAGGCCTGGCTCTCTTTGCTTTCTTCAAGTATGGGGACGGGGAGCCTTCTGTAAGTGTGGGGAAGGGGACGCTAAGCTCGAGATAACAAGGCGCTCCTGAGAACATTTTCCAACTAACCCTGAGCGCGCGTGGGGTTGACAAGGCACAAGCCTGGGGTTAAGGTATCACTCCTGCGCCGAGAGGTGCAGACCCCGAAGCCCAACGAGCGCGGGACCCACAAGGCGGATCAGTTTACTGAATCGCCCGGGGAACGTGCGGGCCGAGGGAACGAGCGCCACTTGGCGCGAGTACCTTGATAATCCAGTTTGCGTGGTCTTGTTGATTTCTTGAATCATTGGGTTTGCCGGGGCCTTTAATTCCGGTGGCCTTGACCAGGGGCTTGGTTCTTGG
>JBBDRK010000071.1:0-3053 GCA_040905465.1 Trueperaceae bacterium | reverse complement strand
AAGCGCCTGCAGGACCAGCGCCAGGCGCAACTGAGCGAGGCGCGGGCGCTGCTCGGAAACAGGTCGGAGGAGCAGAGTACCCTGTTCGAGGAGACCCTTCGGCGCGCGGAAAAGGCGTACCCGGTTCGCGAGGAGCACGGTTTCTTCGACCGCGACGCTCCGCTGGCGCTGCTCCGTTACGCCCTGCTGGAAACCGGGCGCAGGCTAGCCGAGCGGCGCCAGCTCAACGTCACGGACGACGTCTTCTTCCTCGAGTTCGAGGAGGTGTACCCCGCTCTTGCCCAGCGAATGCCCGTCCTCGAGCTGATCGAGCGGCGCAAGGCGGAACGCAACTGGGTACTCGCCAACCCGGGCCGGGCGAGCTACGGTGAAGCGCCACCGGCACCGCCTTCGCTGGCGTCGTTCCCCAAGGAGGCACGCCAAGCGGCCGAGGGCGTCTTCTGGGCCCTGGAACAGACCTTCGCAACCCAAATGAGCGGGCAGGTTCAGCACGATGCCAAGAACATCAAGGGCATCGCGGCTTCGAGTGGCCAGTACACCGGAACGGTCCGGGTCGTAAAGGATGAGTCGCAGTTCCACCTGATACAGAGCGGCGACGTAATGGTTTGCCCCATCACCTCGCCGGTCTGGTCCGTACTGTTTCCCAGCATCGGCGCGCTCGTGACCGACTCTGGCGGCATCCTCTCGCACTCGGCAATTATCGCGCGGGAGTATTCGATTCCTGCCGTCGTAGCGACGGGCAACGCGACGGAGTTACTGGTGGATGGGCAGAGGGTCACGGTAGACGGTGCGGCCGGGGAGGTGAGGGCGCTCTAGATCTGCCGCACTTGATATCTTGCCCGGGTGAACGTTCTCCTCGCCGGTCTCGTTACCGGCTTCGGGTTAATCGTGGCCATCGGGGCCCAGAACGTCTTCGTGCTTCGCCAGGGTCTGCTCAGGAGTCACGCGGTGGCGGTTGCCTTGACCGCCACGCTGACCGATTCGGTACTTATCGGCGTCGGAGTAGCAGGCGTCGGCAGCATCGTCGCCACCACCGCCTGGCTCGGCACGCTGGCCGCAGTGGGCGGAGCGATTTTCCTGTTCGTTTACGGCCTGCTGGCTTTGCGGAGTGCCGTGCGGCCAGTCCCGCTTGAATCGGAGGCGCCACCTGTTTCACTGTCGACTGCCCGCGGTGCCGTGGCCGCTACCCTGGCGGTATCGCTGCTGAACCCGCACGTCTACCTCGACACGGTCGTCCTGCTGGGCGGCATAGGTGGTCAGCTTCCGTTAAGGGAACGCGGCCTCTTCACCATTGGCGCGGTCAGCGCCTCTGCTCTCTGGTTCTTTGGATTGGCACTGGGCGCCCGGGCGCTTGCGCCGCTGTTCTCGCGTCCTCTCGCCAGGCGTCTGGTCGACTCCTTCGTCGCTCTGGTAATGTTCACGGTCGCAGCCGTGCTGATCGTTGGGCTGTTTTCCCGTTGACTACGAGCGAAGGTGGAGCTGGTGGAGCCGATGGCAGAGTCGCTGTCAGCCTGAAGTTCAGCGTTCGATCGACCGTCCTATTGCAGCCTGCGTGACCACAGGCACTCGATTGCTGGGAGGTTTTCAGGATGCGTCGTTGGACTTCTGGTTGCCGAAGGCCGGCACGCCGCCCGCATCTTTGAGCATCCTGGCGAAGTGCAGAAGGTTTCAGGTCATGAACTTGGTGTTGCGCTGGGTGAAGGCGTTGTCGAAGCCGACGTTGCAGCTGTCCTGGCTCCTGAACATCTCAGACTCGGGCACCAGCATCAACACTTGGCCGTTAACCGCTGCCGAGCCACGATGGTAGCTGAAAAGTGTGGAAGTACAGCCGAAGGTGGAGGATTGCAGGATGCCGCTGTACTCGTAGCTACCGTCGGGCGCGAAGGTGTAGCGGAAGCCGCTGCCGGTGGGAGGCGCCCAGGCGCCGTTGCTGGGGTCGTAGTAGTGCATGGGCGAGGAACTGCCCTGGAACCAGCCGCCCGTGATAGCTGCCGGGATTGCCGATGAAGTCGGCGCTGCGGCCGCCGGGACAGCGTTGAGGGTAAAGGTGATACCGCCAGTGGGCGGGGTAAGCAGCGTTGGCTCGCCGCCTGGACCGAAGATACTCAGCTCGGCTTCCTCCATGTCGCCGTTGCCGTTCCCGTCTTGCCAGGCGATCAGCAGGTAGGAGCCATCCGCCAGTCCTTCGATATTGAAGAGTGCACTGGCGCCGGTACCGGAAATCGTGACGGTCCTGGTCAGTGCTTCGTCACACCCCGCGTCCGTGGGAAAGCAGGCGATGATCAACGCCCCGACGACACTGCCGCCGGCCCAGGCTACGACTGGGAGGGCGGGCGGAATGACACTCGAAGGCATCGGTGCAGGTTTCGGCAGACCGGTACTCGCACCCTTATTCGGTCCAGGGCCTCCGACGGACCCCTTACTCTGTCGGCCCCACCTTCCATACGATCGATAGACGAATATCGTTCCACCGGCATCAGTCGTCCTCACCCTCTGTCGTTTGCTTGAGCCCGAAGGCCCGAGCCAGGCGTCTGGCGTCATCCTGGTCCTGCTCTCGCGCCGTTCGCTGCTTCATTGCGTATAGACTCTGGGCGGTGGCTACCCTAACTGGGACGCCCTCCAGGTCGAGGAGCAGCCACTCAACATTCTGGAAAGCGAAAGCGGTTCCGAGTCTGGCGATGAGGTCGACGGGCGGGCCGTCTTCGGGCGGGACGTAGCGTATTACTGGATACTCCCTTTGGAGATCGCTTGCTGCGATAAGCCCTATATCGGGGTCGTCGTAGATCGACCGGAGTGCGCTTCGTAGCCGGTCGATGTTCTGTTCGCTCGGATCGACAAGCAGATCGACGTCCTCAGTTGCCCGAACCAGACCGTGTAGGTTCAGTGCCAGCCCGCCGATGAGTACGTATTGAACCTCGGCGTCCGAGAGGGCCTGTAGCAAGCTCAAAAACCGGCTTCGCTCCACGATTCGATCATGGCACGAGCGGCGTAAGGGCAACTAGGGCGTGTTAACGCTAAGGTGTTTCGGCGTGTTATGATGCCTCATGCAGCTT
>JBBDRK010000070.1:0-18588 GCA_040905465.1 Trueperaceae bacterium | reverse complement strand
CCGGACCGACGACGCGGTGAGATCGCGCAACCACACGATTTCAGCTTCGACTCCCTCCTCGACTCCTGTTTCAATCACGGAATTGAGTTCCGGCGTCGGTTTGAGTTCCGGCTTCGGCTCGATCACTTTGCGCTCCCTTTCGGCTGCCCCGGTGCTTGGCTGAGGATCTGCTCTATTTGCGCCCGCGCACCTCTCGTGACGGCAAGGATGATTTCCTCTTCGTCCAGTCCATAGCGGGTGTGAAGTTCGAGAAGGGTGCGCATGCTCACCCACAACCTCAGTCCGGCCGCCGCGGCCTTCCGCTCCTTTTCGCTCAGGCCGGGGGCCGCTTCGGCAACCAGCCGGGCGAAGAGCTCGTCGCGTCTGCGCGCCTGATTGGGAACTCTGTTCTGGTAGACGGCCTGGAGGACCGCATCCATGGCCCTGACCTGCGGCAGGTAGGGGATGAGCGCCGGCACCGCCCGCTCGACCCAGGCTGGCAAATCCTCGAGACGCTCAGGGTAGGGCGGAATTGCGTCCGCCGTCTCCTCCAGTGCCCGGTCGACGAGCCCTTCGAGAATCGCATCGCGTGATGAAAAGTGCAGGTAAACGGTCCGGTGTGAAACGCCGGCTCGCGCCGCCACCTGCTGAACGCTGAAGTTGTGAAGCCGACCTTCCAGGACCAGGTCCTGGGCGGCCAGCATGATGCTGCTGCGCGTAACTTCCTGCTGTCGCTGACGAAGAGAATTGTCGTAGGAGCGCTTGCCGACGGCATCCGGTTCCGGCGGCGGCTCGCTTCCCGGTTCCTTGGCGGCTCTATCTGAGGTGGACAAGTTGCGCCTTCTCTCGTATTTCACTGCACAGTCTATGCATTGACTACGTGAAGTGTCAACCGGAGAAGGCGAATTGTCAAGAGGTTCGTGATTTTGGTGGGGGTCTCGTTCGGCGGCGGGCGAGCTCTTCGCCCGTGCCGGTTCTGAAAGTGCCTCTGGTCCCGCTGGGCTTCCCTCTCGCTGACGGGAGGCTTTCCGCCTGGCCGATATACTGTCCGTGTGAAAGCGACGGCTATCGACCCGGGGTCGAGCGGGAGCCGGGCACTCCTGACGGCCGGGGTAACGGAGTGATGGCCCGGAGGATGACGACGGGAGCCTCTGAGGTGGAAAGACCTCGTATCCTGGTAACTACTTCGACCGAGTTTCGCGACGAGGACGTGCGCCGACGCGACAGCACGACCGGCAGCAACTACTCGGAGGGGGTGATTCGCGCCGGAGGCTTGCGGTTCATGGTCGCCAACCTCGATCCCGGTCTGGTCGACACCTATCTAGACAACGTCGACGGGGTCCTGTTCACCGGCGGGGTCGACCTGGACCCCGATAGCTACGGTCAGCAGCCGGCGCGAGGCCTGGGAAAGGTCGACCCGCAGCGCGACGCGTGATCGAGGCGGTAGAGGCTTCCGAGGGCGGGTTCGTGCTCGGCATCGAGTGGCATCCGGAGATGAGCTTCTCGCAGTACTCCGAGCACCGGTTGCCGTTCGAGATCCTGGTCGAGCAGGCCGAGGAGCGGCAGCGCAAGACTGCCCGCTCGCACTAGCCAAGGGTCTGCTATCTGAGTTGTCCCCGAATCTCGCCGGCGGCGTTCATTTCGGTATGGATGTTCACGTAGTACAAGCCGTCGCGCAGTTGCCGGACCTGTTCCGCGGTCATGTCGGTCCAGGTTCCCGAGATGCTGCCGCTCGCGGCCGTGTCCACCTGCAACGGAAACAGTACGCCGGCCGTCTCGCCGACACCCGCCGGCCCATGGATGTGAGCGCCGGTTGCCGGGCCGGTGAGGCCGGAGAATGTTCCTGACAGGGTGAGCGTGTTGTTTGCACTGTCGAGCACGGCCGTTGCGCTGCCTGAAGGAGTCGCGCCATCGAGGGTCGGTGCGGGAAACTCGGCGGACGCGGTCAGGTCGGCAGCGAAACCGTTGCCCACCGTGGCGGGAGCGCACCCGGCCATAAGCACGGTCAGAGCGACGATGAATGCCAGAACGATCGGTCTTCTCATAACCCTCTCCTCTCAAATGCCAGCTTCCCCGGGACGGGATTCGATTATGCCACGCGTCAGCATGAGATAGCGGCGTCCTGCCCCGAGAAGTAGTACTCACGCACGTTGCAGTGGGGGGAGTACGGGCAATATATCGAGGCGGAGAGTTTTCTCTCCTCGACCGTGGAAATAGGTTTGCCCGTTCGTCCACATACATCCATGCTGGTCCCCGCTATACTTTTGGCGTGTCAGAGGAGGCTGCAGTCGTGTCAATTGACCTCATCAAGCGAACCTTCACAGTCGAGGAGTACCACAGGATGGGCACCAGCAATATCTTCGACGACGAACGTGTCGAGTTGGTAGAGGGCGAGGTCGTTACCATGGCTCCGAAGGGCAGCCGGCACTCCGCCTGCGTTACACGACTGACTCAGCTACTCGTCAGCCGAGTCGAAGAGTCGTTCTTGGTACGTGTTCAGGAGCCACTGATATTGAGCGAGATGACGGAGTTCGAGCCAGACGTAGCAACCGTTCGCTCGAGGGCTGATTTCTACTCAGGCGCCCACCCGTCAGCCAAAGATACCCTGCTAGTCATCGAGGTAGCCGAAAGCTCATTAACCTACGACCGCGAGATAAAGCTTCCCCTCTACGCCCGGGCAGGAGTTCCCGAGGCCTGGCTGGTAGATCTGAAGGCGCAGTTGGTGTCTGTTCACTCGACCCCCTCTGCCCAAGGCTATGAACTCGTCGAGGAAATGCATCCTGGAGAGGGAGTCGAGTCCGCTTCGGTTACACACCTGCGGCTCAAGATCGACGAAATTCTGGGTTGAATCTTACTTGCGGATTTGCAGATGAATCCTCACTGCCGTTGGGTGCACCCCTCCGGGTGCACCACTTCGTTACCGCATCTATGCATCGCTGCACCAGTGAGTCTCTGCCACACCTCACAAGTGCATTTGACCGGACTCAGAACCCCAGGTCCAACACCCCACCGTCATCCGCACTCGACCCAGCCCCGGGCTGCACGATCACCCGCAGGCCCTGCGCGGTCGCCTCGCTGCTGACCTCGAAGGCAGCGCCGGGAGTGAGCCCGGTAATCAGATGCCGCACCGTGCCCGCCGGGACCAGGTAGCTGAGCCGGTCGAAGGACTCGTCCAGGTCGACCGGGAACAGCACGACGGTCTCGCCGAACACGGCACCTGTGAAGCTGGTTCCGGACTCGCTCTGCACCAGTTCGACTGCGTCGGCCACCGCTCCCGCATCGGCTCCCTGAAGAACATGCAGGAAGTTCGCCTCCTGCGGTCCACCGGGCGCTTCCACCCGCAGTCGGTAGTTCATCGGCTCGTTGTTCGCGGGCTCGCCGTCCTCCTCCAGCGCCTCCGCCGGCTCGCCCGTGACCACTGCGTCGGCAGGCAGCAGCGTGGTGACGAAGAGCTGTTGACCCTGCTCGGTAGTCGCCACCGACAGCTTGCCGTCGATCACCGGATCGGTGGGAAGGTTCAGCCAAAAGCGCTTGAACCGCTCAGCCGTCCGGGACCGCGCACGATCGAACACCACGATCCGGTCGGGCTTCAGCCAGATTATCGACCTGCTGGCGTGGAGGATGTCGGTGGACAACTCGTACTCGGAGTTGTAGAGATCGGTGGCGTCCCCCAGCGCGTAGACGAAGTCGTCCGCCAGGCTCATGTCCACGACTCGCCCGTCACCGCTCGCTACGTAGACCCACTGCGATCCACGCTGCCACAGACTGTGCCGGTAGTCCGACGGCGAGTTGTGATCCGGGGCATCGTTCTCCAGAGCGATGGTGTTGTGGTAATCGGACGCGCTGATATTGGGCCCGTAACCGGTGCGCTCCTTGGTCAGCCACTCGCCATTCCGGTAGAACTCGAACGTGTTTCCGTCGCCGTGCCGGTGATCGATGGTGGTCCAGCCCAGCGAGTAGGTGAACCAACTGGCCTCTTCGCTCCAATCGGTGCGAGCGAGCAACCTTCCGATTCCCTCTGCGTAGTGGGTGGTATCCAGTGCCGGCCGTGGATCTGACGGCGCCGCCTCCGACGTGTCGAAGAGCATGAAGTAGAGGATGGCGTCGCGGAAGGTTTCAGCGTCTTCCACCCGCTCGACCAACGTACCCTCGCCCCCCGGCGGAACGTGCGTCTGCAGCCAGCGGATCGCCTCCAGGCCATCCTGGTCGCCCTCGGCCATCCGGTACAGGCCCAACGGGCCGAACAACTCCATGAAGTCGGCGGCCAGGTAATCCTGCCCCTCGCCATACCAGGCAGGCTGATACACCTCTCCCCGCCAATCGATCTCCGGAAAGACGGTGGGCTCCGGGCTCAGCGAGTGCAGGTAAGCAGGTACCGCCTGCCCCCAGAAGGGGTTGTCCGCGAGCACCACCTGCGGTCCCCATTCGGTTGCGTTGGCATCCTCCCCGGCACTCTGCAACGCCAGCATGAACTGCGCCACGTAGCCCAGCGACTGCGGGCTGTATTCGAACCCCTCGGCGCCGAGCCCGCCGCTGCCGTCGTTGCGCAACAGGTGATCGATCACGTACAGCCAGGCACCGGTGGCGCTCGCCAGGTGAGAGCGCAACTCGCCGCCCGGATCGTCCTCCGGATCGAGCGCCATCGCCATCAGGCCGATGCTCCGCATGTGGGCGGTGTAGTAGTTGTTGGCCGCCCAGCGGACGGCGATGGGATCCTCCACCAGCACGGGATCGTTCAGCACGCCACTCGGCTCCGGATGATTGAATGCCGTTATCTCGGCACGCTCGTTCTCATCGGCCCATCTGAGGAAGACCTGCCGGATGGTCGCCTTGTCGCCCGTGCTCAGGTGCGGGTAGATCCAGTCGGTGGTGAGCGCGAAGGACTCGCCCCACCAGCGCGACCTGTCGCTGGTGGCGAACTCGGGGTCCCTGAAAGGCTGGTCCGCCGCCTGACCCTTGGCCGCCTCGTCGATAACGTACATGAGGAGGGTGCGAGCACGTTCCGCATAATCCTGCCGATCGTCCGGATCGGCCTCTATCAGCGACATGAACGCGAACAGTTCGGCGTACATCTCGCTGGGGTACTCCACCCAGGTGTTACCGCCATGATCCTCGCCGGGCACCAGTTCGGCGTCCATCGCCTCCTTGGCCTCCTCCGCCAACGGCTTGAGCCCCTGCTGGTAGATCGGATTGTTGCTAGTCGCCCAAGCCCGCAGCCTGGGTACGTCGGCGGCGGTGACCCAGAGCCGCGGGTGGTCGGCGTCGACCGCGCTGTCGCTGTCGCTTCCCGAAGCACCCTCCTGCGCACAGGCGACCAGGAACAGGGATAGCGACAAAGCGAAGAGAACTCGCTTGCCGCTCGGCCTCCACGACCATCTCGACGCGTTACTGATTCCGAAGGTGCTCATCCAGTCTCCTCTCGTAACGACTGCCACTTTCAGAGAGCGAACGACTGACGGTGGCACGAGACGAACTTGTGACGCGTGTCGCGGCTGGGTCGCGGTTTCTCCGCCACGTGTTCCCGTGATCACTGGAATGGGGGCACAATTGGCTTTTCGGGTGCAGCTGTTGAGATTAACATACACCCGGTCGACCGGCCAAGTCGAACGGGATGAAGATGATGGCCAGGGTCGACACGCCGACCTGAGGTAGACGTTCGTCGACGGCGCCGGCGACTGGTAACCAGACCGGGGGAAGGTCCGGGAGCTGAACGTGCCCAGCCAGCGGCGGATCCGGGCCTACTACCCCTCGAGCACGACGGAGTTCACCAGCTTGTCGTGCCAGCCTTGATTGTCGTCGTCGAAGAGAATCCAGAGGTAACCGAGCGCAAGAACAAAACCGCTCAACCATTTCCCGATGGTTTCGCGCAGAAGCATGCTCCAGAAGCCGAGTCGCTCACTCGTAGCCCGGTTGTACACGTACATACCGAGAGTCATCTTTCCCGGGCTCGTGCCCTTGGACCAGAAGTAGACTCCAACGATTACGTAGCCTAAGAACAGGAGAAAAATTTGGCCACCGCCATCGCCCTCGGCCGGCACCAGAGCCGAAAGCACACCCATGGCTAGAGTTGAATAGAGTACGTCAAGCACGTATCCGCCCAGCCTCTTCGCTGGTGTTGCGACTGACCGCAGTCCGCTCGCTTGCATCTTCGACCTCCAGGACTCCGCCGCCGATAATGGTCCTTAAGTATCGTTACCCACCATACTTGTGGATATGAGATCCGGCACAAGCCGAATAGTCTGCCTTGGACATGGAAGTCCGGCCGTTAGTAGGCGGAGGAAATTGGGTGAGCGTTAGCCCCGGCATACTCCAAGACGCCGCGGCAAGACAGCCAGCCGCCGCCGCCTCACGGGCATCGCCGACTTGGCCCGTAACGTCGTCAGATCGGCAGAGAGTATAAAGTCGAGCGTCCTCCCAGATATGGAGAGCCCCGTATGAAACCCAACGCCCTGAAACACGGCATATCGCCAGGCTTGACCGGATCGCCACGCGAGGGACGACCGCGATGAGAGTATGCATCGTCGGCGCTTCGGGCAAGCTGGGGCAGTACATGGTGCAGCACGCCCTGGATCGTGGGTACGAGGTCGTAGGGGTGTGCCGCGAGAAGAGCGTCAAAAGGCTCGAGCGGTTCAAGGAGCGCATCACCGTCGTTCCCGGCGCCACAAACGACCGCGCAGTCATCAAAAGAGCGGTAGTGAGCTGCGACGGCGTGCTCACCGTGCTGGTCCCGTGGGGAATGCAGCAATACGCGTCGGGGACGGCCCAGGCGGTGCTCGACTATTCGCCTCCGGGCGCGCGCCTGGTTTTCTCTTGCGGGTGGCACATCACCCGCGACGGTCAGGACATTTACACACGAGGCTTCAAGCGGTTCGCTGCGCTCGTTACGTGGCTTGCGCGCATGCTCGGCATCATGCAAATCGACGATCAGGTGGAGGCATGCCGGCGGGTGTTCGCGAGCGACGCTCGCTGGACGGTCGTGCGCGGAAGCGATCTCGAAGAGGGCGACAGCCAGGGTCTGCCCGTCTGGAGCCGCCACGTAGGCGACCCCGTTTTGGCGAGCAACATCACTCGTCGCGTCGACTTTGCCTTGTTTATGGTCGAGGTCCTGACGAACGACGCGTTGATCCATGAGGCTCCGGCGATCGTCGGTCGCCAAACGCCCTCCGCACTCCAGTACGCGTCGGCAGACTCGTCTCTACAGTAGGCTGCGGCATGACGCGACAGAAAATGCTGGGGCTGCCGGTAGGCCTGAGCGTGGGCATAGCGATCGGCGTGGCCATGGACAACGTCGGCGCCGGCGTGGCGATAGGCGTGGCTCTCGGAGCCGCCTTCAGCGCCTCCGGCCGAAAGCGCCAGCCGGAATCGGTGAGCGACACGAGCGAAGGCGACGATCCGAAAAGTGAGTAGTTGCTGTCGGCCGGCTAACGGAAGCCTTCGGTTCCCGGCGTCGGCTCACTCACCCAGCTCCCCATAGGGTATGTCCACCTCGAACGGCCCCTGCGCGTACGGCCCCACGTCGTACGGATCGAACAGGAAGCGCACCCCTCCGGGAGTGAGGACGAACGTATCCAGCAGCCACTCCGTCTGGTGGGTCACCTCGCCCTGCTCCACCCAGACCGCCTCCTGCAGCCGCAACTCGTCGACAACGTCCAATCTCAAGGACGACTCTTCGCACTCCCAGCCGATGCGTAGGACCGCCGCACAGACATCGCCGACCTCCGCCCAGCTACCGGTTCCATCAGTCATTAAGGTCGTGGCCTCCCGCCAACTGTTGGGATGAGCACCGCCCGTGTATGTATCGATCAGGGTGTAGTAGCTGAGCAGATCCCAGTCGAACGCCGTAACGAACACTGTCTGAGACTCTGTGAAGGTGCCTACCGGGCTCTCGGGCAACTCCCTACGTTGCTCCAGCCCTGCGCGGGCAAACTCATCGACCGACACATCGAAGAGCGCCCCGGCCCAGGGATCCGAGTAGAAGAACGGCGCCCAGCGCTGCACCGCGAAGGAACCGTCGGCGAAGCGCAAACCGCCAAGTATCACGGTGCCTATTGCCTCGAACTCGAGCGGTTCGAGATCGTAAAGGTGAAGCACAGCCTCTCCGTGCGGATCGAGGGTCCCGTCGCGCAAGTTGCCGGCGATGAACGTCCAAGTTTCAGCGCTGACCTCGATCTGCGTCTCGTGCTCGAGGTACGGGGCGGTGAGGGTCAACTCTACGCTCGACTCTTCGCTCGCCTCTCCATTGGGCCTGGCGGGCGCCTCGAGCAGCCGCAGTTCGGCGCCATCCGGTGGATAGAGGTGTAGAGAAGCCAGCAGGGCACGACCGCGCTCACTGGTTCTTAGGTAGAGGGCTCCATCGCTCGGCTGTCTCGGCTGAGCCAGCGCTGCCGACACCAGCAGGAGGAGCGTCAGAGAGAGCACTGCCTGGCGCGGGATCGGCGATTTCATGATCCAGTCTATGGCGTCCGGTGTCGGTTGCGGCCTTACGAACTCTACGGCGAAACCATCCGAAGGCTGGGGCGCCTTTCGAATCCTGGCAGCTAACGACGGACTCCAGATCCAGCCAAAGCAGCAGTTGACATCCGAGAGCCTCAGCGCTAAAGTTCGTTCTACAACCGAACTAATTCGCATTGGAGGCTCCGCTTGCAGCGGCGCAACTCGATCTCAAGGCAGGTTTCTACTCACGCAGTGATGACGGCGATCCTCGAGAAGGGACCGATCTCTCGAGCCGGAATCTCGCGCGAGACCGGCCTGTCCAAGCAGACGTCGTCCGAGATCGTCAGGCTGCTTGAGGAGACCGGTTGGATCGAGGAGACCGGCCTGTCGAAGGGGAAGGTCGGCCGCTCCGCCGTCCTCTACCAGATCGTCCCCGACTCCGCCTACATCGTCGGAGTCGACCTGGGTGGAACCAGCCTGACCGTGGCCCTCGCCGACATGACGGGCGATCTGGTCGCGCAGGAGACCGTACCCACCAGCCCTCGGGGCGGCCCGCAGATAATCGCCCAGATTGCGGAGATATGCAGGAGGTTGGCGGAACGGCCGGCTGCCGGCTGGGAGAAGGTACGTCTGGCCGTGGTAGGCACGCCAGGTGTCGTAGATCCTGTCAGCGGCTTTATCGAGTTCGCACCCAACATACCCGGCTTCGATCGACTACGCGTAGAGGACGAGCTGCGCCATGTCCTGGGCATCGCGGTCATCGTCGAGAACGACGTGAACCTCGCGGTCATCGGCGAGAGGTGGCGCGGCGCAGGGCAGGGGGTCGACGACCTCGTCTTCATCGCCCTGGGCACTGGAATCGGCCAGGGGATAATGCTGGACGGCAAGCTGCTCCGCGGCGCGAGCGGCACGGCCGGAGAGATAGGCTACCTGCCGCTCTGCACCGATCCTTTCACCGAACAGGCGAGATCGGTCGGCGCTTTCGAGTCGGCCGTCGGCAGCAAGGCCATACTCCGCCTCTACCGGGACGAGGGTGGCGAGTGCGAGACGGTCCGGGAGCTGTTCCAGCGGGCAGAGGACGGAGAGAGGAGAGCCGCCCTGGTGCTCGACGAGATCGGCTCCCGCTTGGCTCTGGGGGTAGCCGCTACCGCCGCCCTGATCGACCCCGAGAAGGTGATCTTCGGCGGCAGCATCGGCGGCAGACCCGAGCTGCTCGAGCGCATCAGGAGGAAGCTGGAGGAGTGCATGCGCCGACCCCCCGTCGTCGAAGCGAGCAGCCTGGGAAGGCGCGCCGGGATCGAAGGAGCCCTCGCTTACGGCATCGAAGAGCTCCACCGGCTCACCCACGGCAGCGGCCTGATCACCTCGGTACCGGCGGTACCGACTCTGACCATGGCGCCAGTCAGTAGCAGCGGATGAACGCTTCGGAACTTCGCCGGCACCTGGATGAAGCGGAGGCGGTAGATCTGCTCAGGCGAGCGATCGCCACCCCCAGCATCACCGGGACCGAGGCCGGCTTCGCCGGGTTCCTCGCCGATGAACTGAAGAATCTTCCCGCGTCGGGAATCGAGCAACGGGAGTTCGAAGCCGGGCGGCCCAACGTCTGGGGCGTGGTCCGCAGTGAAGGTGGCGGAAAGGACCTCCTTCTCGTCGGCCACACCGACACGGTTCACGTCGACGGCTGGAAGGAGCGCTGGGCGGGCACCACGCGCGAAGACCCCTTCAGCGGAGCGATCGAGAACGGAGAGATCTGGGGACGCGGCGCCGGAGACCTCAAGGCGGGAATCTGCGCCGCCATATCGGCCGTGAAGCTCCTCGAGCGAGCCGGCATCGAACTGGCCGGCGACGTGCAGCTCGCGTTCATCGGCGACGAGGAGAGCGGCGAGCCGGGCATGGGAGTGAGCGCCGGAATGAAGGAGTTCGCGGCCCTGATCGAAAAGGGCAAACTCCGCCGACCCGACTTCGCCATCTATCTAGAACCCACCAACCTGGAGGTCTACAGCGCCCAGATGGGATTCTTCATCACCGAGATCGAGATCAAGGGCCGGTCCGCCTACTTCGGGTTTCCCGAGCTGGGCAGGGACGCCCTCAGGGCGGGTCACGCCGTGCTCGACCACCTTTGGGCGCACTCGGACGACCTGGCAGGTCGGGCCGAGCACGAGCTCGTCGGCAAGTCGTTCCTGCTGGTGACGGAGATGAACTCCGGCGGCTACATCGCCGTTCCGGGCGAGTGCAGGCTCTCGCTGATCCGCAAGCTTCTCCCCGGCGAGGACCTGGGTTCCGCCGCAGCAGAGCTCGAGAAGGTGGTCAGGTCGGCCGTGAACGACCCCGAGATCTCGGTGGACATCCGGTTTCCCGCTGGCAGGGACAACCGATTCGGGGGGACGCCCACGGAGGTCGACCCGCGGCATCCGGCGATCACAAAGCTCCTCCAAGCGGTAAACGAGGCGGCAGAGGGCCGCGCTGGCGTTTCCGGCGCCCCCTACTGGTCGGAAGCGCCCTTCCTGACGAACCTCGACATTCCTACCATCTACTTCGCGCCCGGTGATATCCGAAACTGCCACACGTTAGAGGAGAGGGTGAATCTGGCCGACTACAGTTCCGGAATTGTCGCACTTGCCGCCTTCATGGCCGACTATTGCGGTGTCGTTCCTTCTAAGCAGTAGAGAGGAAGTATTGGCATGAAACTCTTCAGGCATCTTGTTGCATTGCTCCTCGCCGGCACGCTTGCCGCCGCACTCGCCCAGCAGACCGAGACCACCGGCCCTAACGGAGAGCCGGCCACACTTTCGGCCGAGATAACCCTCACCGAGGAGGAGGTCGTCCAGGTAAGGGAGGGTGACTACACCGCCGCATTCGTCTGGCACACCTCGTCCGACTTCATAAATGCGGTGTCGCAGGGCGCGACCGACGAGTTCGAGCGCCTGGGCATCGAGGTAGTCGCCACGACCGACGCCCAGTTCGATGCCGCCCGGCAGAGGAGCGACGTGGAGACGGTGATGACCCGCGGTCCGGACGTCATCCTCTCGCTTCCGCTCGATGCCGTCGTTGCCGCCGAGGCGTTCCGCGAGGCGGTAGAGGAGGGTGTTCAACTGGTATTCCTGTCGAACACCGCCGCCGGCTACGAGCAGGGTGAGGATTTCGTCGCAACCGTAACCGACGACCTCTTCCAGATGGGCAAGCAGGCGGCGGACGCCCTGGCGAGCGCCATGGGCGAGGAGGGCGAGGTCGCCTTCGTCTTTCACGACGCCGAGTACTACGTGACCAACCAGCGGGACAACGCCTTCAAGACGACCATCGAGAACGACTACCCGAACATCGAGATCGTCGACTCCGCGGGAATCGCCGACCCCGCCCGGGCAGAGGAGATCGCCCAGGCGCTGCTGATCCGCAACCCGGACCTGGGCGGCATCTACGTCACTTGGGCGGAGCCGGCCGAGGGCTTCCTGGCCGCACTGCGCTCTCAGGGCAACGCCTCGACCAAGATAGTTACCCTCGACCTCAGCGAGCCGATCGCACTCGACATGGTCCGTGGTGGAAACGTAGTTGCCATCGTGGCGGACGCCGCCTACGAGCTCGGCCGCACCATGGCCACCACGGCGGCCTACGGCCTGCTCGACAAGGAAGCACCACCCTTCATCGTGGCTCCGGCGCTGACCATCACCACCGCGAACATCGAGGAAGGCTATCAGGAGTCGCTCAACCGCGAGCCGCCCCAGTCGATCCTTCGCGCGATAGAGTAATCGCATTCCTGGGGCGTCCGTCTTAGGACGCCCCAACTCACCTATTTAGCGTTTCCGCTCTCATGTCCAGCCCGCGGCACAGATATCCTTCGAAGGCGAATCCTTTAGGAGCGCATTCCTCGAGAGCGCACACATGAAGGGCGCAGGAGTGTTGGGAAGCCGACTCAGACGTATCGACCCCAGCCGCTACGTAGTGTACGTAGGGTTCCTGCTGGTGTTGGCATTCTTCGCCGCCGTCCTCTGGGACGACGGTTTCCTGACTACACGCAACCTGCTCAACATCGTGCGGCAGGCCGCACCGATAACCGTCATGGCCGTCGGCTTCGCCTTCGTACTCACCGCCGGTGAGATCGACCTCTCCATCGGCTCGGTCGTAGCACTGTCTGCCCTGATATCTGCAGTCGTCCTTCAGGACTATCCACTCATCGTCGGCGTACTGGCGGGCCTTGGCGCCGGTGCGGCGGTGGGCCTGGTGAACGGACTGTTCGTGACCAAGCTCCGGCTCCCGTCGTTCCTAGTAACGCTGGCGATGATGGGGCTCATCGCCGGAGTCGCTCGTACCCTGACGGACTTGCGATCGGTATCCGTCCTGAACTCCACCTTCAACAACCTGTTCGGCTCGGGCTCGCTGTTCGGCATCCCATCGCTGGTGATCTGGACTGTCGGCATCGTCGCCGTCGGGCACCTCGTCTACAGGGAGACGAAGTTCGGCGCCCATGTCCTCGCTACGGGGGACAACCGCCAAGCCGCCCGGGTGTCGGGGATCCGGGTGGACCGGATCCGGATCCTGGTGCTGGTGATCAGTTCGAGCTCAGCGGCCCTGGCCGGCCTTCTCTACGCGGGCCGCTTGCAGGCGGCGCGCTACACCCTCGGCGAAACCGACCTGATGACGGTGATCGCCGCCGTGATCGTGGGCGGTACCAGGCTCTTCGGTGGGAAGGGCTCGATTGTGGGCGCCCTTGTCGGCTCCCTGCTCATGGGCATGCTCAACAACGGACTCATCCTGATGGGCCTGTCGGTGTCACAGCAGATGATCGTGCGCGGAGCAATCATCCTCATCGCCGTCTCCCTGACGCTCCGCGAAAAGACAGGAAGGTGATCGCCAGTGTTCCTCGAAGTCCTCAGGCGGCGTAACCCTCGCTTCGTCGAAACTGCAATATCCCTCCACCAGCAGGGACTGCTCCCGCCCAATACCCTCGTCATCGACCTCGATAGCGTCGAGGCGAACGCCCGAGTGATCAAGGTGGAAGCAGGCCGGCTGGGCCTCGAGGTCCTGGCGATGACGAAGCAGATGGGCCGCAACCCGGCCTTCGCCCGAGCCCTGATCCGCGGAGGCATCGACAAGGTCGTCGCCGTCGACATGGCAGGAGCACGGGCCTGCAAGCGAGCGGGACTGGGCATAGGCCACCTCGGCCACCTGGTGCAAATACCGAGGAGCGAATCGGCTGAAGCGGCGCGCCTCGAGCCGGACTACTGGACCGTCTACAGCGAGGAGAAAGCGAGGGCCGCGGCGCAGGCAAGCCAGGACGTCGGCCGCAACCAGCCTCTGATGGCCCGCATCCACGCTCCCGGAGACACCTTCTACCGGGGCCACGAAGGCGGTTTCCCGGCGTACGACATCGTCGAGGTCGCCGCCATGCTCGACGGTGTCTCCGGCGGCCGGTTCGCGGGAATCACCACCTTCCCGGCTCTCCTCTTCGACCAGGAGTCGCGGTCGGTCAAGCCGACGCCGAACCTCGCCACCCTGCAGACGGCGGCCGCGGCGTTGGTCGAGGCCGGCTATTCCGGCTTCGAGATCAACGCCCCCGGCACCAGCTCGATGAGCGTTCTCGAGATTCTCCGAGCCGCCGGGGCGACCCAGTGCGAGCCGGGGCACGGGCTCACCGGCACCACCCCCTGGCACGCCCTCGAGGATCTGCCCGAGGTGCCTGCCGCCCTCTATCTGAGTGAGGTCTCGCACCTGCACCACGGCGACGCCTTCTGCTTCGGTGGCGGCCTCTACATCGACCCGGTCTTTCCCGCCTACGACGTCAAGGCGCTCGTTTCCTCCGAGCCAACGGTCGCGGCAGAGCGACTCTACGACGTGGAGATCCCCCCGCCCTCGGCTATCGACTACTACGGGATGATCGACAGTTCCTCCGGTCCTTCCAGACCGGCGCCGGGCGACTCGGTGGTGTTCGGCTTCCGAGCCCAGGCCTTCGTCACCAGGGCCAACACCGCAGGCGTTAGCGGGATATCGCGAGGCGAGGCGAAGATCGAAGGCATCTACGACGGACTCGGCAACCGCGTCGAATTGCAGGGCGTCCCCGCGGACCGGCAGGGGGACCGTGGCGACGGCTGAAGCGGCGGCCGCAGCGGTAGCGTCCGGAGAGCCGACCCTCCACCTGCGCAAGCTCCACAAGGCGTTCGGCGGAGTGGTGGCCATCCAGGAGTACAGCCTCGACCTCTATCCCGGCGAGATAGTCGCACTTGTCGGGGACAACGGCGCCGGCAAGTCGACCCTGGTGAAGATGATCTCCGGGGTCTACCAGCCGACCTCCGGCCAGATGTTCCTCGACGGCGAAGAGGTGACCCTCTCTAGCGCCAGTTCCGCCCGCGACCTGGGCATCGAGGTCGTCTACCAGGACCTGGCGCTGGCCGACAACCAGCCCGTCTACATGAACATGTTCCTCGGCCGGGAGTTGAGCAAGGGACCTTTCGGCCGCTTGGACCGCCCGCGGATGATCTCCGAGACAGAGACGCAGGTGAGGGACCTGGACGTGCGGATACCGTCGGCACAGGCGCTCGTCCTGGGTCTCTCCGGTGGCCAGCGCCAGGGAATCGCGATAGCCAGAGCCACCCATTGGGCCAGCAAACTGGTGCTCATGGACGAACCAACGGCGGCGCTGGGCGTGGCCGAGACCGCCAAGGTCGAGTCGATCATCCAGTCGCTACGCGCGCGCAACCTGGCGATACTCGTCGTCAGTCACAACCTCGACCAGGTCTTCCGCATCTCCGACCGTGTCTCGGTCCTCAGGCGAGGCGTGCAGGTGGGCGAGCGGGAGACCAGCTCGGTCGACAAGAACGAGATCGTATCGATGATTACCGGGTTGGGGTAATTCGTAGATTCGCGAGCATCGCACGCACGCTCGCTTCACGTTCTCGATGACTGAGGGGCAACCGAGCTGTCCGCCGTCTGGCAGGAGAATGGCGGTAATGTCTACGGGTTCCTCGAAACCCGGTTCACGAGTGACTCCGGCGCGAACAGTAGCCTGCGCGCCCCTGACGAGCACGATCTGCTCGGCCGGCAACCAGAGCGCCGGACGTCTCAGTGGGCGTCGTACGATACGAGTGTCAAATCGACGCCATAAGTCGTCATGAAACATGCGGTGAACCCTCTCGATCATCGCGACGCACTGTTCTTGCCGACGAAGTATCGGCGGGTTACCTGAAGGTGCGCGGGAGGGACCTGTGCGTTTGTATGGTCGTCGCTTCACGGATGAGACGTGGCTGTGACGCCGCTGACCACCCGCCCAAGCCAAGGCGAGCGCTCGGGCCACAATGGTATAAATGCGTCGTGTCGGCAATTTAGCCTGACGGTAGCAGCGGCCAACCCGCTGCCTATTTCTTGAATTGGAGGGCGAAAGCCCCGCTTCGATGCCTGATCTCGTACTAGCACTATCGCTCGTCTTCACCGTCGAAAACCTGATCGCCGTGATGATAGGCGTCACTCTCGGCATCGTCCTCGGCTCCATACCCGGTCTCACCGCCGACATGGCAATCGCCCTGCTGGTGCCGTTCACCTTCTTCTTCAACCCCTTGACCGGGATCGTGGCGCTGATGGCCGTCGCCAAGGGCGGCTCTTTTGGCGGGAGTATCCCCGCGATCCTCTTCAACATGCCGGGAACACCGCAAGCCACGGCGACCGCCTTGGACGGGTTTCCCATGCGGAAGAAGGGGGAGGGCAAGAAGGCCCTCGAGATCGCGCACTACGCCTCGACAACCGGCGACTTGATCAGCGACTTCATCCTCCTCCTGGTGGCAGCGCCGCTGGCGGCGATCGCCCTCAAGATCGGTCCGATCGAATACTCGGCCATAATCCTGTTCTCGCTGGTGGTCATCGCCACGGCAACCGGGGCGTTCCCCGTCCGGGGCATGATAGGTATCGGTATCGGCCTGCTGCTGGGAACGGTCGGCAGGGACGATTTTCTGGCCACCGAGCGGTTCACGTTCGGGCTCCTCACGCTCGAGGACGGAATCAACCTGGTGCCGTTGCTCCTGGGGCTGCTGGTGCTCTCAGAGGCATTCAGCCAGTTGCGTTACCGGGAACCGCCGCCGCCACCAAGAGACGATGCGACACTCGCAGGCGACACGAGCCACGTCAGTTGGCGCGACTACCGCAGGCTCTTCCCCACCATGCTCCGCTCCGGCCTGCTGGGCACCGGGATAGGTGCCTTGCCCGGTATCGGAGCGACGGTCGGCGCCTTCCTGTCATACGAGACGGCGCGCCGCATGTCCAAGCAGCCGGAGAAGTTCGGCACCGGGATCGAAGAAGGTATCGCCGCCCCGGAAGCGGGCAACAGCGCCGTGCAGGGCGCCAACCTTATTCCCCTGGTGACCCTCGGGATTCCCGGCAATCTCGTTGCGGCCTTGCTGCTGGGCGCCTTCATGATCCACGGCCTCACGCCCGGACCGTTCCTGATGCGCGACCAGGGTCACCTGCTGTACGCCCTTTTCCTCACGCTCATCGTCTCCAACATCGTCATCCTGTTCGTCGGGCACTTCTACATAAAGCTGGCGACTCGCGTCCAGACCTTGCCCCGGGAGGTCATCTTCCCGCTCATCGTCATGTTCTGTTCGATCGGCGCCTACGCTGTCGGGACCAACATGTTCGACGTAACGATGATGTTCCTGTTCGGTGTCTTCGGCTACTTCCTGAGGCTCATGAAGATCTCGGTGATTCCCGTGGTCATCGCGTTCTTCCTGGGCCCCCTGCTGGAGACCGCGGTACGCCGCTCGCTGCTGCTGGGAGGCGGCGACCTCACCGTATTCCTGCAGCAACCGATTTCACTCGCCTTCCTCATCCTGACGGCGCTCGCCTTGCTCTTTCTGGGTTACCAGTCGATCAGGCGCCAGAGAAAATCCCGCTCCCCTGCCACAATGGAGCCATAGGGAGGTAACAGGAACCGGTTCACGCCTCACGCAACTACGACTCACTTTTCGAAGGAGAGATTCATGTTGAAGAGAACCTCGATCGCCCTGCTGGCCTTGGCCACGCTGCTTTTCCCGTCGGCGCTGGCACAGGACGGCTTCCCGTCGAAACCGATCACGGTAGTCATCCCCTACGGCGCCGGAGGAATGACCGACCTGTCGAACAGGATCCTCGCCACCGCCCTGGAGCAGAGGCTGGGTGGGCGGGTAGACGTAGTCAACCGGCCCGGAGCAGGCGGCTACCTGGGCTTCTCGGAAGCCATGCGCGAGAACGACGGCCACACCATTGTCGCGGTAACTACCGACATCTTCGCCAATACCGTCCTGCTTGACCGCGATTTCACCATGGACGGCGTCGCCCTGTTGGGTAGCTACATGCCGCAGGAGCGGGTGCTCTTCGGACACCCTTCCGCCCCGTTCTCCGACTTCGAAGGCCTGATCGAACACGCCGCGGAGAATCGCGTGCGCTTCGCCGACGGTGGCGCGCTCTGGGCCGGCAACGTAGTCAAGGCGATGGCCAAGGAAGATGGGGTCAATATCGTACACATCCCGTTCGAGAGCGGTGCCGAAGGTTCGGCCGCACTCCTGGGAGGTCACGTCGAGATCGGCGAGACCGGCGTGGGTACCCCCGCCTGGCAGGCCGCCAAGAACGGCGAGCTGAACATGCTGGCCGTCATCACCGATGGCGACCTCTCCGCATTCGGCTTCGACGATGTGCCCAACCTCGAAGACCTCGGCTACGACCACGTCGTGAGGATGTACTACGGCTGGGCCGTTTCACCCGATGTCCCCGAGGAGATCCGCGCTCGCCTCGAGGCGGCGATGGAAGATGTCGTCACCGACCCGGAAGTAGTGGCCAAGCTCGAGGCCGTCGACCTCACGCCCAGGTTCATGCCCAGCGACGAATACGCTGAGATCGTCGACCGGGTACTGGGCGAGGCCGCCGACCTTCAGGGGTTCATTCAGGAGTAGGTTCGTGGGGGCGGGCGAGAGCCCGCCCCGCAACCGCTCTGGCTACCGATGAATCGCGCCTACCCCAACATCCCCGTACGCGAGAAGACCCCCAAACCACGCGACAACCAACTCACCATGATGGTCGACTTCGGACTGCCCCTGGGGGCAGCCGAGGACCTGCTCGAGCTTGCCCACGACGCTATCGACCTCGCCAAGGTCGCCGTCGGAACCGCTGCCCTCTACTCCAAGGAGCTCCTCAGGCGCAAGATCGACACCTACCGGCGTCACT
>JBBDRK010000069.1:78631-82642 GCA_040905465.1 Trueperaceae bacterium | reverse complement strand
TCTGTCGGCTCAGACGACGTCAATCCTGGCCCAGTCAGGCCGGAATCGGTTCCCGTCGGCGCAGCGGACTCGGGCTCACCCCAAGAGAATCCCCGGCCATCACCGGCATTAGGGTCGGTCTGTTCCTCGCTGTCGAGCGCGAAGAAGTCGTCGCCGGCAAAATCGGAGCTCGTGCTTTCGCCCGACCGTTCACCGAAACCGGCCACGTCGTCGGCCCAGGAGCCACCGTCGTCCGCCCTTTCGGCGGGGGCAGCGCGGCCGGCGGGCTCATCCTCGAATACGAAGATGTCCTCGTCGATATCGGTATCGCTATCCGAGCCGGTATCCGGTTCCAGCTCGAAGGCGGGCTCCGCTCCAATCGGATCGGATCCGGTGTCGCCCGGTCGGTCCCCGGTACCATCCGTTTCCGTGAACCAACCGGTCTCGGCCTCGGAGCCGGTCTCCCCCTGGTCGACACCCTGAGTGTCGGGCGAATCCGCCGAAACGTCCTGATCGAGCAGCTCTTCCTCGGGGTCTGCCCAAACGGTATCTGAGCCCTCGGAGCTGGAACCGCCATCTCCGGCGGTCCCGACCCAGGTCGAATCGCCGCCGGCGAACGTCTCCTGATCGCTCCACGACTCCATCCCCGCCGGCAACGGTTCCGGGGTGGGATCGAGATCCTCATCACCGGCCATCACGCGTGCAAGGTAGTCCAGAACATCGCGCTCGACTACCCGGCCGTTGTCTCCGGTGCCATGCAGGGTTCGCCAGTCTACGTTGTTCTCGTCGGCCAACCGCTTCGCCAGCGGAGAGATATCGATATCACTCACGCATCTCCTCCTCGTGTGTCAACCGCCGGTGCCATCCGGCGATTCCCCAGTCCACTGCATCATCAGTTTCGCGAGAGTAACACCCGGCCGCAGCGACAATTCCCACTAGCCGGCGGCCGTACGGCCCCCCGCGCGGGGATTTCACGGACGCCAGGCCTGAAAGAATACGCCGTTGATGTAGGTCTGAAGTATGGCGTCGCCCTGCACCACGACAACCGCCGACACTGTCTCACCGGCTCGCACTCGCCGGTCCACCACCGTTCGTTCTCCCTCGTCGTCCTGCACTACCAGCCGCAGGTCGTAATCGCGCTCGATCAGCGAGCGGACCCCGAGCAACGCAGGATCGAACGTTACCGTCACCCTCCGGCCCGCTCCCGAGTCACCGTCCGTCCGAGCGTCTTCCGCCGGCCCGCCCCCAACATCCCCCGCTTCCTCGCGTGCGGGACCGAACCGGTCCTCGTCGTTCTCGCTGCGCAGTTCGTCGAGGCTTCCGCTCTCGGCAAAGACGGTTAGCGCGATCGGCGTGCCGCGCAAGGTAAAGCCGGACGGGTTCACCTCTACCACGCTCCCCCGTGGCACTTCTGCCTCGTCCACGTAGCGCAGTTCGCCGACCGTCAAACCGGCCGCGCGCAAAAGCCGGCTGGCCATATCCGCGCTCTGGCCGACAAGCGACGGCACCGGCACGACCTGACGGGCCGACAGGTTGTACGAGAGGACGACCGGGCTCGCCGACGACACCTCTTCGCCGGCGCCAGGCTGTTGCGCCGACACCGTCCCCGGCGAGTCGAAGCTGACCCCGCCGGCGAGGCTCTCTACTCGCCGAATCCCCAGCTCCTGCAAACGCTGGCGCGCCCGCTCCAGTGGCATCCCCACCAGGTCGGGCAGCGTCACTTGCGCCTGCTCGGGGCCTCGGCTGACCACGATCGCCAGTCCGGCATCGGCGTCGACTCGTTCACCCGGCTCCGGTCTCTGTCCGATCACGCGCCCGGCTGGCTGGCTGCTATGGGCGTAATCGACGTTGTCCAGTGTCAGGTTCACTGCCGTCACGGTATTTATTGCCTGGTCGGCCGTGAGCCCCACGAGAACTGGAGCTCGCGACGCTTCCGGCGGGCGATGAACACCAATGGCTACCGTCCGGCCCTGGCGCACTATCGCCCCGGGCGGCGGCGTCTGCGACGTCACGGCCTCGATCGCGGCGCCCGGAACGTTCTCCGGATATGACACCGGTACCAGGCTGCGGTCGCGCAGCAGTGAAACCGCTTCGCCGAACTGCATTCCGCGCAGGTCGGGAAGCTGGATCTCGTCGACCCGCAAGTAGCGGATCGCCGCGACGACCGAGAGTGCCAGGATGATGCCGAGAAGCACGACCACAAGCACCAGACGCCCCCGCTTGCGCATGGCGTAGTCGGGTCGGAAGCCTGTCACCTGCGAAGTCTAGCACCTGTCCCGATGAGGCGGCCAACGGCTGGCCGACCTGGAGCCGCTGTGACGCATTCTTCGGGTTGGCACGGCACTCCTGCCTGTTACACTCCTGGCTGATGGCCAGCCTGGTGCCCATCCCGCTCGACCGTTTCGAAGGCCGCGGTTTTGAAGGCCACGGTTTCGAGGGTCGCGGTTTCGAGGGTCGCGGCCACGAGTCCGAGATCGACGCCCTGCAATCCCTCGCGGCCCACGGATTGCCCGTGGCCCCCACAATCGTGGTACCCGGAGGGGTCGAGGAGGAGTTCTACCGCCTCAACAACCTCGGCAGCCGACTCGAAGCACTCTTCGCCGGGGTCGACCCGGCCGACCCGGATGACGACGACGTCGAGGACCTCGCTCCCGAGGCGGAACGGCTGGTCGGGTCTCACTACCTGTTGGACGAGTTCATAGACCGGTTCTACGAAGCTACCGTGGGCATGCCCCACGAGGTTCGGGTTCGACGGCCCGGCCACCGTGGGGCGCTTGCGACGCGGGGCCGCGAGAGCCTGCTCGCGCTGAAAAGAACCTGGAGCGCAGACTGGAGTTTCGAGAATCTGTGGGAGCGTCTGGCAGGCGGCGGTCCGCTGTTGCCGTCCCCAGGGCCGGTGCTCGTTCAGCCAGGTCCGCTGCTGCGCCTGACGAGTGAACTGGAGCGTGACGCGCTGGCCCTGGCGGGCCGGAGTCTGGAACTGTTCGGTGATCCCGACACGGGAATCACCCTGGCGCGCGACGTGATGGCACGGAGGCGTGTCTCTCCCGAGTAGCAGGCGTTACGCGAACGCCGCCTCGCACGGGGCTAAGGTAACTGCAGGAGGACCCCCATGCCCTGGCTGATCCCCAAGGCCCTTCCCGACGGCGCCGATATGCAGGTGCGCCGCTTCGTGGGCGAGCTTGCCGAACGACTCGACGACCCGGCCGCCGATCGCAACGTGGTGGCGCGCGACACGCTTGCCAGGGTCATCCACGCCAGGCCGTACGAGGAGTTGGCCGAGAAAGCGCCGATGGCGGCTCTCGCCCTGGACCCGCGAAACATAACCTTCGAGGCCGAGCACTACGTCGCTACCGACCGCGCCAGGTTCGAAAGGGTCAAGCCGCTGCTGTGGCTGTGGAAGTGTCTCGATTCGACTCCCCTGGGGCAGTCGTTGGCAAGCGGGGTACCGCTGCGCCGGATGCTGGCAGAGAGGGTATTCGCGCGCGTCGGCAAGGACCTGAAGATCTTTCAGAACGTCGAAGTCTCTGTCGGTTACAACATCGAAGCCGGAGACGGCGTGGTGATCCACAGGCACGTGCTCATCGACGACATCGGCGGCGTGGAACTTCACGACGGCGCCTCGATCTCGGACTACGCCAACATTTACTCCCACACCCACGACGTACTCGAGTCGGCCGACGTGCGGCTGCAGCGAACGGTGATCGGGCGTGGCGTGCGGGTCGCCTACCACGCGACAGTCCTGGCGGGAACGGTTCTCTCCGACGACAGCATGCTCGGTGCGATGGCGCTGGCGACCAGGGATCTTGCTCCCCATGTAATCGGGCTGGGAATTCCGGCCAAACCGAGGGTGTGGAAGGAGCGCGGCGGCGACCCGGACTTCCAGGCATACCGGGTAGACGCCGCGAGTTATTCTCGGCGAGATGAGGTGCGAGCGAACCCCGACTTTCGACCGGCGGAGGCTGTCGCCTCGGCTTCCGGCCGGCCCAGCAGTACCGGTGGCGACAGGCGCGGTAATGGTGACGGCAGTGA
>JBBDRK010000069.1:0-78531 GCA_040905465.1 Trueperaceae bacterium | reverse complement strand
CCGGCCGGCCCAGCAGTACCGGTGGCGACAGGCGCGGTAATGGTGACGGCAGTGACGGCGGCAGTGACGGCGGCAGTGATGGCGGCAGTGATGGGGGCCCCGGCTGAGATCACCGGCGGGCCTGCGACTGGCCGCGAATCGTCGGGCCAGTCTCAGGCCGGCCGGTCGCCGACGGACCGGGCAGTTACGGGCCGGGCACCAACGGACCGGCCCCGGCAGCGGCTTTCGGCCCCCGTGCTGCTCGCGCTGCTGTCGGTCGTCCTGATGGCTTGTTGTCCGGTTCCCGCTGGGACCGGGAGCGACACAGCGTTCGCGGCCGACCTGATCGCGCTGACGGAGAACGGAGCCACGGCCGTGCTCGATTCGGGCCGGCAGTTACGCCTGACCTATCTCGCCGGAGTGCCACGGGAGCCGCTGAGCGTCGGGCAGCGGGTCTACGTCGAAGGGGTGCTGACCGGCGAAGCGGTGGCGGTCAGTCGGATCGTGGTGGTCCGCCTGAGCCGAGCCGCTCAACCGGCCCGCGCGGCCACCGCCGCCGCCCCGATGACTCCGGCTTCGGTTCCCAGCAGCGCGGGCCGCAGTTCGGGCACCGGGTAACCGACGAGGAAATGCTCGGCCTCCTGCTGGATGCGGTCGAGGTAGAAGGCGCCCACCTGACTCATCCCTCCTCCAATGACGAAACCGGCCGGGTCGAAGATCTTGACCAGGTTGGCGATGCCGATTCCGGTGAACCGCGCGGCGTTGTCGACCATCGCCAGCGCCTTGCGCTCTCCCGCCCGGGCCCGGTCGAAAACCTCCTCCGTGGTCACCGGCACGCCGTACGAGTAGGAGCCCTCGCGGGCGATCGCCCTGCCGGCAGCCAGCGCCTCGAGCGTGCCGTGGTGCCCGTCCCCGTCCATGGGTCCACCGGGCAGCATGATCATGTGACCTATCTCGCCGGCCAGACCGTGTGCGCCCCGGATCAGCCGGTCCCCAATGAACAGCCCGCCCCCGATACCGGTCGAGATCGTAATGTAGATGCTGGTCTCGAGGTCACGTGCCGCCCCATACAGGTGCTCGGCGTAGCCGGCCGCGTTGGCGTCGTTCTCCAGGATCACTCGCCTGCTCAGCATCCGCTCGAGCTCCGATACCAGTGGGGCCCGGTCCATCCCTGGGATGTTGGGCGCGAACAGCACCATTCCCTGCTCATAGTCGAGCGGCCCGGGCGATCCTATCCCGACCCCCCCGATGTCGGGGTGGCGGGCGATCAGCGCGTGCGCCGACCCGGCGAGCGCCTCGACGACCGCGCCGAATCCGGTTTGCGGCGTATCGCGGCGCTCCCGGTCCAGCACGGTTCCATCTTCGACCACGGCGGCAGCGATCTTGGTGCCGCCCAGGTCAAGGCCGAGGGTCTTCATCGAGGTTCCTCCCTGCGCTCGACCGGCCATCCGAGCCTGGCGGCCGAGCAACCGGGCCGGTTGTCGCTCCGCATCAAGACGGCTTCGCGACGGCCTGGAGCCCTAATCAAACCACATCGCGGCAACTGCCGCCGGCCAGCCAGGCGTTGCAGAGCAGCGAGCATGAAGGGCGATTAAGGTAAATCTAAGTCTTAGACGCTCAACTTTTGTATAAATGGAGACAGAGAGCTGGGTGCGCCCCGGTTACTCTGGCGACAGAAAGGACGGTTGAGCGATGTACCGATTGTTTACGCTCGAGGAAGCGACCGACATGATCCCGACCGTCGACGGGCTTCTCGGTGAGTTGCAGGACGCCGCGCAGGAGTTGGAGCGGCTTCGCGACAGAATCTCCCGCATTCGCCCGAATTCAGTCGACGCACGCAATGCCGGGCAGGAGATTTCTTTCCTTCTAGGTCAGTTTCAGTCCGACAAGGCGCAACTCGACCGGATAGGGGTGCACATCAAAGACGTCGAGTCCGGACTGGTGGACTTTCCCAGCCAACTCGGGGCCGAGGTCATCTGCCTGTCCTGGGAGAAGGGGCAGCCTGCCATCACTCACTATCACCGGTTGGGTGAGAACGCAGCCAAGCCGCTGCCCGGCTCGCTCGGAAACGGCGGCGGCGCAGCGGGAGCTTGATCGGGGAGCTAGTGCTAGCGGCCGGCGCCCAACACGAGCTCGGGGCGAAAACCCAAGGCGTCGGCTGCTACGAAGTGAGTCGCGATTCCGGGAAGGTCCGGCATCACCCGTTCCGGCGGTTCGCCGTGCACGTGTCCGAAAACCACGGCGTCCGGAGCGGCTTCCAGCAGGAGTTCGGTGAAGCCGGACGGCTCGAGTCGGGAGTTCACCGGCGGGAAGTGCAGCATCACCACGAACGCTTCGCCTGAGAGTTTTCGAGCGGCGCCGAGCGACAGCCGCAACCGTTCCAGTTCACGCCGGTAGATCTTCTCGTCCTGTTCCGAAAATCCGTGACTTCCCGGGCACACCCAGCCTCGGCTACCGGCCACTACCACTCCGCTGAGTTCCAAGGCATCGTTTTGGATCGCGTGCATACCGCTCGGCAAAACGGCCCGCAACTTCGATACCGACGGCCACCAGTAATCGTGGTTTCCGCGCAGGATCACCTTGCGGCCGGGCAGCGCGGCGATGTCGTTCAGGTCGAGCAGGGCGTCCTCCAGGCGCAGCGCCCACGACAGGTCGCCCGGCACCAGCACCAGATCGCCGTCGTCGACTGTCTCGCGCCAACCGGTGAAGAACTCCTCCGGATGGCCCTGCCAGGCCGGTCCGAAGATGGTCATCGGTTTCGGTTGGGCGCGCGACAGGTGCGGATCGGCGATGGCGAAGACGCGCATGTGGCCGAGTCTAACCCGCGTCCCAATCGAGGCCGGTACGCGTCACCGGCGGCGCCGAGGGCAACAGTGCCAGCGCCTCGCACGCGCTCGCACCGGTGAGCGGATGCCGCCACTCGGGCAGGGCCTCGCACAGGGGTGCGAGCACGAAGGCGCGCTCCAGCAGTCGCGGATGGGGCACGCTCAGGCCGGGTTCGACCACTGTGCGCTCCCCGAAAGCAAGCAGGTCGAGGTCGAGCGTCCGCGCTTCCCACGGTACTCGCCGCGTGCGACCGTGGCGCCGCTCGATGGCGAGCAGCGCGTCCAGCATGGCTCGAGGGGTCGCCAAAGAGGCGTTCGGAGCCAACGCAAGTACTGCGTTGAGGAAGTCGGGTTGACCTGCGGGTCCACCAACGGGTGCGGTGCGATACAGGCTCGACAGCGCTTCGACAGACCCGCAACGGGCGAGCTCCATCGAGGCAGTTCGCAGCTGTCGCGCGGGATCCTCGAGGTTGCTGCCCAGGCCGATGAGGGCGAGCTCAGGTGCCACGCTCTCGCAGCACCTCCACGTACACGTCACGCACTACCCCCGGCAGAGGCGCATGCGGCTTGTGAACGCGCACCAGCACGCTGCTCAGCAATGGCTCCTCAGTCAGCACGGTTCGGGCGATGCGAGCAGCCAAGGTTTCGATCAGCCGGTGACGGGAGCCTGTTACCAGCTCACGCACCCGGGCGTAGACTCGGCTGTAGTCGACCGTCTCATCGAGCCGGTCTCCCTCGCTCAGGGCCAGCCCGAGCTCGAGATCGACGGTGAAACGAGCTCCCAGCCGCTCCTCTTCGGCGAACGCTCCGTGGTGGGCGTGGAACTCCATCCCGCTTAGTACGATCCTGTCGGTCTCCGGCCGGCTGCTATGCGTCATGCAGGCGCTCCCACACGCGCAACGCCTGTACATGCCCCGACACGTCATGCGCGCGTACCAGTGCAGCGCCGGACGCCGCGGCATGGAGATGTACGGCCAGGGAGCCCGGATCGCGCTGATCCGGCGGAGTCTGCCCGGCCAGGGAAGCTATCAGCCCTTTGCGCGACGCGCCAACAAGCACCTTGTTCCTACCGGTGGCCAGTTCACCCACCGCTCGCAACAGCGCCAGGTTGTCTTCCACTCTCTTGCCGAAACCGATGCCCGGATCGACGATCGTGTCGGGGATCCCCGATTCCCGAGCGTTCCGGCTCGCTTCGCGCAGAAATGCGTGAACCTCGGCCACCACGTCTTCGTACGCCGGCGCCTGCTGCATGGTCCTCGGCTCACCCTGCATGTGCATGATCACCACCGGCACGCCTGCCTCGCTGCAGACACGTACCATCTCGGGGTCGCGAAGGCCCCTGACATCGTTTATGAGGTGAGCCCCGGCCCGCAGCGACTCCAGTGCCACGCCCGGCTTCGACGTGTCGACGCTGATCAGCGCGCACTCCTCCCGAACGAGTCGGCGCACGACAGGAATCACCCGCTCGGCCTCGACCTCCTCCGAGACCGGATCGGCGCCGGGCCGGGTGGACTCCCCGCCCACGTCCAGTGCCAGTGCACCAGCGCGCGCCAGCCTCTTCCCGTGCTCGACGGCCTCGCTCGCTCCACGAAACGCTCCGCCGTCGCTGAACGAGTCCGGGGTCAGGTTGATGACGCCCATAACCGCGGAACCTCGCCAGTGCCGGGAGTAGAACCCGCCGGCTCGGACGCTGCCGGGAAAGGGGCGCAAGGAGCGCAGCTCGTGCTCGTACACGGCGCAGATTCTATCACTCGCCGTGCTCCCTACCTCCAGCTGGTCAGCGCCAGTCGGCCGGCCTGTCGGCCAACCCCAGCCGCCAGGCCACCGCAGCGGCGACTCGGCCGCCGGCCTTGCCGTCACCGTAGGGATTTTCGCCCACGCGCATGGCGGTCCGCTCCATTGGGTCCCCCAAGAGGCCGGTCAGGATCTCGCGCACACGTTCCGGTCTGTTGCCCGCGAGCCGCAGCGAGCCGCTCTCCACGCCCTCGGGCCGCTCGGTAACGTTGCGCAGTACCACCACCGGCACGCCCAGGGCGCTGCCCTCCTCCTGGATTCCACCCGAGTCGGTTATCACCAGCTCCGAACGGTCCAGCAGCGCGAGCATCGCCAGATAGTCCCACGGCTCCTCGAGCATCACGTTGGCGACGCCGCCGAGCACGGGAACCACCGCGTCGCGCACGGCGGGATTGAGGTGCATGGGATAGACGAATGTGAATTCGGGGAACGCCAGCGCTACCTCGCGCAGCACCGCCGCCAGCGAGCCCATCACCGGAAGGTTCTCGCGCCGGTGCATCGTGATCGCCACCAGCGGCCGGCACGGCACGTGTTCCGGGAGCCTGGCGCGCTCGCGAGCGAAGTGAACGGCGTCGACCGCGGTATTGCCTGTGACTACCATGCGCTCCGAACTCTTCCCCTCGGCCAGCAGGTTGCGACGCGCCAGCGGCGTGGGCGGCAGGTCGAGGTCGGTGAGCACGTCGGTAAGGCGGCGATTGGCCTCCTCGGGGAACGGCTCCGCCAGGTCGAACGACCGCAGGCCGGCCTCGACGTGCGCCAGCGGTATGCCCTCGTAGAAGGCGGCCAATGCCACTGCGAACGTAGTGAGCGTATCTCCGTGCACCAGCACGTAATCGGCCCTGAGCGACCCCAGCCGCTCGGCGGCCCGGGGTACGATCCGGGCGAGAAGCTCGGGCAGCGTCTGCCGCTCGGTCATCACCGCCAGATCGGCGTCGGGCTCCAACCCGAAGAGCCGCAGGCTGTCGTCGAGCTGCTCGCGGTGTTGACCGGTCACCAGCACGAGCGGCTCCACACCGGGCTGCTCTCGAAGGCCGAACACCACCGGCGCCATCTTGTTCGCTTCGGGGCGGGTGCCGAAGGCAACGCACACCCGTTTCCGGCTCACGTTCCGCCGGCTCCTCGCTCGAGCCGCACTTCGATGAGCCGCACCAGGCTGGCGCCGGCGATCAGCAGAACCGTGGCGACCACTGTCAGGTACATCAGGGCCGGCGGGGTACGCGACAACAGCATTCCCAGCGTGCCGAGCGCCAACGTGGCCAGCCACAACAACATCACGGTGACGCGCGGCGAGCCGCTACGTTCGCGAATCAGGTCGTGCAGATGATCGTTGGAAGCAACCGACGGACTCACGCCCCGGCGCAGCCGGCGCACCGTCACCTGGGTGATGTTCAGTACCGGCAGGGCGAGGATGAGGATCGGGGCGGCGATCGTTACCGCCGCGGTGACCTTCAGCGCTCCCAGTACGCTGACCGCCGCCAGCACATAGCCGAGCATGTAGGCGCCCGAGTCGCCCATGATGATGTTCGCTGGATTGAAATTGTGGCGCAGGAAGCCGAGCGCGGAGCCTGCCAGCGAGGCAAGGAGGAGTATCGCCGCGCCACGGTCGGGGAACTGCAGAGCGACGGCCAGCAGGCTCAGCGAGGATATCGCCGCGATCCCCGACGAGAGGCCGTCGAGCCCATCGATGAAGTTGAACGCGTTGGTGAAGCCGACCACCCACACGAGCGTCACCGCCACGGTCAGCACCTCGGGCATGAAGAGGTAGTTTCCGCCGCCGAAGTAGTCGGTGATGAACTCGATCTTCACGCCGTTGACCACGAGGATGCCGGCCGCCAGGAACTGCGCGGCCAGGCGCATGCCCGGCGGCACGTCCCACATGTCGTCGAGAAAGCCGACCAGGACCATGAGGCTGCCGCCGAGAACGATGGCCAACAACTCCACCCGGAACGAGTCGAGCAGCCCCGGTCGGACCAGGCTGCCTATGAGGAGCGCCACCAGGAAGCCACCGAATATCGCAACCCCCCCGATATTCGGGACCTTGCCGTTGTGGACCCGCCGGCCGTCGCCGTGGGCCACGCCGCCGTCCTGATACGCGCCGATCTTCAGTGCGAAGTCACGTACCCAGGGAACTGCCACGGAAACCGCGACGAGAGCGGCGATGAAGGAGCAGAGGACAAGTGGTGCGATCTCGATTACGTTCTCCGGCACGGCTCACATTCTATCCGCGGGTTGCGCCGGAGAGTGAGACATAGGGCATGTCGCGAGCAGCGCCCAGCAAGGTCGTTCGGGGCCCTAGCGGGTTCCGTAGATCCGGTCGCCGGCATCTCCCAGGCCCGGAACTATATATCCCTTCTCGTTCAGCCGCTCGTCGCAGGCTGCCAGGATGATCTCCACGTCGGGGTGCTCCTCGTGAACGGCGGCGATGCCTTCGGGTGCGCCGAGAATGCACAACAGGCGGACGCTCCGAGCCCCCATGTCCTCGAGGATACTCACCGCCGCGGCGGCGGAACCGCCGGTAGCGAGCATCGGGTCGAGCAGGAACACGTCGCGCTCGGCGATGTCGGTAGGCAGCTTCTTGTAGTATTCGACCGGCTTCAGCGTCGTCGGATCGCGGTAGAGCCCGATGTGACCGACACGTGCGCTCGGCACGAGCGTGAGAAGCCCGTCGACCATGATCAGCCCGGCGCGCAGGATTCCCACCAGGGCAAGTTTCTTGCCGGTCAGACGCTTTACCTTGGCGGGCGCGACAGGAGTCTCGACCACGGCATCGGCGAGCGGCAGGTCACGCATCGCTTCGAACGCCATCAGCATGCTGATCTCGGTGCACAGGGCGCGAAAGTCGCGCACCCCTGTCTCTCGGTCACGAAGGATGGACAGCTTATGCTGCACGAGGGGATGATCGATGACGCGGACTCGCTCCATGTTCCCTCCTGGACCCCCCTGCTTCGCCCCGCCGGGATCATACCGGCTGTTGGCGTAAGACGGCCCCCGGAACCGTGCCCGGGGGCGACAGTGCTTGGAAATAACATCGCCTCTCGGCGACAGTGTTGAGTCATCGCCTTAAGGCGACGGTGTCAACTCATCACCTTAAGGCGACGGTGCTGAGTCATCGCCTAAGGGCGACAGTGGCGGAGAGGGTGGGATTCGAACCCACGGTACCCAGACAGGTACAACGGTTTTCGAGACCGTCCCGTTCAACCGCTCCGGCACCTCTCCACGAACTCGGGCCGCATTCCCGCAGTTGCCATCGCCCCTTGCGGGACAAGACCGGCCCACGGCCGGTTTCAGGGCAAGGTTTCAGGGCAAGCAGGTCGTGCCCGGCGGCCAAACAGGCCGAGTATACCGCAGCATCGCGGCCGGCGCCAGTAAGCCACCCGACCGCACTTGCTCGCGCCGGCCCAGCGCGCTGCCGGGCGCCCAACTCGGGCCGGAGCATGTCTCACGGCCGTACGCCGTCGCCGCTGCGCTTGACGAGGAGCGCCGACGCCCAATACACTAGTCGTCGCTTTGTTGGCCCATCGTCTAACGGCAGGACAACCGGTTCTGGTCCGGTCGGTCGGGGTTCGAATCCCTGTGGGCCAGCCAATCAGCAAACCGCTGGGCGCGGCAACGGCGTCAGCCGGGTCGCACCGGCGGTAACATTGGCCCATCGTCTAATGGCAGGACAACCGGTTTTGGTCCGGTCGGTCGGGGTTCGAATCCCTGTGGGCCAGCCAGAGAGCCTCCCCCGAAGTCAGTCTCGACTGAAGCGCGGGGGAGGCATCTTCGCTTCTCAGCGCGCTTCGCCGTAGTCGTAGAAGCCGGCGCCGCTCTTGCAGCCGAGGCGGCCGGCCTCCACCAGCTTGCGCAATATCTGCGGGGGGCGAAACCTCTCCCCCAGCGCTTCGGTGAGCGATTCGCCGATGAAGAGCATGGTGTCCAAGCCGACATAGTCGGCCAACTCCAGCGGACCCATCGGATGGTTCAATCCCAGCTTGACGGCGGTGTCGATATCCGCCTTCGAAGCCACTCCCTCCTCGAACATGCGCATCGACTCGGTGAGCAGGGCCGCAAGTGCCCGCGTGGTCACGAATCCCTGGCGATCCTTCACCAGCACCGTCGTCTTGCCGCAGCGACCGGCGACCACGGCAACGGCTTCCACCGCCTCCCGCGAAGAGTGCACGCCACGTACCATCTCGATGAGCTTCATCCGCTCCGGCGGATTGAACCAGTGCATCCCCACGACCCGATCCGGTCGCTTCGTGGCGCCGGCCATGGCGGTAATCGACAACTCGCTGGTGTTGCTGGCGAAGATGGCGTGAGCCGGAGCCGCGACATCTGCCCGTTGGAAGACCTCGCGCTTCAGCTCGAGCCTCTCCGGCACCGCTTCGATCAGCAAGTCGCAACTCTCCGCCGCCCCCTCGAGCTGGTAGTGGAGGTCGAGGCGCCCTTCGGCCTCGGCCTGCTCGTCACGCTTGGCGATGCGCTTGCGGGCGCGCTCCAGAGCTTCGCGACTCGGGTCGTAGAGCCGTACCCGGTAGCCGGCCGCCAGGCACATCGCCGCTATGCCGCCACCCATGGTGCCGGCGCCGACTACTGTGATCGTCTCGATCGGCTTTACGCTCATCGTCTCCTCTCGTGCCCCGCACCTTCAGTCGCGGAGCGGACCATAGAGATCGTAACGGACGGTGGTGCCAGTCAGGCTACCGGATGGCTTGTGGCCCGCCAGCGCCGGAGCACGTAGTGGCCGCTTCACCACGACCCTGCGACCGGCCGCCCGCCTGGCGGCTTCCAGCAGAGTATGGGCGTCCCTGTCGTCTCCCAGCAGCTCGCGCAACAGTCGCATCCCCTTGCCCTTTCGACCCTCGCGGCCGCTGCGCGGGTACATCGGATCGAGGTAGACGACCCCGGCGGGCTTCAGCCGCGGCAGGATGTCCAGCGCCTCACCCTGATGCAGATGCATGCGAGAGGCGGCGTCGCCGGTCCTCCCGTCACGGCGTGCGCGCTCCAGACCGTCGGCCAGCAGGGCCGCCACCACCGGCGAGCGCTCGATAAGATCGACCCGGCAACCCCACTCCGCCAGGGCGAAGGCGTCCTGGGCCAGCCCGGCGGTAGCGTCGATCAGCCGCGGTGGTGCGCCCGTTGCCGCCGCCCTGCCGCCGGGCATGGCAGCCCGACGCAGTTGCGGCGAGCCGCGGCCGGGCAGGAACTCTACTGCCAGCGTGCCTCCCGCCGCCGGCCCGGATTCGCGCAGTTCCAACCGCTCCGAGGTACGAACCAGCAACAGCATGTCAGGAGGCGGAATATCGGCGAGCATCTCCAGGCCCAGCCGCTCGGCAAGCGCTGCCGCCGACTGCTCGTCGGCTCCATCTTCTACAGTGACAGCGAGTCGCACTCGGAAATGCTACCGCGGCGCGGCAGCCTGTAGCGCGGCCCGTTTTCCGCCCGGGCAGCATGTCTGCGACCGCCAGCGAATCAGTTGCATTCGCCTCCCGTGGCCGACGTTTCCCTGGTCCGGACCGTCATCTACTTGGTAATCATAGCTCGATGGTCGTGCTATGCTTCGATTTATAATACTGGGCATCGGACCGGACGACCGGTCGAGCCAGGCAGTTCAGGTCAGGAGGAGCCATGAGCAACGAAACACTCTCCCGTCGGCGGGCCGCAGCGGTGGCACCGGCAGCATACAGCGTTCACCCGTTCTACCCCCAGCGAGCCCAGGGCTCCTACGTTTGGGACGCCGACGACAAGAAGTACCTCGACTGGTCGGCCGGCATCGCCGTGATGAACATCGGTCACTCCCACCCTCGGGTGCTGGAAGCTGTCCGGACGCAGATCGAGGCCTTTCAGCATCTGTGCTTCGCCGTGGCGATGAACGAGACCTATATCGACCTGGCGGAGCGGTTGAACGACCTGGCGCCCGGTCCGAGCCCCAAGAAGACCTTCCTGGTCAACTCTGGCGCCGAGGCTGTGGAGAACGCCGTGAAGATCGCGCGCGCCTATACCGGCAGACAGGGCGTCGTCGCATTTACCCACGCCTTCCACGGCCGGACCCACATGGCCATGTCACTGACCGGCAAGGCCCAGCCGTACAAGGCCGGCTTCGCTCCGCGCGCGGCGGAGATCTACCGGGCCCCCTACCCCTACGCATTCCGTAACCCCTGGGGAGCCAAGGACGCCGAGGAAACCGGCGCCAAGGCCCTCGAGGTGCTAAAGGACCTCGTCGCCACGACCATCGGTGAGGGCGAGGTAGCGGCGTTCGTGATCGAACCGGTGGCCGGTGAGGGCGGCTTCATCCCCGCTCCGGCAAACTTCCTGGCGGGCCTGCGCGAATACGCCACGGAGATCGGCGCACTCTGGGTAGACGACGAGGTGCAAGCCGGCATCGGGCGCACCGGCCGCTGGTGGGCGGTCGACCACTACGGGCTCGAGCCCGATCTGGTGACTACCGCCAAGGCCCTGTCTTCGGGCTTCCCCCTGTCGGCGGTGATCGGCAAGGCCGAGATCATGGACGCGATCAACCCCGGCATGCTCGGCTCCACCTTCGGCGGCAACCCCGCCGGTTGTGCAGCCGCATTGGCGACGCTGGATGTCATCGAGGGCGAGGACCTGCTGGCCCGGTCGGCGGAGATCGGCCGACGTGCCACCGCCCGGTTGGAGGAGCTGAAGCGGCGCTGGCCACAAATCGGCGAGGTGCGCGGCCTGGGGGCGATGGTCGGTATCGAGCTGGTTCACGGCGACGGAAAGGGCCCCAACAAGGAAGCGGTCGAAGCGATCGTGTCCGCCGCCCGCGAGGACGGCCTGATCCTCCTGCCGACCGGGACCTACGGCAACGTGATCCGGCTGCTGCCCCCGCTCAACCTGAGCGATGCCGAGTTGGGCGAGGGGTTGGAAAAGCTCGAGCGCGCATTCGCGCAGGTGCTGGAGTCGGTCACCGTCGTCGCCTGAACGGCACTGACCGACCGGCTCGTCGACGACCGCACCGTTCGAGCTCCGGTACCACCTGACAGCGGCACACTTGACAGCGGCACACTTGAGAGCGGCACACTTGAGAGCGGCACGACCTGCCTGGCCCCGTGGCGGCCACTTTCGTTGCTATACTCCGGCCCGTGACCGTACTCATTGCGCCGTCGATCCTGGCCAGCGACTTCGGCCGGCTGGCCGAGCAGGTCCAGGAGGCCGAACGTGCCGGAGCGGACGTCATCCACATAGACGTGATGGACGGCCGCTTCGTTCCCAACATAACCATCGGCCCGCTGATCGTGGAGGCATGCCGGCGCGCGACTGATCTTCCACTGGACGTGCATCTGATGATCGTCGAACCAGAGCGTCACGTCGAGGCGTTTGCCGTTGCCGGCGCCGATTGGCTGACCGTTCACGCCGAGGCAAGTACGCACCTGCACCGCACGCTTCAGCTCATCCGCAATGGCGGAGCCAAGGCCGGTCTGGCCCTGAATCCGCTAACGCCGCTTGCCGTCGTCCGTGGGGCACTGCCGGAGTTGGACCTGACGCTGCTGACGAGCGTGAACCCCGGCTTCGGCGGTCAGAGCTTCATTCCCGCCACCCTCGAACGCCTGGGCGTAGTCCGAGAGTGGCGTGACCAGCTCAACCCGGAGTGCCGCATCGAGGTGGACGGCGGCATCAACATCGACACGGCGGGCGCGGCGGTTGCCGCCGGTGCCGAATTGCTGGTAGCCGGCAGCTCGGTCTTCAACGGCCGGTCCGGCATAGCGCAGAACATCGGCGATCTGCGTCGAGCGGCGACCGGCGGATAGCCGGCGGACCTCAGGAAACCTCGCGCACCCGGCCGAGTTGGCGAAAACGGTCTCTGCGGCCGCACACAAGTTGTTCGGGCCGCAACCGGGAGAGGCGCTCCAGCTCCTCGCGCAACACCTCGCCTACGATATCCATCGCTCCCTGAGGATCCTTGTGAGCGGCGCCCACCGGTTCGTCGATCACCCGGTCCACCACGTTTTGTTCGAGCAGATCCCGGGCGGTGAGCTTGAGCGCTTCGGCGGCGCGTGGCGCTTCGGCGGCGTCACGCCAGAGGATTGCGGCACACGACTCGGGGCTTATCACCGAATAAATGGCGTTCTCCAGGATGAGCACGCGGTTGGCCACGCCGATGGCGAGCGCTCCACCGGAGCCGCCCTCCCCGATCACAACGCTTATGGCAGGCACACGGAGGCGGCTCATCCGGCGGATAGCCTCGGCGATCACCCACGCCTGCCCCTGCTCCTCGGCGGCGATTCCCGGGTACGCGCCGGGAGTGTCGATGAGCGTGATGACGGGCAGCCGGAACTTGTCCGCCAGGTCGAACATCCGAATGGCCTTGCGGTAGCCGCTGGGATGTGACATGCCGAAGTTGCGGTGAATGTTTTCCTTGGTGTCGCGCCCCTTCTGCTGCGCCAGCACCATCACCGATTGGTCGTCCAGCCGAGCCAGGCCGCAGACGATGGCCGGGTCATCACCCAGAATCCGGTCACCGTGGAGCTCCTGGAAGTCGCTGAACACGCTCTGCAGGTAGTCGAGACCGGTGGGCCGACCGGGTGCACGCGCGACCTGAACGCGTTGCCAGCGAGAGAGATTCGCGAACGTCTCGGAGCGCAGGCGGTCGAGCCTGTCCTCGAGCAGCCGAATCTCCTCGCCGAGGTCGACCGACTGATCCTCCGCGTAGACCCGCATGTCACTGATCCTGGCCTCGAGATCCTCGATCGGCTTCTCAAACGGCAACGCCACGGGCGTCCTCCTCGGTGAGGGCAGTCAGGCCGCCTCGAAGCAGACGAAGATAGGAAGCCAGTTGTTCCTTGAGCCTCTGGCGATCGACCACATCGTCGATCATCCCCCGTTTGAGCAGGAACTCCGAGCGCTGGAACCCCTCCGGCAGGTCCTGCTTGATCGTCTGCTGAATAACGCGCGGGCCGGCGAAGCAGATGAGAGCCTTCGGCTCGGCCAGCACCAGGTCGCCGAGTGTCGCGAAGCTCGCCGTAACCCCGCCGGTGGTGGGATCGGTCAGTACGGCTATGTAGGGCAGCCCACGCTCGGCCAGCGCCTCCAGCGCCACGGTCGTCTTGGCCATCTGCATCAACGAGAGCGCGCCCTCCTGCATCCGGGCGCCGCCCGATGCGGTCACGGCGATGAGGCTCCGACCCTCCTCTGCCGCTCTCTCGGCCGCTCGAGCTATCTCCTCACCGACGACCGACCCCATCGAGCCTCCAGCGAAGAAGAAGTCCATGACCGCCAGCGCCACCGGTTCGCCCTCGAGCAACGCACCGCCGGTGACGATCGCGTCGTTTCGACCCTGTTTCGCCTGCACACGTTCGATACGTTCCAGATACGGCTCGGTATCGATGAACTCGAGTGGGTCTTCCGGAGTCAGCGATCCCGACCATTGTTCGAAGCTGCCCTCGTCGGCCAGCAAGCCGATGCGAGCGTCTACCGGCATGCGGTAGTGGAAGTTGCATTCGGGACAGACGTAGTGGCTTGCCACCAGGTCCTTGCGGTATATCTGAGCCCCACACGACTCGCACTTCATCCACAGTCCCGTGGGACTGTTGTCGTCGTCGCCTTTGGTGGGCCGGTTGCGCCGGAAGAAGCGTTCCAGTGCCATCAGTTCTCCAAACCTATCACGGAGTGGCCGGAATACTGGTTCCGGACAGTGTAGCAGTCACCAAAAGATCGAGGACCGCGAGCACTGTCTACGGTGTGTCGAATTCAAATGGTGCGGCGTGTCGCCGGTAGGCGAATCAGGTCCGCGGCTCAACGGAAGCCGTAAGCGGCGTCTCCGAAGCGGGGTCTTCCTCGTCGGCAGCGCGGGCTCCTGCGCCGGTCCTTGCTACGGTCTTTGGGCCGGATTCCGCGCCGGATTCCGCGCCGGTTTCCGCGCCGGACTCCGCCTCGGTTTCTGCGTCGGAAGGAGAAGCGTTTACTTGCCCAGCCCGCGCGCTCCCATCGGGCAGGGCAGGTGGAGACCCGGGTGGGCGCATCTCGCTCCGGCCGGTGAAGCTCGCGCCCTCTTCGATGTCGAGCGATGCCGCCCTTACGTCTCCGGTCAGTTGGCCGCCGCGCCAGATCTCGACCTTGCCGGCCGCGCACACCATCGCCTCGACGGCACCGAGTATCCGCACCTGATCGGCCTCGACACGATCGCCCTTCACCATACCTTCGGCGGCCACCTCGAGAACTCCGGCTACCGTGACGTTGCCCAGCACGGTCCCGTGAATCCGGACCCTGCCGGCTGCCTCGAGATCGCCGCGAAGCACGGTTCCCTCCTGGATGTAGGTAAACGGTTCGCCGCTGCCGCGCCGTCCTCTGGTTCGCCTAGAAAACACTCAACGCCCTCCAGTTGCCGCTCCCACCCCGTCCAGTTCTAGCCGATCAGGGCGGTGGGCCGTCCATAAAGGTATTCACAGTGGGTCGCGGCATCCCTTGTGGCCGCGTCTGAATGGGCTGTATCCTACCTCTTATGGGTACAGCCAGCGTGGTGCTCGTGACTAATGTCGGACAGGGCTTCGGCCGGGCTGTCGCCCTTGCCTGCGGCCATGGTGGGCATGACGTTGTGTGCGCCGATCGTGACGTCGATCTCGCATCCAAGACGGCGGCGGAGATCGAGGAGCTCGGGGGCCAGGCCATCCCCATCCAGGCCGACATGACCACCCACATGGACGTCCTGAACGCCTTTCACAAGGTCTACGAGATCTTCGGTGATCTCAACGGCGTGATTCACGTGGCAGCCTACGGGAGTCACACGCCGTTCCATGCTCTCGGGGAGAGCGAGTTCGTGGAGTTGCTCGATGAGGACATCAAGAGCAGCTACCTGACGCTAAAGGTCTGTGCCCAGGTGCTGCGGGAGGGCTGGCTGGTGCTGGTCGCCCCGCCCGAGAGCGCCGACGAGCCGCAGATGACCGCGGTACGCGGAGCGCTGTCCGGGATGGTGGCCGGGTTCGGAGATCGTTACGAGCGGTTGAGAGCGAACATGGTGGTTCCGTCGCGGCAGGCGTCCGATCCTCGACACGATGCCGCTCTCATCGACAGCGTGCTGTACCTGGGCTCGGCAACCGCGCAAGGGGTACGTGGGCAGCAGCTTTACGTCGAGCTGCCTCCGCCGCCGAAGGTCGTGGAGTCGCTCCTCCCGGAGGTCCAGGCCGCGCTCGACTCGAGCGTGCGCCAGGACGACCTCGAGGCGAGCCTCTACGACGACGGCAACGAGGATTCCTTCGACAACGGCAACGACGGCGACGACGGCGAGCGAGAGTTCGCCGACGAGGTGGCATTCCCCAGAGAGCTGCCGGGCTGCGCCCGGCAGCTCGGCGATGGCGCTACCATGAAATGCCCCTACTGCACATCGAACGACACCCGAGTGATCAACTCACGGCCGTCCGACGAAGGCACCTCGATTCGCCGTCGCCGCGATTGCGCCAACTGTCACCGCCGTTTCACGACCTATGAGCGAGCTCAGTTCGAAGCACTGATGGTGAGCAAGCGCTCGGGCCGTCGCGAGGCGTTCAATCCCGACAAGCTGCTCGACAAGCTGCGCATCGCCTGCAACAAGAGACCGGTGACCGAGAAGCAGTTGCGTGAGTTCGCCTACGGATTCGAGGACGAGATCCAGGCACCGGAGATCGCCTCCGAGGAGGTCGGCCTGCGTACCCTGAAATTCCTGAAGGGCCTCGACGACGTCGCCTATATCCGCTTCCTGAGCGTCTACCGGGACTTCGATTCGGTAGACCGGTTCATCGAGGAGATCCGCCAGCTCGGCGAGCTAGCCGCCTTGCGGGCCAACGAAGCGCGTAGCGCCGATCGCAGGGGCGCAGCGAGCCGCACGCAAGGTGACGAGGAAGGCGGCCCGGAACTCGACGGTGGAGGCGACGACTGAACCTGCCCTCCGAGTTTCGAGCGCGCATGCGCCGGCTCCTCGGCCCGGAGGCCGACCGGCTGGAGCTCAGCCTGCAGGAGCCTCCCGTAACAGGCCTGCGGGTCAATACCCTCAAGCTCTCGGCGGCCGCGTTCGAGCGCCTCCTGTCGCAGGCAGTACCGCCACAGCCTCGATCGCCACCGTCTCGATCGACGCGACCGCCTTCGTGGTCGCTCGAAGCCGTGCCGTGGTGTCCAGCCGGCTTCGTTCTGGAGTTCGACGGAAGCCCGGGCCGGCATCCCTTTCACGCCGCGGGACTCTACTACCTGCAGGAGCCCTCGGCCATGGCGGTCGCCGAGGCACTGGCGCCACGTGCCGGCGAACGCGTCCTCGACCTCGCGGCCGCGCCTGGAGGCAAGAGTACGCACCTTGCGGCGCTGCTCGGCGACAGTGGGCTACTGGTTGCGAACGACGTCCATGGCGGCCGGGCCCGTGAGCTGAGCAGGAATCTCGAGCGCTGGGGAGCGCGCCGAGCGCTGGTGACCAGCGCGGATCCGAGGACCTTGGCCGACCTGTGGTCGGCTCGCTTCGACGCGGTGCTTCTGGACGCCCCGTGCTCCGGAGAGGGCATGTTCCGCAAGACTCCCGAAGCGATCGCTCATTGGAGCCCGCAGATAGTGAAGTCATGCGTTATCCGGCAGGACGCTCTCCTGGCCGAGGCAGCGCGGCTGGTACGGCCGGGTGGACGGCTTGCCTACAGCACCTGCACGCTGGAACCGGCCGAGAACGAGGAGGTGATCGGGCGGTTCCTGGCGGAGCGCCCGGACTGGGAGGCGATCGAGACCGGCTTGGCAGGAGTCGCTTCCGGCCGTCCCGAGTGGGCCGGTGGCGAACGGGCAACCGAGTTGCGTCGCGCCGTGCGGATATGGCCCCACCGGCACGCCGGAGAAGGCCACTTCCTGGTGCTGCTGAGGAGAGGGCACGAGTCGCCCCCGGAGCCTGCCGACAGAACCGGGGACACGGGACCGGTGTCGACCCGAATCGGGAGGAACGAGGGGCGGCGAAACTACGGGCAGGGCCGGAGCGGAGCGACAGCCGGCGGCTCCGCCGGGAAGTCTGCCGGCGAGTCTGCCGGCGATTCGGCCGAGTCGCGTCAGGCGAAGGAGCTTTGGCGCGGGTTCATCAGCGACAACCTGACCGAAGATCCGTTTCCGGACCACGCGCTCATCGTTCAGCGCGACGGCCTCTACGCGGTGCCGCCCGGGGCTCCCGACCTGGCCGGCGTGCGAGTCCTGCGACCCGGGTTGTGGCTGGGCTCGGTATCCCGGGAGCGCTTCGCCCCGTCGCACTCGTTGGCACTGGCGTTGCGGCGCGAAGATGCGCTGCGGAGCGTGATCCTGCAGCCCGGCGAAGCCGGCCTCGACGCTTATCTCCTCGGAGCGGAGCTCGAACGGCCGGGCGAAGACGGCTGGGTGCTCGTCACCGTTGCCGGCTTCCCGCTCGGATGGGGCCGGAGCAGCCGTGACATCATCAAGAACCACTACCCGAAGGGGCTGCGCCGGCCGGTCCGCTGACGATCTCGAGACCGCTCGAGGAACACGGTGCAGTGCGTTCCGGAGTAATGGCGTCCGCAACATCGGTCCGGAAGCCGGAGCCGCAGCTGCCGGCGCCCACTACGACCCGCCGACGGGCGGTAGACTTAGGAGGATGCGCGATACACCGGTCCCCGAATCGCACCTGGAGGTCGAGCGCCTCAGGGTCGCCGCGGCACTGCAGCGGGCGCGGCGGGCACTAGTGGCGAGACCGCGTGCCAGCGCTATCGACCTGGCACAGGCTGCTGTATTTCCGCTCCTGCACTCCCTGGCGGTAGACATCTTCGACCTGCAGACGATGCGGCTGGCCGGCGAACCGGCACGCGAGCGAGCCGACTACCGCCTGCTCAATGGAGCCGAATCGGTCCTGGTGACGGTTTTCGCGGTGGAAACGCCGGTGACCGGAGTCGGCCGCGAAGGCGCCGAACACGCCTGGACCCTCGCCAGCAACGGGCGGGTCTGGCGCGCGGCGACGGCTGACGACGCGCGGAACCTGGAGTTCGACCTGTTCGATGAGGGTTTCGCCGAGGTACTCCACCTGCTCCTGGCCGAGGGAACCGAACCGTCCGAGCGCTTCGACCGTGCCAAGGAGGCGCTGCGTGACGGCAGGACAGGGAGGGGCAGACCTGCCGAGGACCGGATGCAGGCGCGGCACGAGGGCGCGGAGGGGTCGCGGGGGACGGCCGGAGAGTCGGTAACGCTGCAACGGATCGCCATGGGAGAGGTGCAGTCGATCGCCGAACAGGTACGTCATCTCCACGGAAAGCTCGAGGCCAGGTTCGACGGGCAGTCCGTCGAGGTTACCTCTCGCAGCGCTTTCTACTTCGTACTGGCGGCCCTGGCGTTGCAGCACGGCCGGGCGGAGGCGATTCCCGCCGACGATCTCATCCAGCCGCCCGACGAGCCGCCGCCCTCACGACGAGCTCGGGCGCTTGGCCGTCCCGGTTGGCACCTCCTGCTCGACCACCAGCCGGCGGTCCTGGAGGAGCGCACGGCCGCCTTGCTCGATGCCCTAAACCTACGCACGACGTTCACAGCCACCCAGCGAGGCGAACCTTACCCCGCACCCGGCTGAGTCAGCGGCGAGGCTCCAACACCAGAACCCGACCGGAACCGGTCTCGGCAGCGCCGTAGCGGCGCAGCGGAACCAGGTCGACACGCCCCCAATCCTCGGTGAACGCCCGGTAGTCTCGCGCCAGCGGATTCCCGGATTGGCCGGTGGCCAGCAGGTAGCCGGAAGAGGAGTCATCGCCCAGGTCGAAGACCGCCCGGAGCACCGGTCCGCGGGCCGGCACGCCGCGCGCACCTGCTACCGGCGCGGCTACCGCCCTCCCGGCCGAACCGTCCTCCTCGACAACGATACGAACGTCGAAGAGCCCGGCCAATGTCGTTCCGGTCAGAACCGGGTGAGCGTGAATCTCTTCGTAACCGGTCCGACGCCGCCAGGAGTCCGGCTCGTCCCCGTGGCGCTCTCCCAGACGGGCCACAGCGTCGCGCAGAGCGCGGGTCGACAGGTCGCGGCAGTCCTCGGCCTCCGCGGTTCTCCCGTCGTCGCACCACTGCGGTTGCCCGCTCACCACGCGGGCGATCAACGCGGGCCGCTCGGCCACGGCGGCGGCGAGCGTTTCGCCGAGGTCGTCGGCGAAGATCAGCCGCGCCAGCGTCGAATACCATGTCGAAAAGAGAATGGGCGCCGCCGTGCCGCCGCTCGAGGAACCGTCCCAGGCCAGCAATTCGGCGTGCGCCCGGCTAGCCGCATCGGTTGTCGGACGGGCCGCACGAGCTAGCGGCAGGAGGTCCGCGGTCAACGGCAGTGGCCTCTCGCCGAGCATCCGTTCGAAGCTGAAAGCTGTGTGGAACTCGAGGTCGTTGAGAAGCTCGAGAATCTGCCGAGAGGCCGGCGGTCTCTGCCGGGAGGGTGCGCGGGAGGTCTGCGGCGGTTCCCCGCCGGCGGCAACTATCACTCCTGATGCCGGGTCGCGTATTCGCGGGAGCTCGGCGTAGGGAACGAAGCCGTCCCAGTCAAAAGACTCGTCCCAACCCGGCACCGGCAGGCGCCCGACGCCTGCGGCGCGTACCGGGACGCGTCCGGTTGTCTGCACACCGATACTGCCTTCGACATCGGCATAGAGCACCGACTGTCCGCTCTCTTGCAGATTTCGCAGCGCGTCGCCCAGTTGGTCCCAATTGCGAGCGAACGAGATGTCGATGGCCCCTTGCAGCGAGCGATCGACCTCCAGCAGCGCCGTCCAGCTCAGTGACAGTCCCAGGCTCTCCCCGCTCGCGGTCGATTCGTCTATCCGGCCGCCGTCGATCGATTCGGGCCCCAGCGCGTCGGAGACGAGCGGACCGTGCCGAGTGCGCCTCACCAACATTTGCACGTCGTCGCCGCCCCGGACCTCCAGCGACTCGCTGACTGTCTCCAGCTCTTGCCAACCGTCGGGCGTCAGGTAACGGTCCGCCTCCAGCCTCTCGATGTACAGATCCTGCGTATCGTGGTCAGCGCCGGTCAGCGCCCAGGCGATCGCGTCGTTGCGGCCAACCAGGACGGCCGGGATGCCGGGGAGCGTCGCACCGGAAACGTCCAGCCCTGGAGCCGTCAGCTGTACCAGATACCAGGGGCTCGGCGCCTGCTGTTCTCCGTGCCGTTCGATGGCCAGCAGGGCCGCGCCCCCCGCGGTGTGCTCGCCGGAGACTGCCCACGCCAACGAGGAGTCCCCTCCACCCGCGAAGCCGGCGGTCGCGTCCAGCAAACTCATCAGGGGCAATCGCCGCAAGAGATCCGGCGGTGCCGCTCGGTGGTCCGCCTCGTCCGTCGCGGCGGTGGGCCACAGGCTTCGGGACGCCGTCGCGCCCGCTTCGGCCGCTATCAGCCCATGTAGCAGGTCTTCTCGCCAGTCACCCGCCTGCTCCCAGGCGAACAGCTTCGCCCGCGCCAGCACATCGACCGGCGCCCATGGCTCGGGCCGATGTCCCAGGAGGAGGAACTCGGGCGGCGGCGCGCCGGAGCGTCGGTCGAGGAACGCGTTGATCCCTTCGCTGTACGCCTGCACGATTCCGCGCGCTCGCGGCGTTAGAGCCTGCAGGTCGCGCTCGGCCGCGCCATAGAGCCCCAACGAGCGCATGAAGCGATCGCTGGCAAGCGCGCGCTCGCCCAACAGCTCAGCCAGGCGACCCGCAGCCAGCAACCTGCGCTCCTCCATCTGCCACAGCCGGTCCTGGGCGTGGACGAAGCCGAGCGCGAAATAGACGTCCTCCTGGGAGGCGGCGTCGATATGCGGTACTCCGTCCACGTCGCGAGCCACCTCGACTGCGGCGGAGAGCCCGCCGAGCAAGATGGCGCCCTGACGGCGCGGCAGCGATGTCTGCACCCAGGCGTACAACCCAGCGAGCACGATCAGAGCGAGAACGACGAATAGCAGCAGGCCGCGCAGGGCACGGAGCATATGGGCCTCCCGAGTGGTGCGATTGTAGCGCAAGGCCGGGCCGCTTCCGCTGCGGCCGCCGCCGAAGCGACTGTCACGTTGTTCGCTGTCGTCGCCCAGCTTTACGAGGCCGGCGGGCATGTGCTACACTTTCGTTTGGTTTCGTGCCTTGTCGGCCACGGTACTGCCCGTTCGAACCTGGCGCCGGGCGCCGGGGCTCGGTCGTCTCCGTACGATCAACTGGGAAACGATCGATCGAACAAGGCATCCGGGACGATGGACGCGATGGATTCGGCAGAGCAACCCCAAGCCAGAGGACGTGACTTGAAGTGAAGACCTATTTTCCCAAGGAAACGACGCACGAGTGGGTGCTGATCGACGCCGAGGGCCAGACCGTTGGCCGTTTGGCTACGCAGATCGCCCAGGTCCTGCGCGGGAAGCACAAAGTCGATTACACGCCAAACCAGCCCGGAGGAGACTTCGTGGTGGTAGTCAACGCCGAGAAGGTCGTATTCAGCGGCCACAAGCTCGATCAGAAGGTGTACACGCGTTACACCGGCTACCAGGGCGGGCTGCGCAGCACCACCGCGCGGGAGATGCTCACCAAGCACCCTGAGCGCGTCTTGGAGCGGGCGGTGTGGGGAATGCTGCCGAAGACCCGAATGGGCCGCAGGCTGATTCGCCGCATGAAGGTTTACGCAGGCGCCGCTCACCCGCACGCCGCACAACAGCCGAAAGAGATGGAGCTCGCTTGATGGAAAACGATATCGAATGGGACCGGGCGACGCCCCGTGACCGGAAGCCGCTAGAGATGGAGCTCGTCTGATGGAGCAGTATTATGGGACCGGCCGCCGCAAGGCAGCGATAGCCCGCGTATTCCTGCGCCCCGGTAGTGGTCGCATCACCGTTAACGGCAAGGACTTCCAGGACTTCTTCCGTGGCATCCTGGTGGGCGTGCAGGCGCTCGAGCCGCTCAAAGTCACCAACACCGCGGGTCGCTATGACGCGCTCATCACCGTTGCCGGTGGCGGTCCGAGCGGCCAGGCGGACGCGATCCGCCTGGGGGTCGCCCGCGCGCTCCTGCACGTGGACCCCAACTTCCGGCCGGCGCTCAAGCAGGGCGGCTACCTCAGCCGGGACGCACGAGTGGTCGAACGCAAGAAGTACGGACTCAAGAAGGCGCGCCGCGCGCCGCAGTTCAGCAAGCGCTGAGCGACGCCAGTCGACCCGCCGGCTTGCGTTGCGCAGGCATCGGTTAGTGCCGGGGCTGGAGAGACACGCTCTCTCCAGCCCCGGTTCTCGGTAGTCAGGTTCAGATCAGATAGGTAAGCCGTGACCGTATTCGAAGCCGTCGTGTTGGGCATTGTCCAGGGGCTTACCGAGTTCCTGCCGGTCTCGTCGTCCGGGCACCTGGTGCTGGCCAACTGGTTCTTCGGTTTCGACGAAGGCGACGGCTCGCTGGAGTTGGCCGTGGACATAGCCACCAATACCGGCACTCTGCTGGCGGTATTGATCGTGCTCAGGCAGGACGTCTGGCAGGCGTTGAGCGGGTTCTTCAGGGGATTGGTCAGCGCCGAGGCGCGGCTGGGCGAAGGCTGGCGGCTGGCGCTGCTGGTGCTGGCGGGATCGATTCCCACCGCGCTCCTGGGCCTTGCCCTGCGCGGCGTTTTCCACACGCTCAACGCACCGTTCCCGGTGGCGATCGCGCTGGCGGTGACCGGGCTGATACTCTGGGTAGCCCCGAAGACCGGAGCCAAGTCCACCCCGGCCACGCTGACTTTCAAGGACGCGCTTATCGCCGGCGTGGCGCAAGGGCTGGCGGTCGTGCCCGGCATATCGCGCTCCGGCGCCACCATAGCTACCCTGCTCGGTCGCGGTTGCGACGGCGCCTTGGCCGCGCGTTTCTCTTTCCTGCTCTACCTGGTGGCCTCGTTCGGCGTCGCGCTACTGGGCATGACCGAGGTGCGGGCCGCCGAGATTCCGCTTGCGGCAGTGGCCGCGATGACTGTCGCATCGTTCGTTACCGGTTACCTGGCACTGGTGTGGCTGTTCCGGCTGCTGCGCCGCGGGCGCTTCAGGATCTTCGCTCCCTACCTCTGGACCGTATCGGCGCTCACGCTGGTCTCGCTGGCGTTCAGGTAGAGCCGAAAAGTCCGTTGTCAGCGGCCCAGAGACGACACTCGGCCGCACGCGCCTGAGCTAGAATGCCCGCATAGGGAGGGTTCACCATGACTGTCGTGACCCGAATAGCGCCCTCGCCGACGGGTGACCCCCACGTCGGAACGGCCTACATCGGACTGTTCAACTACGCGCTCGCCAAGAGTCACGGTGGGCGGTTCATCCTCCGCGTCGAAGACACCGACCGGGAACGCTACGATCCCGCCTCGGAAGAGAGCATCCTCGACACGATGACCTGGCTCGGCCTCGAGCCCGACGAGAGCCCGCGCCGGGGCGGCTCGAATGGTCCGTACCGTCAGAGCGAGCGGCTCGCCATCTACCGTGAGCACGTCGATCGCCTGCTGGACCAGGGCAAGGCGTACCGTGCCTTCGAGACGGCGGCCGAGCTCGACGAGATGCGCCGCGAACAGAAGCGCCGTGGACAGGATCCTGGTTACGACGCCCGCGGCCGTGCCGTACCGGTCGACGAGCAGCAGCGCCGGGCGGCCGCTTGGGAACCGCATGTGGTCCGCCTGGTCACGCCTGAGCGCGGCTCGACCGACTTCGCGGACCAGTTGCGGGGCCCGATTTCGATCGCCAACAAGGAGATCCGCGATCCGGTGATCCTCAAGAGCGACGGATTTCCGACCTACCACCTCGCCAACGTCGTCGATGACAGGCTCATGGAGGTAACCCACGTCGTTCGCGCCGAGGAGTGGATCACGTCCACACCGATCCACGTGCTGCTTTACCGGGCGTTCGACTGGCCGTTGCCGGTATTCGCTCACATGCCGTTGCTCCGGAACCCCGATAAGAACAAGACCAAGATCAGCAAGCGCAAGCTCGACACCAGCGTGGACTCCTACCGGAATCAGGGGATCGTGCCCGAGGCGCTCCTGAACTTCCTGGGCAACATGGGCTGGAGCATGCCGGATGGGCGCGAGTTCTTCTCGGTCGACGACATGGTCGCCATGTTCTCGCTGGAGCGGATCTCCCTGGGCGGCCCGGTTTTCGACCTGAAGAAGCTGCGACACTTCAATGCCAAGTACCTGCGCGAGCTGCTGCCGCTCGACGAGGTTGCCCGGCGCGCCGCCCCGCTGCTGCGCGCCGGCGGTTACGACTGGACCGAGGAGGATTACCTCCTGGACGTGATCGACGTGTTGCAGCCGCGCGTGGAGACGCTCACCGACTTCGTCGAGCAGAGCGGCTACTTTTTCGACGACAGCATCTTCTACGACGAGGATGCCCGCAAGCGCCTGGCGGCCGGCCAGTCCTACCTGGAGGACCTGGAGCGGGAGCTCTCGATGCTCGAGTTCTTCGATTACGACAGCATCGATGAACTGGTCCACGACTACGTGCAGGAGCAGAGCGTCGGCCTGGGCAAGGTGATGATGCCGCTTCGTGTGGCCCTCAGTGGGCGCAGCAATACCCCGTCGGTCATCGACCTGATAACCATTCTCGGAAAGCAGACGGTGCTTGCGCGGATCGGTCGTGCCATTCAGGTCATCAACTCCGGGCTGCCCGACGACAACCCCCAGAAAAAAGCCCAGCAGGAGGCGCAGGAAAAGGCCCGGGTGAAGGCGGAGAACGAAGCCCGATCGCGACAGAAGCATGCGCAGGGCGATTCGCAGAAGACGGGCGCCAGCAGCTGATGGCGTGGTTCGACAGGCTGCGTCAGGGCTTGGGGCGCACGCGCGACGTCCTGGCTCAGGACACCGGTCACGGCTGGGAGATGGACTGGGAGGATCTGGAGTTCGCCCTGATCGGAGCCGACGTCGGGGCTCGCATCGCCGAGGACGTGGTGGCCGGAGCAAAGCGAGAGCGCGAGCGAGGCACCTCGTTCCGGGATGCTCTCGAGCAGGCACTGCTCGACCAGCTCGAGCCCAATCGGATGCGCCAGAAGCTGCGCCGGGTCGGCTTCGAACTGGACGTCACCCGTCACCAGGTAGAGCCGTTGGGCAAGGTGGTGATGGTCGTGGGAGTGAACGGAGTAGGCAAGACCACGACCATCGCCAAGCTCGGCCGCTACTACCGAAGCCACGGCAAACGGGTCATGTTCGCGGCCGGCGACACTTTCCGGGCTGCCGCGACCGCTCAACTGGAGCTGTGGGGCGAGCGGCTGGAGATCCCGACGGTCAGCGGCCCCGACGGCAGCGACCCGGGCGCGGTAGCGTTCGACGCGGCGCAGTCTCGCAAGGCGCGCGGATACGATCTGCTGTTCGTCGACACCGCCGGCCGGCTGCATACCAAGCACAACCTCATGGAGGAGCTCAAGAAGGTCAAGCGTGTGATCGCCAAGGCCGACCCGGGAGAACCGCGCGACGTGTGGCTGGTACTCGATGCGGTAACCGGCCAGAACGGCCTCGAGCAGGCGCGGAAGTTCCACGAGGCGGTAGGCGTGACCGGCGTGATTGTTACCAAGCTCGACGGCAGCGCCAAGGGCGGGATCCTCCTGCCGATCACGCGTGAAGTGGAACTGCCGATCAGGTTCATCGGTGTGGGCGAGCAGGCCGAGGACCTGCAGCCTTACGATGCGGCTGCCTTCGTGCAGGCGCTCCTCGACATTCCGGCACGGGTCGCCTGAGCGGAGTCGGGGTGGATGACGCTCGGCCGCTCCGCCTGGTCGTCGGCGCGACTCGGAGGGAGGTCGAACCTCTCCTCGAGCGGCTCGACGGTCCGTCCCTGAAACCACTGCCTTACGGCGAGGCACATGCCGGTCACGTCTGCGGCGTCCCGGCGGTGGTCGCCTGGCTAGGTGTGGGCAAAGCCAACACTGCCGCCGGCCTTGCTCTGGCCATCGACCTGCTGCGGCCAGGAGCGGTAGTGCAACTTGGAGTCGGCGGCGCCTTCGACGGTTGGGGCCTCGACCCCGGCTCGGCCGCCGTGGCCGCCGAGGAGGTGCACCTCGACTTGGGCGCCGACACAGCCAACGGATTCGAGGACCTGGAAAGCCTGGGCTTCCCGCTCCTTACTACGCCGCAACGGATCTTCAACCGGGTGCCGGTCGACTCGGAGTTCGCCGCCGTCCTCGGCGGCGGTCGCTGGCCGGCGCTGCCGTTCGGCACGGCGGAGACGGTTACGGGTATTGCACAGGAGACGGTTCCGGCTACCGGTCGATTCCGAGTGGCCGTAGAATCGATGGAGGGCGCCGCGGCCGCCCAGGTGTGCCTCGCCCTCGGTGTCCCGTTCGGCGAGGTCAGAGGCGTGAGCAACCGGGTGGGCGAGCGCGACCTTCGCCGGTGGCGCATCGGCGGCGCCCTCGAAGCAGCCACCGAAGTGCTCGGTAGCTGGTTCGAGCTCGGCGCACCTGTGAAGGCCGCAAACTCGCGCTCGTCGACTCCGGCTCGATAAAGGCCGCCGGAAACACCTGAAACCCGCGTTATACTCGTTGAATGGCACTAGTGAGCGGACTCGACATACTCGCGGCGGCGCGCGACGGCGGATACGGCGTGGGCGCCTTCAACACCAACAACATGGAGATCACTCAGGCGATCCTGGAGGCGGCGGAGGACTCTCGGTCTCCCGTCATCGTGGCACTCTCCGAGGGCGCCCTGAAGTACGGCGGCAAGCAACTGGTCGACATCGTGCGCACCATGGGCAGCGAGGTCGGCGTGCCGGTGGCCATTCACCTCGATCACGGATCGTCGTTCGAATCCTGCATGCGCGCTATCCGATCGGGATTCACCTCGGTGATGATCGACAAGTCGCATGAGGACGAAGCGGTGAACGTGGCTGAAACTCGCAAGGTGGTGGAAGCCGCGCACGCCGTGGGGGTCACGGTAGAAGCGGAGATCGGGCGCTTGGGCGGCGTCGAGGAACATGTGGTGGTGGCCGAGGAGGACGCCATCCTCACCAAGCCCGAGGAGGCAGAGCGGTTCATGGCTGAGAGCGGTGCCGACTACCTGGCGGTGGCGATAGGCACCTCACACGGGCCGAACAAGGGCAAGACCCGGCCGTTCGTAGATCTCGAGAGGATCGCCGAGATAGCACGTCGTCTCCCCCATCCTCTGGTGATGCACGGCGCCAGCGGAGTTCCCGCACTGGTGGTCGAGCGGCTTAACGCCGCCGGCGGAGTGCTCGCGGGCGCTGTGGGCATCCACGAGGAGGACGTGCGCAAGGCTGTCTCGCACGGCATAGCCAAGATCAACACCGATACCGACCTGCGGTTGGGGTTCACCGCCGCCATCCGCGAGATACTGCGCGACAAGCCGGCCGAGTTCGACCCGCGCAAGATCCTTGGCCCGGCTCGCGATCAGATGAAGGAGCTGGTCAGCGACCGGATCGCGCTGTTCGGTTCCGCGGGCAAGGGCTGAGGTTGCCGAGCGACTGCGATGAGAAAGGAGCGGGCAGGAGGCTCTGGCGCCTCCTGCCCGCTTTTCCAATCGTGGTTCTCGACCTAATTCGGCTCGTCCGAGAGATCGAGCATTCCCGCGCCGACTTCGTTCTCGGAATAGTCGAGCGGGCGTGCGGCGGCCTTGACGCCGGCCTCTACGTCAGCTGCGCTCATGCTGTCGTTCGCTTCACGCCAGACGGCCAGGGCGCCCGACGCCAAGCCGGTGGCGAAGGAGGTCCCGCTGTAGCCGGAGCTGTAGCCTCCCGCGGAGTTGCCGCTGGTGAGATCCACGCCCGGGGCGGCTATGTCGAGGTAGTCCCCGCGAGTGCCGAACGAGGCGGGTTTCCAGTCACCTGCGAGCTCACCGAGTGACGATGCCTGCAAGGCCGCAACCGCCAGCAGGCCCTTCAAGTCGTAGGCTGCCGGGTAGTGCCGGGGCGAGCCCTGCTCGCGCTCGTTGCCGCCGGCGGCGGCTATCAGCGTGCCGTTCTGCAGGGCGAACTCCAGGGCCGACCGGATCGACTCTACCGGGGTCTCGCCACCCAGGCTCAAGTTGATGATCAGGTCGTCCATCCCCTCGCTACGGCCCTCCGAGGTCGCCAGCGCATGGCAGACACCGAGTAACACGTCGCTGGTATAGCACGTACCGTCGGAGCCGCAGACCCGGACCGGCAGGACCTGCGCCTGCGGTGCTACGCCGGAGCTGGTGCCCGCGGCCAGTACGGCTATCGGTGTGCCGTGGCCGTTACCGCCGAACGAGTCGTCGGCCGGCGTCCCCTCGTCGATGAAGTCGTACCCGTCGGCGAGTTGCCGGCGGCTGCCCAGCTCGTCGTGATCGGACACGCCGGTGTCGATAACGGCGATCAGAGTTCCGGCGCCAGTGAGGCCGCGAAGGCGCGAGTCGTCCGCACCGATTGCCCCGAGATGATTGATCGCGCCCGTCGAGTACCCGCTCTGCGGGTCGCTGTGCCAGACGGTTTCCCCGTCGACGCGGCTCTTGAGGTCATCGAGAGCCTCGCCCGTGTCCAGACCGAGAACCTGGATGCGGACCAACTCACCGCTGCAGGTGCCCGACTGGGCACCCAGTGGCCGCGGACCTTCCAGCACGAGGAAGTCGAGCCCGTCGAGAACGTTCGTGAGATCCGGGACCGTGGTCCCGGGAGCCACCACCAGCGTGAATTCACCGGCCACTACGTCGTCACCGAGGACATCGATATCGGTAAGAAGGGTCTGTGCCGAAAGGGTGATCGTCACGGGCTGATTGCCCGCGGGTGCCTCCTCCGGCACGACGAATGAGAATTCGCTTCCGTTGATGATCGAAACCTTCGCAGTTATCGCAGCCACCGTCACTTCGACGCTCTTGGTGTTGGCGCCCGAGAGCTTCACGGTGACGATGTCTCCCCGCTCGGCCCACTCGGGCGAAAGCTTCGCGGTGGTCGACAGCGCCGAGAACTCCGACGGCTCAGTCGTGGATCCGCAAGCCGCCAGCAGGAACGCGAGTGATGACAGCGCGAGGGCTCTCAAAACGTTATGCATGGACATCGCTGACCTCCCCTATGAGTGCACTTGTATTTTTTATATTAGTCCAGGCCACAATCCGAGGTTAGTCTCCCCCCTCTGAACCAGCCCTGAACGGGGGCCGTGCTACCCACCGTTCGCCTAGCCTATACGGTTCTCCTTGCTTTCGTCGTCCGTCTGAAATACATGACCTTCACCCAGCGATCGCCTGAAATTGTCAGCCGTGGTCCCGTGGCCGGACTTCTCCAGGATGCGCAGCGCCTCCTCCCAGGCCTCGCGATCCTCGGTCAGCTCGGCCAGATTCGCCATGACCATGCCCAGAATCCGCTGCTCGCCGGCGCGTTGGGCCAACGCCAACGCCTGTTCGTACGCTTCCCTGGCGCGCTCGACCTGTTCCAGCTTGTGGTGCAGGACGCCCAGATTGTTCCAGGCCCACGCGGCCACCTCGATCACGCCGGCTTCGGCCGCAAGCCGCGCCGCCTCGTGGTAGGCTTCTTCGGCTAGTTCCAAGCGCTCTTCACGCTCCCGAGTCCAGCCCACGTTCAGCAGGGTCCTGGCCTGTAGCAATGCGCTCTCGCCGGCAGCGCTGAGGGCTTCGTCAAAGGCGTTCTCGCCCGGTATACCTGCCAGGGTTCTGGCGATTCCCAGATTATTCAGCGCCGACACCCACCGCATCTGGTTGCCGAGCGTCTTCCACAGGGCCGCCGCCCGGCGCGTGAGGCTTTCCGCCGCCGGATAGTCCTGCTGATGAAGAGCCAGCACGCCCAATGTGTTGAGCGCTTCGGCGCGCGCTTCGGTATCGCCCTCGAGTCCTTGCTGGGCGGCCGCGTGAGCCTCGTCGGGCTGTCCCAACCGCATGTAAAGGGCGCTCTTGAGCGCCGACACCAAAGTGCTGTCCTCCAACGAGGAGAGCTTTTCGAGCGCCTCCTTGTACTGACCTGCCTGCTCGAGCGCCCGCGCCCACTGCAGGTTGGCCGCCTGCGAGGGCGGTGCTTCGGCCATGACGTCAAGCGAGCGTCTCGCGAAGCCACGGCGCAGCAGCTCCTCGCCCCAAGCCAGGTAGGACTCGGTTATTGCCGGAAGGTCGCTGGTCTCCCAGAAGGGTCGTGCCCGCCGGTACAGAGGGAACGCCTCGATACCGCTCTTCTGGCGCGCCAGGGCCAGCGACAGCGGTCCGAGCAGCGTGGGATGCGACTCGAGATGAGTCAGCGCGGACTGGCGCGCCCGGACTGCTCCGGAGGGCTCTATCAATCCCGCGGGCAGCAACTCGGCGAGCGCTCCGCCGATGGCGGCGCTGGAGAGCCCGAGAGCGCGACGTACCAGCGCGGGGTCGGGCTCTTCCAGCAGCGCCAGCGCCAGGTAGACTTCGCGCGACGCGTCGTTGAGCCTTGCCAACCGACGCTCGAGCGCCGCGTCCAGCGGCTCCTCGCGCAGAAAGGCGCCCACGAGCTCAGGCAGGCCGCCGGTCTGTTCCCACGCGTCCGGAAACGCGCCGAGCGCTCCGTCCGCCAGCGGTCCCAGCTCGATTTCGGTGTCCACGGACAGGCTCGGCGCCTCGGTCGAGGCGATCACGACCCGAACCGGCGGACGCAGCGAGCGCAGCCGCGCCAGCAGCAGACGGCTCTCCTGGTCGGTCTGCTCCCAATCGTCTACCAGCCAGGTACCGGTCATTCCCGCGAGCTGCTTGAGCAGAACCGTCTCACTCTGGCCCAGCCTGTCTCCGATGAGCGGCTCGAGAGTCGCGTATGGCAGGCCGCTACGCGCGGGCAGGTAGGTTCCGTGGATCTGCCTCAGCAACGCCGTCTTGCCCATCCCCCTGCCGCCGCGCAGCCACGCCCACTCCCGCTCGGCCAGTCCGGCGAGCTGTTCGCGTTCGCGCTCCCGGCCCACGAGCACCTGACCTATGCGTGCTCGCGCCTCGTCCGCCGAAATCGAGAGGGTGATGTCGTAGGCCTCCGCCTCGCGCCGCAACTCGGCCGCGGCCGGACTCTTGCCTGCAGTCAACAGCACCTGGAAACGGACGAACTCCTCGGGCTCGGGAGGCGCCGCCCCCGCCAGGTAGTACGCCCGCTCGGCCAGTTGGCCGGCCACGTCGAAACGGCCCTGGCCCGCTTTGATCTCGGCCAGCCGCAGCAACGCCTCCCGAGCGGTCGCCGCCAGCGATTCGCGCGTGACGTAGACCCACTCCTCCAACTCCTCGCCGAGTTCGAGCTCCAGGCCTTCCAGGAACTGTCCTTCGTAAAGCTCCGCCACCTCCTCGAGCTTGCCTCCGGCGAAGGCGGCACGCAACTCCAGTGCGTCGCAGCCAATCAAACTCCAGGCGCGCGCCTCATCGGCGTCGGTGCTCCCGGGAGCGCCTCGCCGCAGCTGCGAAAGGGCTACCGACAGGCTGTTCATGGCGTCGCTGGCCCCGGGCCAGAAGATCTCGGCGAGATAGCGCCGCGACTTGGCACCCTCCAGGGTCAGATAGGCGACGAGCAACAGGGGCTTTATGCGCCGGAAGCCGCTACCGTCCAGTGAGAACTGGCCGAGCGTCTTGAGGACCATCGGCCCATAGTATCGCAGGCCCGACGAATCAGGTCGCCGTGTCCCTGTACCCCCCGGGCGAGTCTTGCAGTACCGGTTAGGTAATAATCCCGATACCTACCAGCCAGTCGTACCAACCGGGCTTCCCGTGTCAGCAGCCGGCGTGCAGGCTTTCGCCGATACTGCCTGGAGCCCGGTTGACCCCCAGCCAGTAGTTGACTACCTGCTGCACGGTCTCCTCGAACTGCCGAGTGTTCACCGGCTTCTGAATATAACCGTTGGCGCCTGCTCCGTAGCTCGACATCAGGTCCTGCTCGGCGGCGGACGAGGTAAGCATCACCACCGGAATGAGGCGGGTACGCGGATCGCTGCGGACCGCTCGGAGCAGTTCCAGGCCGCTCAGTTTGGGAAGTTTTATGTCGAGAAGGATGAGTTTGGGCATGATCGCCTGGTTGCGCTGTTCGTACGGGCCACGCGTGAACAGGTAGTCCAGCGCGTCGGCTCCGTCACGCACCACCACGACCTCTTCGAGCTCGACGGTGTTCTTCTTGAACGCGCGCAGCGTGAGCAGCACGTCGTCCTCGTTATCCTCAACGAGCAGGATGGACACCTGACGGCTGTAATTTTCGGCCAGCATCGACGCTGTACCTTCGAGTCTCAAGGGCACGGTGACCTCCATGGCATACACCCTAGAGTGGGGGGCCCGAACGCACCCTGAACGCTGATCGGCGGCCGTTCAGACTGGTCAGTCGGCCGTGAGCGCCTCGACATTGCCACGCAGCACCCGCAACGCCAGGAAGGCGCCGGGCACGAGGGTAGAAAAGGCCAGCGCCATGGCCGGGCCGACCCCTATCGCCTCCTGAAGGCTCCCGATGAGGATGTAGATCAGCCCGGCCGTGCCCCATGTGAGGCCCATGAGCATACCCGACGCGGTTCCCATCGCGTTGGGCGCGAGATCCTGGGCACTGACCACCATCAGCGGAAGGCCCCCGTTGACGAGCGCGCCGGCGAGGGCGACGACGGTGAAGTAAGCCACGCTGCCGGGGGGCAGGACGAAAAGCGCATAGAGCGGTACCAGCGCCAGCAGCATGCTACCGGCGATGAGGGCCTCGCGGCCCAGCCTCCGCTCAAGCATTCCGCCGACTATGCCGCCCAGACCGCCGAAGAACGAGAAGACGGCGAGCGTCCAGAAGATAGTGGGGCTGGAGGCCATGAGACCCCGCTCCTGTACCAGCCACAGGGGGGCGCCGTTGAGGAGCGTTACCCAGGCAATGGACCGCAAGATCCCCGCCAGGCAGAGCACCCCCACCGGACCCGCAAACAGCGCCGCATCGAATAGCTTGGGACGGTTGGCGCGCGCTGCCCGCTCCTGGACGGGCACCAGTACATACAGCAGAACCCCCAGCACGAGCCCGGGCACCATCAACCAGGGAGTAAATTGCAGGATGTCGTTGATGACGAAAAATCCGATGAGGAGTGGACCGAACGCCATTCCGGCAGTACCGCCGGCACTGAATATTCCGACCGCCACGCCGCTCTTGATGCCCGGGCTGGTAGTTGCCGCCGCACGCGCCATGCTCGTACCCGAGGGGTGGAAAGCGGCCGAGCCGAGGCCACCGATGAGCAGCAGCCCGAACAGCAGCCACAGCGAATCGGTCACGCCCATCAGGCTCAGCAGAGCCGACGAAGCCACCACGCCCAGCGCACCCACCAGCCGCCGGCCGAGACGATCCGCCAGGGCGCCGAAAACGGGCTGCGTGACCGATGCGGAGAACGACAGTGTGGCTACCAGAGCTGCCAGCACGGTTTCGCTGGCCCCGAAGCGGGCCTGGAACGTAGGCAGCAGGGCGGCCAGCATTCCGCTGAAGGAGTCGTTGACGGCGTGGGCAGCTACCAGCAGCGCCGCGAGCGACGAGCCCGAGAGGACGAGGGAGCGTTTGGGCACGCGGCAGTCTAACGCCGCTCGTCACGTGCCAAAGCCGTCCCGCGCTACTCCCGCTGCCTACGCGACGGGTGGATTCCGGCTCGGCGTCACGTAAACCGTCTTGTGCCGGGTGAAATGAACGGCTCCGGCGTTCTGTCCCTTCACCTTCCAGACGTTCTTTCGGAGGGTGTAGTCCACCGGCACGTTGTCCGAATCCGCCGCCTTGGAGTGACCGGCCGCCAGGCTTGCGGCGAAGAGAACCGTGTCGAACGGCACCTCACGGTTCTCCGCCAGAATCACCACATGCGCGCCGTGAAAGCCCTGAACGTGCAGCCACAGATCGCGGCTGCGCGCCAACTTGAACGTGATCTGGTCGTTCTCCCGAGCGCTGCGCCCGACCAGGACGGTGAAACCGTGCGGTCCCCGAAAGCGGGCGCCAGGGGTGCTTCGGCCTTGGGCCTTGGCCTCGGGAAGGAATCGCTCGGTCAACTGGGCGAGTTCCGCGTCGGTCCGCTCATGCAACTTCCGCAACAGGTCGGACAGCTCCTCGGTTCGCTCCCTCAATTCCGGCTCGCGCAGGTCGGCCTGGCGAGCGCGCGCTTCGCGCTTGCGCGCCCGCTCATAAAACGCCTGGGCGTTGGCGGCGGCACCTATGCTCGGATCGAGGGTCAACCGAACCGGGCGTCCCGAGAAGTCGGTGAGCATGACGCTCCCCGCACCTTCCGGCACCCGATTCGCCAGCGCCAGCAAGAGATCGCCGTGGCCGCGCAGCTCATGGGCCTCGGCGGCAGCCTCTCGTGCCTTCGTCAGGTCCCCCAGACGTTTCTCCAGCAAGGTAACCTCGCGCTGTAGTTCGTTCTTCAGGCGCTCCAGAACCGCCTGACGTCTCTCACGCAGCCGCAACGTGGCCACGTCTGGCCGCTGGAGTGCGTCTCGCACGACCCGGCTAGGTGCTTCGACCAGGCCCTCGAGGACATCGAGAGCCCGCTTCAGCTCCCTCCCGTCCAGAGCACGCGTGTCAGGCAGCTCGGTAGCGGCGGCCAGCGCCCTGGTCAGTTCCGGCCCCACCCCGTCGACTATCTTTCGCCAGGAACGCAGGGGCGCCCCGGACAGCGCTTCATGCAGCGTCTCCCGGCCGGCGGTGCGCGGATCGAGCTTTTCATACGGCGGTGGCGGCGTGTAGGGGCGTCCGGCTACTACCTCCCGAAATCGGTTGATGTCGGATCTGACCTCCCTGGCGGCGCCGAGCACGGTCTCGTTGCTGTCGAGAAGTATCAGATTGCAGTTCCGTCCGGTAAGCTCGGCCACCAGAAACACGCCTGGCGTCTCGACGAAGCCGCCGCCGGCGGCGAACTCCAGAGTCAGGACCCGGTCGAGTTTCCGTTGCCGAGCTTCGGCGAGGTCCCCGACCGCGCGCGACGCCAGCAGGTCCTGGAATCCCGAGTGGCTTCGACCCGGCGAGGGAGCGTCGTAGCGCAACTCGAGCCGCGGATTAGGCGGCCGGTTGAACAACCACAGGCTGCCCGTGGCGAGCGGCAGCACGAAGGTGTGCGCGTCGGGAAACCGCCAGCTGAGACGGCGGCTGGGCAGCAGCGGTCGGAGCTGCCGCAACTCCTCGGCAATCAGCAGGCCTTCCATGGGTGAGGTGCGCGGCGCAACGCGCTAGTTGAGCACCCGCCGGTGCCCACCGAGCTGGCGTTCCGCGGTCTCCAGGTAGCCCTTGAGGGGCAGGTACCACTCGTTGGCGGGATCGGTATAGGCGAGAGCCGCCCGCGCGTGGGTCACCAGGCGCTCGGCGACCTCCGGCCCCTTCTGGGCGAACACGTCCGCCAGCAATTGCTGAGAAAGCACCCAGACAGAGTCACCCGGCTCGCTGGCGCTGGCCGCGCGTTCGAACCAGGTGACCGCCTCATCGAGCCGGAAATATTCGTAAGCGATCGACCCCAGTGTGAAACAGGCGGTTGCGGTCGCCCCCAGTTCGAGGGCCTGCTGCGCCACTACCTCTGCCCTGTCGAAACTGCCGAGCTTAAGAAGCACCTCGGCCAGATCGGCCAGGGCGTCCGCCCGGTAGGGGTATGCCAGGTCCGCCGCCACCTCATCGAGCCGCTCCTCGGCGGAACCGAGTTCGCCCGTCTCCATCAGCGCCAGCGCCCACTCGTGCAGCGCGTAGGAGATCTGATCCTCGGCCGCGAAATCGACCGCCAGCTCGAACCTTTCGGCGGCCTCCGGGAAGCGCCCGAGGCTGCTCATGACCTGACCCTCGGCGACCAGCAAGGCATACTGCTCTTCGCCTTCGCCGCTCCCCACGGCGCGCGCTTCCTCCAGCAGGACGAGGGCGCGATTCGGATTCCCTCGAACGTACTCGGCCCTGCCTGCGAGATATCGCATGTGCATCAGGTCGTCGTCCGACTCGAGCAGATCCTTGTCGACCCCGGCCAAGACCGCCAGTGTGTCGTCGCCACGGTGCAACTCCAGCAGGCAGCCGGCGAGTGCCAGCCGCTCCAGTTGCTGATCGGCCCCGGAGGAGAGTTCGACCGATCGTTCGAACGCTTGCGCTGCGTCCTCCAGACGGCCGAGCTGCTCCTCGGCGAGGCCGATGAGCGACCAACGGCGCCAGCCCAGGTAACCGGGCAGCGCCCCTTCGTCGAGCTGGGCGAGGTACGACAACGCCTCTTCGAGCGCCCCAGCCGTGTAGAGCGCGTTAGCTGCGTGATAGAGCGCCTCGGCGTCACCGTCTTCCCGCACCGGCTTCACCCCGCGCTTGACGGCCCGGGCCGTCTCTCCCCCGAGCGCGCCGAACTCCCAGAACAGCGCGCGGTAAAGAGCCAGTTCGGTCACCCCTGGATCTGTCTCGACCGCGGAACGCAGCGCCAGCGAGCCGTCTTCCAGACCGTCGTCACCGTAGAGCGCATAGAGGCCGGCGAGATGCAGGCGGTAGAGCGCCTTGGTCCTTCGCCGGCGCGGCCTGCGGGCTGCGCTCTCGAGCAGCGCGAAAGCGGCGTCGTACCTACCCTGGGCAAGGGCCTGGCGCACCGGCTCGAGCTCGTTCAGGTCACCACTGGCTAACATCGCCACCAAAGTACCACGCGCTCTGCAGGACGGCTCGGCCGTCCGACCACCGGTGGGAACGGCCGCGAGGCACCGCGGTTCCGTATCTTCGGGCCGCCGCCGGGCGAAGTTCAGTGCCGGAGGCTCACAGCCAGTAGACCGTGTCGCCGACCGACTCACTGGTGGGCGCCGGCACTGCCCGGTGGAAGCTCTCAGTCAGCAGGCGCCGGGCGAAGCGTCGCATGAACATCAGAACGCTGCGCGCCTGGGTTTCGTGCTGCCCCATTGCTCTGAGCTTGGCTTCTATCTCCCGGTCGAGCTCCAGGTAGTGGGTGGGCGGCAGGTGGAGCCGGGCGATCTCGTCGTTGTTCAGGAAACCCGGCGGAACCGGACCTTCGTACGGGCGTTCGCTGGCGAAGTAGTAGAGCTCCTGCGGCGCCTCCGCCATCCTCTCGAGGGCGGCCAGCACCAGCGCGTTGGTGACCACGTGGTCGGGATGTCCGTTGCCGCCGTTGGGCGGGAACGTCACGACCACGCGCGGGCGCAACTCGTCGAGCAGCCGAACGAGGCGGGCCTCGATCTCGTCGCGGTCGGCGCCCTGCAGCCCGGCTCGCGGATCCATGCCCCGATCGCTTGCGGTGACGAAGTCGGGGTAGTCGAACACGTATGCGTCTTCGCGAGGCACGCCCAGCGTTGCCAGCGACCGGACCAACTCCTCTTCGCGCCGCTCCGGGAGCTCCTCGCGGCTGCACAGGTCGAGGGTTCGGCCGGCGCCGCCTCGAGTGAGGGTGACGGTTGCGACGCGCTTGCCGTGCTGCGTCATGCGGCGGATGAGCCCACCGGTTCCGAAGACCTCGTCATCGGGATGGGGAACGATCAGGCAGAGGTCGACCATTCCTGCATGTTACCGCTGCCGGCTAGTTCGCCGGTTGCGGCTCGGCGCGACTGAACACGAAACCACCGGAACCCGGCTCTACCCGAACGGTGGAGCCGTCCTCGACCTCGCCGGCGATTATCTTGCGCGAGAGCGGAGTCTCTATCTGCTGCTGGATCGCCCGCTTGAGGGGCCGGGCGCCGAAGACCGGGTCGTATCCCACGGCCGCCAGGTGAGCCAGCGCCACCTCCGAGAGCTCGAGCCCGATGCGCCGCCCCGCCAGCCGCTCGCGCAGCCGGTCGAGCTGGATCTCGGCGATGCGCGCCACCTGCTCGCGTTCGAGGGCGTGGAACACGATGATGTCGTCTACCCGGTTGAGGAACTCGGGCCGGAAGTGCTCCTGAAGCCGGCCGAACACGGCGTTTCTGATCTGCTCCTGCTCCGCTCCGGCACGGCTCATCTCCAGGATCTGCGGCGAGCCGATGTTGCTGGTCATGATCACCACCGTGTTGCGGAAGTCCACGGTGCGCCCGTGGGCGTCGGTGAGCCGTCCGTCGTCGAGCAGTTGCAGCAACGCGTTGAAAACGTCGGGATGCGCCTTTTCCACCTCGTCGAAAAGCAACACGCTGTAAGGCCTCCGGCGCACCGCCTCGGTGAGCTGGCCGCCCTCCTCGTACCCCACGTATCCGGGGGGCGCTCCGATCAGCCGGGCGACAGTGTGTTTCTCCATGTATTCCGACATGTCGAGACGGATGATGTTCTCCTCGCTGTCGAAGAGCTGCTCGGCGAGCGCCTTGGCGGTCTCGGTCTTGCCGACGCCGGTCGGCCCCAGGAAGATGAACGAACCGATCGGACGGTTGGGGTCGGCGAGGCCGGCCCGCGAGCGCCTGATGGCGTCGGCAACCGCGCCGATCGCCTCGTCCTGCCCGACCACCCGTCGGTGCAGGGCGCTCTCGAGCTCGAGCAGTTTCTCCCGTTCGCTCTCGATCAGCCGCGAGACGGGAATTCCGGTGGAGCGGGACACTACTTCGGCGACCTCGTCCTCGCCCACCTCCAACCGCACATACTCGGCGCTTTCGAGCTTCTCGGACAGCTCCCCGAGCTGCCGGTCCAGGCGCGGCAACTCGCCGTAGCGCAGCTCGGCGGCGCGGTTCAGGTCGTAGTCGCGCTCGGCGGCGTCCATCTGGGTCCTGACCCTGTCGCGCTCCTCCTGCACGTCACGGAGCCGGTCCAGCACCTCCTTTTCGGCTTCCCAGCCGGTCTGCGCCTCGGATATTCGGTCCTCGACGCCTCTTAGCTCCTCCTCGAGCCGCAGCAGGCGTTGAGCGGATTCCGGATCCTCCTCGCGGCGTAGCGCCTGCAGCTCCACCTCGAGCTGCAGCTTGCGCCGCCGGAGGTCGTCGATCTCCTCGGGCAGGCTTTCGAGCTGTACCCGGATACGCGAAGCGGCCTCGTCGATCAGGTCGATGGCCTTGTCGGGCAGGCGCCGGTCGGCGATGTAGCGGTGCGAGAGCGACGCTGCGGCGATGATGGCCAGGTCGGAGATCTGAATGCCGTGGTGTACCTCGTACTTCTCCTTGATCCCGCGCAGGATGCTCACCGTCTCCTCGACCGAGGGTTCGTCCACCAGCACCGGCTGGAAGCGACGCTCGAGGGCGGCGTCCTTCTCTATCTCACGGTATTCGCCCAGCGTGGTCGCGCCGATCATCCGCAGCTCGCCGCGCGCCAGGGGCGGCTTGAGCATGTTCCCAGCGTCCACCGCCCCTTCGGCTTTGCCTGCGCCGACTATGGTGTGGAGCTCGTCGATGAACAGCACGATCTCGCCCCCGGAGTCGACGGTTTCCTTGATCACGCCCTTGAGTCGTTCCTCGAACTCACCCCGGTACTTCGCTCCCGCCAGCAGGCTGCCCATGTCGAGCTGGAGGACGCGCTTGCCCTGCAGGCCCTCGGGGACGTCCTTGTTGATTATGCGCAGCGCGAGACCCTCGGCGATGGCCGTCTTGCCGACCCCGGGATCGCCGATGAGAACCGGGTTGTTCTTGGTGCGCCGGAGAAGGATCTGGATGGTGCGGCGGATCTCTTCGTCGCGGCCGATGACCGGATCGAGCTTGCCCTCACGCGCCCTCGCGGTGAGATCTATCCCGTAGCGCTCGAGCGCCTCGAACGCGCCCTCCGCAGTCTTGCTGTCCACCGTGCGCCCCTTCCTTATCTCCCCTGCCGCCCGCTCGAGCTCGGCCTTGGCGGGCAATGCCGAGAGCTCGCGCTCGGCGGTTCCGCGAAGGGCCACCACAAGCGTGTCGGCGGCGATGAAGCTGTCGCCCCAATGGCTCGCCAGCTTCTCGGCTTCATCGAACACCCTCGCCAACTCCGGCACCATGTACTGGCCGGCACTGCCTTCTGAACCCGACACGCGAGGCATTCGGTCGAGTGCGCCGTGGAACTCACCCCGGAGCGCCTCCAGGTCGCCGCCGGCGCGCTGGACCAGGCGTGCCGGGGCTCCAGTTTCGTCCGCCAACAGGGCGGTCACCAGGTGGAGCGGCCCGAACGCCTGGTGCTGGCGGGTACGGGCGACCTGCTGGCCGGAGGCAACCGCCTGCAGGGCCGATTCGGTGAGCCGTTCAGCGTTCATGGCGTTATTATGAAATCTGAGTCTACTCGTGTCAAGTTTGGAGCTTACCGGCGGTTCGCTCGTTGGCCGTCGGCCAGCCGCACTCGTGTCTACGGTCGCAGCAGGGCGGCGCCCTAAACGATGTAGCGCTGCCAGCCGGCGTACCGGTCCCGGACAGCGCCTTTGGGCAGACTGAGGAGGATGACGGCCACTCCGACCAGAAGGCCGTTGATGCTGGCACCCATGGTCGAACCCCCCAGGAGCCAAGGTGCGGCGACAATCCAGGCTCCGGCCGGCACGTTCACGTACCGCACCGCCCGGGTGGCCTCCGCCATCGCTATGACCGCGAACGTCACGACCAGCGCACCTGTCAGATGATCGCTGTTGGCGGCGGCGCCCCCGCTTCCCGCTACGGCGGGCGCAGCCATCAGCCAGGCTCCCACTGTCGCCGACGCCAGCAGGGACCGAGGGACGTTTACTCCCCACAGCATGGCGGGTACGAGTTGCGCGAGACCCGAGCCGTAAGGCGGGGTTCGCCGGTCCTCGTTGGCTGCGTGCTCGAGCGTGTCTCCGACCCAAAATGTGTGCCAGAGCGACTTTCCTCGACGTCGCATGCGCTCCAGGAACTGGATCATCGCCACCACTTCGTCCACGGCGAGGGGAATCATCACCAGCATGGCGAGTGCCGTCACCAGGCAGAGGGTGCACCAGGTCCCGACCGCCACCGGTTGAAGGATCACCAGCCCGATGCTCACGATCCCCAGGGGTATCACCAGGATTCCGAAGAAGGTCACCATCCACGGCATCGTTCGCCAGCGGCTTGTCCCGCCCATGAAGCCCATGAGCACCTCGAAGGTGTACGCGAAGGCTCCGAATCCGGCATCCGAGACCGGCCAGGCGCGCGAGACTTCCGAGTCGAGGATCCGCATCGTGCTGTCACCGAAGAGCGGGTCCCAGACGTTGTCGATGTAGCCGAGTTGATAGGCCGCCAGATAGCGCGAGATGAACCAGCCGACAAGTCCCAGCGTTATTATCGGCGCCCGTTGCAGCCATGACGAGGGGTTGTAGGTCCAGCCGCTGGGAACCACCGGTCCCGGCGTCTGCATGATCGTGTGATGCGCCATGCCGGGCATCATCGGCACGAGAATCGAAAAGGTGATGACCAGCACGCCGATGAGGGTGTCGCTTACGAACGCCGCCGGGCTCGGCGACCAAAACAGGAGCGGCGCGAACCCGAGCCAGATGCCGACGAAGCAGGTCCCCCAACGCCCCACGAAGTCCAGCCGCGCCCTGGGTATCACCGCGATCGCGGAGAGAAGCACGATGAGTACACCGCTGACCAGATCGCTCCGGGCCATCGCCGCACCGCGCACGGCAACCGAGGGCAGCTCGCGCTCGGCCGTGATCCTCAGGACACCGTCGCCCACCGACGCCGGATCGAGGTAACCGAAGGTGAACGGGGCGGTAATCAACCAGATCCCGAGGCCGATGTTGAGGAAGTTGGTCCACAACCATGGCTGGCGCGTCGCCCGCGTCATCTCGGCGGGACCTCGCTGCTGCTCGTGCCCAGACTTCCGGTTCGTCACTACGACCCCTTCGACCCCCGTCCCCTTCGATCCGCGTCCCCCTCGAACCGCCGTTGCCCCACGAGGACCGTCGACCTATGTGGGTGCCCTGCAGGGGACGGCCGGCAACTCAACCATGCTTTCATCCGCGCCTTGACGACAATGGTGCGGCGGACGCTATTCAGGACGGTCCAGCGGGCAGTGAGCGGTGCGGAAGCGCCGTTGCGCAGCCGCCGGTGGTGGCAAAGTCGTCGAGTCGCCGCATCCCGGAACCCTTGACAAGCAAAGAGGCCCTACCTAGACTCTTAATTAGGTATGGCTAATTCCATCTCAGCGGCATTAGCGTTCCCGCCTCATCGACGCCGGTCGCCATATGAGCCTGGGGCGGCAACGCCGACGGCAGAGGAGGTCGTAATCGTGGGAGAATCGGGCAGGCACGGCGAATGAAACCGATCAATCCGTTGCGTCGCGCACTGCTGAGAAACGGACTGCTGGGAGGGGCCGGCCTGCTGCTGAGCCAGATCGCACGGCCGTTCGTCGCCGGCCAAGCCGAGACACCGGCTGCAGGCGGCAATACGCACGGAACGGATGCGCATGGGATGGACGCCCACGGGGCGATGACGACGGTGGGCGAGGTGGACCACGAACGGAACGGCTTCGACCCGCACACCCTGCTGACCGACTGGGACACCGGCCGGATCTCGATCCTGGAAAACGGCCAGACCCTCCGAGAGTTCCAGCTGACCGCGATCGACAAGGAGATAGAGATCGCACCCGGTTTGTTCTTCCCGGCCTGGACCTACAACGGCAGGGTTCCCGGACCCACGTTGCGGGTCACCGAGGGCGACCGAGTCCGGGTCACCTTCGTCAACGGCGGCTCGCATCCGCACACGATCCACTTCCACGGAATCCACTCGGCACGCATGGACGGCGTACCGGGCGTCGGCGCCGGCATGATAGCGCCCGGCCAGAGCACGGTGTACGAGTTCGACGCGTTTCCTTTCGGAACGCACCTCTACCACTGCCACGCGATTCCGCTGAAACGGCACATCCACAAGGGGCTGTACGGCTCCTTCATCATCGATCCCGATCCCGCGAAGCATCCGGAGGCGGCGGATGTGGCGGAAAGCCGTCTGCTGGGGTCGGCCGCGAACCGTCGCTGGCAGGAGATGGTGATGGTGATGAACGGCTTCGACACCAACTTCGACGAGGAGAACGAGGTGTACGCGGTGAACACGGTGGCGCACGCATATTCCCACAAGCCGATCCCGGTGGCCCGGGATCGGCCGGTCCGGGTGTACCTCAGTAACCTCACCGAGTTCGACCCGGTCAACTCATTTCACCTGCACGGCAACTTCTTCGATTACTACGACCACGGCACCACTCTCCAGCCGACCAGCACTACGGTGGACACGATCATGCAGTGTCAGGCGCAGCGCGGGATCCTGGAGATATCGTTCGCCGGCTTCGAACCAGGGTCGTACATGTTCCACGCCCATCAGTCCGAATTCCCTGAACTGGGCTGGATGAGCTTCTTCGAGGTGATGGAATGAGCAGCGACGCGGCAGTCGGAGGCGCCAGACGCCTCGATATCCTCTGGGCGCTGGTTCCGCTCGTGCTCCTGGCCGGCCTGCTGAGCTTGTTCCTGGCTACCGACCCGCTGGCACCGCTCGGCGTTTCGGCACCACCGGTCGAGCGGTTGACCGTCGAGCGCACCAGGCTCGACGACTCCGGCATCACCCTGTGGGTGCGAGCCGACGGATCAGAGCCGCTGAGCATCGCCCAGGTACAGGTAGACGGCGCCTTCTGGCAGTTCAGCCAGGACCCGCCGGGGCGGCTCGGCCGGCTGGCCACCGCCGCGCTGCACATCCCCTATCCCTGGGTGCAGGACGAAGCTCACTTCATCACCGTGCTCAGCAGCACCGGCGCAACCTTCGAACACGAGATCGAGGTGGCGACCGCTACGCCGCAACCGACCTTCGCCAGGGTCCTGGCCTACGCCCTCCTGGGAATCTACGTCGGAGTCGTGCCGGTTGCCCTGGGCCTGCTCTTCTACCCCTGGCTCAGAACCGCGGGACGGCGTGGCGTTCACTTCCTGCTGGCGCTCACCATCGGACTGCTCGCCTTCCTGCTTGTCGACACCCTCGAGGAAGGGCTGGAGCTCGCAGCCGGCGCTGCCGGCGCATTCCAGGCAAGCGCGACGGTGTGGCTGGCCGCCGCCCTGTCGTTCCTCATCCTGGTGGCAGTCGGCCGCCGGCACGGCGCCGCGCCCGCCGGGCTGGCGCTCGCCTGGTTCCTGGCTCTCGGCATCGGCCTGCACAACCTGGGTGAGGGCCTGGCGATCGGCGCGGCCTTCGCCATCGGCCAAGCCGCGCTCGGCTCCTTCCTCGTCATCGGCTTCACCCTCCACAACCTCACCGAGGGAATCGGAATTGCCGCGACGCTCACCAGGCAGCGAGCGCCGCTGCTGGCGTTCGTGGGTCTGGCCGCGCTGGCCGGCCTGCCTGCCGTGGCCGGGACCTGGATCGGAGCGTTCGCTTTCGCCCCCCACTGGGCGGCACTGTTCCTGGGCATCGGAGCCGGCGCCATCCTCCAGGTGATGGTCGAGTTGGGAGCCTACCTGGCGCGCAAGTTCGTGCCCAACGATAGCCGGGGTTTCTCAGCGGCGACCTTGGGGGGATTCGCCTCCGGACTGGCAATCATGTACGTTACCGGCCTGCTCTTGCCGGTATAGCCGGCTCGACGCTTCCTGCAGCTCGCTCGAGAGGCTCCTGTCGGTTCCTCAGGCAGCCACCGCGTCCTTGAACTCGGTCACCAGGGTCGACAGCGTCGCCTTGGCGTCGCCGAACAGCATGCGCGTGTTCGGCTTGTAGAAGAGCTCGTTCTCCACGCCCGAGAATCCGGGCTTCATGCTGCGCTTGAGCACGAAAACGGTGCGCGCCTCGTCGACGTTGATGATCGGCATCCCGTAGAGCGGCGAGCCCTTGTCCTCGCGGGCCGCCGGATTCACCACGTCGTTTGCGCCGATGACTACCGCCACGTCTACGGTGGCCATCGTCGGATTGACGTCCTCGGGCTCCACCAGTTGCTCATACGGCACGTTCGCCTCGGCCAGCAGTACGTTCATGTGCCCCGGCATGCGCCCGGCGACCGGGTGGATGGCGTAACGCACTTCGGCGCCGGCCGCCTCTAGCAGGTCGGCCAGCTCGCGCACCGCGTGCTGCGCCTGGGCCACCGCCATGCCGTAACCGGGCACGAACAGCACGCTGCGGGCCGCTTCCAGGATGAAATAGGCGTCCTCCGCCGACAACGGCTGTACCTCGCCCTCGACCTCACGCGACTCGGAGATGCTCACTGCGCCGAAGCCGCTGAACAGCACGTTGGCCAGCGAGCGGTTCATGCTCTTGCACATGATCTGCGTCAGGATCAGCCCGCTGGCTCCCACCAGCGAGCCGGCGACGATGAGGACGTTGTTGCCGATCACGAATCCGGCGGCACTCGCCGCCAGGCCGGAGTAGGAGTTGAGGAGCGACACCACTATCGGCATGTCGGCGCCGCCGATCGGGATGACGGCCAGCACACCCAGGGCGAGCGAGATCGCGATTATCGCCAGGAAGATCGGGTAGGACGCTTCGGGCGCTACCAGGTAAAGAGCGCCCAGCACGAGCGCCGCCGCTACCAGCCCGGCATTCACTATCTGCTGCCCGGGGAACTGAATAGGACGACCCGGAATCCGTTCCGAGAGCTTGCCGAACGCAACGACGCTGCCGGTGAAGGCGATAGCGCCGATCAGCACCGCGAAGAATATCGCCACGCCGGTAACCGGTGGAATCGCCCCGGGTGCGTTGTGATACTCGGCCCAGCCCACCAGCAGGCTGGCGAGGCCGCCCGAACCGTTGAAGAGCGCCACCATCTCGGGCATCTGGGTCATCTGCACCCGCCGAGCCGCCCCCAGGCCTATGGCCGAGCCGATCACCAGGCCGACCAGTATCCAGGTGTAATCGAGCCCGCCCTGGAGCAGCGTCACCACCACCGCAAGGAGCATGCCGGCCGCCGAAACGAGGTTGCCGCGCCGCGCAGTGTGCGCCCTTCCCAGCATCTTGAGGCCGTAGATGAACAGGACCGAAGCGGCGATGTACGCGAGCTGAACCAGGACGTCCACCTCAGCGCCCCTTGCCGCTCTTGAACATCGCCAGCATCCGATCGGTAACCATGTAACCGCCGACGACGTTGATGGTGGCGAAGACGACAGCCAGAGTGCCGAGTATGGTGCCGACTACCCCGCCGGCTCCTGCGGCGACGAGGGCGCCGACGATGGTAATTCCCGAAATTGCGTTGGCCCCGGACATCAGGGGCGTGTGAAGCTGCGACGGCACCTTGGTGATCAGTTCCAGTCCGAGGAAGATCGCGAGAACGAAGATGAACAGGAGCAAGATCATGCGGCGGCCTCCACCAGGGCGCGTATCTGGTCGTGTCGGACCTGGCCGTCGTGCGAAAGCAGGCAGGAACCGATCACGTCGTCGGCCGGATCGAGCGCCAGGCGGCCCGACTCGCTGTCGAACGCGTGTTCGATGAGGTTGGCGACGTTGGCAGAGTACACCTGGCTGGCGTCGCGGGCGACCAGGCCGGGCATGTTGGCGAGCCCGAGGATCAGCACGCCCCCGACCTCTACGTCCTGATCGGCGACCGTGCCCTCGACGTTGCCGCCGGTTGAAGCGGCCAGGTCGACGATCACGCTGCCGGGCCGCATGCCGGCCACCATTTCGGCGGTGATGATTCGCGGGGCGGGGCGGCCGAACACTTGGGCGGTGGTTATTACGATGTCGGCGTTGGCGCAGAAACGGCCCATCTGTTGCCGCTGCAACTCCAACTGCTCCTCGGAGAGCGCCTTGGCGTAGCCCTGCTCCGTCTGGCCGGTTTCGCCGACGTCGATCTTCACGAACCGCGCGCCGAGCGACTTGACCTGTTCCTCTACGACTGGGCGCGTGTCATACGCCTCGACTCTCGCGCCCAGCCGCTTAGCGGTCGCGATGGCCTGAAGGCCGGCTACCCCGACGCCAACCACGAACACGCGCGCCGGTGCGATCGTTCCGGCCGGCGTGCTCATCATCGGTATCGCTTTATCAATGCGGTCGGCGGCGAGAATCACCGCCGCATAACCGGCCAGGCTGGCTTGGGACGACAGGGCGTCCATCTTCTGCGCATAGGTGCTACGCGGAATGAGCTCCATGCACAGGCTGCTTACCCGGTGGTCCGCCAACGCCGCCACCAGCTCCGGATTGCGAAACGGGTCGAGGAAAGAAACCAACACTGAACCCGGCTTCATCGCCGCGACCTCGGCTCGCTTCGGGCCGTTGAGCCGGACAACCACGTCCGCCTCCGCCATCGCCGGAGCCGATTCGGCGACCACGCTCGCGCCTGCCTGGCGATAGGACTCGTCATCCAGGTGCAGCGTCCGCCCCACGCCGCTGGGCACGCGTACATCTATGCCAAGCGCCGTCAGGCGGCCCGCCACCTGGGGAGTCAGAGCTACTCGTTGTTCCGATGGAGGTTCCGTGCCGATAAAGAGAATCATCCTGGCACATGATTGCACAATCGACACCCTGCCCGGCAAGCGATAGCCACCCACTGGCGTCGGTTCCCGATCGGAGGACGCGGTCCGCCGACCGGCTGCAGGAGCCGATCGGCGGCTCAAGGTGCTGCCGGTCGTCTCCGACCCCGCGATATACTCGATCCTCGTGAAGCATATCGCGGTCCTGACCAGCGGCGGTGACGCGCCAGGAATGAACGCCGCAATTCGTGCGGTGATACGGACGGGAATCTACGAGGGCATCGCCACATCGGTCGTCTATCGCGGCTTTCAGGGCCTTATCGAAGGCGATATCGAGCGAGTGGGGGCGCGGGCCGTGGCCAACATCATCCAGCGCGGCGGCACGATCTTGCGTACCGCCCGTTCGGAGGAGTTCATGGAACCGCCAGGCAGGGCCCGCGCGGCCCGAAACCTGCGGCAGCTGGAGATCGACGGCCTGGTGGTCATCGGCGGCGACGGCTCCTTCCGGGGCGCCTCGCTGCTCCATCAGGAGCACGGAACCGCGGTGGTCGGGATCCCCGGCACGATCGACAACGATATCTACGGCACCGACGTCACCATCGGCTTCAACACCGCCCTCAACATAGCGCTCGAGGCGATCGACAGGTTGCGTGACACCGCCGCGTCGCACGACCGGCTCTTTCTGGTGGAGGTGATGGGCCGCAACTCCGGGCATATCGCCCTGAACGTGGGTGTAGGAGGCGGCGCGGAAGCGATCCTGCTGCCCGAGACCAAGTTGAGCGGCGACGAAGTCGCCGCCATGGTCATCAGCGCCCAGGAACGCGGAAAGAGCTCCAGCATCGTGGTCGTGGCCGAAGGCGCCTACCCCGGCGGGGCGCTCGCCTTGCAGGCGCACATCCAGAAAGTCTGTGGTTACGAGGTCAGGACCTCGATCCTCGGCCACACTCAGCGTGGCGGCTCGCCCACCACGCGCGACCGGGTGCTGGCATCGCGGTTGGGCTATATGGCGGTCACCGGGCTCAAGCAGGGCCAGACGGGCGTGATGGTGGGCGTGGACAAGCGCGGAGCGGTCTTCGTACCGTTGGCCGACGTCTGGGAGCATGAGAAGGAGCTCGACTGGCAGCTGTTCGAGATCGCCAAGGTACTGGCGATCTAGGAATGCGCCCCGACCGGGCACGGTGAATGCCCCTCCGGCACTTTCGACGGCTTACGCCGGGGCAACGCGAACGAAGCGGTCCCTGCCGCGCTGCAGCACCAGTGCCCGATCGAGCGTCACCTGCGACTGCGGGTCCTCCACCAGCCCACCATCTATGCGCAGACCGCGGTTGCCGATCAGCCGGCGAGCCTCGCCGTTGGAGCCGGTCAGCCCGGCCAGCGTGAACAGCCGGCACACTCCCACCGCTCCCGAGCGCAGCTCGTCGGAGGCCACGGTCACAACCGGCATTTCGTCCGGCATCTCACCCTTGGCAACCCGGTCGTAGCGCACCTCGGCCGCCTCGATCTGCTCCTCACCGTGGTACAGCCGCACCAACTCACGGGCATAGGCGCGATGGGCAGGCACCGGCTCGCTCCGCAGCAGCTCCCCGAGTGGAACCAGGTCCATGGTCGTTGTGAGCTCGGCGTATCGCATGAGCAGTGCGTCCGGGACCTGCATCGCCTTCTTGAACATCGACTCGGCCGGCTCGTTGATGCCGACGTAGTTGCCGAGCGACTTGGACATCTTCTCGACGCCGTCGGTACCCTCCAGGAGAGGCGTGGTCAGGGCAACCTGCGGTTCCTGGCCGTAGGCCCGCTGGACGTCGCGACCCACCAGCAGGTTGAAGAGCTGATCGGTGCCTCCCAGCTCGACATCGGCTCGAATCGCCACCGAGTCGTAGGCCTGCGCCAACGGGTAGAGGAACTCGTGGATGTTAATGGGCACGCCCGAGGCGTAGCGCTTGGTGAAGTCGTCGCGCTCCAGCATGCGCGCCACGGTGTAGGTGGAAGCCAACCTTATCAGCTCTCCGAAACCGAGAGGCTCGAGCCACTCGGAGTTGTGCCGGACCTCCAGCAACTCCGGATCGGTGGCCAGCACCTTGGTGGCCTGAGCCAGATAGGTCTCGCCGAAGCGCCGGGTCTCCCCGAGGGTGAGCATCGGGCGCGTTTTGGAGCGTCCGGAAGGGTCACCGATGGTAGCCGTGAAGTCGCCGACGATAAGAACCACCCGGTGTCCCAGGTCCTGGAATTGTCGCAGCTTGCGCAGTACCACGGCGTGGCCGATGTGGAGGTCGCTGCTCGAAGGGTCTGCGCCCAGCTTGACCCGCAGCTGCCGGTTCTCCCGGGCCGCCGACTCGAGCTTCTCGCGCAGTCCCGCTTCCGGCACGAGGTGCTCCACGCCGCGGCCGAGCTGCCTCAGGTTGTCGTCGATGCCGTTCATGATCGGCGAGTCTATCACTGGTCGCGCAAGCCGGCCCCTGCTAGCATCGGACGACAGGAGGTCGTATGGACGTCGGAGTCGTCGGACTGGGCAAGATGGGCGCCAATATGGCCCGGCGCCTCATCGATGGTGGGCATCGGGTAGTGGCGTCGGACCTCGACCGCGAGGCGGTCGAACGCGCGGCCGCCCACGGTGCTGAGCCGGCCGGCGACCTCGCCGAGCTGGTAGCCGCCCTGGCGAGTCCGAAGGTGGTGTGGCTGATGCTGCCGGCGGGCGACGTAACGGAGTCCGTACTCAACGAGACGCTGCCGTTGTTGGGACCCGGAGACATCCTGGTCGACGGGGCGAACTCGTTCTGGAAAGACTCGCGGCGGCGCGGGGAAACAGCCGCCGAGCTGGGCGTGGAGTACGTCGATTGTGGGGTCTCCGGCGGTGTCTGGGGCCTGGAGAATGGCTACAATCTGATGCTCGGTTCCGGGGAACGTGCCTTCGAGACCTTGCGCCCCGCCCTCGAGGCTCTCGCTGCGCCGGACGGCTACCTCCGCGTCGGGCCGGTGGGCACCGGCCACTTCGTCAAGATGATCCACAACGGAATCGAGTACGGCTTGATGCAGGCCTACGGCGAGGGGTTCGAAGCTCTCGCCGCGTACCCGGACGCCGACATAGATCTGGCGGCCGTGGCCGGGCTGTGGATGCATGGGAGCGTGATCCGTTCCTGGCTCCTCGAGCTGGGTCTGATGGCACTGGAAGAGGATCCCCGGCTGGAGCGAGTCCTGGGTTACGTCGAGGACTCGGGGATGGGCCGTTGGACCGTCGACTTCGCCGTGGAGGAGGCGCTTCCGCTGCCGGCCATAACCGCGGCACTCTACGCGCGATTCGGCAGCCGGCAGGAAAACGCCATGTCCGCTCGGCTCACGGCAGCCTTGCGTCGCGAGTTCGGTGGCCACGGCGTGACCCAGGCTCGAGACGAATCAGACGAGGATGCCTGAGGGGATGCCGGCATCGGTGATGGACCGCCCCGTTCCACAGGCCGCCAGTCGGGGAGTGGCCCCGGACGAGGCCGCTCCGAGAACGGCATTCGTGATTTTCGGGGTGACCGGCGATCTGTCGTCGCGCAAACTGCTTCCGGCCCTTTACGCGCTGCACCGCGGCGGACACCTTCACGAGGCCACCAGCATCATCGGATTCGGACGCAGCGACTGGGACGACGACGGTTTGCGCGCCCACGCGGCGGAGGCGATTCGGGAACACGGCGACTCGTTCGAGGAGAGTTGCTGGCGGGAGCTGGCCTCTCGCCTTCACTACATTCGCGGCGATTACGGTGACGGGCAGGCGATGCAGCGCCTGGCGCGGCTGCTGGACCAGCTCGAGCAACCGAACCGGGTGTTCTACACCGCCACGCCACCCACGACCTATCCGGTGCTGGTCGAGGCGTTGGCAGACGCCGGCCTCAGTTCCGGTTCGGAGGGCTGGACCCGCCTGGTGATCGAGAAACCGTTCGGCCGCGATCTGGCGAGTGCGACCAGGCTGAACGAACTGCTGTTGCAACGCTTCGAGGAGCGGCAGATCTACCGGATCGACCACTACCTTGCCAAGGAAACCGCCCAGAACCTCGCCGTGCTGCGCTTCGCCAACACCCTGTTCGAGCCGGTATGGAGCAACCGCTACATCGACCACGTGCAGCTGACGATGACCGAGAGCGTGGGAGTCGAGGGGCGCGGCGGGTTCTACGAGGAGTCGGGCGTGGTCCGCGACGTATTCCAGAACCATCTGCTGCAACTCCTGGCGCTGGTGGCGATGGAGCCGCCGGCTCGCTACGACGCCACCAGCGTACGGAACGAGAAGGTCAAGCTGTTCGACGCCATGGGCTGCGCGGCCCCGGAAGACACGGTGCTGGGTCAGTATGTCGAGGCTCCAGGGACGCGCGGATACCGTCAGGAGGAGGATGTCGACCCAGCGTCGCGCCAGGCGACCTATGCCGCCGCCCGGTTCGAGATCCACAACTGGCGCTGGAGCGGCGTTCCGTTCCTGGTGCGCAGCGGCAAGCGGCTCGAGGGCAAGGCGACCGAGATCGTGCTGCGCTTCAAGACGCCCCCGCACGTTCCCTTCACGCTGCCGGAGGAGCTGCGCGCAGACCGGCTCACATTGCGGCTGACGCCCGACGAAGGCATCGCGGTGCGCTTCAACACCAAGGTCCCGGGCCAGGGAATCGAGCTGGAGCGGGCCAACATGGAGTTCACCTACGCATCCCGCTTCGCGCGTCCCAATCCCGACGCCTACGAGACGCTCCTGCTCGACACCATGCTCGGAGACGCCACGCTGTTCATGCGGGCCGACGAGGTGGAGGCGCAGTGGCGGGTGGTGGCGCCCATCCTGCGCTGCCAGGACGACGATTTTGGCGGTCCCTTCCCCTATCAGGCGGGCACGCTCGGTCCACCGCAGGCCGATCGGCTGCCCGCGGCGATAGACCGCCGTTGGTACAGGCCCGGCAACAGCGTCTAGGGCCGGCGGTAGTTCCCGTCGCGGCCGAAGCTGTTGCGGCCCGCCGTGGCCGTCACCGCTGGACCGCCAGTTGCGCCGCCGCCACTCGCCCCAGCAGTATCGCCAGGTATCCGAGCACCAGGGTGGCGAGCAAATAGAGCGCAGCTCTTCCCGCTTCGCCACCTCGCAGCAGCGTGTCCGTCTCCAGCTCTAAAGTGGAGAAAGTCGTCATCGCCCCCAGGAATCCGGTGCCTATCGCCACTCGCACCGCTGGCGGCAGCAAGGTCGCCAGCCCGGCGTTGGCCAGGAACGACAGCAGGAACGAACCGACAACGTTGACGACCAGGGTACCGAGCGGGAACGAGGCGTAGGGTCCGCTAGCGGTCCAGGCATTCAGGGCTACGCTAACGCCATAGCGGCTCAGTGCCCCGAGCGCGCCTCCGACGAGGATGCCGAGAATCATCATGTGGGCAATGCTACCCTTGAGCCATGTCCGACATAGCCATCCTCGGGATTCCGATGGACCTCGGAGCCGGCCGGCGCGGAGTGGATATGGGACCTAGCGCATTGCGACTGGCCAAGCTGGAATCGACACTCGCCGATATCGGGCACCGGGTGGCGGACCTGGGTAACGTCGAGGTTCCGGTCCCGGAGGCGCTGGCACGCTCCGGCGACCTGCGGTTCGTGGAGACGATCGCCGACACCTGCCGCAGGGCGTTCGAGACTCTCGCGGCGTTGCCCGCCACGACCGTGCCGGTCTCGTTGGGTGGAGATCACTCGGTGTCGATGGGCACCGTCGCCGGCGCGGCGGCCAGGGGTGGCCGTACCGGCGTCGTCTGGGTGGATGCCCACGCCGACCTCAATACTCCCGAGACCTCACCGAGCCTGAACATCCACGGCATGCCGCTGGCTCACCTGCTGGGACGGGGCCACGCAGGCCTGCTGGAGATCTGGGGCGGGGGCGCGGTCGTGAGGCCGGAAGACGTGGTGTTCATCGGACTGCGCGCACTCGACGACGGCGAGCAGCGCCTGGTGCGCGAGCTGGGCCTGAAGGCCTTCACCATGAAGGATGTCGACTGCCGCGGCATCGCCAGTATCGCGGCCGAAGCGTTGGAGCACCTGGCGCAGGTGGACCGGGTCCATCTTTCGTTCGATGCCGACGCGCTCGAGCCCGACCTCGCGCCGGGAGTCGGCACGCCCGTCCCCGGCGGGCTCAGTTACCGGGAAGCGCACCTGCTGATGGAGCTGTTCGCCGACGCCGGAGTTGTCGAAAGCGTGGACCTGGTAGAGGTCAATCCCTTTTTGGATGAGAAGAACCGCACCGCCCGCATAATGGTGGAGATGGCCGCAAGCCTGCTGGGCAAGCGAATCCTCTAGGCGTCGGCCCGGTTCCGCCTGACCCTCAGGCGGCCTCGAAGTCGGCCAGGGCCACGCGCAGACGTGGCATGAATCGCACCATCGCCTCTTCCCCGGCGCGGATCGCCGCCTCGGCACGGTTGAAATTCAGCCACGAGATCGGCGGCCGAGTGTGGACCTGCAAGGTATCGAGCGGAGCCTCCGGGCAGTTCCAGCTGTCGACGGTGAACGCCAGGGCTCGTCCCAGGCTTGCCACCGGATTCCGCTGGCTGCTGTCCGCCAGCGCCCTGTGCAGCCGGCGTCCCACCGGAGTCTGGACCAGGCGCTGGGCCAGTTGAATGGCAGGCGAATCTCCCGACATCATGCCGGCGCCGATGCCCACACGTATGTCGACGTCCAAGGCGGCCAGGGTATCGAGTGGAATCGGTGTGCCGATGCCACCGTCGACCAGCCGCCGCCCGTCCACTTCCACCGGCCAGAACACGCCCGGCATGGCGACGCTGGCGCGCAGCGCCCGAGCCAGCGGACCCGACCGGAGCAGTACCCGCTCACCCGTGTCAACATCTGTCGTAACCACTATCAGCGGAGTTTTCAGGTCCTCGAAATGCCTGCCCTCGGTAAGGCCCTCCAGGTAGCGTTCGAGCCTGCGGCCCTCGAACAGGGCCGCTCGGTGCAGGCCGAAATCGAGCTGCGGAAGCAGATGCCGGCGACGCATCACCGAGGCGTCGTGGCGCATCTGGGACACGCTGCGCCCAGAGGCGTACAGTGCACCGATTACCGCGCCGAACGAGGTACCGGCAACCAGGTCGGGAGCAAGACCGTGCTGCTCCAGGGTCGCCAACACCCCGATGTGTGCGTAGCCACGTGCGCTTCCGCCGCCCAGCGCGATTCCGATACGCGGACGCGTGTCGCTGACAACCGTATCGCTGACAACCGTGTCGCAGGGAGCCGTATCGCTGGGAGCCGTATCGTTCGGAGCTGTTTTGCTTAGGGCGGGCTCGCTGGGGGCAGGGTCGCTGAGGGCTGGGTCGCTGGGGGCTGGGTCGGGGGCTGGGTCGCTGGGGGCTGGGATCATGGCCTTCAAGTATAGGGGCTCAAATATGACACGAATGTCATCAAGATGAGTATTGCCGAGAGTGTGGGAAATTGCGGCTCCTTTCAGCCGCCCGGAGAGCAGAAAGGCATACTTGGCGAATTGGTGCTAGTGCTACACTCGGCGGATGCCGGACCTGGACCCCCTGATCGGCCTGTTCGTCGTCGATCCCATTCTCGGCTACAGCCTCCTGGCCGCCCTGTTCCTGGCCGCCGTTAGCGTGACCGCCGGGCTCACCCGCCTGGACCTGGCCGCGCTCGCCAATCCGCGACCGGCCTTGGCTTGCGCACTATGCGTGGCTGCCGCTGTGCTGCTGCGGCTGCTGGTCTACGGCGACCTCACCATCTCTCCGAACCAACCGGTTCCGCCCATGGCCGGAATCGAGCGATTTCCGCTGGTGCTTGCAGCGATGGCTTACGGTCCCACGCCGGGACTGGTGGTCGCCGCCCTCTTCGCCTCGTTCGGCGCCCAAGGCGCGCTGCCGGCCGCCCGCGAAGCCGTGCTCGGGCTCGAGCTGGCCCTGGTCGGCTGGCTGGCCATCTACCCCTCGCCCCGCGAGCACCGCTGGGCCGGGCCGGTAAACGCCGTCATCGCCTACACGCTCGCATGGGCAACGGCCGGTCTCGCCCTCAGGCAGTGGCAATTCGGAAACCTGGAAGCGGCAAATCTGCTCGCCACTCACTCGGCACCCTGGATGGGCGTTCTGGCGTCCGCATTCCTGCTGGTGATGATCACCCCCAACGGCTACCGAAGACTCTTCCCGGACAGCAACATCTATCTCGCGGAAGGCGACGACAACGTCGTGATAGGACCACTGACGGCACGGCGCAGCGCACGCCGTCGCGAACTGGGACACTCCGAGATTCCGGACGTGCCGCTCGGGCCGCGGCGAAGACGGCGGTCGAGACAGCGCTCCGGCGGCTAGACCCTTTCTTCCGCTAAGTCGAAGACGATGGCACGGTGAAGCCGAACTCGTTGCCGTCCGCCAGCGGTCGGCCCCAGGCAGTGCCGCCCCAGCGCTCCACGATCGACCTCACGATATAGAGTCCCATGCCGCTGCCCCTGCCGGAGGCGGTGCCGCCGCTGCCGTTCGTGTCGCTACCGTCTCTGTTACCGGTACGGCGTCCGCGAGCGTGCGGCTCGAACAGCTCGCAAAAGGCGCCTTCCGCGAGCGGCCTCCCTCGGTCGACCACCCGAACCACCACCGTTGCTCCGCTGTTCATGACGCCGTTCATGACGCCGTTCATGACGCTGTTCCTGGCGCCGCCCTGGCCGAGGCCGTCCTCCTGCCGCACGAGCAGGCGAGCGGGCTCCGCTTCGTTGTCGAGCCGCGCCTGAACGACCACCTCGGAATTGGCCGGACCGTGAACCGCGGCGTTCTCGAGCAGATTGAGCAGGACCTGCAACAGCTTGTCCTCATCGGCCCATACCAGCAACGCCGGCACCTCGCTTCGCAGCCGCACCTCCCGCTCCTGGAGGCGGGAAGCTAGAATTCGGGCGGCCCGCTCCACCAGTGACGGCAGCTCCAGACGCCGTTGCCGCGGGGGCGCGCTGTCCACCGTGAGGTCCTCGATCAAGCGGCCCAGCCGGTCGCACTCGTCCTCGGCGTGTGCCAGGAAGCGCGCCCGTTGCTCGTCGCCCAGATCGAAATGGAGCGCTTCCAGCGCCGAACGAATGGTTGTGGCCGGCGTGCGCAGTTCGTGCGACAGGACCGCCAGGAGGGCTCTCGCGCTCTCGCGGGCGCGCCGGATCTCGCTGACGTCGGTGAGCAGCAGTCCGTCCGCAATCGCCCTTGCCGCCAGGGTACGGCCGCCGGTAATCACCTCGACCGGCGCCCCGCCGACCAGTGCCACGCGCTCGAGCCGGTGGTCCCGCAACACCGCGATGAGCGGCGAACCCGGCGCCCGCTCGCGGTCGACGTCCAACAGCTCGGCCGCCCGCCGGTTGAGCCAGCGCACGGTCGACCCGGACACCAGCACCACGCCCTCGTTCAGGGCGTCGGCCCAGCCGACCGGACTACTCGCCACCGGCCAACCGGTATCCCCGCCCGCGCACGGTCTCGATCAACTCGTTTCCCAGACGGGAGCGGAGTTGGGCCACATGCTGGTCGACGGTCCGCTCGGTCCCCAGGAACTCCTCGCCCCAAACCCGGTCGAGCAGTTCACGGCGGCTGTAGATGCGGCCGCGGCTGGCGATGAGGAAGGCCAGCAGCTCGAACTCACGGCGGGTGAGCGGAACGGGATTGCCCGCCAGGCGCGCCGTACCGCTCGACTCGTCGACAGTGAGCTCGCCGACCGTGTGTGACCTCACCGGCGCTGTGCGGCGCAGCAGCGCCCGGACCCTGGCCACCAGCTCGGCGGCGCTGAACGGCTTTACCAGATAGTCGTCGGCGCCTGCTTCCAACCCCTCGACCCGGTCGAGTTCAGTTCCGCGGGCAGTCAGCATCAGCACCGGCAGGCGCGAGCCGTCGGCCCGGCGCAGGCGACGCAGCAGCTCTTCGCCCGATGCGCCGGGCAGCATGCGGTCCAGAACCAGCAGGTCGCTGTCGGCGAGCAGCGGCCAGGCCTGCTCGGCATCCTCGGCCGCGCGAACCGTGAACCCGCCGCGCTCGAGGTGGAACGTGACCAATTCCCGCACCGCGGGCTCGTCCTCGACCACGAGGATGACAGCCGACATGAGAACTCCTCCAGACCGGGCGCATCGCGCCCACGGGGCCTATTTTAGACCGACGACCGGCGTCGGCACCTTCTCGAGCGTGTGCTACTCTCCCCCTGTATGACCGCTCTGGACCAGGATCTCCAGGAGATCGCCGCCGAGGCCGTACGCATGCTCAGTCTCGTGCGCGAGGAGTGCGAGCTGGCCAGATCCGCGCTTATCGATGCCGACACCACGGCCGGCGAGCGCTGCATCGAGACGGACGAGCGGATAGACCGGCTGCAGGAGACGCTCGAACGGAGAATACTTACGGTCATCGCGCGCCGGCAGCCGGCAGCGCGGGACCTCCGCTTCCTGGGTGCGATGCACCGGGCACTGGCGGACATCGAGCGCGCTGGCGACTACGCCGTGCATGTGGCCCGAGCGGCACTGGTGCTCTCCGGCCAACCGCCCATGAAGAAATACCTGGACATGGACCGCATCCTCACGATCCTGGGATCGATGCTCGAGGTCACGATCCGGTCCCTGACCGAGTCGGACGCGGACGCCGCGCGACGTGCGCTGGCGATGGACAACGAGATAGATGACCTTTACGAGCAGATCCAACGCGAACTGCTGAGCTACATGATCGAAGACCCCAGCAAGATCGACAGCGCCACCAGGCTACTCGCCGTCGGCCGCTATCTCGAGCGTCTCGGCGACCATATCGAGAACGTAAACGAGCACATCGTCTTCTGGCTCACCAACGAACGAATCTGACAGCCCCGGCTTTCGGTAAGCTCTTGTCATGCAAGCTTCCAGGGCCACGCGTTCCGGCTCGGTAACGCGCCGAATACTGCTTTTGGCGCTCCTGCTGATCGCCGGCACCGTGCTGCTTGCGCTGAACCACCCCACTCGGACCGAATCGCTGGCCGAGAGCACCGGACAGGCGGCGGGCAATGGGTTCCAGCGCCTCCGAAACCTGGTCCTCGGACCTCCCCGCATCGGACTGCAGGTCGGTCATCTCGATGCCGAGGCGCATCCCGAGGAGTTGGCTCGACTGCGAGTCTCCACCGGCGGCTTGGGTGGCGGCATGCAGGAGGTCGACGTCAACCGGGCAGTCGCCGCCGCACTGGCGGAAAGACTCGAGAGGCGTGGAATCGCCGTCGACCTGCTGCCGGCAACCGTTCCGCCGCGCTACCGAGCCGAGCTGGTGGTGGCGATCCACGCCGACAGCAGTCTCGAACCAGGCCGGCGCGGCTACAAGAGCGCTGTATTCCGGCCGGTGCGCAACCGCTGGGACGAGCGGCTGAAGAGAGCTCTGGACAGTGCTTACCTGGCCGGCTCGTCGCTTCCGGACGACGACGCGAACGTCACCGGCGACATGCTGGAGTACTACGCCTTCAACGGGAGCTTTCGCCATAGCGTGGCCAGGAGGACACCGGCGGCTATCGTGGAGATCGGCTACCTGAGTCACCCATCGGACAGAGAACTGCTGCGGCGCCCCGACCGGGTAGCGGCACTGCTCGAGGAGGGCATAACGGCGTTCCTCGAGCAGCGGGGCCGGCTGGGCGGCCACTGAGCGTGCGGCTGTTCGTGGCGTTGGCGATCCCACACGAAGTCCGCGCGGTCCTGAGGGCGGCACAGGAAACGCTGGCGGACGAGCTGACCGATGCAGATGTCCGCTGGCAGGAACTCGCGCGAAGCCATCTGACCCTGAGATTCCTGGGGGACGTCCCGGAACGAGGGCTGGCGAACTGGCGCTTCGCAGTCGACTCCGCCGCTCGCGGCACGCGGCAGTTCATGTTGCGCACCGGCGGCTTCGGAGTGTTCCCCGGTCCCGCCAGACCGGCCGTGCTGTGGCTGGGGGTAACCGGTGAGACCGAAGAGCTGGGGCACCTGCAAGCGCAGCTCGAGCGCGCTCTCCAGCGAACCGGCACGCCGCCATCGGAAGTCGCCTTCAGGCCCCACTTGACACTCGGCCGAGTCCGCCGGATCGGCCAGGAAGGCCGCACGCGCATGGCCGCCCTGCTGAGCGGTGAGCGGCCGGTCGAGCCGGTTTCCTGGCCGGTCGACTCGGTGCAGCTCTTTCACAGCCAGTTGAGCCCGAAAGGTGCCAGTCATGTCGTCCTGCACGAGTCTGTCCTGACACCCTCGGACGCCGCCGGCTGACGTGGCCGGCTCATGGGCGCGACCGGCCTGCCGGCGCGGCAACATGCCCGGTCGCCGGCCACGGCGGAGCCGGCCCGAGCGATCCGATGCGAGCAGGTTGCGGTACTGTGGCTGCCATGCGCTTGCGCCTGCGTCCGCCCCTGTTCGGCACCATCGGCCACTGGGCCCTCGGGTCCGTCTGCCTGGGCGTGCTGGCCCACCCGGCGACGGCGGCCGCGCCTCCGGCGTGCGTCTATGCCGACCAGCCGACACCGGTAAGTGCCGGGGATCAATGGCGTTTCGCCCTCGTCGACACCAGGTTCCGCCTTCCTGAGGAGTTCGTGCCCGCCGACCTGGTATCGGTACGGCAAGCCGGCCTCGCCGACGACCGCACCCTCAGGGCCCCGGCAGTGGCGGACCTCGCCGAGCTCCTGTCGGCGGCCGGGCGGGCCGGTGTGCTCTTCGAGCTACAGAGCGCCTACCGGTCGTTCGAGTACCAGGAGCAGGTGTTCAGCGGCTGGGTCCGGGCCCAGGGTCGCGAGCAGGCCCTGTTGACGAGCGCGCGCCCCGGCCATTCCGAGCACCAGCTCGGCACCGCAATCGACCTGCGCACCCGAGGCGGCCCTGCTCCGTGGGGCCTGGCCGACTGGGCGGAGACGCCCGAGGGAACCTGGTTGCAGGCCAACGCCTGGCGCTTCGGCTTCGTCATGAGCTATCCCCGAGGCCGCGAGGCGGTCACCTGCTACGCCTATGAGCCCTGGCACTACCGTTGGTTCGGCCGCGACGCGGCCGCGGAAATTCGGTCGAGCGGACTAACCGCCCGGGAGTGGCTATGGCGGCTGGTGGAAGAAGGGGCTGATTGAGCATGAAACTGTCACTCGATCGACCTCCAGGCAGGCATCGCCCGTTCCAACCGGTCTTCGGTTGGCTCGCCGCCTCGACGCTGCTCTGCTTCGCCTCGGCGCATCAGTCGTTGCTGTTCGCCCATGTCACCACGCGACCCGCCATGCCCGTTGCCGGCGAAGCATTCGAGCTGCGCGTCCATCTGACGGACTCTTCGCATCGAGAGGTCAGCGACGTGAATCTCGTGGCCCAGGTCGACGATGACGCGGAAACGGCGGTCGACGAGCAGGCCGAGGACGGAACGCTCCCTGACCGGGCGCTCGCGCTGGCGGAGCCTCTGATCGCCGAGCCCGGTTCCGGCGAGTACCGTGGCCGGATAGCGGCGCGGCCACAAGGTGTCTACCGACTAACGCTCGTCGAGGTCGTCGATGGCGAAAGCGAGTCGAGCGCCGCCGGAAACCTGGGCGTGGGCGGAAGCAGCGCCGTGGATCTGCAGCTGCTGTTGCCGCCGTCGGGCGAGGGGGGGCTGGGAACGTGGCTGGTTTGGCTGGTCGGCCTGCCGCTGCTGGCTGGTCTGCTGGTCACGGTTCTGGTACTCACCGGACGCACCCAGGCGGAAGAGGATTGACCCCGTTCGAACAGACCTCGGGAACGGTCTTCAATGTCGTCGCCGTGCTCACGGGCGGGGCGCTCGGCCTGTTGCTGCGCGACCGGCTGCCCGAGCGGGTGGTGGCGACGGTGGTGCAGACGCTCGGCCTCACGACCGTACTGGTGGGCGTGATCAACGCTCTCGACCTGACCCGGGTAACCACCCCTCCCGGGCTGATCGTAGGGCTCACCGCGCTGGCCACGGGCGGAGCGCTGGGCGAGTGGTGGCGGCTGGACGACGCCCTCGAGCGACTGGGGGAGGCGCTCAAGCGGCGCTTCGGTGGCCACGGCACCTTTACCCAGGGTTTCGTCAGCGCCAGCCTGCTTTTCTGCGTGGGCCCGCTGACGCTCATCGGCTCGATCCAGAACGGGCTGTCCGGCGACAACGGCTTCCTGTTGCTGAAGTCCGCGCTGGACGGAATCGCCGCCTTGGCGCTGGCCGCCAGTTTCGGCTTCGGCGTGCTCTTCTCGGCCGTGACGGTGCTCGTCTATCAGGGAGGGTTGTCGCTTGGTGCGGGCCTCTTCGCCAATCTGGTACCGGAACCCGCCAGCGATCCCCGCGTGCTCCTGGTCAACGGCGTGGGCGGTCTGATGATCGTCGGGCTGGGTCTCGACCTGCTCCAGGTGCGTAGGCTCCGTATCGCCGCGATGCTGCCGGCTTTGCTGGTGGTGGTCGCGTTCTACCACCTGGGCCTGCTCTTCTACCGCTGAACCGGCCCCGGAGAGGCCGCCGGCGGCCTTGCAAGACCGTGCTAGACTCCCTCCGTGAGCATCAGCGATGAACAACTGGCCCATCTGGAGACCTTGGCCCGAATCGCCCTGGACGACGGTGAACGGGAGTCGGTGCGGGAGGACCTGGGCGCGGTTCTAGCCTACTTCGATTCGCTGAGCCGGCTCGACACCGAAGGCGTCGAGGAACTCGTTCGCCCGGTGCCGCTCAGCAATGTGCTGCGCGAGGACGAGACGCGTGAGTCGCTCCCGCGAAGCACGGCACTGGCGCTGGGAGTCGAGACCGAGGCAGGGTTTTTCAAGGTGCCGCGAACGGTAGAGGAAGACGGCTGACCGCGAGCCGCTCAGCACAGGAAACCGCGGAGGTTCGGCACACGCTTCAACTCAGCACGTCGGTCCCGACATACGGGCGAAGTACCTCGGGAACCGTGACGCTTCCATCCTCGCACTGGTAGTGCTCGAGTAACGCGGCAAACGTTCGCGGCAACGCCAGAGCGGAACCGTTGAGCGTGTGAACCATCTCCGGGCGACCCTGCCCGGCCGCGCCGCCAGGACGAAAACGCGTCTGCAGCCTGCGCGCCTGGAACTCGGTTATGTTCGAGACGCTGGAGACCTCGAGCCAGCGGCCCTGGCCCGCGCTCCACACCTCCAGATCGTACTTCTTGGCCTGGGTGAAGCCCATGTCGCCGGTGCACATCAGTAATCGCCGGTAACGCAAGCCCAGACGACCGAGAAGGTTCTCGGCCATCTCGGTCATCTCCTCGAGAAGATCGTAAGAACGCTCCGGTCGCGCGAACTGCACGACCTCCACCTTGTCGAACTGGTGGACCCGGTTGATGCCCCGCACTTCCTTGCCGTAGGAGCCGGCCTCTCGCCTGAAGCACGGGGTGAGCGCCACGTAGCGAATAGGAAGCAGTTCCTCGTCGAGGATCTCGTCACGGTGGAGATTGGCAAGCGAGATCTCGGAAGTCGGCACCAGGTAGAAGCCGTCCTCTACCCGGTACATCTGCCCCTCCTTGTCGGGAAGCTGGCCCGTGGCCCGGGCCGACTGGGCGTTCACCAGTAGCGGTGGGATCACCTCCTCGTAGCCGCTCTCGCGGGCACAGTCGAGGAACCAGCCCTCCAGCGCCCGAATCAGCCGTGCGCCGCTTGCCCGGAATACCGGGAAGCCGGCGCCGGTGATCTTCACCCCGGCCTCCAGGTCCAGCCAGCCCCGCTCCACCGCCAGGTCCCAGTGCGGCTTCGGCTCGAAGTCGAAACGCGGCGCATCGCCACGTTCGAACACCACCACGTTGTCGTGTTCGCTCTCCCCGTACGGCACGCTCTCGTGCGGCAGGTTGGGGATCTCGAGCTGAAGCTCCTGTACCTGGGCTCCGAGTACCTTGCTCTTCTCCTCGAGGCGCTTGACCTCGGCGGCCAGCGAGCCCATCTCGCGGATGAGCTCATCGGCCTCCTCACCCCGCCTCTTGCGGTCGCCGATGGCCTTGCTGGCGACGTTACGCCGTGCCTGTTTCTCTTCGAGGTCCTGTCGCAGCAGGCGGTACTCCTCGTCTATGAGAATGAGCTTGTCGAGTTTTGCCAGGGCGTCGGGCAACTGCTTTGCACGGATGGCGCGGCGGATGGTCTCGGGATTCTCCCGGATGTAGCGCAGGTCGAGCATGTTGCTAAGTGTACGGGAAAGGCGTCGGCTTCGGCCGAGCGCCCGGCCGTCCCCGCTGCGTTGCCCTAATTCGGCGCGCTGGTGAAAAAGGCGATCCAGCGTTGCAGGATCGGCACCACCGGATTCGCTCGTGCCGTAATTATGTCGATATGGGTGAGCCCGGGCAGCACGTAAACGGTTATCGGCGAGCCGTAGCGGATATTGGCGTAGGTTCGCATGCCGTTGAGGCTCGGCAGCAACCCCCGGCCCGCTCCCAACGACAGCGTCGGGACCGTGACCAGCCGATTGGGAAGGAATCCCGCGACATCCTCCAGGGCCGGGTCGAGCAAGGTCATGTCGAGCGCCAGCCGCAACGGGAAGTACCACTCGGCGAAATTGGTATCGGCCAGGGTCCAGGCGCGAATGAATGCCTCGAGATCGGTTCGCTCGCGCTGGGGATCGCCGGACGCCCAGCTTACCCGCTCGAAGCCGTCGGCCACGCCCACCACGCTCCGCGACCGCAGCCCCTCTAGCCCGCCCAGGATCACCGCTCCCAGGTTGCCCTGAAATTCGGCTCCCACTGCGTGGCCGAGGGTTGCGTTGAAGATAGGCACCGGGCCGTATTCGTCATCGTTGCGCACCCCTACCAGAGCCTTGTTGCTGACCGGGAAATCGCTCATGCCCGCAGGAGCAGACTCCTCGGGAGCCAGACGGCCGAGCAGCGCGGCCACCTCCCGCTCGATCTGAAAGCGTGGGCTGATCACCGAGTTCGAGTAAGGCGCCCCACTACCCGCCTCCAGCTCCCTGGCCGATGGGGCCAGACGCAGTGGGCCTACGGCAAAACCGATGTCCTCCCTGGCGAATCCGCCGGTGCGTCCCAACGAGCCGTCGAGCAGCACCAGTCCATCGAGGAACTGGTAGCCGTAACGGCGTTGCTGATTCGGCGCAGCGTCGAACGCCGCGTAGAGGCTGGCCAGGGCCGCCCCCAACGAGTGCCCGCCCAGGATCAGGTGCGGCGCGCGCGCTCTGGCATCCAACACGACGCGGTGGAGGTCATGCAGGTGCACCTGAAGCCCCCAGTAACGCAGATAGAACATCTCCTCGATGCCCGGAGGGCTGAACCCTCCAGTGCGTCCCCAGTTTTCGATGTAGTAGCGATAGGCGATATATGGATCGCTCGCGGCCAGACTCTGGCGCATCGCCGAACGATCCTCGAGCAGGTTCGCCCTGCGATCGAGCGCCCAGACCTCAACGCCCGGGCTGCTGGCCACCAACTGTCGGGCGAGGGCGTCGAAGCTGGCGGCACCACCGAAGATGCCCGGCACCAGCAGCACGATGGTATCGGGCACGTCGTCAAGCCGATAACGCAGGTAGGCGGTCCGGTTGAGCTGGGCGGGCGTATGGCGCTCGGTAAACCCGGGACGCACCACGTAGTCCACTCGCACGTCACCCAGCGGAGCGCGGTACGACGGAGGCGCCAGGTTGAGGTCGACCTGCAGGTCGGGAATGGGCAGGCATGCGCCGAGCAGCAGCAGAGCGCCGGTAGCCGCCAGGCGCCTCATTGGTGCGCACGTCCTTGTGCCCGTCATGAGCGTAGGCTAACGTAAAAGCGAGGGACGCAGGAATCGAGGCGTAGCGGCGTCGAAAGCAGGGGGGCCAGGTTGAACCGCGATACAGGAGCGGAAGCACTCTTCGAGTGTGTCCGGTCGAGACCGTTGCCGGCCTGCCGGCGCGAACTCAACGGGACGCGTCGGTCTGTCAGGTCCCGGCGCGTTGCCGGGGCCGCGGACGGCGCCGGGAGCAACGCATGAACAGCGACGGCGGCTATATCCTCCTGGTGGAAGACAATCAGGACGACATCGATCTCACTATGCGCGCCTTGGCCAAACAGAACATCGCCAATGATATCAAGGTGGTGCGCGACGGGGCCGAAGCTCTCGACTTCCTGTTCGCACGCGGCCCCTATTCCGACCGCGACCCGCATGACCTTCCCCAACTCGTGCTGCTAGACATAAACCTGCCCAAGCTGTCAGGCATCCAGGTGCTCAGGATGATGCGGGAGAACCAGACCACCAGGATGGTCCCGGTAGTAATGCTGACAACGTCGGAACAGGATGAGGACGTGGTGGAGAGTTACTCCAGTGGCGCCAACTCGTATGTGCAGAAGCCGATCGACTTCGACGAGTTCACCGAAGCCGTGAAGCAGCTGGGCGTCTACTGGCTCCTCGTGAACCAGGGTCCATGATCACGAGCGCGGGGGCACTGCGGGCGCTGCTGGTGGAGGACTCGGTGGACGACGCCGACCTGATCGAGTTGGAGTTGCGCCGTAACGGATTCGAGCTCGACACCAAGCGTGTCGAAGACCGGGAATCCACCGAACGGGCTCTCGACGACTGTGCCTGGGACCTCGTCCTGACCGACCATGCCATGCCGAACTTCAGCGCACGGGGGGTAATGGAGGTGCTGGCCTCGTGCGACGCCGACATCCCCTGCATCGTCGTTTCCGGTGCCATCGGCGAGGAAGCGGCAGTGGCCCTCCTGAAGAGCGGGGCTGTGGACTATGTCAACAAGAACCGTCTCAATCTGTTGGGACCGGCCGTGAACCGAGCTCTCCGTGAGGCCGAGGAGCGCCGCGCGCGCCGCGCGGCCGAAGAAGCACTGCGCGAGAGCGAGGCACGATTCCGGCTGATAGCCGAGAATGCCCGCGATCTGATCGCCATGACCAACATGGCAGGCCGCTACGTGTATGTGAGCCCCTCGCACCAGACGGTGCTCGGATACTCGGAAGAGGACCTGCTGACGAGCGGCCCGCTCGAACTCATCCATCCCGAGGATCGCGAACGATTCCGCCACTGGCGCGCGATGGAGCATTTCGAGATGCGGATGCGCGACGCCGCCGGAGCCTGGCGTTGGGTGGAGGGTTCGACCACACTGGTTATGTGGCAAGGGGAGCCCCATCTGGTTAGCATCTCGCGCGATATCTCCTCCCAGAAGGAGATGACCGAGCGCCTCAAGCAGTTGGCGTTCTTCGACCCGCTCTCCGGCCTGCCGAACCGCACCCTGCTTCGCGACCGCTTGCGGCAGTCCCTGGCTCACGCCCGCCGCGTGGGAAGATCCGTAGGCGTGATGTTCGTGGATTTCGACAATTTCAAGGTGCTCAACGACTCCCTGGGACACGAGTTCGGCGATCAGGTGCTGCAGGCTGCCTCTCACTTCATCCTGGAGAGCGTTCGCGACGAGGACACCGTCGCCCGCTTGGGCGGCGACGAGTTCGTGGTGGTGCTGCCGGCGATAGATGCACCGGAGGACGCCGCCAAGGTGGCCGAAAAGATCCTGACGCGGGTGTCCGAACCCTTCGAGCTTCACGGGCAGGGCGTTACGCTCAGCGCCAGCGTTGGAATCGCCATGTCGGACGGCGACCGCCACGACCTGGACGACCTGCTCAAACACGCCGACCTGGCCATGTACCTCGCCAAGGAGAGCGGCAAGGGGCATTACCGCTTCTTCACTCCGGCGATGGACCTGGAAGCGGTTGAACGACTCAACCTCGAACGCGACCTCCGGGGGGCGCTCGATCGCAACGAATTCGTGCTGCACTACCAGCCCCAACTCGACCTGACGCACCTGAAGATCACCGGCCTGGAGGCGCTGGTGCGCTGGCAACATCCCAAGCGCGGCCTCATCCTCCCGGACCTGTTCATCCCGTTGGCCGAGGAGACCGGCCTCATCCGGAAGCTGGGGGAACTGGTGCTCACCGAGGCCTGCCGGCAGACAGTAGCCTGGCAGCGAGCCGGAGTGCCCATCGGGCGAATAGCCGTGAACCTCTCGGCCAAGCAGCTGGAGGCGCCGGTCTTCATGGAGACGGTCGAGCGGGTACTGCGGGAGTCGGGGCTGGAACCAGGCTGCCTGGAGCTGGAGATTACCGAGAGCGCCACCGTTGGAACCCGCGATGAGACCATCCAGCTATTGCACTCGTTGAAGGGGCTCGGCGTATTTCTGGCCATCGACGACTTCGGCAAGGGCTTCTCGTCGCTGAGTTACCTCAAGCGATTGCCGATGGACACCCTGAAGGTGGATCGCAATTTCGTACGCGACCTGGTCGACCACGGCGCCGGTAACGAAGACGCCGCCATTCTCAGGGCGGTGGTCGACTTGGGCAAGAACCTCCACCTGCGGGTGGTAGGCGAGGGAATCGAGAGCGAGGACCAGTTGCGCTTCCTCACCGGCTCCGGCTTCGACGAGGGGCAGGGATTCCTGTTCAGTAGGCCGTTGCCGGCAGGCGAGGCCGCTCGGCTGTTCGGTGGGGGGAGATCGGCACTGCCGGGCGACTGACCATCAGCGCGGCGATTGAAATCGCCGAAGCCACCGCGACCGTGCCGACGAGCAAACCTCGCCGGTGCTTGACGAGCCACAGCGCCGGGCTGGAAGCGCGGGAGCGCTGGCCGAAGGTGCCGTGCGCTCCACGGTCTTCCCTTTCGTCCTGCGGCGAGTAGAAGTTGTCGCGCCGGTCGGGGTCGGCCAGGCCATCGTGCTGCTGGCCCTGCCAGGCCTGCCGTGCCAGGAGGCGATCGAGAAAACCCGGAGCGATCCGGTTGCCGAGGATCGCCTTGAACGTCGGGCCACCCACGAACAGTTCGCGCCGCGGGTTTCGTGCGGCCCAGACGATCGCGCTGGCCGCCACCTCCGGCTGATAGATGGGCGGTACCGGTTGCGGCTTGCGCGGAAGGCGGCTGCGCACCCAGCCGAACTGCGGTGTGTTCAGTGCCGGAAGATGCACCGCGCAGAGCGCGACGGCGCTGCGCTGATGGATGAGTTCCGACCGCAGCGAGTCGGTAAAGCCGACCGTGGCGTGCTTGGCGGCGCAGTAGGCGGACTGCAGCGGTATCGACCTGTATGCGAGCGCCGAGCCGACCTGGATGATCACGCCACTGTTTCGGGGCCGCATCCGGCGTAGCGCCGCCAGCGTGCCGTGCACGGTACCGAGATAGGTAACCTCGGTAACCCGTCGGTACTCGTCGGCCCGAGTCAACTCGACCGGGGCGAGCACCGACTGCATGGCGTTGTTGACCCAGATATCGATCGGACCGAGCTCCTCCTCGACCCGATCGGCCGCCCGCTCCACGGCATCGGCGTCGGCTACGTCGACCTCGATGGCCAGCGCCCGGCCGCCCGAGCTCTCGACCTGATCGCGGGCTCCCTGCAGTCCGGCCGCGCCGCGAGCCAGCAGCGCGACACTCGCGCCTTCTCGCGCAAACGCGACGGCCGTGGCCCGTCCTACCCCGGCCGAAGCTCCCGTTATCACAACTACCCGTGCCGGTTTCGCTCGAGCCATTGCCATCCCCCTCGCATCCGCCCGCTCGTGTCGAGCCTCTCACAGGTCACCCTAGTTGCGGGCCGGGGGCGCGTCTGTAACGCCGGTCGGTCGCTCGCCGGCTGACCGAGGCGGTGGAGGGCGTGGTAGCCTCGGCCATGGCGGTGGAAGTCTGCAGCTACCGGATCTCATTGCGAGGCACTCCCGTGGGAACGCATGTGCTCCGCACCGAGCATCGCGGCCAGATCACTCAACTCGAGGGCCGGCTCATGCTGCAAGGGGGCCTGGGGCAACTGACAACGACACAGGTGAGCAGGGTACAGCGGCGCCACCACGTTTCGCTGGGCTTTCGTGAGGACACCGAACGGCGCGGGGAGAACCGCGTGTACGACGTAGTCTTCGACGTCACTCAGGGGCTGGTGCGGGCATCGCGTGGGTCGGGCGACGAGGCGAGTGTCCCCTACATCCGGCCGTACCGGGACCCACTCGGGCTCCTGAACGAATTGCGTAGCCTGGCGCCGTCCGACGAGCCGCTGCGCATCCCCATGCTGGGCAAGGATGTCACCGTGCTCTACCTGGGAACCACCGAGCTCGATACCGCCCTGGGAAAGCGCCGGGCGCACGCATACCGACTGCATCCCGGCAACGCCTACGTCTATGTGGAGGTCGACGAGCCGCACGCGATACTGCAGATGAGCCAGCGAGTGGAGGGACAGCCGCTCGACGCTCTTCTGGTAAAGGTGGCGCAGGAAGACGCAATGCCGGTTCGTGAAAGCGACCGTCCACGCCAGGGCAAGCGGCGGCGCCGTCGCCGTCGGCGCCGCTGATCGGCCGACTCAGACTTCTGCCGCCGATATTATCCTGAGCGGATTATGACCGGAACGAACACGAACGACTTCGATCTCCAGATCGCCTATCGGCAGAGCCTCGACTGGCTCTACCGGCAGACCCGCGGCGACGCGCCTCGCGACCCGCTGAGAATGAGCCGGCTGATCGATGCGCTCGGGCTGTCTCTGCCCGGGCATGTTGTTCACGTGGTAGGCACCAACGGCAAGGGCACCGTGGCGGCGATGTCGGCTGCCGCGGCTTCGGCCGCGGGCCTGCGCAGCGGCCGTTTCATCTCCCCTCACGTCGAGGACTTTCGCGAGCGCATAGCGGTCGACGGCGAACCGATCGGCCGGGCGGAGGTGGTCTCTTTCGTGGAGCGCGTCCGCAGCTCCCGGCTACCGTTCACCCCGGCGTTCTTCGAACTGTGCCTGGCGCTGGCTCTCGATCATTTCGAGCGCCTGGGCGTCGCCTTTGCGGCCGTCGAGGCGGGCGTAGGAGCGCTGCACGACGCGACAGCCGTCATTACCGGCGTTGCCGCCGTCGCCATCACCCCGGTCGCCCTGGACCACCTGGAGACGCTGGGACCGCGCCTGGCGGATATCGCGCTCGACAAATCGGCGGCGATCCGCGCCGGCGTACCGGCAGCCAGCGCCGTGCAGCCGCCCGAGGTGCTCGAGGTCCTGGCCGCAGCGGCACGACGCCGTGGCGCCAGGTTGCATATCGACCGGCCCGCGAGCGACCTGTTCGAACTTCCGTCCGGAATGGCGGTCCAAAGCGATCCGGTGCGACGCCGAAACCAGCGGCTGGCCGCCGCTACTATCCGCCTGGCGGGAGGAGTCGACGAACCGGCGCTGGCGGCCGGCCTCCAGACGCCTCCGCTGCCCGGCCGGGGCGAACGGTTTCGCGTCGGCCCCGTCGAGGTCCTCCTCGACGGGGCACACGACCCGGCGGCGGCAGCGGCGCTGGCCGAACGGGCCGGCCGTGACTACGTGCTGTTGTTCGGTTCACTGCGGCGCAAGCAGGGCGAAGCGACCTTGCAGGCGCTCGAGCCCGCCGCGCTGAGGGTGTTCGTAACGACAGCCGGGGGCGAACCTATCACCGTGTCACCGAGCGCTACCCGGACGTTCCTGGCCGAGCCGCGTACCGCCTTGGCGGCGGCGCTCGAAGCGTGTGCCGCCGGTCGCCTGCTGGTCGTCGGCGGATCGCTGTACCTCGCCGGGGAGTTGAGGCCGGTTCTGCGCGAGCTGTCCGCCAGGTCGCCGCAGGCGGCACGAGTCGGCTGACGCCGAGCCCAACCGGCCGCTGAACCTCGCCTAGCGGCGCTTGATGAACCCGGTGTCGGACGCGGCCGCCTGCTCCTCGCCGCCCTGGCGCTGTGTCACCATCAGCTTGAACTCGTGCGAACTGGTGGCCATCGCCAAGGCGTCTTCCATCGTGATCTTCCTGGTCAGATAGAGCTCGACGAGGTGCTGGTCGAACGTCTGCATGCCGCGGATGTTGTCGTCCTGCAATGCTTCCTTGATGAGCCCGGTCTTGTCCGAGTCCTTGATGTAGTCGCGGATCAACGGCGTGTTCACCAGCACTTCGAGCGCGACGGTGCGACCCGGGCCGTCGGCCCTCGGCAGCAGCCGCTGACTGAGTATCCCTAGCAGCGACTCCGCCAGCAGGATGCGTATCTGATCGCGCTCGTGCGGAGGGAAGAAATCGATGATCCGATTGACGGTGCGCACGGCGTCGAGCGTATGCAGCGTGGAGAGTACAAGGTGCCCGGTCTGGGCGGCGGTGAGCGCCGCCTCGACCGTCTCCTTGTCGCGCATCTCGCCGAGCATGATCACGTCCGGGTCCTGGCGCATGGCGTACTTGATTGCGTCGACGAAGTCGGCGGTGTCGAGACCCACCTCGCGCTGTACCACCAGGCTGCGCTGGTTCTTGTGGATGATCTCGATAGGATCTTCGATCGTGATGATGTTGCGCGGAAACTTCCGGTTGATGAAGTCGAGCGCCGCGGCCAGGGTAGTCGACTTGCCGGAACCCGTCGGCCCGGTCACCAGCACCAGGCCGCGCGTCTGCGAGGCGAAGTCGGTCATGACGGCCGCCGGCAGACCGAGCGACTCGAACGAGGGAACAGCGTCCTGCACTACCCTCATCACCACGCCCACGGCCGAGCGCTGCCGGAACACGTTGCAGCGGAAGCGAGCCACCTGTGGCAGATTGAAGGCAAAGTCCAGCTCGTGCCTGTGGGTGAACAGATCCCGTTGCGCCTCGTTCATCATCGCCAAGGCGATCTGCTCGGTCTGCGCCGCAGTGAGTTCGGGCGATCCATCGAACGGCCTGAGGCTGCCGTCTACCCTCACGTAGGGCGGCGCCCCCGCCTGCAAGTGGATGTCCGACGCCCGCTGCGCCACCATCTGACGCAACATGTCGGCGATCCTCAACCCTCGACCCTTGGCTTCCGTCATCGACCGGCCTTCCTCCCGCACCGCAGCGGCATACTCTCCGCCTGCGGAGCCTTCCACTGAGTCTAGTCAGCGGCGACCGCGGACGGTGTGGAAAGGTTCAAAGGGGGACGACGGCGAACACGGCAAGAATCGCCGGTCTAGAGGATCTTGGACAGGAACGCCTTGGTGCGCTCTTCGCCGGGATTGGTGAAGAAGTGCTCCGGCGGGCCGACTTCGACGATCTGCCCGGCGTCCATGAAGATCACCCGGTCCCCGACCTCGCGGGCGAACCCCATCTCGTGGGTTACCACGCACATGGTCATGCCCTCCTTGGCCAGGCCCACCATCACTTCCAGCACCTCGCCGATCACCTCGGGATCGAGGGCGCTGGTAGGCTCGTCGAACAGCATCACCTTCGGGCCCATCGTCAGGGCGCGGGCGATCGCCACGCGCTGCTGCTGGCCGCCGGAGAGCTGCCCGGGATACTTGGCGGCCTGTTCCGGGATGCCCACCTTGTCCAGGAAGTAGCGCGCCCGCTCCTCGGCTTCGCTGCGCTTCCATTTCCGCACCCGGATCGGCGCCAGGGTGATGTTCTCGAGAACCGTCAGGTGCGGGAACAGGTTGAACTGCTGGAACACCATCCCGGTCTCGCGCCGCACCATGTCGATGTTGCGGACGTCATCGGTCAGCTCGATTCCATCGACGACGATACGCCCTTCCTGATGCTCCTCGAGGCGGTTGATGCAGCGAATCAACGTCGACTTGCCGGAGCCCGACGGGCCGATGATCACGACCACCTCGCCCTTGTTCACCGACATGTCGATATCCGACAGCGCCTGGAAGTCGCCGAACCACTTGTTCAGCCCGTAGACCTCGATTATCCGCTCGCCGCCCTCCGGGGCGTGCCCGCTGGCGCTCTGGACTGCTGTGTCTGTCACGAATGGTACCTCCGTCGAAATGTCGATACGGGCGCTTCGATCATCGCTCGCCCACTCCCATCAGCCGCTCGAGCTGCCGGCTGGCGACCGACATGCGGTAGGCGAAAAAGAAATAGGTCACCGCCAGGAACAAGGACAGTTCCAGCCTGATCCCGCCAGTCACCTGGATCGAGGCGGGTTGCTGAGCGACGATGTTGTGGACGTTGAAGAAGTCCTGCAGGTTGAGGATGAACACCAGCGAGGTGTCCTTGAACAGGCCGATAGCCTGCCCCACTATCGCCGGGATCACAGCTCGAATCGCCTGTGGGAGAACGATCAGCATCGTCGTCTGCCATCCCGACAGGCCCAATGCGCGTGCCGCTTCGCTCTGGCCGATCGGTACCGACTGCAGCCCCCCACGCACGTTCTCTGCCATGTAAGCGGAGCTGAAGAGAGTGAGGGCGATATAGGCCTTGCCGAGTGACGGCACCGCGTCGGGTCCAATGTTGAAGAGCAGCGGCACCATGAGGTTGGCGACGAACAGCCAGACTATGAGCGGGGCGCCGCGGATCAGTTCGATGAACGCGATGCAGACGTACTTGATGGCAGGCAGTTTGCTGCGCCGGCCCAGCGCGAGCGCAACGCCGATGGGAAAGCTCGGGACGATGCCGGTAGTCAGTACCAGCGTGAGCATGAAGCCGCCCCACATGCGAATCGGCACGACCCTCATGGCACCCGAGAGTCCCGGGATACCGTATAGAAGGATGGGAACCGATAGCAGCGAGACGAGCCAGATCACGCCGCCATGCGTCGATGCTGCCGGCAACCAGCGGCCGGCGGCGAATCCCGCCATGCCCATGACAGTCGCCAGCAAGTATGCGGGGGCTACCTGCCATCCGGCGACGAACGCGACCACGGTAAGGAACGCCATCAGGGTCCAGAACTGCCAGAACGCCCCGCGCACGATGCGCGCGGTGCCCGCTTCCGCCCCGAAGCTGGTCGCGCCGAAGGCGAACAGTATCACACCGGCAGCAACCAGCGGCCGCCACAGCAGGTCTACCGGGTAACGGAACACCGCGAACAGCTTGAGATTCACCCACAGGCGCTCCCAGTTCGCCGCCCCGATCACCCAGGTGAGCAGGTTCAATCCCGCCCAGAGGACGACCGCAGCCACGAGCACGGTGGCGATAGTGTGCCCGGTGGTGGCGAACAGGTTGGCCCGCACCCAACCGCGCATGCCCCGGTCTCTCTGCGGGGGGAGGCGGCCGGTCGTCATTCCGTCACCCTCATGTCTCCGCCCGCCGGCGTTTCGCCCGCCACCTCTCCGCCCGCCATCGTTTCGTCCGCCATCGTTCCGCCCTCGATCTCTAGGTTCGTCATCGGTAGGCCCGTCATCTTTCAACCAGCGTCAGGCGGGCGTTCACCATGTTCAGGATCAGGCTGAAGACCAGCGATAGTCCCAGGTAACCCGCGAGGATTATCACGTAGACCGAAACGAACTGACCGGTCTGATTTCCGACGGTGTTGGAGACCTGGAAGAAATCGCTGAAGGTGACGAGAATGGCGAGCGAGGAGTTCTTGGTGAGGTTCAGGTACTGGCTGATCATCGGCGGGATGATGATGCGCAGGGCCTGCGGGAAGACCACCAGAAAGAATGTCTGCCCGCCGGAAAGGCCGAGGGCCTTGGCTGCTTCGGGTTGCCCGCGAGGCACCGCCTGGATCCCGCCGCGAACTATCTCGGCCACGAACGCCGAAGTGTAAATGGCCAATCCCAACAGCAGTGCCAGGAAGGGAGTTGTCAGTCTCGCCCCCCCGAAGTAGCTGCTGCGCGGCACTGTCGGCTTGCTCAATACGAGCGGCCCTGGGATCGGCAGCTCGAGCTCGGTCTCGATGACACTGGTAGTGCGGGCGGTCGGCTGGAACAGAGCACCGAGTCCCCCACCTCCGCCGCCACCGGCCGGATCTGCTTCTTGCGCTTCGCTGTCCTCGAGCGGGGGGGCAGTAAAGATCGGCAGTCGCAACTGGCCCGAGCGATCCGACACTACACGGCGAGTGAAACCTTCGATGTCCATCACCAGGCGCACGCCGTTGTAGCCGCGAATTATGCCGTCCTCGACGAAGCTGTGTTCCCCTTCGTCGAACTCGCCGTTTTCGTTCAGGTCTCGATAAACGGTTCCGACACTGGGGTAGGTGTCGAAGTGCAGGGACAACTGCTCGGCGGCCTCGGGATCGTCGATGACGACCGAGACGCTTTCATACTCGTCCGAGTCGACCAGCGGGAAGCGGAAGGTGCTGTAAACGGCGTCTCGCGACTCGACGAGGTTCTGGCTGATGGTCCGGACACGACCCTGGGAGATCGAAACGACCAACGGCGTATACGGTACCGCCGGTTCCCTCGCACCTCGCTCCCTATCCCCGTTCTCGTCCAGGAAGGTCTGGCCGACGCCGCGCGCGGGAGAGACCTCGGCGGTCAGGCCCGCCGGAGCGTCGGCGCCGGCGCTTACCAGGACGAACCCGGCGCCCGACACGATCGCGGCTGCTGCCAGGGGAATGAGCCAGGGGTTACCGGGCCGGTCGGCACGGGCAATCTGGCGACATCGCCACAGATAGAGCGCGCCGGCGGCTACCGCTGCTCCGGCCAGCCAGGGCAGCCAGGCGCCGAAGTTATAGCTGGGGTAGAGCCACGGCAATGCGATGCCGATCTGGCTGAGGAAGATATCGCCCGGAAGCCTTACCGCATTATCGGAGCGGGGCGGAATCGAGAGGATGATCGCGTAGTACCAGAATATGAGCTGGACGGCCAACGGCGTGTTTCGCAGCAGCTCGACATAGGCCGTTGCGAGGGTACGAAGCAGCCAGTTCGCCGAAAGCCGCATCACGCCCACCGACACACCGAGGATAGAGCAGAGCACCACCCCGGAAAGTCCCACCTTCAGGGTGTTCAACATTCCCACGATTATCGCTCGCAGGTAGCTGTCGAAACTGGCGAAGGGGATGGCGGTCTCGCCCAGGTCGAAGCCGGCGCGATCGTCCAGAAAGCCGAAGCCGAACGTGAGACTCGAGGACGCCAGTGCGGTTGAGACGTTGCGGTACAGGTAGTAAAGGGCGGTGACGGTAATCACCACGAAGATAAGTTGGGCGAGTACGCCCAGCGTGCGGACGTTCCGGTAGAACGGGATCCGCTCCTGGTTGCCGGGACCCTTCGGCCTGGTCATGTACCGGCTCATGAGCGCTCTCCCGCGCGTGGACGGGCAACCGGAATCCGGGGAGGCTCGATTTGGAGGCTCACGCTAAGTCGAAAATACCATTGCAAAAGAGTGAATTCGGGCGGCAATCCCGAGGGAGCCGCCCGAAAGGTGTCCTGCGCGGAAAGTGCGCCGCGCAGGACATCGAGGTCAACGGAAGGGCATCCCGAAGATGAGACCACCGTCGTAGTACTGCGCGTTCAGGCCGCGCGGGATGTCGAACGGTGTATCGGGGCCGAGGTTGCGCTCGTAGATCTCCCCGTAGTTGCCCACCTGCTCGATGGCGTCGCGAATGGCTGTCGGTTCCAGGCCGAGGTCCTCGACGGCGCTCGGATCCACGCCCAGGATTCGCTGCACGCTCGGGTTCTGGGTGCTTTCCGCCTGCTGGCTAACGTTGTCCGAGGTGATGCCGAACTCCTCGGCCTCGAACAGGCCGTACACGACCCACTTGACCACGTCGAACCACTGGTCGTCACCGTGACGCACCGACGGTCCGAGCGGCTCCTTGGAGATGGTGGCGTCCATGATCCGGTGGGCGCTGGGGTCCTGCAGGGTGACGAGCCTCGATGCCAGGCCCGACTTGTCGGTGGTCCAGGCGTCGACGTTGCCGGCGTCGTAGGCGGCCACCAACTGATCGGCGGTCTCGAACGTTACCGGGGTGTAGTCGACGTTCAGCGCGCTGAGAACGTCGGCAAGGTTTAGTTCGGTCGTGGTGCCGACCTGCACGCCTATGCGCAGCCCCTGCAGGTCCTGCAGGCTCTCGACACCGGAGTCGCGCGGAACCATGAAGCCCTGGCCGTCGTAGAAGGTGGTCGGGGCGAAGTTCAGACCGAGGTCCGTGTCACGGGTCGAGGTCCAGGTGGTGTTGCGGATCAGGACGTCGACTTCACCCGACTGAACCGCCGTGAAGCGCTCCTGCGCCGAGAGCGGACGGAACTCGACGGCTTCGGAGTCGCCGAGCACGGCAGCGGCGATCGCGCGACAGAAGTCGACATCGAAGCCTTCGTATTCGCCCTGCTCGTTGATCGAGCCGAAGCCCGGCAGTTGGTCGTTCACTCCGCACACGAGACTGCCGCGGTCCTGGATCTCCTGAAGAAGGCCCTGGCCCGACACCGCTCCACCCAGGAACAGAGTGGCAGCCAGAACGATTGAAAGGGGTATGCGCATATATAGTTCTCCCATCGTCAACGCAAAGAAGCTTCTGTTTTCGTGCCGGAGGCCATCGTATCCGTACAGAACAGGTCCTGTAAAGCGCCGTGGAGATTTGCCGCGCCGATCCGGTCATCCGCCGTACGGATTCCTGCCGTACCGGCTACTTGACCGGCAAACTGGTAGCGGCCTCCCTGATAGCGCCGCGAATAGCGTTCCTGACAGCGAGATCGACGATCGTCGTGCCTGAACGCCCGGCACGCAACGCCCGCAGCACGTTTCCGATATCGAGCTGCACGTTGCGCTGGGAGACCTCGCTGGTTGCGTGCCCGATTGCCAGCACTTCCGCCGTTACCGAGTCGACCAGGCGGATGTCTACCGTGGCTCTCGCCGTAACCGTTTCGGTAGTGCCGCCGAATATGCCGAGCACCCGGCCGCCACCGCCGGTGGTATCGATCGCGAACTCGGTCAACGAGCCGAGCACTATCAGTTCCGCACCGGTGATCCTGCCCAGGTCGGCGGCGGTGTCGGGGTCGAGGCGACCACTCAGGGCAAGGTTCTGCTCGCGCAGCACCGCGTCCAACTGGCTCCGCTCGGTGATTCGGAATCGGCCGCTGCGGAAGGCTTCGGTCAGGAAGATGTCGGCGACACCCGAGCCGAGCTCACGGTAGAACTGCTCCCCTTCATCCGAGAGATCCACGCGTCCCACCTTTACTGCGCCGGCGGTAACGGAGAAATCGGGCACGGCGATGACGAAACGCTCCGCGATGGGCAACGCTTCCAGGCCGAACTCCTGGAGGTCGGCCTGGCTGTCTTCGTTGACTACCTGGGGAGCGCACGCGGACAGGAGCACGCTGAGAAGCAGCGGCAGCAGAAGTCGGGGCATCACGGGAGATGATACTTGTTCGGAGTAAAGGGCAGAGCGGGGCCGCGAACAACCGCCGGCAGGCCAAAAAACCGTCGGGGGCCGGCCCCCATGGACCGGCTCCCGACGTCCCTGCGGGGTGACTTGCGTTCAGGCCGGGATCGCCTCCTGCGACGACTCTTCCTTCTCGCGCGCCTCGAGCTTGGCCTTGATCCGCTTGAGGACAGTCACCTCCT
>JBBDRK010000068.1:0-3104 GCA_040905465.1 Trueperaceae bacterium | reverse complement strand
GATGCCGTGGCGCTCCGCGAACGCGTGGTCGACCCCCGCTGATCCGCTCGCGTCCGCTGCGCCACCGGGGGCGCCCTGCCGCGCCCAGAACCGGGTGCCGAACATCCAGTCGTGCAGGCGATGGCCGGCATGGCCTAAGGGTGCCTCGGCGGACTGGGGCTCTCCGGTCGCGAAGCCGTCGAGCGAGATGGACAGGTTGTGGATCCGGGTGCGTGACATCTGTGCTCCTCCATCGCGGCCGGCCCGATGGTCGGACCTGATGAGGCTGACCCGGATTCGCCGGGCATCCTCATCGGTCGACGAGGTGCACCGCGCGGTGGTCTGCAACCCGAGGATCATGAGGGCGTAGAGCCGCGCAGCAGGCTGACGCCGGCCCAGACGAACCAGACCATGAATCCGAGGCCGAACAGCACGGCGGCGCCGTCGCCGGCAGCGGGCAGCAGGGTCCACATGCCTGCGACGCCGACCGCTGTGCCGAGCGCCGCGAGGCCGAGCGGGAACGCCCGGGTGCGGATGGCAGCGAGGCTGACCAGCAGCAACCACAGCGCACCGACGATCTCGATGCCCCCGCCGAGGGCGATCTGCACGATGCTCACCGACGCCCACGTGGTGGCCGCGGTGCCGGGGCCGTCGCCGGCGAGGGCGACGACGGCTTGCTGACCGACCAGTTGAACCATGCCGCTGGCCAGCAGCAGGCCGGCCCAGATGTGGCCGAAGACCTCGGCGGTGCGGGCGAGGGCGGGTGCCTCGCGCAGCCGCTCCTTCACCCCGAGCACGAGGCTCACCAGTGCGACACCTGGGTATTCCGACTCAAACCGGCCACTGATTCCGAAGTTATCCAGCCACCGTTTCCGAGCGTAACCGGCCACCGTTTCCGAGGCATTCCGGCCACCCTCCCCGGGGGATGGTACGGGATTCGATCGGGCATACCGTGCCTACATTGGAGGTCAGCGGGTGCCGAGGAAGAGGTTGTCGATGCGGAAGATTAAGGAGGTCCTGCGGCTACTGTGGGACCAACGCCGGAGTGCGCGGGAGGTGGCGAAGAGTTGCAGCATCTCGCGCATCACGGTCGGGGAGTACGAACGCCGAGCGAAGGCTGCTGGCTTGTCGTGGCCGCTGCCGGAGGTGGATGACGGTACGCTGGAGGTCCTGCTGTTCCCGCCACCGCCGAACATCGCGCCGGACGACCGGCCCCTGCCGGACTGGGACCGGATCGATAAGGAGCTGCGTCGTAAGGGGATGACGCGTCTGCTGTTGTGGCAGGAGTACCGCGCCAACCATCGGGATGGGTACCGCTACACGAGGTTCTGCGAGCTGTTCCACGACTGGCGGGGGGCCCAGGGCCTCTCGATGCGACAGACGCACTTGGCGGGTGAGAAGGCTTTCGTCGATTACGCCGGGCAGACGGTCCCCTGGATTGATTCCATTTCCGAGCAACGGTCAGCAGAGGCGGTTCAGAGTGGAACTCGGCACTCTGGTCAGACACCATGGGTGGGCGGGGTGATCGAAGGACAGGTAGTGACCGACTAAGTGGCTTTGCCACCAACTCGCTAAGCACAACGGGCGTGATGCCATCTCCGATGCCTTACGCGGTGGTGCAAGGCGGTACGTCCAGACATCTAAGGGTAGAGAAACGCGATGCCGGTGGATACAGAGGTACAAGTGAGTACAGCCGGGGATCATATTTTTCTGCCTTACAAGCGGTAGGTCGCTGGTGCCAACTCAACTTCTCACGCGTTGCCAACTCGGTGCCAACTCAACTGCCCAATTGCCAGTTTGAACTTCCCACCTACAACTACTGTAGGCGTGAAGGTGCAACTGACAACTGTCGCCCGTGAGGGACTGTCCTTGTCCAACTGTGCGCAGTTGTTCTGACACTGATCTTGCGAAGTTTACTTGGCAATTTCCTTGCTGCTTACCTCTGCACCCTATTCGCTGGAGGAAACCCCATGGCTTGAGGTACAGATAGCCAATCCACTTTGCCTTTAGTGCATGCAACGCAGATTTACTGAGTGTACTTATCCCACACCCTCTATTTCGAGATAGAAGACTTTCAATTTCCTGCCATAAAGTCAAGGTTTTGCCTCTAGAGTAGAGGAATGTACCGTCACGCCCCGGGAACTACGAAAACCCGGATCAGGCAGCACGACGACCGGGCTGGAGGGCAGGACGTGTCGTATTACGTGCACGTAATCCCGCGGTTCGATGGAGACGCCTTCCGCGAGGAGGTATGGCGGCCACTACCAACCACGCCCGAGGAAAGGGCACCATCGACTCGCGGTCCCGAACCAGGTACTGAAGGACGAGCCTTAGGCCGTACATCAGCAGAAACAGCCCAGGCAGGCACTACCGCCAAGTCTTAAGACCCCAATTTCAGGGTTTGGTTGTGGCCAGTGCCTGTTCAAGACTAGGATTGCTCTGGAGGTTTGCCGACGTGCGCGTAAGGGTTACAGGCGGATGCGAGTTCATAGGTTCGCGCATCGTAGTGCTCGAGAGAGCGAATGCACTGATGGGTACTGCCGCTTGGGCCAGGGTCGTGGGATCACTTGAAGAACTGAGCAGTAGGCAACTCGTAGCTGCCATCGATGAACAGCACAGCCACCACTTGGCTGATGCACTACCGAAGCTAAGAGGTCCCGCCCTCTTCGCTGAAACTAATGGCGCAGCGTTTCGCCGCATTGAGGCGGTTACAGAACTAAGCGGCTCCTGCATAGTCTTCGAACTGAGCGAACAATCCGTCCCGCATGCAACTTGGAACGCCGCCAGTGCTGACGGGCTGTACGGAGGCACTCATGCTTTGGACTATCTGGCATGACCGACGCTGTTAGGCAACTGTTTGAACATGGGAGCCAGTGGGTCCGGGCAGACTTCCACTTGCGCCTGCCTCACCGACTACGGCCGACGCCAAGCCTGCGCACTACTTCGCCGTCACCGACTCCTCGAGACTTTCATGATCGAACGACTAGGCTACGGCTGGGACGAGGTTCATGAAGAAGCCGAGGCCATCGAGCATGCCATTACCGACCGCTTCACCGAACGACTGGCAAACCTGCTCGGGCACCCCACTCACGACCCTCACGGCGACCCCATCCCAAACGCCGACG